>JBAXTE010000013.1:0-93558 GCA_037130365.1 Bacteroidota bacterium
ACGTCGTCAAACACCATCGATTCCTTAACGCAGAACTGTTTCTTTTTCTTTACGCTCTTTTACTCAAGGCGGTTTATGCCCCCATAGAAAGCTTAATTCTATGAATATAAGGCTTTTATTTTGTGAGGTTTGTATCATAGCCCCGCGTGAGCGTTTAGACCGACCTTATCAAAAAAGCGTTTAGAAAAACCATCCTTTTTTACGATAAAAAGCGAGGCGGGTGTGATAATGTAAACAAACAATAAGCATTAAAATCCGTATTGTGAAAAAAATTGCTTATATCCATTATATTGCTTGGCTCGCTCAGTAAAAAAGGATGATTTTTTAGCTTTTTTGGTGAAGTCTTGTCCCGATAATTATCGGGATTTTTGTTACTTTTTATTCGTATTATAATTTTAAGATTACAAGGTACTCATGCTTTCGCTTCGCTCAGGTGTTTCAAGACAAAAAGGTAAGGCGACAAATGATTTATTATTGATTTTAGAATGGCCAAAAGAAGTAAGTAAACAAAGATTTTTTTATAGTTTGAAAAAAGTTATTTTTATTTTCAAAAGTTCTTCTCCCCAAAAAAATGCTATTAATCCAAACTTATTCCCCTACTTTTTAAGGTGACCCGAAGTTTAATACATCTTTTGGGAGTAATGTTCTTCATTTTTCTGTCTTCAAATAATCAGTAAAAGAAGGTAGACGTATTATTACAAGATAAATAATTCCTTAAAAAGCAGGAATCTTGAAATTCGAGATTCCTGCTTTTTTTAAGCGTAAATCTTGGTTTATTTTTTTAGTAAAGATGCTTTTGCATATAACACTTTATCTTCCTCATTTTCAACATCTAACTCTAATCCATGAGGTGCTGGTTTTGTGCTTTCATCTACATGAACAAAGCTAATAAATCCATCCACTAAATGTCTATTGTCTTTACCATGAACAACTTGTACATAAACAATCAAGCTGCTTTTTCCAACATAAGCCAATTTGCTTTTAAAACAAATCGTTTCCCCACCTTTAACAGGATTTTTAAATTCCATTCCATGAATCTTTAAACAAACGATATTTTTGGGGTTTAAGTAACTTGAAACGGATATAAATCCTGACTCAACAAACCATTCTGCAGTTCTTCCTGCAAACAAAGTCCCATGATGATTTAAATCTTCACTTTTGATTAATCGATACGTAGAAAAGTTTTGTGCTTTCATATTTAATGTTTTAAATGTTTTTTTACAAAGGTATTGCATTTTTTGTTTTAATATGAAAACCTGAAATGTGACTATAAAAAGGGTTGAATTGTTAGTGAGTTAATCCGGGATAATAATATGATTTAGCCGACCCGAAAGGTAAACAAAGCTAATTTTTGCAAATATAATTCAATAACACGTATAATATTCATCCAATGAATAACGTATTTTATAGTACATTTTACGGATTATTTGTCAAAATTACAGACGATGTTCTTTGCTGAGTTTCACATAAATATCGGCTGATTTTTGAATTGATGCAATTTCATCTTCTGACAAACTCCGAATTACTTTTGCTGGATTTCCCAAAATTAATACTCCTTCTGGAAAAGCCTTTCCTTGGGTAACTAACGAACCGGCACCAACAATTGTATTGGTAGAAATTTTTGCATCATTTAGTACAATTGCGCCCATGCCAATTATTACATTATCGGCAATTTGGCATCCATGAATAATTGCACCATGACCAATAGTAACGTTTTTGCCAATAGTTGTAGGAGAATTTTCGTCAACATGAATTACCGTATTTTCTTGAATATTGCTATTCTCGCCAATAAAAACTGTGTTTACATCAGCTCTAATTCTGGCTCCAAACCAAACGTTTACATTTTTGCTTAGTGTAACAGTTCCAACAACATCTACTGATTCTGAAATATAACAACTCGAATCGATAATTGGGTGTTGTTCTTTAAATGATTTTATCATAATTGTTTTTTTGCTTTTTTAAACGATTAAAAGCTCAAAAAGTTATTCTTACTAACACTTATTACATTTTTAAAGAAAAAATCAGTTCTGATTCAACAATAGAATGAAAAAGTTGGGTTAAATTCTTTTAAAAAATGAATAACATTAAAATAATATACCTAAATTAGCGCCATATAAAACAGAAAAAACAAAACAACAAACAAAATAACAACATGAATAACATTGATTGGAAAAACCTATCCTTTTCTTACATGAAAACGGATTATAATGTAAGATGTTACCATCGTGATGGAAAATGGGGTGAATTGGAAATATCTTCATCTGAGTTTGTAGAAATTCACATGGCAGCAACATGTTTACATTACGGACAAGAGGCTTTTGAAGGTTTAAAAGCATTTAGGGGTGTAGATGGAAAAGTAAGAATTTTCCGTTGGGAAGAGAATTGGAAACGAATGGTTAGATCTGCTCAAGGAATATTGATGGCCGAACCAACTCAAGAAGTTTTTAAAGAGGCTATTTATAAAGCCATAAAATTAAATGAACGCTTTATTCCTCCTTATGGCTCTGGTGGTTCTTTGTATATTCGTCCAGTTCTTCTTGGCTCAGGTGCAAAAGTTGGAGTTAGTCCAGCTGATGAATACTTATTGCTGGTATTCGTAACTCCTGTTGGTCCTTATTTTAAAACTGGATTTAAACCTGTAAAAATGCAGATTGCTCGCGATTTTGATCGTGCTGCTCCACTCGGAACAGGTTGTTTTAAAGTTGGTGGCAATTATGCAGCAAGTTTACGCGCTGGAGAACGTGCTCATCATGAAGGTTATGCAGCTACTATTTTTCTTGAAGCTAAAACCAAAGAATACATAGACGAAGCCGGACCAGCTAACTTCTTTGGAATTAAGGATAATACTTATTTTACACCAGATTCTAGCTCAATTTTACCTTCAATTACCAATATGTGTCTTCGCGATATGGCTGAAGATATGGGTCTTAAAGTTGTACGTCGCCATATTCATGTTGATGAAATTGGATCATTCGAAGAGGTTGGAGCATGCGGAACGGCTGCAGTAATCTCTCCAATTGGTGAAATTCAAGATAGAGAAACTGGTAAAGTATACACCTTTGGAAATGGAGAAGCAGGTCCTTGGAGTACAAAGCTTTATAAACGACTTTTAGGTATTCAATATGGTGAAGAACCTGATAAATTTGGATGGTGTAGTATAATTGAATAGCTATTTTTGCGCATTAAAAAAATAATTCTTCTTATGTTATACTAGAGACTCTAAGATGTTAGTGCTTATAAACAAGTTTTTGTTTAAAATATTTTTAAAAACATTTGGTTATTTCTTAAAAAACCTTAATTTTGCATCTGAGGATTAAAACAAGATTGTTAAACTATTAAAAACAAAAAAATGAAAAAAGTATTATTCGTATTTGCAGTTGCTGGTTTATTAACAGTTGTATCATGTAAAAATGAAGGCGCTAAAACTGACGCAGTTGATTCAACCAAAATTGAAACTACTAAAGTAGACTCTACTGTTGTTGTTGACACTACTAAAAAAGTAGAAGAAGTTGTTGCTCCAGTTGAAGTGAAAAAAGATGCTAAAAAAGAAGTTAAGAAAGAAGTTAAGAAAGAAGTAAAAAAAGAAGAAAAGAAAAAATAATTTTCTCTTTTTAATTAATAAAAACGGGGGGTCTAACAAGATCCCCTTTTTTATTTCTACATTTGTGTAGCACCACCTTGAGGTTGACCACCACCAGTTTTTGCCTTACTTTCTAATTCAATTTTACCAAAACGAAAGGTAATCCCCAAAGAAAAATATTGTGTCGTACTTTTACTGGTATTTGAACTTACAAGCATTGGAGTATTCGTTTTACGGTATTCTTGTTGCCAGTTAAAGACGTCTTGAACACTAAATCTCACAGAAAGTTTTCTTTTAAATAAGTCCGCTTTCAAAGTAGTATTTATAAAATAAGTTGGGTCCGTTGATCCTTGAATACTTGGATTTGATGATTTGTAAATTGCAACCACTTGAAAAGTATATAGCTTTTTAATGGTAAGCATTATGGTCGCTCTTCCGTCGTAAGTAAATTCATTCTTGTTGATTTTATACATTCCTAAATCAGCTTCAATAATTTTATTATACAAATTACTATTCAACATAATGTTCAAATATTTTTTTGGTCTTAACGTAAGCGTAAATTCACCTCCAGAAAACACATCTTTGCCTGAATTTATATATGATGAAAACAAGGTTGTGCGTTGCAAAACAGAATCTTGACGCACTTCAACAAAACTAGAGATGGTGTTGTTTGTACTTCTATTATATAAAGTAAGGTTTATTGAACCCCCACTTTTAAAATATTTTGACCAACCCATTTCAAAAGAATTTGTAAAAGCTTCTTTTAAATTTGGGTTTCCACCATACAACATATCTTCATTTCTGTAATTTACAAATGGATCTAGTTGATAATCTGGATATTGAACTCTGCGAGCATAATTTAAACTAAAATTATGTTGGCTTTTGGTTTGATAACTCAAGTAAACTGATGGATATAGATTAAAAAAATCTCTGTTCACATCTGTCTTGACAGCATCCGAAGTAAAACGATATTGTTTCGATTCGCTTCTTAATCCTAACTTGTATTTAAAAAACCATAATTTATTCGAAAACGTTAAGTACCCATTTGTTTCAATATCACTACCATGGTTTTTATTGTAATATCGATCGGCTCTAATCCATTCATTGGTTGCAAAATTCATAGTATCTACAGGATTGTCTGTTTCTTGAGGACTATAACTTAATCCAAAACCAGCCTCAATCTTTTTGTTATCATTAATGGGATTTTCATAGTATAAACCAAGATTATTCCAACCACTTTTATTAAAATTTTCTCTTTTACTCTTTCTGTTTTTTTCTGTCTGAAGGGTATATAATTCTTCATTATCAGAATTCCACCTACTGTGCCAACTTCCCCCCGAAAGATCGAGCATTAAATAATGGCCTTCTTCGTTAAATTTATAGCTATAGGTAGCTCCTCCATTCCAATTTCCGCCATTGCTTTTCCCATAATTATTGGTTGTAATTTGATAAAGCATATTTTCTTGAGTCATATATCTATTTGATAATGAATAAGTAGTGTTTGTTCCATCACTTACTCCACCACCAAAATATACCTCAACACTGCTCTTCGGATTTATCTGATATTCAACTCCAATATGCCCATAAGTCCAGCTATTGGTTGAACTTGACTCGCTTAAAGTATTAAATGTATACGTGGTATCGACTCCATTTTTAACAATACCATTAGAACTATTTTTGTATTTATAATCACTTTGTGAGCGACTCAAATAGGTGTTGATGTTCCACTTGCTATTTGACCAAACATAAGAGAGCCAAGGTGAAAATTCGGGGCGAGTGCTTGTATTTAAGCCAAAACTAAAAAGAAAGTTTTTTTTGATTTTTGATTTAGTTACAATATTAATTATCCCGCCAGTTCCGGATGCACCATATTTTGCAGATGGATTCGTCATAACTTCAATTTTTTCTAAGGCATTTGCTGGCAATTGTTGTAAATATGATTTTAGGCCTTCTTCTTTTAATTTTGATGGTTTTCCATTAATCCAAATCTCCACGCCCGAAACTCCTCTTAAGGTGATATTTCCTTCCATATCTACCCATACACCCGGGGCATTTTGAAGCGCATCAGCAGCAACTCCTCCTTGCATGGCAATATCCTCAGAAACATTATATACTTTTTTATCTGCTTCGAAAGAGTATAGTGGTTTACTTGCAGTAATTGAAACGGTTTCTAAGGTTTGAGTAATCGGAGAAAGCGTTGTTTTGCTAAAATCAGTACTGTTCTTGACTAATATTACTGGCAAATATTTAGTTTGATAACCGATGCAAGAATACCGTATGATTATGCTATCAAATGGAATTTTATCAAATTTATAGACTCCATTTTCATCGCAGGTTGTCCCTTTAACTAACGAACTGTCTACTTGTTTTAAAATTGCTACATTGCTATACGAGATTCCTTTTTGATTTGTAGAATCAATCACAACACCATTTACAGTGTTCGTTTTTTGCGCACTTGCTTGAATACAAAAAGCACAAAAAATAATCGCAATAAGCTCAAAAGAATACTTTTTCATAGGGGGTATTTGATAATTAATGTTTGATGAAACGATTCAAAGGTCTGTTTTATTATTTAGAACAACTAAAAAACTTGTTGAAACTATAACTTTTCTCGATAAAATGATTAATTTTATCAAAACTTTAGATTATTGATATTTAACATCCAATGAAAGCATTAATTTTTGCAGCTGGTCTTGGCACCCGATTACAACCTCTTACTTTAACAAAGCCTAAAGCATTGGTTGAAATTAATGGGGTTACATTGTTAGAAATAGCAATTCGTAAATTACAATCGCATGGCTTTTCTGAAATTGTGATAAATGTTCATGCTTTTGGTTCTCAAATAATTGATTTTATACAGTCAAATTCGTTTGATGCAAAAATAGTAATTAGCGATGAGCGTGATTTATTACTAGATACTGGCGGAGGGCTGGCAAAAGCGATGAACTGTTTTTCTGACAGTGCTCCTTTTTTAGCGTACAATGTTGATATTATTACCAACGTTAATCTGGCAAAATTTTATCAAGATCATTTATCGAGTAAAGCGATTGCGAGTGTGTTGGTTCGTGAGCGAGAAACCTCACGATATTTATTATTTGATAATCATATGAATTTATCAGGATGGAGAAATAAAGCTACTGGTGAGGAGATTATTGTAGATGAAAATGCTGACAATTTAAAAGAATTTGCATTTAGTGGCATTCATGCAGTGGATCCAAAAATCAGCTCTTATTTTCCTCAAAATCAAAGCTCATATCCTATTATTCCAATTTATTTGTCCGCAGCAAAAAACGAAATTATTAAAGGAGTTGTTGATGATAATTCCTCCTGGTTTGATGTTGGTAAAGTCTCACAATTAAAGGAAGCGGAAGCATATCTGGCTAAAATTCGGTAAAATTACCTATCCACGATTATTTTGAATTTTGAGTCCTCTCCAAAAAATCAATTTGTCCTTAAATCCGATAGCTTTCTGGAACCTAAAAATACGTATTTAAAATACTGATATTCAATGTTTCACCATTGAGTGTTGGGGCAAAAAACATTGAATTTCAATATTCTTTGCTTTTCGGAGTAGACTCAATTTTTATAAATTTAAGCTTTAATGTCGTTTTTCCATATTGGTTTATTACCAGTATTTATTTTCATTAATAAATAGTGCCTAAAATCTGTACACATTAAGTTTTTTCTTAACTTCGAGCAATTATTCTTTTTAACCAAAATTATCACGTATGAATAAGCTTTTTACGCTAGTAGCAATCTTGCTATCTATGAGCCTTTATTCGCAGGAACCGATTGTTTCCAAAGGTGTTATTAAACAAGTAACAGTATTTAGAAAAGGTGCTTTTGCATCTGCCGAAGCTTCTGTTAATGTAGCAAAAGGAGTTAATAAAATTGAGATTAAAGGGTTGCCAGCAATCGTCAATCGAGAATCCATTCAGGTGGGAGGCAAAGGAGCTTTTTTTATCAATTCCGTTTCATATTTGCTTCGAACTCCAGATGCCGACACCTTAGAAAAAAGCTCAAAAGCATTTGCAATTCAGACCAAAATAGATAGCTTAAGCGATGTTCTTCAACAAATTTATTTAGCAAATACCGTGATAGATCATGATTATCAATTGCTACTTGTAAATAAAACAGTAAAAAGTCAAGCAACTGGGTTAAAATTATTGGATTTAAAAGCGATAATGTCATATATGGCTCCAAAATATGTAGAGTTAAAAGTTGCAAAGCTGAAGAATAACGAACGAATTACATTAATAAACAATGTTCTACAGCGTTTCCGCAACGAACTTGCTCAATTATCCATTAAAGGAAAAGAAGAATTATCGGTACTTGTTGATCTATCGGCAGAAAACAGTGGCTCATTAGACCTTTCTGTTGATTTTTTAATGGATTATTGTGGCTGGAATCCTCAATACGACATACGTTCTAATGGGGTTAGCGAGAAAACAAATATTGCCTATAAAGCCGAAGTTTGGCAAAATACTGGAATTGATTGGAAAAATGTACAAATCACCCTTTCTACCGGAAATCCATCACAAAAGAATGATTATACAAAGGCTGTAAAGCGCTATTATTCACTAAATTATGTTCCGAAAAAAAATTACTCAACTCCCAGTTCATCAACACAAAATGTTTTTGGTACTCGTAGAACATTGTCATCATCGGTAAATAGTATTTCGGGTAAAATTACGGATGGAAATGAACCTGTGCCATTTGCAAACATCATTGCTTATGATGAAAGTGGGAGACAATTTGGAGGAACACAATCAGATATGGATGGAAATTTTAAATTATCAATAACACCTGATGTTCAGTTTCTTTACGTGTCGTACGTCGGATACCAAACAGTAAAATACTATCTTACAAGTTCTTATCTTTCAATTAATCTGAATGCTACTACTGTAATGTTAGAGTCCGTTCAATGTGCTAGCGTGACAAAAGTATCTTTGGTAGATAAAAAAACTGCGGAAAAACCTCAATACGAAATGGTTGAAAATGTGACTAATATGGAATTTAAGATTAACACACCATACACCATTTTAGCTGATAATAAACCAAATCAAGTGGAAATAAACAGTCGTGATTTTGATGCTCAATACGAGTATTATTCGGCGCCAGAATTAAGTAAAAGTGCATTTTTAACAGCAAAAATTACTGGTCTCGAACATTCTGGTTATGAAAGTGGTCCGTTAAATGTTTTTTTAAATGGTTCGTATGTGGCAAATTCTTCTTTGATTATTCCTTCTTCTAACGACACTGCCACTGTTTCTTTTGGTGTTGACAAAGGAGTTATTGTTACCCGAGAGCGTTTGAAAAACGGAGTAAAAAACTCTAATTTAGGATTAAAAAAAGAGGAACTTTTTTCGTACAAAAACAGCTTTAGAAACACGAAGAATGCACCAATTCGTATGCTGATTCAAGAGCAAGTGCCTGTAGCTAAAAGCAATAGTGTTGCCGTTTCAGATTTAAATTATACAAATGCTACTTACGACGAAAATACTGGAATTTTGAGTTGGTGGATTACCATTAAGCCCAAGGAAACCGTTACGATTTCGTACAAATATACGATTGCATATGCTTGAAAATCAACCTTGGTAATTTATTAATTTAGAATCCATCAAATCCTTAAATATTAGTACAATATGAACTATAAATCAATAATATTATTTTTACTCATCACGAATGCTTTTTCAACTTTCGCACAAGAAACCGTAGAAATTAATTCACAAATAACGGATGTGGTAGTCTTTCGTCAAGGTGCTCAAGTTACAAGTCAAGCAAAAACTGTTTTACATGCCGGAGTTAACCATATTACGGTTTTGGGGAATCCTCAAAATATGGTTTTTGCCTCATTGCAAGTGAATGGTGTTGGAAATTTTACCATTAATTCTGTGAAAAGCAGAATGGATTACTCCAATAATGAAAAGTTGAACCTTAAACAACAAGCAATTATTGCAAAACGCGATAGTATCGATGCTCAAATAAGATTGCAGCAAGTGCTTATGGAAGCAACCACTGAAGAGGAAAGTTTACTAAATTCGAATCTTGAAATTGGCGGCGAACAAACAGGAATCAATATTTTAGAACTGAAGCAAATCGCTGATTACTCTTCAATAACCCTAACTCAAATAAAACAAAAACAACAATTGATTAAGGAGAAAATTGAAAAATTAAACAAAGCTCGAAAGTTAATTGAATTGGAACTAAACAATAAAAGTGAAACAGCCAAAGTGTTTTCTGTGGTAGATTTAGTGCTTACTGCTCCTGTGCAGACAAATGCAGTTATCGAGTTACAATACTTCACTCCCGATGCACAATGGGTTCCATTATACGATTTACGAGTAAACGACCTCAACGGGAAGATAAATTTGGCCTATAAAGCCCAAGTTTTTCAATACACTGGCTTAGAATGGAATAAGGTTCAGCTAACTCTATCTACCGGAAATCCAAGTTCAAATATGCAAAAACCAACAGTTCGCAAAAGATTTGTTGATGCTTATGCCGATGTAAAAAGAAGAAGAAAAGTTGCGTACACAAAACAAGATGGTGCAATGGGGAGCGTAAGAGGAGCTAGAGTTAGTTCAACAAATGAAAATCAAATTATTCCCGAACAAAATCCTACCACCGTTGAATTTCCTATTCCCATTCCTTATACAATCAAAAACAATGATAATGCGACGCTTCTCGAACTAAATAAATTCAATTTTGAAGCTTCCTACGAAGTGTATGCAGCTCCAGAATGGGATTTATCTGCTTATCTTACCGCTCAAACTTATGGATGGGAAGGAAATGGTTTTGAGGAAGGAAATATGAATATCTTTTTAAGTGGTTCATTTATTGGCGCCATAAACCTCGATCCATCTAGTATTAATGATACGTTGGTGCTGTCGTTGGGCAAAGACAAATCGACGATTATTGAACGCGAAAAAACAGTAGATTATGCTAAAAATAAAGCATTAACGAATAATGTAGAAGAGACCTATGCCTATACTCTGAAAGTAAAAAATACTCGAAATAATATTGTGAAAATTAAAGTAGAAGAGCAAATTCCAATCCCACGTGAAGAGGAAATAAGTGTAAATATCACAAATAAAGGGGATGCTAAATACGACGCTGAAACTGGAATTTTAACCTGGTCATTAACTCTGAAACCCAAAGAAATGATAACACTAAAATATGGTTATTCGTTAAAACGACCTAAAGATAGAAAAGTGGAAATGGTTTATTAGTCCATAAAGGCGAAAGGTCGTAAAGTCGAAAGTCTATAAAGTCGAAAGTCCATAAAGGCGAAAGGCCATAAAGGCGAAAGGCTATAAAGGCGAAAGGTCGTAAAGCTTCGAAAAAAATGGTAAAAGACACAAAGTAAAGGGTTTAGAGGGGAAATTTAATCTCGATAAAATATCTCGGGAGTGAAAAGATTTTTTGGAGTTTCGATGCCCATATTGTCCAATTCAAACTGTTGAAATATTCAAAAGTATCTAGCTTTTAATTCAGAACAGTTAGATAAACAGTTATTTGTGCTTTTGTTATTGGTTATTCTTCGTTTTCTCTTTTTGCAAGAATAAATTACTATATTTGCATTTAGAAAATGGGGGTTCAGGTATGTTTTATTGATTATGAGATATCGCATTGATAAGACTCAAAGCTATTTATTAACATACTATTATTCCCACCAACTTCCAGCACTCCTCATCGATTGATTATTTTTAGTTACACATATTCCAATTTTTTGAAAATATAAAATAAAATAAAATGAAACAGTTTATTCCCGCCTTTTTGTTTGTATTACTGCTTAATGGCTTTTTTCTACAAAAGTCGAACGCCACATCACAAGTTTATTATGTAGACTCAAGTAGGACATCTGGATTAAACGATGGTTCAAATTGGGCAAATGCTTTTACGTCACTTCAAGCAGCTTTGGATGTTGCAAGCACTTCGGCAGAAATTTGGGTTGCTGTTGGTACGTATAAACCAACCAATGAAGTTGGCGGTATTGGATCTAGATTTTTCGCTTTTCAACTAAAGAACAATGTTGCTGTTTATGGTGGATTTGCTGGTGTAGAAACCCAATTAAGCGACAGAAATATTGCCCTTAATCAAACAATCCTCAGTGGAGATATTGGTATAGTGGGTGATTCCTCAGATAATTGTTTTCACGTTTTCAATCATCCACAAGGATTACACCTTGACAATAGTGCTGTTCTTGACGGTTTTATTATTATGGGTGGTTTTGCTTCGGGCGAAAATCCTTTTAGTTTTGGTGGTGGAATGTATAATGACAGCAATAGTCCCTCAATTATTAATTGTAAATTTAGAAACAACTTTGCAATAGAATCGGGCGGTGCAATTTATAATATGAATAGTAACCCAAAAATAATTGGATGTTACATTTCTAATAACAATGCTCAATCTGCCGACGGTGGCGGTATTTATAATGACGGCAGTAATCCGATAATCACAAATTCTGGCATTGCTTTAAATTATGCACATTACAGTGGTGGAGGTGTTTATAATAGAAATAACAGTAATCCATTGATTACAAATTGTGTAATTGCCGGAAACAAGGCAATTTATGGCGGAGGTATTTTTAGTCAATATAGCAATCCAACTGTTACAAATTGTACTTTTTCTGGAGATTCGGCGTATCAAGGTGGAGCTTTATATTCTACAAGTAATATCACAATAAACAATTCAATTTTTTGGGGAAATAATGCTTGGTCACTTCAAGGAAAACAAATTTTTGTGGATTCACTAACGACAATAATTAATAATTCTTGCTTTTCTAATGCAGCAAATGATGTTTTTGTTAGACAAGGAGCTTTTACTCCTACAAGTTGTCAAAACAGTTATCCCGGATATGTGGATCCAACTCACGGAGATTTTAGGCTAGTAAGCGGATCTCCTTGCAAAGATCTTGGAAATAATATCTATAACTCTGAACTATTAGACATTCGGGGAAATAACAGAATTCAAAATATTGTGATTGATATGGGTGCCTATGAATGGACGTCTGGTGATACTGTTGAAGTGATGCCTGTATCTGGCGTGCTGACAAAAACACCAAATACAACAAATATTTGTGAAGGAGCATCAGCGTCGGCTCATTTTACACCAGGAAGTGGTGGAAATAATATCGACGAATTGAGATATAGAACTTTCGATGGGGCAAATTGGTCTGCTTGGATTAATTACACTTCCGAAACATTAATACCAACATCTGGAATCTCAATAATTGAAATTAGAACCCGAAGATTAGCAAATTTTTTCTATAATTCTAGCTATGAAGTTGTAAGTTGGAATATTAATCCATTCCCAAAAAATGCAGGAACAATTACGGGATTATCAATAGTGTGCCAAGGACAAAACTTAGTAAATTATTCTGTTCCTGAAATTACAAATGCAACATCATATATTTGGACTTTGCCATCGGGTGCTATTGGAACAAGTACAACAAACAGTATTTCAATTAATTATGGAGTTACAGCCGTATCAGGAGATATCACTGTAAAAGGAAATAATACCTGTGGAAACGGTGGTATATCAACATTAACTATTGCAGTTGATGTGCTACCTTCCGATGCAGAAGCTATTTCTGGAGCTACAACGGTTTGTCAAGGACAAAATACTGTTAATTATACTGTTCCGGTAATTACAAATGCAACATCTTATATTTGGACTTTGCCATTGGGAGCCATTGGAACAAGCACAACAAACAGTATCTCTGTTGATTATGGCACTTCATCAATATCTGGAGAAATCAAAGTAAAAGGAAATAATACCTGTGGAAATGGCGTGGAATCAACGTTGACTATTGTTGTTGATCCTTTACCAATAAGTGCTGGAATAATCATTGGCGACACTTCAATTTGCCAAGGACAAATTACAGAGGTTTATACTGTTGCAGAAATTACTGGAGCCACATCCTATATTTGGACACTGCCATCGGGCGCAGTTGGAACTAGTTCAACAAACAGTATTTCTGTTAATTATAGCGCTGCAATTTCAGGAAATATTACGGTAAAAGGACATAATTTATGTGGAGATGGTTTACTATCAACCCTGTCGATTGGTTTATATCCAACTGTAACTTCTGCAGGCACAATTTCGGGATTAACCACGGTATGCCAAGGTCAAAATTCGGTAACATACACTGTACCTGTTATTTCTGGTGCAACTTCTTACATTTGGACCTTACCATCGGGAGCTACAGGAACGAGCACAACAAACAGTATCACTGTAAATTATGGAACTACTGCTATTTCAGGAAATATTAGCGTATATGGGCATAATCCCTGTAATGATGGCTCTTTATCAACAGTAGCAATTATTGTAAATCCATTACCACTAAATCCTGGTAATATTTCAGGAAAACCAATCGTTTGCCAAGGACAAAACAATGTAAACTTTATAGTGGCGCCAATTCCTGGTGCTTCAACTTACATTTGGACATTACCCTCTGGAGCAATTGGCACTAGCGATACAAACAGAATTTTGGTAAGTTTTACAAATTCAGCTATATCTGGGGTGATTACAGTTAGAGGACATAATGATTGTGGAGATGGTGAAACTTCTTCTTTAACAGTTACCGTATTCCCTTTACCCACTGCTGCCAGCACAATAACTGGAACTCCAACGGTTTGTCAAGGCCAAAATGCGGTATTATATTCAGTTCCTCCTATTACAAATGCTGCTTATTATATTTGGACATTGCCTTCTGGAGCAATTGGTATAAGTGATACCAGTAGTATTTCAGTAGATTTTAGTGCCACAGCAGTATCTGGAATTATTACGGTAAATGGACATAATTCTTGTGGGGATGGAATTTCTTCAAATTTTCCAATTACGGTAGATCCATTACCCGCAAATGCTGGTGAAATTTCAGGAATTGATACCGTTTGTCAAGGTCGAAATAATGTAACCTATTCTGTGCCAGTTATTACCGATGCAACATCATACATCTGGACACTGCCTGTTGGAGTTACTGGAACAAGTACAACAAACAGCATAACCGTCGATTATCTAAATACTGCAACATCTGGAGAAATTTCTGTTAAAGGAACTAATTCGTGCGGCGATGGCGTTTCTTCAATAATACTCATCACCGTTAATCTTCTCCTCGATACCGCAGAAACAATTACAGGATTTACTTCAGTCTGTCAAGGTCAAACGAATGTAATTTATTCTGTTCCAGAAATTATTGGTGCAACTTCATACATTTGGACCTTGCCTTTTGGCGCACCTCAAACAACAACCACAAATAGTATTACCGTTAATTATCCAACAACTGCTATTTCAGGTGAAATTACTGTAAAAGGCAGAAATTCTTGCGGTGATGGAATAAGTTCATCACTCAATATTACCATAAATCCACTTCCAATTAGTGCAGGAATTATTACTGGAAACACAACTGTTTGTCAAGGACAGAGCGGGGTAACTTATACGGTTCCCGAAATTACCAATGCGACCTCTTATGTTTGGACATTGCCAAATGGGGCAACAGGTGTTAGCTCTACTAATAGCATTACTGTAAATTATTCTACTTCGGCTATTTCTGGTGATATTACAGTAACTGGTCATAATTCATGCGGTGATGGTGTTTCATCTTCATTGGTAATAATTGTAAATCCTTTACCTGCGCTTGCAGGAATTATCAGTGGCGATTCAACCATCTGCCCCGGACAAACAGAAGTAATCTATACTGTGCCTACAATCCCTAATGCAACATCATATATTTGGACATTACCTTCGGGAGCTATTGGAGCTAGCGATTCAAGTAGTATTTCTGTAAATTATCTTACTACCGCAATATCTGGTAATATTACTGTAAAAGGCCATAATTCCTGCGGTGATGGACTTTCATCAATAAAAAATATAATAATCAACCCTTTCCCTTCAAATGCAGGATTAATTTCTGGAAATGCAACTGTGTGTCAAGGTCAAAATATTGTTACTTATACTGTACCCACTATTACAAATTCAACTTCTTATATTTGGACTTTACCTCTTGGAGCAACAGGGACGAGTGATTCTAATAGCATTGTTGTTAATTACGGCACCTCTGCAATCTCTGGAAATATTACTGTAACTGGTCATAATGCGTGTGGAAATGGAGTAAATTCTTCACTTCCAATTACCGTAAATCCTTTACCAGTTGATGCTGGTACAATTGTAGGATTAACAGGAGTGTGTCAAGGACAAAATCTAGTTACTTATTCTGTTCCCACTATTACGAATGCAACATCATATATTTGGACTTTACCGTCGGGTGCCACTGGTGCTAGCGATTCTAACAGCATTGTGGTTAATTATGGAAATCTTGCAATCTCTGGTAACATTACTGTAACTGGTCATAATGCTTGTGGAAATGGGGTTGTTTCAACTCATTCAATAACCGTAAATCCAATCTATTCTTTCTCGGAAAATCACAGTATTTGTCAAGGAGATGTTTATTTTTGGCATGGGGTAGATTATTCAACTGCCAATACTTACACAGCCAATTATACAAGTGTTAATGGTTGTGACAGTAATTATACCTTAATATTATCCATTAATCCTACTTATGAATTTACCGAAAGCCACAGTATTTGCGATGGTGATTATTTTCCTTGGCAGGATTCAGTCTATGCAGTTCCGAATACGTATACTGTTAATTACACAACGGTTAATGGGTGTGATAGTACCTATACTTTAGTTTTAACCGCTAATACTGTTTATGAATTTACCGAAAATCACAGTATTTGTAATGGTGAAACATATACTTGGCAGGGCGCAAACTACACAACAGCAAATACTTATGCTGCTTATTATGTAAGTAGCACTGGCTGTGATAGTAACTATACTCTTGTTTTAACGGTGAACACCGTTGATGTTGATGTAACGCTTTCGGGTGTTACCATTACTGCAAATACAGCTGGGGATGGCTATCAATGGCTCGATTGTAATAATTCTTTTACAAGTATTGTTGGCGAAATGTCTCAAAGTTATACTGCCACAATTAATGGAAGTTATGCGGTTAAAATTACACAAGGAACGTGCACAGATACTTCCGCTTGTATACAAATTGTGGATGTAGGCATCGCTGCAAATTCAAAAAAAGAAATCTCTATTTATCCAAATCCAGTATCTAATGAGTTGTATATCGATTATGAACAAAATCCTACAAGCATCAATTTTGAAATTTTAAATTCAATTGGACAAGTTGTTTACAAAGGTTCTTTGGGTAAAAGAGCCATTATTCAAACAACCAATTTTGCTCCAGGAGTTTATATAATTAAGATGGATAATGGGCTGCCTTTTCAATTTAATAAAATCATAAAACAATAATTTCACATTAATCCAAGGGATCATTTGAAATTTAGGATGGCTTGCCCTCGTCTTCAAACGGGGCTTGCCCTCCTTATTTGACAGGGTTAAATACTCTATGCTAATATGAACTATTGATTATTTTTGAGTTATTGGAGTAAATCATATTAGCATACGATATTGCTTTTTAATATTCATTTAATACCAGTTTTAATTGCAACAAGAATTTATATATTCGGCAACATCCGAAGCCTTAATTTCTGTCATACAAGTGCATTCGCCTCCTTTGCTACATTTGTTACATTCCGCTTCTTTTACAAACACTTTCGATTTATAACCAATTGGAGCCCAGCGACCTGGATGCATCGGCTTTATTGGTGGATAAATTCCAATAGTATTAATACCAAGAGCCGATGCAATATGAAGAGGTCCGGTGCTACAAGCAACGAGAAAATCAGCTTTTGCAATCAATGCAATTAATTGAATTAAACTTAATTTACCACTAACATCAACAACATTTTGAAATGGCTCTACTAAAATGCTTCTATACATTTTTCCCTCATCTTCTGAGCCAGTGAGAATAATGTTGTACTTTTCGGATGGCAATAATGAAATAAGTTGAGCAAAATTTGCCAATCCCCATTCCCGAGCACTCCCTTTAGATTTAGAATGCAGTAAAATATTTTTCTTACTCTTATCAATAAAAAGGTCAACTTCGTGATGATCTTTATTGATTTCAAAGCCCGATAATTGCTGCATTTTATCAAGATTGTATGCAACCTCAGCGATAAGTGGTTTTAAAAGTTGAAAATTCAATTGACTTTCGTGAAGTGTTGAATTCTTTCTCGAAAAATGAACTAACTTATTGCAAGTAAGCCAATGATATGGGCGATGCGATGTGCCAATTCGCATAGGAATTTTTGCGGCGTAAGCCACCTTAGCAAACTCTTTATTTGGAAAAACATGAATAACAACATCTAAATTAAATGCTTTAATTGCGGCTACCTGCTCGTCGAAATCTTCAGATCCAAGCAAGTCCCAACTTACAAAATGATCAATATATGTAGAACATTCTATTAATGGACGTGTGTAATTTTTTCCCAGAAAATAAATCTCAGAATTTGGAAATTGCTGTTTAAGATAGCCTGTCAGAGGAAGTGTAAGCATTACATCTCCAAGACTGTCGGTTCTGCTGATTAATATTCGTTTCATCTTTATTTATGTCCATACGGACAATATTAAACCTGTTTTTTAACTCTTTTTATTGATATAGAACCCCAAAGGCTATCTACTTATGATGATTAATCCTATATAAATCCCTCGCTCGAGCATATTTTAAGTATGTGGCAAAAGCAGACATTTTGGATATTTGAAATCCAGTATACCCATCGAGGAACCCTAGTTTTATAATATAATCTCTAAAAAACTTAACTGGTGCTGCCGAAATCAGTTTCAATAATGAAGGGCAATATCCTTTTTCTGCCAATTCTTTCGACGAAATTGCCGTAAATTTATCTACTTGCTTGATGTGATCATCTATCGAATAATAGGAATAATGAAGCAAGTCGCCATCTATTAGCATCGGTGTTTCGTTGGAATTCAATTCATATTTTTCGTGTAAAGCACCACCTGTCCAAGCCCCTTTTTCTTTAAAAAACAGACGAAGTTTTCGATCTGGATACCAGCCACAATGTTTAACCCAACTTCCGCAGTAATTAGTAAGTCGATTCATTGAATAGCCATTTGCTGATGGATTTTTTTTGGCAGCAATAATCGACAGTAATAACTTTTCGTTTGGAGCCTCGTCGGCATCTATAGAAAACACGAACGGATACGATGCCTGAGCTACAGCAAAGTTTTTCTGTTCGGTATATCCCAAAAATGGTTGTTGAATTACCTTGGCTCCCATCTTCTCACAAATAGCTACGGTTGCATCTGTCGAAGCAGAATCGACAATTACAATTTCGTCTGCAATACCTTTAACGCTCTCGAGGCATCGAGCAATATTCTTTTCCTCGTTATATGTGATTATTACTACTGAGAGTTTTTCCATTTTTTCCTTATTCAGTTTATAAAAATCTGCATTAATCCCACGACATTTTACTATCCCCAGTAATTGGGATTTGCTCTCCTAAAAAAATAGGCTTATGATTCGTCTTTAGCCAAAACCAAGATTTAACATTGGCAAACCATTCTCTAAATGTGTATTTTATAATTCCACCATATTTTCTTTTATCGGCAGTAAACCCATAAGCTGTTAATCCCATTTTTCGAGCAATATATACCGCCCTATATAAATGATAATTCTGTGAAACAATATACAACGAGTCAATTTTAAAAACCTCTTTTGCTCTAGCCATTGAGCTATATGTATCAAAACCAGCATGATCGAGAAATATATCTGTAGAATCAATTCCTTTTTGAATAAGATAGTTTTTCATCGTGTTAACCTCATCGTAATCAACAGTTCCATGATCGCCACTGAGTAAAAATCGTTTTACTTTACCAAATTTATATAATTCGATGGCTCTATCTACTCGGTCGTTTAAAATTGGCGACATATTGCCATTCCGATGAACTGATGCTCCTAAAACAACCACTGTATAACAACTTGGCATTTGAATAGTAACTTCATTGAAAATATAGGGTTTTGAAAACTTCTGAATTTGATTGGTGATAATTGTGGTAATAATTATTGCACCGACAAAAATTATTGTACCAACAATAAGTATATATTTAATCCATTTGTGATTTAACAGTCTCTTCATTAAAGAATATTACATAATTTCTAGAACAACCCTGCTTCCAACATGCTTCATTTTCTCAGGAACAACCGCGAGTATTTCTTCTTTTAAGGCATCGATAATTCGTTTTTTTACGTAGTTTTTAGTTACTACAATGCCTACTTCACGTGAAGGTTCTGGTGTTTTGAAGTAACGAACCATCCCAATTTGTTTAGCATTAAAATCCTGAATTGCGAGTTCGGGAAGAATGGTAATTCCTTTTCCGAGTTCTACTATCTTTTTGAGTGTTTCTACGCTTCCTGTTTGATAATCTAGTCGAATTACTTCGATGTGTTTCTTTAAATCGTGGCAGAAATTAATAACTTGGTTTCTTAAGCAATGACCTTCATTCAGCAACCACACTTCGTTAATATCAATTTCACCCATCGAAAGAGATGATTTTTTGAATAGTGAATGTTTTTTAGAAACATAAGCCACAAGTGGTTCCCAATAAAGTGGAATTTCTGTAATTGCAGGCTCATGAATAGGTGTCGCCAATATTCCACAATCAATCATCCCCAACTTGAGTTGCTCAATAATTTGAGCAGTGGTTAATTCTGATATCGTTAAAATTACTTCGGGATACTTCTCTATGAAATTAATCAGAAATTGGGGAATTAAATATGGGCCAATGGTTGGAATTACACCAATATGAATATTTCCACTCATCACTCCTTTTTTGTCCTTAATTAACTCCTGGATTTTTTTATGTTCATGCACCACTTGTCGAGCTTGCATAATTATATCAATTCCTAATTCTGTCGGTTCTATCGGCTTTTTGTTTCGGTCGAAAATCTGAACACCTAAAAAATCTTCTAATTTCTGAACTTGCATACTCAGGGTGGGCTGGGTCACAAAACATTTATCAGCTGCAAGTGCAAAATTACGATAGGAATCGAGCGCGATAATGTATTCTAACTGGGTTATAGTCATTGTTATTTAATTTATACAAACCTACATATTTTTTTCGAGTTGAACAAACTTAATGTTGAAATTTAATGTTTTTTAGCCGCAACCATAAATCGTGAAACATTAAATATCAACATCTTAAACAAGTCATCGGTTACGATAGCTCCATTATTATCCCAATTTAATTGGAGTAAATTTAATGGCAGATTGGCTTTTCTGTATGGATTCGTTGGTAAAAGCAATTTGTTCAAATTTTTACTCAGCTCATTCAACAACCATCGTTGTTTATTAAAGTAAACCTTTCATTTTTTTCTAAAAGTTCGGGATAATCATAAAAATAAACTTTTTTGATGTTTTGTTGTTTGTCTTTCAATGATTACATAGTAAATTTATGGCAAAGACAAAATATAACAAAGAGGAAATATTAGCGGATTTCAGAATTGCAACCGAAAGCCGACAAGCAAGTATAATTGGACGAAAAGAGGTGATGACCGGAAAAGCTAAGTTTGGTCTCTTTGGTGATGGAAAAGAAATTCCTCAGATTGCAATGGCAAAACAGTTTAAAAATGGCGACTTCCGTAGTGGGTATTATCGCGATCAAACGTTTATGATGGCCATTGGTGAGCTGAATCTCGTTCAAGTATTTAACCAATTATATGGAAATACCGAAAAAGATGCTTGTCCAGGAACTGGCGGACGCCTTATGAACAACCATTTTGGAACTCGGAGTATGAACGACAATGGCGAGTGGAAAGATTTAATGAGCAAAAAAAATAGTAGTTCCGATATCTCTCCTACTGCCGGACAAATGCCTCGATTGCTGGGCCTTGCTTATGCCTCAAAACTTTATAAAAACATCCCTGAATTGCATCAGTTTGTAAAATTTTCTGATCATGGCAATGAAGTTGCTTTTGGCACCATTGGCGACGCAAGCACATCAGAAGGTCATTTTTTTGAAACTATTAACGCTGCCGGAGTACTTCAAGTTCCTATGGCAATATCTATTTGGGATGATGGTTACGGAATCTCGGTTCCGAAAAAGTTTCAAACTACAAAAGAAAGCATTTCAGAAGTACTGAAGGGTTTTGAGCAAACAGAAGAGAAAAAAGGATATCAATTTTTTAAAGGAAAAGCTTGGGATTACGAAGGGTTAGTAAAACTTTACGAAACGGGAATTGAAGTCTGTCGCACTCAACATGTGCCTGTTCTTTTTCATATTGAAGAAGCCACTCAACCACTCGGACACTCGTCTTCGGGTTCGCATGAGCGCTATAAAGATGAAAAACGAATGAATTTTGAAGTCGAGTTTGATTGCAATGCTCGAATGAGAAATTGGATTTTAGAACATAAAATTGCCACTGAATCTGAACTTGTTGCAATAGAAATTAAAGCCCTTGAAGATGTTAAAATTGCTCGAAAAATTGCATGGGAAAGCTACACAAATCCAATCATTAAACTCCGCGATGAATTAATAGAACTCTCGAATGTAAGCTCTTGTAATTGTAAGAAAACTGGTAGAATTGATGCTCAACTCGAAGAACTAAAACGTCTTTCAGATCCAACACGTAAAGATGTGGTGGCCACTGCCGCACATATTCTACGCTATATGTGTCAGACCTGTAGTGCCGATAAACAGCTAAAATCTGCACTTCGCAAATGGGTTGCTGAACAAATGGAAGATGGAAAACACAGATATAGCGACCACCTTTATGTTGAAAATCAATTTTCTCCATTAAAAGTTATTGAGATTAAACCCACTTTTAACGAGAATTCGTTAATGGTTCCTGGACGTGAAATTCTAAATAAAAACTATGACATTTTATTCGAAAAAGATCCTAGATTGGTTGTTTTTGGCGAAGATGTGGGTAAAATTGGTGGAGTAAATCAAACTTACGAAGGACTTCAACAGAAATATGGCGAACTCCGAATTACAGATACTGGAATTAGAGAAAACACCATCATGGGTCAGGCTATTGGTTTGGCTTTGCGAGGACTGAGACCAATTGCCGAAATTCAATATTTCGATTATCTTTTATATGCACTTCAAACTATGAGCGACGATTTGGCTACAACGCATTATCGTACGAATGGTGGACAAATCGCACCGGTGATTATTTCTACTCGTGGTCACCGATTGGAAGGAATTTGGCACTCTGGATCACCCTTAAGCATGGTAATAAATGCAATTAGAGGAATTCACGTTCTGGTTCCTCGTAACATGACCCAAGCGGCTGGTTTTTACAACACTGCATTAGCTGGAAACGACCCTGTTCTTGTAATTGAGCCATTAAATGGGTATCGTCTTCGCGAAAAAATGCCTTCAAACATTGGCGAGTATAATGTTCCTTTTGGAAAAGTTGAGCTACTCAATGAAGGCTCAGATGTCACACTGGTAACGTACGGTTCGTGTGTAAAAATTGCGGAAGATGCCGTAAAACAACTTTCAGAATTTAATATTTCTGTTGATTTAATCGATGTTCAATCGCTCTTGCCTTTTGATCTTAATCAAGACATTGTGAAATCGTTAAAGAAAACGAATAAAGTGCTATTCTTTGATGAAGATGTTCCAGGAGGAGCCACTTCCTATATGATGCAAAAAGTAATTGAAGAACAACGTGGATTTTACCACTTAGATGCGGCTCCACGAACCCTAACATCCAAAGAACACCGACCAGCATATACTACCGATGGTGATTATTTTTCAAATCCAAATTCAGAAGATGTTTTTGATGCTATTTATGATATGATGCATGAATATAACCCAAATAAGTACCCTGCAATTTTTTAATCTTTTGATTGATTATCTAGCAATCCAAAATGCTGGATTTTGTAAGGTTTTATTATGCCATAATTCAAAATGAAGTTCTGTTTTTGATTCTTGGCTATCTGTCCTTATTGAGCCAATATCTTGTTTTGTGGTCACTTTTTGATTAGTTCTTACTGTTACAGACTCTAAATTTGAGTACACACTAAGGTAATCACCGTGTCGAATAATGATTGCTTTTGCTCCATTTGGCAAATTCACAACACCCGAAACCACTCCGTTAAAAATAGATCGCACTCTCATTCCTGCTTGCGTAAGCATATCTATTCCGTTATTTTTTACAATTACTCCCGAAAGAACTGGATGCGGATGTTCGCCAAAGCTACTGCTAATTACCCCTTTTTCAATTGGCCAGGGCAGACGTCCTTTGTTGTCGGCAAAGCTATTTGAAAGAGCAGTCTCTTCTGGTGTCATTGCGATAACAGTTGGTGCTGCTTTTTTCTCCGTTTCTGGATTTTCATCAGTCGGATTTATCTTACTATTATTTTTGTTTTTCTCTACCTTTTTCTTCTTCTCAACCTTAGTGATTGGTTCTTTAACCGTGTTTTTGTTTTCGCTTGCTTTACGAATTTCTTCGCTAATTAAATTTTGAATTGAACTTTGTAATTGACGATTTACTTGCTCTTTTTCTTTTAATGTTTTTCTTAATTCAGACTCACGTTTTTTTAATTCCGACAACTTTATATTTTTTTCCTCTTGCTCTTTGCTTAGATTATCGCGTTCTGTTTGTTGAGAATTTATGAGTGATATTTTTTCTGTTTTATTTACTTTTAGCTCCTCAACAATTCCAAAAATCAAGCGCTGTTTTTCTTTAATCATTTTTACCTGCCTTTTGCGATAACTGGTATATAGTTGAATATAGTTCATTCTTCGATAAGCTTGATTGAAGTTTTCTGCAGAAAGAATAAAAACTAATGTATTATTTGATTTTCGATGTGTCCAAGCGTAATATACCATCATCGAATATTCATTTTTCAGCTTTTGAAGTTGCAAAGTCATTTCCTCAAGACTTTTTGCATTTTTTATTATCTCTTCATCAATATTTGAAACCTGATCGTTGATTGTGGTAATTAAATTTTCACGTCGATCAATTTGATTTTTTAACAGCATCACCTGATTTAATGAAGTCTGTTTATTTTTCTGAGTTTCTCGGAGTAATTTATTGGTATATTGAATTTCTTCTTCAATTTGACTTTTTGATTTTTGCAAAGCTTCCTTTCGTCCTTGCCCGAAGTGAACCAAGGGAGCCAACGCAATTAGAAACAACAAAATTGATTTTCTAAAACTAATCATATTTAACAATTCTCTATTATTCATCAATAAACAAAATTAGTATTAAATACTGTGAACGTATAAGCGATAATAATTAGTATTTCACAAAGTATTGTTTATAACCAACAACTTCTCCGTTTTGCAAAAATTTCGAGATGTTTTTTTGGCACAGTTTTTTCAATAACTTAAATAACCTTAAAATTTATTTAAGTGTAATTAATTGTGAACAAACACGATACGGTTCTTTATTTTCTAGATTTCAACAAATTAAAGTTAAAATATTCACTCACTAAATCAATTATTATGAAAACAAAAATTACATTTTTAGCCTTTCTCTTTATCAGTTCTATTTTCATTACAAATGCGCAAGGAACTCTAAAGGGTAAAATCACGGATGCAAAAGATTCTTCTCCAATTCCATATGCAAATATTATTATTGTATCTGGAGGAAAACAATTTGGAGGTGCACAATCAGACATAGATGGAAATTATACCATCAAACCAATCCCCCCAGGAAAATATGATGTAAAAGTATCTTTTGTGGGTTTCAATACAAGTATAACGACTGGTGTAATGATTAGTGCTGATAAAATTACATTTATGGATGTTCGTTTAATCCCATCTACAACTCTACTTGAATGTGTTTCAGTGCAATGGCAAAAACCTTTGATTCAAAAAGACAATACTCAATCTGGTGAGAGCATAAGCCTTTCGCGAAATCGAGGATATTCTAATAGCTCAAATAACACAAGTGGACAAGTTGTTTCATCTTCAAACATAAAACGTATTCCAGGAAGAGCAGCTACTTCGATGGCTGGAGTTCAAGGTACAGATGGACAAATGGGAAGTGTGAGAGGTTGCAGAACAGACGGAACTGTTACATATATTGATGGAGTAAAAGTTGTTGGAACCTCTACATTGCCAAAATCAGCTATTGAAGAAGTCTCTGTTGTTTTGGGTGGTGTGCCAGCAAAATACGAAGACACTAAGGATATGAATAACAGTAGACCCCAAATACCAACCAATTTATCAACTCCAGCACCAACACCAGCACCAGTTCAAACCTATTATAACTACAGTTACGAAAACACAGAAGAATATGCTCCAATTATTGAAAATCAATTTCTAAAAGCCAGAGTAGAACCTCAATCAACCTTCAGTATTGATGTTGACCAAGCCTCTTACAGCAATGTTAGACGTTTTATTGATAGTGGGGTAAAAGCGCCTAAAAACAGTGTCCGGTTAGAAGAAATGATTAATTATTTCACCTATTCTTATCCACAACCAAAGGCCGATGAACCATTTTCTATCAGTTCAGAATATGCAGAATGTCCTTGGAATAATACACACAAATTATTGTTCGTAGGAGTTCAAGGAAAAGTGGTTCCTTTAGAAAATTTACCCCCAACAAGTTTAACCTTTTTAATTGATGTTTCAGGTTCTATGAGTGATTTCAACAAGCTTCCACTGGTAAAGAAATCTCTTGAAATGTTGGTTAAACAAATGCGTCCAATCGATAAAATTGCAATTGCAATCTACGCTGGAGAAACAGGAATAGCCCTTGAATCAACAAATTGTAGCGCTAACAATATTAATAAAATAATTACCGCAATTGACAATTTGTCGTCGGGTGGATCAACAGCTGGTGCATCGGGAATTAACCTTGCATACAAAATGGCTTCTGAAAATCGCATAAAGGATGGAAATAACAGAATTATTTTATGCACAGATGGTGATTTTAATGTTGGTATTTCTAGCGATGATGAATTAGTAACAATGATTGAAGAAAAGAGATCAAAGGGAATTTTTCTTTCAATTTTAGGCTTTGGAATGGGAAATTATAAAGATTCAAAGATGGAAAAATTAGCCGATAAAGGTAATGGTAATTATGCTTATATCGACGACATTGGAGAAGCTCGAAAAGTGCTTATTGATCAATTTGGATCAACTTTATTAACCATTGCTAAAGATGTAAAAATTCAAATTGAGTTTAACCCAAGTAGTGTTGCAGAATATCGATTATTGGGCTATGAAGACCGGATGTTAGAAACGGAAGATTTTAATAATGACACAAAAGATGCAGGCGAAATTGGATCTGGAGCTTCTGTAACAGCTATTTACGAAATTATTCCAGCAACAAATAAAGCAACAGACACTTTGACTCAAACCTTAAAATACCAACGAGTTGAAGTGATAAAAGACTCCATAACAAGAAATGAATTAGGATCATTAAAAATTAGATATAAGAATCCAAATGAAAATACGAGTAAACTTATTGAAACAACTATGGAAAACAGAAGTAATTCATTTGAAAGCGCATCAAATAATCTTCGATTTGCAGCTTCAGTTGCTTCATTTGGAATGTTGCTAAGAGATTCAAAATTTAAAGGCAATGCTACATTTAGTTCTGTTCTTGAAATGGCAAAAAGTTCTACAGAAAACAACGAAGTTAGAATAGAATTTTTATCGATGGTAAAAAATGCAAAAGCACTCTACAAATAATACAAGGCCTACTTCACCAAAAAGTTAAACCAAAAGAAGAGTCATAATTGTGACTCTTCTTTTGGTTTATAAAAATTCAGTATTGATTAATCCTCTTCAAATAAATTTGGTTGATTCGCAATTATTCTTTTTTTACCTAAATGCTTATATGCCAATGGTGTAGCTTCTCTACCACGAGGAGTGCGCATCAAATAACCTTCTTGAATCAGGAATGGTTCGTACACCTCTTCTATGGTTCCAGAATCTTCACCGCAAGCAGTAGAGATGGTTGTAATTCCAACTGGTCCACCCTTAAACTTATCAATTATGGTGGTTAGAATTCTAATATCCATTTCGTCGAGACCATTTTTGTCTACATTTAATGCAGAAAGAGCATACTGCGAAATGCCCATATCGATTGTTCCATCTCCTTTTATTTGGGCAAAATCACGAACTCGACGTAATAGCAGATTTGCAATACGAGGGGTTCCTCTGCTTCTTCGAGCAATTTCAAAAGCTGCGTCGTTGGCAATAGTTACCTCAAGAATTGAAGCAGCTCTTTTAATAATATGTGTAAGCGTTTGAGCATCATAATAATTTAATCGCATTGTAATTCCAAATCGCGAACGCAATGGAGATGTTAGCAAACCAGAGCGAGTTGTAGCACCAACAAGCGTAAATGGATTCAGCGAAATTTGAACACTTCTGGCATTTGGACCAGTTTCAATCATGATGTCAATTTTATAATCCTCCATTGCAGAATACAAATATTCTTCTACAACAGGAGATAATCGATGGATTTCATCAATAAAAAGGACATCGTTTGGCTCTAAATTAGTAAGTAAACCAGCTAAATCACCAGGTTTGTCAATCACCGGACCAGATGTAACACGAACACTTACACCCATTTCGTTAGCGATGATGTATGAAAGTGTTGTTTTTCCGAGACCAGGAGGCCCATGAAGTAATACATGATCGAGAGCTTCACCTCTTTGTTTTGCAGCTCGTACAAATATTTTTAAGTTTTCTACAACCTGTTCCTGCCCCGAAAAATCGCTAAAATCGGAAGGACGAATTGCTTTTTCGAATTCTTTCTCTGCCGAAGATAAATGCTCAGATGTAGGATTTAAGTTCTCGTTCATAAATTATTTATTTCTAGGACAAAACTACTCATTTTTTGTCAAATAGCGCATAGAAATAAGATAAAAACCGCAAAACAAGGAATTCTGTTTTTATTCAAGATTATTGATTCCTTTTGTATTTTTTTATACCTTTGTTAAAAGAATCGTTAATCAAAAAATAATATGTTATGAGTAAAATATTAGTACCTACCGACTTTTCTAAAGGTTCAAAACATGCATTAATTTATGCATCAAAAATTGCAAATAACATCAGCGCTGATATTACTTTGTTATGGGTAGACAACTATGATTCAACAACAAGTTTAACCCTTGATCTCCAATCCACAATAAAAAAAGAAGCACAAGAAGAACTTGCAGAAATGATTATTGAAGGAAAGGCTTCTGCTCCATCAATAAAATTCAATAGCAAATTAAAATCGGGGAAAGTATTTCGAGAAGTTATTGCTTTTGCATCTACGGATAAAACTACGTTGATTGTTCTTAGCACTCATGGAAGTTCTGGATTTGAAGATTATTGGATTGGCAGCAATGCTATAAGAATGATAAGTGCTACAAAATGCCCAGTAATTTCAGTTAAACAAATGTATGAGTTTTCAGACAAACCGATTTCTCGCATTTTAGTCCCAATAGACCACACATCTAATACTTTAGACAAACTTCCTTCAATCATTGATTTTGCAACTAAATTCGATGCTGAAATTAATATTTTGGCCATTTATACAACCTCGCTTAAAACTCTTAAAACAAAAGTTGATAACGCTGCAACAACTGCTCAAAAGATGATAGCCAAGGCAAAACTTAGTTTTTCTTTCGACACCTTAAAAACAGAAAATATTTCTTCAGATTTGTTGAAATTTGTTGAAACTTCTTCGATTGATTTAATAGCAATTATGACCGAACAAAATAGAAATGAAGAAAATTCAATAATTGACTCTATTGCTCAACAAATTATTAATCAATCCCCAATACCTGTATTGAGTATTCGCTAAATAGTTCTTTTCCAGAATAGCGTCATTTTTTTATATTTGTTTCAAAAAACAATCAACACATCTGATTAATGAAAAAGATATTATTAATTATTGGAATTTTGTTAGTAAATGGTCTTGTAAATGGCCAAAATATAATAGTTCAGCAGGATTCAAAAACTACAGAATTGATAAACGAACACAAAAAAGCTAACGCAAAAATTGGGGCAATTCAAGGCTTCAGAATTCAAATATTTTTCGACTCAGGCAATAATTCGAAAACAAATGCAGAGCAAGTCAAATCTAAATTTTTAGCACAACATCCGGAAGTTGTTGCATACCTAACATTTAAAGAACCCAATTTCCGTGTTAGAGTAGGTGATTTTAGAACTAGAAATGAGGCTCGTGGGTTTTTAAAAAAAATAATCAACGAATATCAAAATGCATTTGTGATTAAAGATGAGATAAAGTATCCTCCATTAACACAAGTAGAAATTGAAAAAAACACAGAATAATTTGAAAATATTTGATAATGTGTTAAATAATTGCTATATTTGCCCCAAATTTTTAAACTATAAATCGGAAAATTAAATTAGTAAATATGAAAAAATCAAGTTTAAGCGTGATTGCTATTATCTTTTTAGTGTCTGCAATAATGACTAGTTGCGGATTTAAAAAAATGATAAAAAACTATGCAAAAGTTAATTACGAAGCAGTACCAGCAGTATTAGAAACAAATGGCGGAAAAATTCAAGTAACGATTAAGGGAAAAATTCCGGCTAAATACTTCCATACTAAAGCGGTTATTGAAATTACTCCAGTATTAACTTATGCTGGTGGAGCTACAACACTTAAACCTATTCGTTTAAAAGGCGAAAAAGCTGAGGGTGAAGGAACTGTAATCAACAAAAAGAATGGTGGTACGTTTACTTACACTGATACATTCGATTACAAACCAGAAATGAACGCTTCAGTTTTAAATCTAAAAGCTAAAGCGATGCTTAAAAAGAAATCTGTCGATTTAACAGATATAAAAATTGGAGATGGTGTTATTTATACTTCTGAACGCATCATAATTACTCCAGAGTTAAAATATCAATCTGCATTAGGAACAGGTACAAATATTATTGTTGCTAATCACGGATACGAAAAAGAAACTTTTGTTAGTAAAGAAGCTGTTATTTATTTTCAAGTAGACAAATCTAACTTAGACCTTAAACTCCCATTAAATAAAAAACCAGAAAACAAAGCTCAAATTGATACACTTATTAAGTTCATTCAATCTGGATTAAAGGTAAAAGACATCACAATCAACGCTTGGGCATCACCTGAAGGCGAAGAAGCAAGAAATCAAAACCTTTCTACCGATCGTTCTAAAGTTGCAAAAAAATGGTTTGACGCTCAAATTGCTGCTTACAAAAAAGCAAAAGCAAAAGAGTTGAAAGTTAAAGAAAAAGATGTTGTAATTGAACTTCCTGAAGTAGTATTAGGTGCTTTAGGAGAAGATTGGACTGGTTTTATGAGTGCAATTGAAAGCTCAAATATTAAAGACAAAAACACAATTCTTAATGTAGTTCGCTCTCAATCAGATGTTACTCGTCGCGAGCAAGAAATTCGCAATATGACAGTTATCTATAAAGAAATTGAAGATGAAATTCTTCCTGCACTTCGTAGAGCTGTTTTAAATGTAAAATGTTACGAAGCTAAAAAATCTGATGAAAAAATTGCGACTATGGCAGTTGCTACTCCTGATTCTTTAGATAGTAAAGAAATTTTCTATGCTGCATCGTTAACCAATGATTTAACGACAAAAGAAAACATCTACCGCAACGCAATTAAAGTTTTTCCTCAAGATTGGAGAGGTTACAATGATTTATCAGCAGTGTTAATACTTCAAGGTAAGTTAGCTGAAGCAAAAACTATGGCTGAAAAAGCAAATACTATGTCCCCAAACAATGGAAACATTCTTAATAACCTAGGCGTTTTAGCTCTTATAAATAAAGATTTCACTAATGCTAAATCTTATCTTGAATCAGCTCAAAAACTTGGTATTGCAGAAGGTTATAACCTTGGAATAATTAAAATTAAAGCTGGTGATTATACTGGTGCAATAAATTCATTTGCAGGAAAAACTTGTGATTATAATGTAGCTCTAGCGCAAATATTAGTTGCTAATTTAACTTTAGCTCAACAAACATTAGATTGTGTTAGTAACAAAACTGCTGTTTCAAATTATCTTATGGCAATTGTTGGAGCTCGTTCAGGAAACACATCGTTAATGTACGAAAAGTTAAAACTTGCTTGTAATGATGCTTCTTTAAAAACTCAAGCTAAAGAAGACCGTGAGTTCTTAAAATATTTTAATACTCCAGAATTTCAAAATATTGTTAGATAATCTATATTATCTACATAAAAAAAGTCGCTTGTAAGAGCGACTTTTTTTATGTAGATATCTCAAGAAATCATTGGGTCAAAAAATAGTTAATCAAAGAACCCGAAGTGTAATACCTTTTTTCAAATTACCCCCTAACTTAGGAATATTATAATTCAAAAAGAAGATACACTATGCATTTCTTTATCTTATATTGATATTCTTACAGTCTCACTCATTGCTATGATTTGCTCAATGTGTAAATTGAAAACAACAACAATAATACTGTTTGTGTCTGGCTATATAAGTGATTTATAAAGCGGGTTAATTATGAATGATTCGTGGGTATAAAATTTGATTTTTTGACGACCTAATTAATATATATTAGCAACTTAGACAATATAAAACGACGGAAAACCCTATAAAAAAACCCGATTTCGGTCATTAAGCCTCAATCGGGTTAAATATTATAAAGAAATAATTTAAATGATAATTACTTTTTTGCTGACATAAGTACCATTTGCGCTTTTCATGTTTAAATAGTAAATCCCTTTTCCAAATATGGAAAGATCTATACTCATTGTTGATGGAATTGTTTTTTGTTCAAAAACTACAGCTCCAATTTGATTATAAATAATAACTTGTTCAAAATCGTTAGCGTTATTTATTGATATAATTCCTGTAGATGGATTTGGGTATACTTCTAAACTATTATAGGAGTATAAAACGGTTTCAATACCGGTGTTAATAGCAGTTCCTGTGATGATTATATCATCAATTTTGGTTGTTGCAAGGGTGTCAATTGCAGTTCCTGTAAGGTTTATATCAGTTGCTAAAACCCATCTTACAGAAATATTTGAAGTTGCAGTATCTGCAGCAGCAGGTAAAGTTAAATTAGAAACTACTCCTGATGTCCAATCGTTAGCACAGCGAATGGTGTCATTGGTAATATTTAACCAACTTGCAGGTGTCCCTTTGCTCCATTGAATCAAAAATTCTTTTGGACCACCAGAATTCTGATTTCCCGAACGTTGTTTTGATGAAATTTTGATATTTGTATAACCAGCAGTTTTGAATTTCAAAATCCAATATTTACTCATTACACCATTGTTCCAACCAATAGTTGTAGCAGCTGTATCGCCAGAAACTTGACCAGTTGTAAATGTAATTGGACGTGTTACATCGTTTTCTGTTCCAATAAATCTACCCATGTTAATAGATAAACCTGAAGTTGGAGTTTTAATTGAAGTTGGAAAAGTCCAAGCAGCAATTGTATCTTGTGCCGAAGCAATTCCCATAATTGCTGAGCACCATAAAAATAGTAATGTTTTTTTCATCTTTTGTGTTTGTTTTGTTATTGAATTTATTTTTGAGGTATTAAAATAATCAAAAAATATTGAGCTAGTTTATTTAAAAATCGATTTGTATATAATTACAATTCGCAAAAATATAACCTTTATTTTAGAAATGCAAAATTATTCTATTCGATTTTTCATTAATATTCTGATTATCCTTATATTTGCAAATAGAAACAAATCAAAAAGATGAGATTAATCGTAGGTATTGATGACACAGATAACATGGAAAGTCGTGGAACTGGTTTTCGTGCTCGCGAATTAGGACAATTTATCACAGAAAAAAAGCTAGGTAAACTGCGCTATGTTATTCGTCATCAGCTTTTTTTTCATCCCGATATTCCTTTCACTTCACATAATAGCTCTGCTTCTATCGTTATTGATAATGTTAAAGACAGAGAAGCTGTTCGTCGGTTTTGCGAGGACTATTTATTGGAATATGCTGCAGAAGGTTCCGATGCTGGTTTATGTGTATATTCGCCCGATGAGGATCAATCGATTAATGCCATTATTGAGTTTGCACAAAGAGCTAAAAAAGCGATTGTTACAGAAGTTGAAGCATATCGATTAGCTGCCGAAGCGGGTATCTTCTTGCAAGGTTATACCGGCCTGAAAACTGGTATTATTGGGGCATTGTCAGCTGTAGGATTGGGCGCAGAAGGATGCGATGGTCGCGTGTTATGGTCTGCAAATCTTAGAGACACATCTGGAATTTATTCAGTGGAAGAATTAATACAATTTATTGATATAGAATCAATTGTAAATATGGATTATCAAGCTGTTTCACCAAAAGAGTTGATTCTGAAAGGGGAATGGTGTCGACCAATTATGTTAAATAATAAAGTTACATTAATCGTAGAGGAGGTTCAAAATGAACAGTATAAGTGGAAAATTGCTCCCAAGGAGTTTATCAAAAGTATTACCCAATAAATTAACGGGTGATATTGCAGAGTTATTAATTCTCTTTCTTTTAGGTGCTATCGCAATCGCACTGCATGCAAAACTGCGAATCCCAACACAAATGCCTGGAAAATATGGGATGATTTATTTGACCATCATCATGGCTTCGAGGTTGTGTTCAAAATATCAGTTTTCGGCAACTATTGCTTCTTTAGGGGCAGTTTCGTTATTAATGATGGATGTTCTTGGGTTTAAAGATCCATTTATGCCCGTAATCTATATTTTTATTGGGATAATAATTGACATTTTATTTATAAGTGCTCCTAAACTTACCGAAAAAGTCTGGTATGTTGCATTAGTTGGTGGAATTGCTTGGATGGTTATTCCAATAATTCGGCTCATTCTTTTTGTATCGATTGGATATGTCCATGGAGTGCCAAAGTTTGCTCCAATTGTCCCATTTTTATCGCATTTCGCTTTTGGATGTGTTGGCGCACTACTTGCTTTTTCAGCATTAAAAATTGCAGGAAAATCTACAAAAAACGATGCTTCGGTATAGTAAACTTTTATTCATTCTTTTTTTTGGTCTTTTGAGTTTTTTTGGATGTAAATCCGATACAGAAGAGCCAATAATGGGATTAATATCTGGCGATGGCTTTTTTGCTAGCGATACTATTGCCGATCCAGGTCAACGTTTTTCCATTAGAATTATAGGCAATTCGGGGAGCTTGCCTGCCACCAATTTTAGAATTATTGTTGAATCTAACGGAACTTCTGGGACTATTTTAGATTCTGGAATCTATTCCGATCATTTTGACATTGTGAAATCGTTTTATTTTGGTGGAAATGATCTCGAAAAATGGTCATTTTATATCAAAAATAAAGATGGGTTGGTGGCCTCCACCTCCATTTCGATCCGTAGAAATCCGAATGCGTTGTATGGATCCATCTCTGAATATTCGAACCTGAATTTTAAACTTCAGCAAAACATTGGCGGAAATATGCTTTTGCTCAATACTGGGCTTATCATTCCTGCAACTTCTTCAGTTAGTTATCAATCAACCGTTGACTTTCTGGCATATTATAGCTCGGTTAATTTTTACACACTTTCATCACCAAACGAAACGGAAGCACCTGGCTTTTATCCGTCCATTCTTTCGATGACTACAAAAAATGAACTACGATACAAAAACGATTATACGACCGTGACTCCTGCAACTTTTGATGCAGTAATGAACGATAGTTTGATTCTGGCATCATACGACAATTCGGTTGTTGGAACACGAAAAGCAAAAAATGTTCTACCCGGAAGTGTGATTCCTTTCGCCGTTCAAACGGGACCAATGGCTGGAAAAAAAGGGCTGATAAAAATTATCGATACTCAAGGAGAGGCTGCTGGAACGATAATGCTCTCAATTAAAATTCAACATTAGTATTAGAAATATGATAAACTCGTGAATAAAAAGATTCATTTACTAATTGTTTTTTTGTTTGCATCTACAATTTGGATATACGGACAAGAAAAAGTCGCGGATAGTATTTGTCTCGAACCGGTGATTGTTGTGGCAACTCGCAATGAATCGGCATTGCACAATATCCCTATGCGTGGAGTGGTGTTGATCCCTACTCAAACAAATTCTTTTACCAACGGCAATATCGATGACCAACTTTATCAGGCTCCCAATGTATATATCGATCGTAGGAGTGGAATTTTTTCTAAGAATTCATCTGTAAGCATCCGAGGATTAAATGGAAGTACAAGAACTTTGGTTTTATCCAATGGTGTTCCAATCAACAAAACCGACGGTGGTGGAGTAAATTGGAATCGAATTAATCCCGAAATCGTTGAAAGAATGGAGGTGGTTAAAGGTCCTGGGTCTTCATTGTATGGATTTAATGCTATGGGCGGAGTAGTTAACATCATCACACGGAAACCAATTTCGAAAAATGAGTTCAGCGCTTCCACTTGGTTTGGAGATTATAATTCCAAAGGTGCTTCGATGTATTATGGAAATCGGAATAAAATTGACACGGGATTCTATTATTCGGTAGATGGATTCACACGCTTAGGAGACGGATATATTGCCGAGCCAGACAGCACTCGAGATTCTACCAACGCAAAATTATATGTAAAGGATTATGCTGCTCGTTTCTTATGTGGATATAATTTCTCGGCAAAAACCTATTTGGAGGCTGAATACACGCATTCGTACAACGAATCTGGAGATGGAACCGAAATCTATGATCCGAAAGGAGCATATTACAGTTTTAATACCGACAATGGCCGATTATTATTTTCATCAGATTTCGGTTCTTTTGGGACAATTAATGCGTTAGTTTATTATCAGCGAGAAACCTATATTTATCAAAAGGAAAACTTTAAAAAAGCAAAATTACCTCCGTATGAAGTTACTGCTTATAATCTAACACAAACAAATGCGGTACGCGATGATTATGGAGTCAATTTGTGGCACCGATTCTCGATAAACAAACATCACAGCTTTGCCTATGGAGTTGAAGTCCGACAAGGTTCGGGTGATGGGACGGAATTGTGGTTTACATCTACAGATACGATGAGAACTGAAGGAAAACTCAGAAACTATGGGGCTTATATACAACATGAGGCCAACTTTTTCAACAATCGGCTGAAGTGGATTTCTGCTCTTCGGTTTGATGCGGTGGAGTTTTTTGATGGCAGTTATCAGATTTATTCGCCCTCGGCAAGCAACGAATTATTGCAATATTACAATACCAATTATGCCTCCAAGTCGTGGCAAGGATTTAGTCCTAGAACTGGCATCAACTATTCTTTCTCTACATCGACAACTGGGTATATCAATCTTTCTGCTGGATTCCGGCCACCGATGCTCGACGACATGATTAATAACCGCAGCATCACTAAGGGTTTTAAGTTGGCAAACCCAAGTTTAAAGCCAGAAACAATCTACAATATTGAAGTAGGAAGCTCTATTAAAATCAAAAATACCATCGTCGTTGAACCTTCAATTTATTATATGCAAGGTTTCGATTTCAATTACTTTGTTGCCACTGGCGATACCATTTGGGGCGACAATAAACCCAAGCCCGTGTTGCAGCGCGACAATATTGCCCAAGTGAATATTTTTGGTACTGAATGCGCTTTGAGATTCTATCTAAATCATGGAATTTCTGGCTATCTCAACTACAGCTACAATAATTCCGTGATTGGAAAATATGATCGGAAAACCGATAGCGACCTCAATCTGTCTGGTAAAATATTGACCGAAGTCCCCCATCATATGGGAAGTATTGGAATAATCTGGCAAAACAAGATTGTAAATATTTACGGTTCATTCAACTATACAGGAAGTACTTTTTCTGATGATGAAAATCTTTTGGAACTTAAAGATTACTACACCTTAAATTTAAAAATATCCCGAAAAATCAACAAAAATATTGATGTTTGGATTCAAGCACAAAATATCACCGACAATATTTACATCAATAATAAAGGTCAAAAAGGGTTGGGTCGATTTGTTTCGGGTGGTTTGAGAATCAAAAGATAATGAATAATATCAAATGCTAATATTATTTAATCCATTGATAACAAATGCAGTACAATATTACATATTACAGATAGGGTATTGAACCGAGATAAATAAAGAGAACATACTAAATTTCAATTAGTCATTAGGTGTAATTTGAAATAAGCATTGGAATAATTCAATAAAAACTGGAGGATTATTTGGATGCAACACTACATAAAAAAAGGAAGTCTTTCGACTTCCTTTTTTTATTATTAGCAAGAGATTTTTAGAAATCAGCTTTAACTAATCGACTGTATTGTTTGTATCTCCATTTTGCGTTGTCTTCTGTAAGCTTGTATAACATTTCTGCTCTATCGGGGAATGTTTTTGCTAGTGAAGTGAAACGAACTTCTGAACGGATATACGTTTGGAATTTAGCCCAATCTGGATCTTTTGAATCGATTACAAATGGGTTCTTTCCTTCAACTTCTAACTGAGGATTATAGCGCCATAATGACCAGTAACCACATTCAACAGCTAATTTTTCTTCAGCTTGGGTTTTTCCCATTCCTAAAGCTAAACCGTGATTAATACAAGGAGCATAAGCAATTACAATTGATGGTCCAGGGAATGCTTCAGCTTCTTTAAGCACGTTGAAATATTGCGATTGACTTGCGTTCATAGCCACTTGAGCAACATAAACATAACCATAAGACATTGCCATCATACCTAAATCTTTCTTACGAATTGGTTTTCCAGAAGTAGCAAATTTAGCAACTGCAGCAGCTGGAGTAGATTTTGATGCCTGTCCACCAGTATTTGAATAAACTTCGGTATCTAAAACCAAAATATTTACATCTTCGCCAGAAGCTAAAACGTGATCTAATCCACCGTAACCAATATCATAAGCCCAACCGTCACCACCAAAGATCCAATGTGATTTTTTGATTAAGTAATGTTTAAGAGCAAGTACATCGGTTGCTATTTTATTGTTTTCTTTTTCTAAACAAGCAATTAGGTTGTTTGAAGGAGCAACGGAAGCTTCGCCAAGATGCATATTTGAAATCCAGTTTTTGATAGCTTCTTTCGTGTCAGCACTCATTGAACCATCTAATTCAGCGGTTAAATTTTCAAAAATACGTTGACGTAATTTTTCAGTAGCTACAGCCATACCAAGACCAAATTCTGCATTATCTTCGAATAATGAGTTAGCCCAAGCTGGTCCACGACCGCTTTTTTGATTTACAGTGTATGGGGTTGCAGGTGCAGAACCACCAAATATTGAAGAACAACCGGTAGCATTTGCAACAGTCATACGTTCGCCAAATAATTGAGTAATTGCTTTGATATATGGAGTTTCTCCACAACCAGCACAAGCACCAGAGAATTCAAATAATGGTTGAACGAATTGGCTACTCTTCATATTTTGAGTTTTGTCGACCAAGTTTTCTTTATAACCAACTTTATAATGCATATAATCCCAACGAGCGATTTCATCGTGTTGTGATTCTAGTGGTTTCATAACCAATGCTTTAGTTTTAGCAGGGCAGATATCTGCACAATTGCTACAACCGGTACAATCTAAAGTACTCACTTGAATACGGAATTGTAAACCTTCAAATGCTTTTCCGTTTGCTTTGATAGTTTTAGTTCCAGCAGGAGCTCCAGCTAAATCAGCTTCATCTAATAAGAATGGACGAATTGCAGCGTGAGGGCAAACATAAGCACATTGATTACATTGGATACAGTTGCTTTCGATCCATTCAGGAACATTTACTGCGATACCACGTTTTTCGTATTGAGTTGTTCCAGCAGGGAATGTACCATCTTCGCGACCTAAGAAAGCGCTAACAGGAAGATTGTCACCTTCTTGAGCATTCATAGGTTCAACCACATCACGGATAAAAGCAGGAACAACTTTTCCTTCGGCTTTTGCTGGAATGGTAAGTTTTGACCAATTAGCATCAACTTCAACTTTAGTTACATCGCCACCACGATCTACAGCTGAATTATTCATGGCGATTACTTTTTCGCCCTTGCTTCCGTAACTTTTCACAATTGCTTTCTTCATTTGTTCTACAGCAAATTCGTAAGGAATTACTTCAGAAACTTTAAAGAAGGCACTTTGCATTATTGTATTGGTTCTGTTTCCTAAACCAAGTTCTTCGGCAATTGCAGTAGCATTGATGATATACATTGAAATATTGTTATCAGCCAAATATTTTTTAGTGCTATTTGGTAGATGAGCAATCGTATCTTCAATACTCCAAATACTATTTAATAAGAAAATTCCACCTTTTTTCAAACCTTTAAGCATGTCGTATTTATCCAAATATGAAGGAACGTGACAAGCTACAAAGTCAGGAGAATTTACTAAATAAGGAGCACGGATTGGTTTATTACCAAAGCGTAAATGAGAAGTTGTAAAACCACCTGATTTTTTTGAATCATAAGCAAAATATGCTTGGCAATATTTATCGGTAGCACCACCAATAATTTTGATAGAGTTTTTGTTTGCACCAACAGTACCATCAGAACCTAAACCATAAAATTTAGCTTCGTAAGTACCTTCAGGAACTACAGAAATATCAGGAAGAATTGGTAATGATTTGAATGTAACATCATCAACGATACCAACGGTAAATTGATTTTTTGGTTCATTCATTTTTAAGTTTTCGAAAACTGCTACCATGTGAGCAGGAGTCGTATCTTTAGAGCTTAATCCGTAGCGACCACCAATAATCATTGGTTTTACTGCCATGTTGTTATAAAGCTCAACCACATCTAAATACAAAGGATCTCCATTAGCACCAATTTCTTTAGTTCTATCTAGAACACAAAGACGTTTAACACTTTTTGGAAGTACATTAAAGAAATATTTTGCTGAGAAAGGACGATATAAATGACAAGTAACCAAACCAATTTTTTCGCCTTTAGCGATCAAATAATCAATGGTTTCGCGAATAGTTTCTGTAATAGAACCCATTGCAACAACAATATTTGTAGCATCTGAAGCACCATAATAGGTAAATGGGTGATATTCGCGACCAGTTATAGTTTTGATTTTTTGCATGTAATCTTCTACCAAATCTGGAATTACGTCATAAAATTTGTTTGCTGCTTCGCGAGATTGGAAATAAATATCTGGGTTTTGAGCCGTTCCACGAGTAACAGGATTTTCTGGATTTAATGCGTTTTGACGATAAGTATTAAGGGCATCCCAAGGCATAATTTCTTTAAGTTTTTCCTGATCAGCAGGCTCAACTTTTTGAATTTCGTGAGAAGTACGGAAACCATCGAAGAAATGTAAGAAAGGAACACGACCGCTAATTGCTGCAAGGTGAGCAATAGGAGCAATATCCATAATTTCTTGAACGGAGCCAGTAGCCAGCATTGCAAAACCAGTTTGACGAGTACTCATGACATCACTATGGTCGCCAAATATTGATAATGCCTGAGCTGCAAGAGCACGAGCAGAAACATGGAAAACGCCAGGAAGTAATTCTCCCGAAATTTTGTACATGTTTGGAATCATCAATAAAAGACCTTGTGAAGCTGTGTAAGTAGTTGTTAATGCACCAGCTTGAAGAGCGCCATGCACGGCACCAGCAGCACCAGCTTCTGATTGCATTTCAACAACTTTAACGGCGTCGCCAAAGATGTTTTTTCTGTTGTAAGAAGCCCACTCATCAATGTATTCTGCCATTGTTGAAGATGGGGTAATAGGATAAATTGCGGAAACTTCGCTAAACATGTAAGCTACATGCGCTGCTGCGTAATTTCCATCACAGGTTAGAAATTTGCTTTTTTCTGCCATAATGAACGATTCTTTATATAATTAATTACTATGTTTAATATTGCCGTTGAAAACCACTGCGAAGTTAGTTATTTTCTTAGGAATACAAAACCTGTTGTTATCTTTTTAACGAAAGAATAACACCAAAAATCACTGTGACAATCATACAGAGAACCAAATAGATAGCTATTTTAGAACCCATCTAAATTATAAAGAAAAGTATAGATTTTTTTAAGAAATTATATTTTACTAACCATAAAAAAAAGCCCCAAAAGTTTTTTTCTAACTTTTGGGGCGCAGGTCAAAATCGACCACCATATTAAATAACAAAAAACCTAATTATGATCCTAAAGTAGCAACCATAACGGCTTTAATAGTATGTAAACGATTTTCGGCTTGATCAAATACTAATGAATTTTTTCCTTCAAAAACTTCTTCAGTAACTTCAACACCATTTTTCAAACCAAATTCCTCAGAAACTTGTTTTCCTACTTTTGTATCTGCATTATGATAAGCAGGAAGGCAATGCATAAATTTTACATTTGACTTTCCACTTTTCTTCATAATATCACTATTAATTTGATAAGGTGTAAGCAAACTAATTCTTTCTGCCCAAACTTCTTTAGCTTCTCCCATAGAAACCCAAACGTCGGTATGAACAAATTCTGCACCTTTAACTGCTTCTTCTGCACTCTCGGTAATAGTAATTCGAGCACCTGATTCTTTAGCAATAGCTTTACACTCAGCAATTAATGTTGCTTCTGGCCATAATTTTTTTGGAGCACCAATACGTACATCCATTCCAAGGATAGCACCAATAACTAATAATGAGCGACCCATATTAAAACGAGCATCGCCTAAATAAGCATAAGAAATTTGTTCTAATGGACTGTCTGAATGCTCAGTCATTGTTAACACATCAGCAAGCATTTGAGTTGGATGCCACTCGTTGGTAAGTCCATTCCAAACTGGAACTCCAGCATATTTTGCTAATTCTTCAACAATCTCTTGTCCAAAACCGCGATATTCGATACCATCATACATTCTTCCAAGAACACGAGCTGTATCCTTAACAGTTTCTTTGTGTCCTAATTGACTTCCGCTTGGCTCTAAATAAGTAACATGAGCTCCTTGATCGTGAGCAGCTACTTCAAAAGCACAACGAGTACGAGTAGAAGTTTTTTCGAAAATTAATGCAATGTTTTTTCCTTTAAGTCTTTGTTGTTCGGTTCCTGCATATTTTGCATTTTTCAACTCTTTTGATAAGTTTAAAAGGAATACTAATTCTTCTTTCGAAAAATCAAGTTCTTTTAAAAAAGGTCTGTTTCTTAGGTTAAATCCCATGACAATGATCTCCTGTTTTTTGAATTATTATTAATTGTATTATTTTTTTACGATTCTAGTTCCGCAGCCATCATTTTTAAGCTGAGTAGCTTCAGTAATAACGGCATCTATCCCTCCATTTTCGACAAACATCATACATGCTTTAACTTTTGGAGCCATACTACCGGCTGCAAAATGGCCTTCTTCCATATAATTGTGAGCTTCAGCTAAGGTTACAATTTCTAATTTCTTTTGATCTGGTTTATTGAAATTGATATAAACATTAGGAACGTCAGTTAAAATAAAAAATTCATCTGCCTTTACATTTACAGCCAAAGTTGCAGAAGCTAAATCTTTATCAATAACAGCATCCACACCACTATAATTTCCCATATCATCGACAATAACTGGAATTCCGCCACCACCGACAGTAATTACAATATTTCCTTCACGAGCTAATCGTTCAACAATTTGCCAGTTAACAACTTCAATAGGTTTTGGAGAAGCTACCACTCGACGCCAGCCTCTATCACGTGGATCTTTTTGAAAAGCGTATCCAAATTCAGCTTCCATTTTATCAGCTTCTTCTTTGGAGTAAAAAGGTCCAACTGGTTTGGTTGGGTTTTGAAACGCAGTATCATTTTTATCAACAACAACCGGTGTAATAATTGAAATTACATTGCGGTTTATCCCGTTTTTCTTCAGCAAGTTGCGTAACTGTTGTTCTATTAAATAAGCAATAGAACCTTGAGTTTCTGAAACACAAAAGTGCATAGGTTGGGCAGGAATGCCATAAATACGAGCTCCAGCTTCATGTTGCAATAAAACATTGCCAACTTGTGGCCCATTACCATGTCCAATGATAATATCAAATCCTTTTTTAATAAGCTCTAGTAGGTTATCGCAAGTATCAGTAACGTTGCGTAATTGTTCGTCGAAAGTGCCTTTTTGGTCCCCTCTTAATAGTGCATTTCCACCAAAGGCAACAACAGCGAGTTTTTTCATATTTTTTCGTTTTTATTCAAAATTTAAGTGTGCAAATCTAAAAAAAATAATTGAATCTACAATATCTTTATTCTTAATATTCTGTAACTTAACCAAAGAAAAAAAATATCATTTATTGAATATCTTTCCAATTGAAAATATTAGGTTTTTATGATATTCGGGTCTATTTACTCAAATTCAAGGTAATAAATATCTGTTTGGAATCAAAAATAAATACAATTTTATTATAAGTCAATTATAAAAAAACACCTAGCTTGCAAAACCAGCTAGGTGCTTTTTTTAAAAAATTCTTTTTTACCAAAGTAGTATATTTATTCCAGCAGTAACTGGATATAAACTAGGACCTTCTTTATCTTTAAACAATGTAGTTAGTGAGTAGGAAGCAAATAAGTTGATAATTCCATATCCAATACCAGCTGTTGCATCTAAACGAATTGGATTAAGGTTAAAATCATCGCTAACTCTAATTTTAATATCTGCGCCGTTATCAATAATCGTTTTTGTATGTGCACCTAATTTTACTCCAAATATAACACCTCCATTAATATGAAAGCTATGTCTGTTATGTTTTGAATTAGTCTGAAATTCAAGCAATAGCGGAATATTCAACATGGTATACGTTAATTTGCTCTTTTGATATGTATTTGAAGAATCAAAGCCACCACTAATTACTGTTTGATTGGCATCTAATATTGCATTTTTAGCAAAACGATAGTTGTACCATTGAAATCCAAGGCCAGTAGTAATACCAAATTTATTGCAGATTAATGGAATGTTGTATTCAAATAAGTTAAGAGCAACAGTTTTGGAGCCTACAATATCCAAATCAAGATATTCGTATCCAACAGGGACTTCAAATTTTCCGGTAGCATCTACAAAATTATTTAAACCAATCATTAATCCAGCCCAATTACCATTAAAACGATTGCTTTTATTCATAAATTTACTACTCCATTTATGTTTGTCATTTCCGTCTTTATTGTTAATTATAGTGCTATCTACCTGAATCAAAATATCAGTTACAATGTTTTGAATGCTATCCGCTGGAAAATGAACATCTTCGTCGTTATCATTAATCGATTTATCAGAATATTTCTTTGCTTTTGAAATATCATTCGACTCGATATTTACATTTTTAACTCCCTCGAAATAATTTAACCTAGAAACATCGTTTGTTTTACCTTCAATTGTTTCTTTGGCGTTAACCCAAATAGCTGCAGCATCATTTGTAGTTGCTTTTACATTTGTAACTTCGAGCATTGGGGCTTTAATCCTTGATGCATCATCTGCAACAATCGTAAAATTTAGTGCTTTTCCATTAACAATTAACTTTGATGCATCATTTGTATTTGCAGTTAAATTTTCAGCATCTACGATAAGTTGTTGATTTGAAGCATCGTTTAAAACAACTTTTAAATTTGTGCATTTAATTGCGCTATTAGTCTTAATTGTGGTTACATCGCTAGACCTTATCTCTTCAATTGTTTTAATACGGACTAGAACTTTGCCCCCATCTGCATTAATAGACAATACATTATCTTTTAATTTATAATGAACCGATTCTGAAATTGACTTTTCAAATGCAATGGATTGTTCGTCGCCTTGTTCAATAATTAATGTAAAGGTACCGTTTGCATCAATTTTAGCAATATTATCGTTGAATAAGAACTTCATTAATTCAACTTTCACTGTATCTGTTTGTTGGGCACGTAATACAATAGGAGATACAAAAAATAATAGGATTAAAACCTGATAAAAAATTGTTTTTGTTTTCATTGTTTTGATTGTTTTTACAAATCCAATTAAACTGAATTAACTGGATGTTTGCGGTTACTAACTAGAACTCCATTTTGCCAAGTTTAAGACCTTCAACCGCCAGTATTTCATTTATCAAATGTGTAATTTGAGATTCATCGCCATAAAGTTCGAGGATAATTACGGCTTTGAGTCCTGTATCAACATCATCTAAATGATTGAGTCCTAAACGTGTTTTTATAATATTACCATAAATGGTGAATAATTCTTGTAGTTTAAATGTATCTGTAAATTCAGGAGTTACCTGAACGCCAATTATTTGTTGAATCATTTGTGTCATAATCTTAAATATTAAAGAGTAAAATCCATTTGTTGAACTACGATACCTTCAATGTTTCTAATCTCAGCGTGAAAGGTACTCCAGCGTGAAGGATCGCCTACTAAATGCAAGATTATTATTCCCTTACGAGAGCACACTTCCGAAGAAAGTTCGTGAAAGCCAATGCGTGAATTTATGATATCCGCATTTTTGGAGAGCAGCAATTGAGTTTTACCAGCTTCTTTAATTCTATCGGTAATCTGAATACCAATGATTTGTGTATGTTTCATAATTTATCGATTTTTAGAAGTACAAATCTCTTTCTCCATTTTTAATTCGTTCAATTCGTTCGCGTAATTCTGTGGCAGCAGCGCTATCGCCCATTTCTGCCAATTCAGCATTGATAGAGTCCCATCCTTTATGTGCAGTGTTCTTGGGAGCATAATCCATTAGATATTCCGCCAAAGTCAACATTGCATTTGGAGTGCAAAAGCGTTTGATAAATCCAGGAACAGAGAACTCCATAAAATGCTCTCCTGTGCGTCCCATCCGGTAGCAAGACGTGCAGAATGAAGGAAGGAATCCTTTGTCGAGTAGCTCGTCAACAACTTCGTTTAAAGAACGATCGTCGTTAATTTTAAACTGCTCTTTATTTAAGTTTTGATCATTATTTTTAGAACGGGCATAACTGCCAAGTTCGAGTTTCGTTCCACCATCAATTTGAGAAACGCCAAATGATAATGCTTCGGCACGAATTTCTGCAGGTTCGCGAGCTGTGAGTATTAATCCAGTGTATGGAACTGCAAGTCTTAAAATTGCAATAAGTCGCATAAAGTCAGCATCAGAAACTTCATATTCTGGTTTGATGCACGAATTAGAAGCAGCTTTTATTCTAGGAAAAGAAATAGTATGAGGACCCACATCGTAGCAAGCTTCGAGGTGATTTGCATGGCGAACCATAGCCATCACTTCAAAACGCCAATCGTATAATCCAAAAAGTGCTCCCATTCCCACATCGTCGATTCCAGCTTCCTGACAACGGTCGAAAGCGGTTACCCGCCATTCGTAATCTTTTTTCTTACCCCCAAGGTGATACCAAGAATAGGCTTCCTTGTGGTAAGTTTCTTGAAAAATCTGATAAGTTCCAATACCTGATTTTTTAACAGTGCGAAATCCTTCTATATCAAGCGGCGCCGCATTAATATTTACTCTTCTAATTTCGCCATTTCCTTTTTTAACGGAATATGCAAGCTCAGTTGTATGTGCAATGTATTCGGCATCATACTCAGTGTGTTCGCCATAAACAAGGACTAATCTCTTTTGACCATTATCTTCAAGAGCCTCGATTTCTTGAATAATTTCCTGATCATCTAACGTTTTGCGAACAGCATCCTTGTTTGTTGCTCTAAATCCACAATATGCACAATTGTTTATGCATTTGTTTCCGATGTAGAGTGGAGCAAACAACACAATTCGGTTTCCATAAACTCGTTTTTTTAATTCTCGAGCACCTTCTTTAATTTCTTCAATTAAATCAGGATCAGTAGCATTTATCAATACTGCGGTCTCTTCAAGTGTTAAACGTTGTTTGTTGAGTGATTTTGTGATAACTTCGTGCACCCGCTGACGGTCGGGTTTTACATTGTTTAAATATCCTTCAATCTCTTCAACATCGATAAACGGTTTCATTCGTTCATCTTTAATCTTGTACTTTTCTGGAGTAAAAATCATAACTCAATCTTTTTAAATTGTTTCAAAATTAACTCTTTTTCTTGTGCTTTTGTTCTCTTCTCCGAAAAATAAATATTTATCACTTGACTATTTTATTAATATTGATGATGCAAAGTACGGTGTTCAATCGTTGGTTTACAATTTTTTTGGATGAGCATAACTGTTATCAAGATAAAGATGCAGATGTGTGCGATTAACCCAACTATTCTAGTTAATTATTAAAAATAGGTATTTCAACTTGAAAATCAGTTGGTTTAGCTTGTAATACCGTATGCTAATATAAAATAGTCCAATATTAAAAAATATAATTCAATATTACATATTACGCATCGAGCATTAAACCATACTAAATTTCAAATTGTCTATTGGACTAATTTGAAATAAGTAATGGTATAAAGGTATTGCAATTTAGTTTTTGGAAAATTAGTTTTTCAGAAAACCCCTGTTCGAAACCATGATTATCAACTATATATTTATGGCATCCCACAAAAAAAGGCGACTTTTCAGTCGCCTTTTTTAAAGAATATGAACTAGTCATTTATTTGATAAACAATTTATACGTACCTACTTGTGTATCGGTTACTACTTTAACAATGTAATTTGCAACACTAAAATTAGTATTGATTAAAACGTTATCGGTGCTGTTAATTGCATATTTAGCAACTTCTTTACCTAAAACATCATACACAACAACTTCTTTAACCAAAAGGTTATCGTTGTTGATTACATTGATTTGATTGTTAACACTGTATACATTTAAACCGCTTAATGAGCTACTTGAAATACCAACCGTTGTGTTGAATGTGTTATCAACTGACCATGGGCTAGTTAACGAGCTACTACAAACAGCTTGAACATTCCAAACATAAGCAGTACTTGGTTGTAAAGCAGTAAGAATGTATGGTTTGATTGTAGTGTTTGTTACGTTAATGTAAGTAGCATCAGCCACTCTTTTGTAACGAAGATTCCAAGCAGTTTCAGTACCACCTGCAGTCCAGTTTAATGAAGCGCCACTTGCATTTATTGCAGTAACAACTAGAGCTGTAGGAGCATTACAAGTAGCAGGAGCATTAATCACAACATTAGCAGTATCAGTAACAGTACCGCAACCACTAGCAGCAGCAATAGTATAAGTTACCACATAATTTCCAACTGTACTTGTACTAGGAATTATTGCACCAGTAGAAGCATCAAGTGTTAAACCTGTTGGTAAAGCAGAATAAACTCCACCAGTAGAACCAGTGAATGTTACAGCTTGAGGAGTGGTAACATTATTAATAAATGGAGAACCAGCATAAGTAATGTTAGCGGTAGGAGCTGTAGTTATCACGATAGTTGTGTCATCAGAAACAACTGCACAACCACCAGCAGCAGCGATAGTATATGTTACTACATAACTTCCAGGAGTACTTGTACTTGGAGTTATAGCACCAGTTCCACCTACTATTGTTAAACCAGTTGTTGAAGAATAAAGACCACCAGTAGTTCCAACTAATGTTACCGTTTGTTCAACTGCATTTGATGAACAGAAAGGAGCACCAGCATAGAAGATAACAGCGGTTGGTAGTGGTGTTACAGTTACCATAATATGGTTTGAGTTGCTACTGCAAATTCCATTTTCAACTACTACTTTAAAATGAGTCGTAACTGCTAGATTAGTTGCAGTATAAGTATCACTAGTGTTTGTAATAGGAGTCCAAGTAGTTCCATCTAATGACGATTCCCAACGTGTTATTGTTCCTGTATAACCAGTTAAGGTTAACAATGTACTATTAGCGTTTGAACAAACAGTTGCTTCTCCAGCTAAAGTACCAGGTATAGGAGTTGCAATTACACCAACAGAATCAATAGTAGAAGTTGCAGAAGCGCAAGTGCCACTTGTTACGATTGCTTTATAATATGTTTTTGCAGTTAAGTTACCTGTAGCTAAAGTAGCTGAAGTTTGACCAGCAACATCATTCCAAGTAGTTCCATTTGATGATGATTGCCATTGGATACTTCCAGTGCTTCCAGCTAATGTAATTATGGTAGCAGTTCCAGAACAAACGTTATCAACAGGAGCAGATACAGTACCACCCACTGAAGGAGCAGAAATAGTAACTGAAACTAATGAACGTGTTGCACTTATACAAGTTGCGTAACTGCCTTCAGCATAAAAATTATATGTGCCAGGAGTATTGCCATTAGGAAGAACCGTTGTTCCGATAGTTTCTAATGTTGTTCCATTACCAATAACGGTACCAGCTGTAGCTGCATTGTACCATGTAACAGTAGCAGGAGAATTATAGGTAATAGATAAAGTTGCAACACCAACACCCAATGTGAAAGTTGCATCATCACCACCTGCTACATCATCATAATTATCCCAATATAGTAAGTTTACGGCACCCCCAGCTAGATTAACTGTAGGAGCTGTTATAATACGAGAATAATTTAATAAACCAGTTGTGTTTGGAGCACCAGTACTAATAGCTGCAGTATTTGTTACAGCTCCAGATAAACCTAAACGAACATCAGCTTGCCAAGAACCACCATTTGCTGTAATTCCAGGATAAGTTAAAGTTGCAGATGTAATGGTTGAACCCGCTGGAATTGCAGGCAAAGTAGCAGTAGCAATGATATTACCAGGTGTTGCATTTGTTTCAGTTGGTTGGACTGTAACATCAAATGGGACAGTAATAGTTGTTGTGGAAACACTTAATGAAGTGGTTGCACTCACAATTGCAGATGTAGCTCCTTGGCAAACAACAACAGGAGAACCTGCAACTGGAATTTCAATAGCTGCTGGTTGTGTAAGCACCAAATTAACAGTAGCAGAAACATTCAATCCTGCATCTTTAACGATTACAGGATGAGGACCTGCTATTAAATTTGTTGGAATTGGACCAAAAGCACCACCATCCACAGAATATGTAAATGGAGCAGTTCCACAGGTGATTGCACCTGGTGTAAATGAACCATTATTTCCTCCATTGCAAGTAACATTAACTGGAGTTAACGCAACTAATACAGGACTTACACTAACCGTAACTATTGGAGAAGTAACACTGCAAGAGTTTCCATCAAGTACTGTAAATGTATAATCTGTATTGGCAGATGGAGATACAGTTGTTGTTAAAGCTGTAGATATTTGAGTAGCACCAGCTTTCCATGAATATGTAAAACTATGAACTTCATTAGAAGTGAAAAGATAAGAAGTGCCAGAAGGTATATTAGCAACTGAAGAGATTGTACTATTTTCAGTAACGGTTGAAGTTGTGGTTGCAACATCAGGAGTTAAACTAATGAATTGACCAACATTTCCAGAAATACCAATAGAAGCAGTTGTTCCATTTGAAGCATCAAGAGGACCATAATTAAATTGAACATTGTTTGTTCCTTCAAATAATTGAACTTGATATTGGTTTGTAGAGGCTGAACTTGAACCACTACCACCAATTGAAACATTGTTCCAATCAACAGTTAACACTCTATTTGGAGCTATTCCGCTAACTAAATAACTAATTGTACCCGAGCCTATGTTGTTATCATCCCAGAATGGAGCAAGAACATTTGCAAAAGATGCTAAACCATTCGAATATCCAACTGCTGTAGCACCTAGTCTAATGGTTCCATTAGTTGAAATACTAAAAGTTGAAAAGCTACTTCCATTATAAGTAAAATCAAACCCGATAGGAATTGCCAATTGAGTTCCATCATCACCAGTTGCAGTACTTGTAGTACCTCCAACTAAAGGAGTATAAACATTAGTTAACGTTGAAAACACATATAAAGGAACACTTTGCGAAATGAAAGGCTGTGATGCAGTTGCAACTAAATCAGAACTTCCGCCAGCACAAATGCTAGATGGAGTAGCCACTGCTGTAATGTTAATAGCCGAACGAACTATTACTGTTGATGTAGCAATATTTGCACAAAGTGCAGCATTACTAGCACTACAAGTATAAACGTTGGCACCTGATGTAGGCGATTTTACATAAACAGTAGAAGCACTTGCACCAGCAACATAAGCAACAGTTGCAGCAGCATCTGTATATAAGTTTGTTACTGGAGTCCAAGTATATGCATTATAATCTGCTAATGTAGATGTAACACTGATGGTTGCAATTGCATTATTACAAACAGTTTGTGTAGCTGACAATGTAAGTACTGGAGCAGGAGTCATTGTTACATGAACCGCTGTTCTGGCCGATTTACAAGTAAGTAATGTGTTTGCAAATGCCTGAACATAGAAGTTAGTATCGGTTGAAATGGTAGTAGTATAAGTAGCACCAGTCCATAGGTTTGTTCCAGCAACAGCTTGGTTGTACCAATCAAAATTAACATCAGCTGAGCCAGTAGCACCAACAGTTACAGGACCAGTTCCGCAACGAGTTGCTGGAGTGGTAGATACTATTTGTGGATTAACCACGTTAACCGCAACAGTAGGTTCAACACAAGTTGCACCGGTTCCGTTCATAATGGTTAGTTTGTAATAAGTGGTTGCAGTTAATACACCAGTAATGTCAGTTAATGAAGCGTGACCAGAGATAGGAGCAAAACTAACATTATCTGTAGAAATATTCCATTGGAATGTAGCAGCACCGTAATTAGTAGCAGGAGTTACATTTAATGCAGAAGTTCCAGTAACACAAATTGGAGATGAAACAGCAGTAATAACAGGAGTAGCAGGTAAAACAGTGATTATTGCAGTATCCGTTTTTGCGCAAAGTAATGCATTACTAGCAGTACAAACAAAATTTGTAATACTTGCTGTTACAGTTTTTGCATAAACAGTTGTTGCGCTTGCACCAGCTACATAAGCAGTTGTTGCAGCAGCATCTGTAAATAATCCAGCAGCAGGAGTCCATACGTAAGTATCATAATTTGCTAAAGGTGTTGTAACACTTATTGGTGCAATAGCATTATTACATACCGTTTGATCTGCAGAAACTGTTAATGCTGGAGCAGTGTTAACTGTTGCAATTACAGCAGTACGTGGACTTGAACAAGTGCTAACACCAGCAAAAATCATTTGTGGACGTGTACTTAATGTGGCAGTAGCTGTGGTTGCTCCACATAAAGCAGCAGCCGTTTGACTGTCATTTCTATAATACGAAGTAGCAACAAAACCAGAATTATCGTATTTTACAGTTGTACCAGTACCACCTGTATTGTTATTACTCCAACAAGTTTCAACAATAATATTTGAAGTGCCATCCCATAAATAAGGTGTGCCAAAAGTAATAGTAAATACACCTGCTGTAGGAGTAACACTAGCTGCAGAATAAACAGAGGTTAAGCCAGTTTGAATGGTTGTTGTCAAGGCAATTAATGCAGTTGAGCCCAAGCTTAAGTTGAATGTATTGTATGCAGCACCAGGTGCAGCAATATTAAAAGACAATGCAGTAATATTGCCAGCAGATAAACCAGCTGCGATTAATTCAGATGCTTTTACCAAATATTGAGATTTCATTCCACCCCATGAATGATTAAATGGAGACTCGAAACCAGTATTGGTTAATGCACCTAAACCGAGTGTAATATTAGCTGGTGTAGAATTTTCAGCACCTACATAATAAGTAGATGTTGAACTAACATTTGCAGAATAAGGAGAACCTGAATAAAGTGAAGAGCCTCCTGTTGATGCTGCATACCATTTTAATGTCGAACCTGCTGAACCTGTTGCACCTAAATCAACAATACCGGTTCCGCAACGAGCACCTGGAGTAGTTGTTAATACATTATTTGAAAATGTAACTTGAAGTGGTGTTGAAGTTGCTGTTGAAGGACCGGCATGGCATGTTACTTCACATTGGTAGAAGGTAGCTGCAGTTGGCACTACACTCCAAGTTGAAGTTGTTGGTCCATTTGAGTATGAAATTCCATCAGCAGATGATTTCCATTGATAAGTTACACCAGTTCCAGTAGTTGCATTTTGTGTGGAAAGTAAAATTGTGTTACCATTACAAATTGGATTTAGTGAAGAAACAGTATTTCCAGGGGTTGGAGTTACGCAGGTAAAAGATGGAGTTGTCAAATTTTCATCTGCTCCCATATCTGGGAAGATAAGATCACGAAGATCTCCATCAATGTCAACTGTTATTCCAGAAACGGGAGTTCCTACACCATTTAATGCTGAATTAGTGGTATGCAAATCAGTAGCAGAAACAAAAGTTGGATCGACAGAAATTGAAGCCAAATCCTGATTAGTGCTAGCTGTTCTCCAATTGGCAAGTGTAGCTTGGTCTGTAGTGAAATAACCTACAAAGTTATTTGTACCTGTTGCGATAAATAAATCATTATTATCTGAGTTAATGGTTCCACCATTTCTGTAAATGCAATATCTTTTTGATGTTGCTCCAGCAGTTGATGCATTAGCAAAAATATTGTTCCGCAAGTTGGCAATTCCATTATTGCAATAAAAAGCAGTAGATGAGGCAGAAGCAGATGCTGAAATCAAAACTGAATTATATGAAAAATTACCAGTTCCTGTACCACTAACACCAATTGCCATAGCTCTAATTACTTGTGTGGCAGAAGCAGTTGTAATTCCATGATTCAAATTTGAAATCATATTATTGAAAACATTCGTAGTATAAGTAGCATTAATATCTGTTCTAAGACCGTATACAAGATTTGAAGTTGAAGTACTTGTAGTTCCGATGCTATATATCTTATTGTTATAGATATTATTTGTACCTAATGCAGATTCAAGATAAATACCATATACAGCTGCAGCAGTAGTTGAAACATTTCTGACAATATTGTTAGCTATAGTTATACCACTTTGATATGTTGTTCTAATTCCATTTGATGCAGAACTTCCTCCACCAATATCATTTGCAGTAGAAGCTCCAACTATATTTGAATCAATAATACAAGTACTATCAGGATAAGAAACATTTCCTGTCAAATAAATACCACTATAGGTATTTTCAATAGTGTTCTTGCGATAGGTGTTAAATGAATTTGCACCAGAAGCAGCTGTTGGCGTGGTAAGTACGTTTTGATAAATCGCTCTAGATGAAGTGCTTGTTCTGTTTAATGTTATTTTACTATTAATAACAACATTACGTTGAGCTCCATCAGTTGCCGATGCATTTCTGATTAAATACCCGTACTCAACTGCTGAACCGGTATTAATAGTGATATCTATTCCATTGAAAGTTATGTAATCACCTCCATGAATGATAATCCCAGCATCAGTTGATCCTGCACCACCTGTTGGTTGGATAATAGGATTAGCTCCAGCACCAGATTTAACAAAGGTAATAGTATTCGCTGATGTGCCTGAAACAGTAACAACAGGACAATCTTCTACAAATGATTGATTAGCCGTAACATTAACTGTAACAGCAGCAGAAATTCCGTTATCGTTCAAGGCGTTTATTGCAGCAGTAAAACTTGCAAAATTATCAGTACCATTATGAAGTAATGGGGAAGAAGTTGGCAAAGTATTATTGATTGAATATACACCATGAAGAGGAACTGCAGTATTTGTTGTTTGTGATCCCAGAAGTTCAGCTCCCTTTCCTTCATTCAAAGCTACAACCTTCCAATAATAAAGAGTATTTGACGTTAGCCCCGTTGCTGTATAGGTAACAGTATTTGTAACCAATGGTGCTATGTAAGTATAATTTACACCATCCGTTGAACGAAAAATGGCATAAGAAAGTTCATCTGGTGAATCTGTCCAATTAAGAATCATGCTCGTTACACCGATTGATGAAAACGTAAGATTTGTTGGAGTTGTGGGTAAAGCAGGAGGAGTGAATGTATATATTATACGAGAGCCATCAGTCGCTGAAGAAAGATTTGTAATTGCTCCTACCGTAGCAAATGTATTTGTTGTATTTGTTGCAGATGGAGTAAACGTTGCTGGACTTACAGTAATAAATCCGTTTGTAGTGGCAGTATTACTTGATCCCAAAAAAATTGATCTAGTTGTTGAAGATGTTCCACAATACATATTTCCATAAACAAATTCAATTATACCAGTTGTTTCATAAAGTCTAAGTTGCATCGTAGCGCCAGTGTTTGTAGAACTAAAAGGCACGGTAAAATCTTCCCAAGAAACTGTTAAGACTTTGCTCCCAGCAGTACCCGTTACTTTATACGCGACTCTGCCTGTAGCTTTAATTGCATTATCCCCAGCCATAGGCGCAAGTATTGTAGTAATTGCTGTAGGTGTTGAATAATTTACACCTGTAATTACTGTACTACCTAATCGTAATTGACCATTTGAGTTGATACTAAATTGAGTATACGGAACACCCATATATACAAATGTAAACCCAATATTAGTAACAGCACTAGCATCATCATCATGATACGTAGCAGCAGTAAGCAAACTTGTTTCACCACTACTCATATCAGTAAGTGAACTAGTTGCATTAGTAGTAAATGCATAATTTGCAATACTTTGCGTCCACCCTACATTCATGGAGAATAGCGCAATGAAAAAGAATAATAATCTTCTCATGTTAATTTGTTTTGGTTAATAATTGTTATTTGTTTTAATAATAATTCATTTTAATTCTAATAAACTAAGATTTGTAACTGATTAATTCTAATAAATCGTTTCAATCAAAAACACTAAAGTCTATTAACTAGCAAAAATAAACAATAAATCAATACAATTAGTTCAACCATTTTATAATATTTGTTAATGATTAAGTAAGATTGTTCTATTGCTTTATTTAACAGCAAATAACGAAGATTTTGTTTTTATAAATTTACTACTTAAATCGTTTTAATTATATAAAAAAGGAAGATTTTTCTACTTCCTTTTTTATATAATTTTCAAATATTATTTTTTATAAATGAAATTTATAGCTAATTCAAAAATCAATATCAAATGTTCAATATACCCAAAAAGCTACTTGATAAACAATTTATATGTTCCAACTTTATCTTTTGTTACCACTTTAATGATATAGTTTCCGATGCTATAATTGGTGTTTATCAATATGTTATCTGAGCTATTTATATCATATTTAGAAACAATTTTACCTAATACATCATAAACCGCAACTGCTTGAACGAAGATGTGATCGTTGTTAATTACATTAATTTGATTATTGTAACTATACACATTTAGTCCGAGTAGCGAGTTGTTAGATATTCCAGTGAGCGTAAAATTATTATCTATTGACCAAGGACTAGTTAGCGAGGAACTACAAATTGCTTGTATATTCCAAACATAAGCAATTCCAGCTGTTAATCCGTTTAGAGTATATGGTTGAGCGGTTATATTTGGAATATCAATGTATGTTGGATCTACAACTTTTTTATAGCGAAGATTCCAAGAAGTCTCAGTTCCACCTGCTGTCCAATATAATCTAGCACTAGTTTCATTAATCCCAGAAGAAGCTAATGCAATTGGAGAATTACAAATAGTACTGATTGGATTAATAGTAACATTATCAACAAATAAATCATTATCGCCATTTCCATCTATAAGCGATTCTCCGTAAAAAGCGATTTTTACAATCCCTGTATATGCAGTTAAATCTATTTCAATATGCTGAGATGTCAAATTGATATTATTATAAACATTTGCGGAGCCGGCATTATCCCATAATCGAAGGGTATTCGCTTGAGCCCAAGTATTGCCACCGTCTGTTGATATTATTACAGCAAATTTATCATCTGTTCTAGTTCCCGATGGTTCGTTAGCCGAATTCCAAGAGGTTGCCGCTAAATCAAATTCTAATCTATTTGCTGTTGTTCCCAAATTAATTTGCGGTGTAATTAACCAACTGACCATATTTGCTCCCCAAATATTTAAGGTAGCAGACAGTTGTCCGCTTGAAACATTTAAGAAGTTGTCGCTCACCCATGAAGAGTTGTTCCCAATTAGATTAATGTTGCTATTTAACGTATCCATAGAAAGAGACCAGCAATTTGGTGTAAATGGAAGTACATTAAAATTTTGAGCAAATGGCACTGTAAATAAATCACAAAGGGTTGTAAAATAGCCATACGACCAAGAACTAGAATCAGTAGTTGAGCAAAAAGCCATTACTTGAACTTCGTAATTTGATGATGGCAATAAACCGCTCAACGAAGGATTTACAGTAGTTGTTGTGGTATTTATCCAATTGGCAGAACCAACCACTCTATATCTTAAAGCAAAACTAGGTGCTGAACTAGCCCAATCTAAATCTGCAGTAGTGGTAGTAATATTTGATGCTGAAATATTTATAGGGTCAAGACAAGTAGAAATTTCTCCAATTTTTAGTTTATCGAGATAAATATAAGAATCGCCTACTCCGAAATTACTTGTACCTCTAAATTCAATCATAACATTATTTCCAGATGCTATATATGAAGAAAGATTGATGGTTTTTAAAGTCCATCCGGTTTGTGCTGTTAAAGTATCTGCCAACGTAATTGGGAAACTAACTCCACCATTTGTAGATAATAACACAGTGAAATTTCCACCAGTAGGATTTTTCCACCAAAAAGAGAGCTGAGCCGTTGTTAATGATGTAAGATTTATTACTGGCGTCTTTAAATTTGAAATATTACCATTTTGATTATTAACACAGTCAAAACGTAATCCTTTTCCTTGAAATCCTAAAGTTGTTGTTGCCCATCCAAATGTTGATGCAGGAGTTCTTGCTTCTGACCAGCAACCAGGTATTGTTAAACCTTCAAATTCTTCGGTGTAAGGAAATGATGAAATCACACCACAAGTAGTTGTAAATGGTTTAGTTGTCGATAACAAACTAGTATCACTTACAGAACAATTTGCGATTACATTAAAAATGTAATTAGTTCCTGGTGTTAATCCAGATAATAAATACGAATTTGAAGTAACATTATTAATAATTATATAGTTCGTTGCAGTGGCTTCTTTGTAATAAATTTTCCAAGAAGATTCGGTTCCACCGGCTGTCCAACCTAATGTAGCACTTGTGGTATTAATTGCAGTTGCTGTTAATGCTGATGGAGCAGGACAAGTTGGCTGAACGTTAATTTGAACATCATCTACAAATACATTGTTCCCATATCCACAAACACCTTCTAAAACAACATATTTATTGTTTCCAGCAGATCCAGCGGGCAAATTAAACGTGTATTGATACCATTGATTGGCAATAGGTTGAACTGGAGTTAATGTATTGTGACGATAAACAGTTCCCAATAATGTTCCACCAATACTATTTGGAGCGGTGTTGAAATAAATGTTTACTGAATCAACATAAGTTACATAACCATCATCGCGATACATCCAGAACGAAACTTGGTATAAATCAGACGGTAAATTTAAGGCAGGGGTCGTAAGCTCAGCTTTAATACCTGCGGGATATGTAAACGTATTAAACATAGCCATACCAGCACCTGAGTGAGGTGCACATGTTGGATTTGCACCTGTAGTTGCAGCAGTCCAAACATTTGCGGTTCCAGAACCATCAGTTTCAATGTTAGACCAACATGGTGGTGCAAATGTAGTTCCATCAAAACTTTCGATAAATGGGAACGTTGTGATTGAAGAACAATTTGTAGTAAAATTAGCTATCGCAGAAACCACACTTGTATCATTTACAGCACAATTTGCTTTTACGTAATAAAGGTAATTTGTAGAAACAGTCAACCCACTCAATAAATATGTATTTGAATTGACATTATTTACTACTGTATAAGCTAAATCCGTAGCTTTTTTGTAATATAAAATCCAAGCAGTTTCTGTTCCACCTGGGGTCCAAGATAATGTTGCGCTATTGGATGTTGTATTTACTGTGGTTAAATTGGTTGGTGGAGGACAACTTGGTGAATTTGCTAATCTAAAATCATCAAAACTTAAATAAAATGGATAATTAGTAGCATTAACTCTAATTGCAAAATAATAAGTACCCGTAGTTGTTGGAATAAATGTTCTTAATGCTTGCTGATAAGTTAATGAAGTAGTTGTACCACTTGTAACAAATGAATTACCTATCTGAGTGGCGCCATTTGAATCTTGAAAAGTGTTGTAGAATACGTCACCAGTCCAACCATTTCTAGTATCACCAGCCCACCAGAAAGAAAAATCGTAAGAAGTTCCCGCGGTCAACTGAAATCCTGGGGTCCAGATATATTCGTTAGTTGCAGTTCCTGCCTCTATCATAAACCGCGCACCAGTTCTTGCATTTGCATCTTGATTGCTAGTCATATTTGTAGCAGATATGTAATCTCCATTTTGTTTTAACCAACAACTAGGTAGAGCAGGGGTTGTAACCGTCTCAAATCCTTCAGTCCATGGCAGTAATGTAGTAGCATTACAAACTGTTGCAAATGTTTTTGGAGCCGAAGCATAGCTTGTGTCGTTTACAGCACAATTTGCTTTTACCATGAACATATAATTTGTAGCTGGCACTAATCCCGATAATGAATATGAATTTGTGGTTACATTATTAATGACTGTATAATTAGCAGCTGCAACAGTTTTGTAATATACAATCCAAGCAGTTTCTGTTCCACCTGGGGTCCAACCTAAATTTGCAGAAGTAGTTGTGATGCTTGTTGCTGTTAAAGCAGTTGGAATAGGACATGTTGGGACTAAATCAATTTTTAATTTGTCGAGATAAATATATGCATCCCCATTTCCCCAGTTACTAGTACCTTCAAATCCTATGACCACATTACTTCCAGTCGAGATATATGATGAAAGATTTATCGTTTTTAAAACCCAGTTGGTTTGAGCCGTTAAATTAGTGGCTAGTACAATTGGAAAAGTTGCTCCACCATCGTTTGATAACAATATTCTAAAATTCCCACCCGTTGGATTTTTCCACCAAAATTCCATTTGAGCAGACGATAGAGATGTTAAATTTAAAATCGGAGTTTTTAGTATTGAAATGTTCCCATTCGCATTATTAAAAGAATCAAAACGTACTCCTCTAGCTACATATCCAGTGGCATAAGAAGCCCAGCCTGTGGTTGATGTAGGTGTTCTCAATTCTGTCCAACAAGTTGGAAGTGTATTTGTTTCAAAATCTTGTAAATATGGAAAAACTGTATTTGCATTACAAGCAGTAGTAAATGTTTTGGTTGCAGAAACTACACTGGTGTCGTTAACAGCACAATTTGCTTTTACCATAAATATATAATTTGAAGCTGCCGCTAATCCCGTTAATGAATATGGATTTGTGGTTACATTATTAATTACAGTATAGTTAGCAGCTGCGACAGTTTTGTAATATAAAATCCAAGCAGTTTCTGTTCCGCCTGCTGTCCAACCCAAAGAAGCAGTTGTTGGAGAATAAGAATTTGAGGTCAACGCGGTTGGTTCTGGACATGTAGGAACAACATCTATCACTAATTTATCTAAATACAAATAGGCGTCTCCATTAGAATTACTACTAGTTCCTTCAAATCCAAGAACTAAGTTACTACCTATGGTTAAATATGAAGATAAATTGATGGTTTTTAGAACCCAAGCAGTTTGGGCTGTCATATTTGAAGCTAAAACTACGGGGAATGTATTTCCACCATCAGTAGATAGTAGCAATCTGTAATTCCCGCCATTTGGGTTTTTCCACCAAAATTCAAGTTGCGCCGACGACAATGAAGTAATATTAATGACTGGTGTTTTTAGAAGAGACATATTCCCATTCGTATTATTCAATGAGTTAAAACGTACTCCCCTACCCACATAACCAGTTGCTGTTGAAGCCCATCCCACTGTTGATGCTGGTGTTCTTGTTTCTGTCCAACATGTTGGGAGTGCATTAGTTTCAAAATCTTCAATATATGGGAATGCAGAAATTGTATTACAAGTAGTCGTAAATGTGGTAGTTGTAGAAACTGCACTTGAGTCGTCAACAGCACATTTTGCTCTTACATAATACATATAAGTTGTATTCGGAGTTAATCCAGTTAATGGATACGGATTGTTGATTACGTTATTAATTGCAGTATATGTTGCCGCAGCAACGGTTTTATAATATACAATCCAAGCAGTTTCTGTTCCGCCAAGATTCCAACGCAACGATGCACTGGTTGATGTAATTAAAGTTGCTATTGGAGTTGTAGGCGTTGGACAAGAAGGTGTTAAGTACAACGAAATGTCATCAATACTCAAGTACATCGAACCTGTTGATTCAACACCGTGAATTCCAATAAAGTAATCTCCAGTGGCAGGTGGTGTAAATACTCCAATCTTCAGTTGATAAGCACCATTTGTTACAGCTGTAGAAGAAATAATCGTGTTTGTCATTCCGGCAGAATTGCCTGTTGATCCGTATTTAACTTCTATGTTTGAGCCTGTGGTTGCATCTTGACGGGCGTAAAAAGAATAGGTATATGATTGACCACCAATTAGATGGAACTGACGACACAACCATGTATCTGTAGCATAACGAAGATAGGCATTTCTTGTACCAGTTCTAGCTCCTCTATTGTAATCTGTAAGCGTACTATTAGCGGTCCAATATGCATTTCCTGTAACCATTTGTTGAGTATAACAACCAGCAATTGTGGTCTGATTTACAAAACCTGTTTCAAATCCTTCTGTATATGGAAAGACTGTAACTGGAGCACAAGGAGTTGTAGCATTTGCAGTTGCGCCCGATGAATAGAAAGATCCATCATAAGAAAAAGCTTTATAATAATAAGTAGTCCCTGCTGTTAATCCTGTATGAGAAACGGGCGAAACTAATCCATTATATAAAAAACTTCCACCAGCAAATGCATTCCCAACTGTGGTTGGAGGAATTCCCGATGGATTTGAAAAAACGCCTGTGGTATTCCAAACAATCACAACATTGTTAGAACTTGGATTCGCTGTAAATGTTAGATTTATTTGCGACGAACTTATAGCCGCAGCACTAAACGTTGGATTTAACACCGAAGAAGTGTTCCCAATAAATTCATCTGCACCAACATCTGGAGTGGCAGTTCGAGTACCCGAATCAATATCATCGGTAATACTTATTGGATTGGTTATTTGGATTCCACCACTTTCGCAACCTGTAGCAACTGTGGTCTTTACATGCAAATCGTAAGGTGCAGTAGCCACATTTTCAAATGGAGGATTTTCAGTAAATGAAGCTAAATCACGAGGAGTCACTAAAGTTTGATATGCAGCTAATGTCTGAATATTGTTCGTTCCATCAGAAAAAATCAAATTAGTTGCAGATGGAGTGCCTGCATATAAACAGTTGTTGTTTGATGTATTAGAATAATATGCATCATTATAAGCTCCCGATAGTTTAATAGCTGAAGAATAACTTCCAGCTCCTGTTCCAGCAGTTGAATTATTTACAACAATATTATTTCTAAAATCACCTGTTATATTAGGTGATTTGTAAATACCAGCACTTCCAAAAGTTGAAGTGGAAGAACTTGTTGCATTTAAATAGATCGTGTTATAAAATATATTTTGAGTAGCACCTCCAGTAATATTTATTCCAACTACTGCCAAAACATTCGTAGAAGATGGCGCTTTTATATCGGAAATAAAATTATTATAAATGTATCCAGTATTCCCGGTATAGCTAATACCCATTGCTTGAGATGCTGCTCCAGTAGTAGAAATATTGTAAATTTTATTTTTATAGAAATTTGTTGGCATACCGCTCCAACTTGAATAACCAATAACATTTCCACCAGAACTTAAATTATAGATGTTGTTTCCATAAATGTTTTTTGTACCAGAAACGGTGTTGATTTGAAGACCAGAAACTGTTCCTGTGCCCGTATGTGATAAATTATAAATTGTATTATCTCGATATGTTTCAATTACTGGCGAACCAGCATTATAATATCCATATAAAGAGGTAGTTCCGGTTGCAGAATTATCGTGAATATTGTTTGAGTAAAAATTTATGGTTGCTGTAGATGCTTGTATACAAAATAAGTTTCCACTTGCTCCAGATTTGGTGTTATTTGTAATAATATTTGAATAAATAGTTAATGGACCTGTTCCCATTCCAACGATGTTGTAAATACCAGAAAAATCGCCAATACCGGCAAGTGTGCAACCATTAACGGTGTTTCCGTACATGTTTACTGTTGCTGCAGTAGCAGTATTCACAATTCCATTGAAGTTGGCAGTAGTTGCCGCAGAAATATTGCAATTTGTAATGGTATTATTGTAAATATTAACGGTGTTAGATGCGGCGGTACTTCCCATACCATTGCTTATTCCATTAATCGCACTTGAAAATACACCAGCAGTAAGAGTTAGTGTAATTGTATTATTGTAAATATCAACATTAGACGAAGTACCACCCGAAGTATAAATACCGTATCCTGTACTGGTTAAACCATTTATGGATGAATTTATAATATTATTGGCGATGATTAAACTTTTTTGTCCACTGGCATTTATTGCTCTTACCGAAGTAGCACCTCCACCTAAATTGGTAATTGAATTTGCTCCCCCCACTCCTATTTCATTATTAGAATCGTAAAGAGTAAAAGGAGTTACTGCAGCAAAACCTGTAATCGAAATACCACAATATACGTTAGAAATTGTATTGTTGAAAAACTTACAATTATTCATTGCATCTGTAGTTGCAGTAATTGTAAGTGGAATAGTAGCTGTAGCAATATGATTTCCTGCATAAATACCAACGGCAGTTTGGTTAGATTTGTTTAAACTAATGGTGCAATTTTTAATGGTAACATACTGACATCCATCAAATGGCGTAATATCGCTAGCTTTTACCAGCGCATAACCCCAATCGGTTAAATATACGGAATTTGCACTATTTTCAACGATGTTAATCCCATCAATAGTGATATAATCACCACCTGCAATTTTTATAACTCCATCATACGCAGTAGCTGCGGTAAGAATGGGAGCAGTAATTAATGGATTTGCACCAGTACCGCTTTTCTGAAAAACAATTGTATTTGTAGCTGTCCCAGTAGCTGTGATTACTAGTCCGCCTGCTGGGGCTGTTTCCACATATCCAGCTGCAACATTGAAAATAACACCACCTGTTCCAACTCCTTGTAAGTTTAAACTTGTAATTGCGGATGCAAGTGTTGCATAATTGCCAGGAATTGTTTTTATCCCAGTTAATTGACCAAAAACATTGCTAGAAAAAAGCAGTGTAATCACCATGATAAACAAAGAAAACTTTCTCATGTTATTTCAAATTAAGTAAATATTGAATGTCCAATTTTTTTTAATTTTTACCCCTATAATAATTCTATAAAACGAATATATTTGTTTGAAAAGCACTTCATTAATAATGATATAGAATTATAACCCACAAATATAATAAAAAATAAGTCAATTTTACTACAACGATTAAATAAAATAAAAAAAGGTGTTTTTCTTTTGCTTTTTTAACGCAAATAAAATTTTCACTGTCTTTTGTTTTCTTTTAGGTAATTGCTTTTTTCACTTATTTTAATTCTGCCCCAATCATAAACTTGTTTTGAATTTAGATTTTCAAAATTTTTTGCTCCGATCTATAGGGTGAAGTATTGAAAATCTGAAGCATATAAGCTTAACTCTATTTGCTCCCGAAATTTATCCCGCAAAGGCGGGAGGGATGGGCAAACAAATTGAGTTTTTCATCTGCTTTATTGAAAATATTCTTTATTCTGCTGATTTTCATTTTGCCCAACCAAAAAACTTGTTTTGTATATAGATTTTCAACACTTTTTGCCCCGGCCCTAAAAGGTGAAGTGTTGAAAATCAGAGCTTTTGGTGTGTTTTCTCTCATGATTTCTAAGCAATACCGCTTCCTTTTAAACCTGTAACTTTTGTGCAAAAGTAATCCGCACAACTTTTGACTTTCAAACTGTTCTCTCATCTCACAACGCTGACGCTTCCTTTGTACTCGGTTGTATTTCCATTGGGGGAAGTGGCTTTTAAAATATAAAAATAAACACCATCTGCAACTTCATTTATGGGCCAATTATTTTGATAGTGCCTGTTTTGGTATACCATTTTACCCCAGCGGTTAAACAGTTGTAATTCCAGTATTAATTCTGAGCCTCCTTCAATTATAAAAAAATCGTTAGAGCCATCGTTGTTTGGTGTGATAACATTGGGTATGAAAATTTGGGTTGTTTCTGGCTCAAAGCAATTAGTATCTACGGTAACAGTAACTGTGTCTCTAGTTTCGTCGAATTTAAAGTCTTTTTGCACCAATATGTAGCTTGTGGTTTGAGTGGGACTCACTGTAATTTGAGCCGAGGTATCCAAAAAGTTCCCTTGTTCGTCGTACCACCAGTATAAATATTCATTACGTCGTGGTGTACCTATTCTTACACTGTTTCCGGGTTTTAGACAAGTGTCGTTTCCTGCGTTAACAATATATACAGGCGCATCGCACGGAAAAACTGATACATCGTCGATGAGGTAATAACTACCAATATTTGAGGAATCAATATAATTTGTTAAACTTGGATGCAAGTATACAGTAACCGAATCGTCGGGTACAAAGCTAGAAATATGTATCCACTGCTCGTTTCCTTGAGCAATAAAGCTTCCCTCAATCTTAACCCAAGACGTAGTATCATTTAAAACTGGTCCATAATAATTAATCTGTGGGTGTAGTAGAAATAAATCAGTAAAACCAACAGTTGGATAAATGGTTGAATCTGGTGAAATTAAAGCACTTATTTTGTTAGTTGCATAATTAAGTATATTCCTGCTATTTATGAAATTATCTTGGTGGTATCCAAAAAATCTTATGTAAAATATTACTTTGTAGCAATTGTTTGGAATTAAAGAATTATTAAGTTTTCCAGTTATCGCTTCCCTATAATTTGAAGTAGTTCCTCCTGCCGTGGATGTATAATAGAAAAGCAGTCCGGCTTCGCCACATCCAGTTCGTGCATCATAAGCATGAATCCATAATAATGCAAGAAAGGGGTCAATATTTGGATCATTTAACATACAACAATTGAAATATTCATCGTGGTTTCCATATTCACAACCGGCACTCCAATAATTTGCATAACTGATTTGATAGAAAAAGTTTGGACAAATATTATACTCTTCAAAACTAGGATTTCTTACCAAGTTTTGAGAATACAAACACGTTGATAGTGAAAAAAATATAAATAAAGATATATTTTTCATTTTGAAGTAGGTATTAAGTTTTTCAAAGATAATATATTTATTGGGTTATCACAACCACAGAAATTATTTTTTTATTGATTTTCATTCTGCCCCAATCATAAACTTGTTTTGAATTTAGATTTTCAATATTTTTTGCTCCGATCTATAGGGTGAAGTATTGAAAATCTGAAGCATATAAGCTTAACTCTATTTGCTCCCGAAATTTATCCCGCAAAGGCGGGAGGGATGGGCAAACAAATTGAGTTTTTCATCTGCTTTATTAAAAATATTCTTTATTTTATTGATTTTCATTTTGCCCCTGCGCTAATACCCCTTGTTTTCAAATATAATTTTCAAAAAGCTAAACCATTATCAGAGCAATGTGCTGTTTATCTGCATTATACAACAATTTTATTAATTTATATCAGACAACAATGAAAAAATATCAATACATTTGCTTTTGAATTTAATAATTGCCAAAATGATAGACCTTGCTCTTCTTCGGAATTCAAAACCATTTAATAAATTATTGGTGTTTATATTAGCATTTATTGCTTTTTTAATTATTGTTCCAATTTTTTTAATGCTGGTTGGAATGATTCTTTGGGGAAAAGATGTGGCAACAACTGGATTAGCAAACGGTTCGACTCCATTATCCTATCACGTTTTCTTTCAATTGTTTACTCAAATTGGAGTTTTTGCTCTTGGAGCTTGGTTCTTTGCTCGTCTCAACAGTAATCAGGGGTTTCATTATTTGGGTTTGCGAAAAATCAAAGGTTTTCAGTTTTTAATATTCCCAACAATCGCTATTATTTTAGCTATTCCACTAACTTCGTGGTTGCTACAGATAAGCATGTCGTTTCCAATACCCGATTCGATGCAATCAATTATTGAAACGATGAAGCAACAGGAGACCGTTGGGAATAATATGATGATGAAATTTTTAAATGTTGAAGGTTTTGGATGGCTCCTTTTTAATGTTTTTTTCCTAGCACTCGTACCTGCAATATGCGAAGAACTTCTTTTTAGAGGCGCTTTAATGGGCGTACTCAGCGAAATATTTAAAAGCAAACATATGGTAGTTTTGCTCTCTGCAATTGTTTTTTCAGCAATACATCTTCAATTTTTTAGCTTTTTATCTCGCTTTGGATTAGGACTGATTTTGGGTTATGCTTATGTGTATTCTGGCTCAATAATTCCTTCAATTATTGCCCATTTTGTAAATAACGCCATCTCTGTGATTGGTTATTTTTATCAGACCACATATCTAGGGAAAAAAGACCTCAACGAAATTGGCACAACCGATAACTACTGGGTTCTTGCAATCACCTCTTTTTTTGCTGTATTGATGATACTATTAATGAGAAAAAAAGCTATTCAAAATGAGTCTTTCATCTAAATATTTTTGGTTAATATTGTTATTGAGTGGAAGTTTATTGACTGGATTTTGTCAATCTCCAAGTCCAATTTCAATAACTCAAGGTAAATTTACACAGGACGGAAAACCTTGGTTTGCGTTAACTTTAAATTATCAAGTAGATATTTTCACAGATGATGAAACAGTCTTTTGGATTGGACCAAATCACGGCTACAGCAAGAATAATCAACGGTGTTGCAATAATCAATTGGATGCGCGAATGGCACTTTTTAGTGATTTTGCACGCATCAAAGAAATGGGATTCAACACGGTTCGCATCTGTGGATTAGAATTACAAGCAAGTAATTCCTCAAATGATAAAAAATTGTGGGTAAACTGCAAAAAAGGAGTCAGTCTGGATAATATTCCTTTTCTTTCGTCAAAAAAAAATAATAAAGTTTTAGCATCAATGGCTAAAGCTGTTGTTGAAGAGGCTCACGATGCAGGACTCCAAGTTATTTTTTTAACTGGAAAAGCGAATCTCCAACGCAATAAAATTCAAGAAAAGTACACTGAATGGCTTGAAATATTATGTGATACCTTAAAAAAAACATCTCCCATTTTTGCTATCGATATTTTTAATGAGCCCATTTATAGCAATTCTTCCAAGCTGAGCAAAAATGAATTATTCTTGGTAACAGAAAAGTGGTATAAATCAATAAAAAAAAGATTACCTAAAACCCTAGTTACTATTGGATTAATTGGTCCCGAAGACATTTTAGAATGGGATCCTGAGGCATTAAATATTGATTTTGTGAACTACCATCTGTACCCAACAAATACCGATTTTGAATATGTTGCCGCTTCTTTGCATTGGATTTCGCAAACCTCAAAAAAACCTTGGATTGTTGGAGAAACTGGCTATAGCGGCACGGATGATTCTACCCAAAAATTTAACCAAGGTTCTGCTTCAGATCAACTTCGATATGCCACTTTTTCGTTTAACAGAGCGCTTTGCAAAGGAGCTCAAGGATATTCGTGGTGGATGTTCCGAGATCTGTTTTGGGGAAATAATGTTGATAATATGGGACTTGTTGACCACCAAGGAAAAGATAAATTAATCGTGCCTTTTTTTAAAACAATTTCACTCACCACTTCTCAAAACTGTCCACTGCCCGATGATCTTCACTATTATCGCATGGAATATACCGATTATACCATTCAAGGTAAAATCGAAAACATGAAAGGAATGCCGTTCCCTAATGCCGTTATTTGTGCTTGGGATGCCGATTGGAAGAATTTTAAATGGACCATTTCCGATAAAAATGGAAATTACAACATTGGCTCAAACACCCCGATTAAATTCGTAAGAGCTTCGGCTGCAGGCTGTAATGTATATCAACGAATCATTATTGAAAGAGAAAAAAGCATCAAACTAAAAAATATTGTACTTACTAAATTGATTTTTTGAGTCCACTCCGAAAAGTCATTTTTCTTATTTTCAGGGACTTTTTGCCCTTAATCTAAAGGGAAGTCGCTGAAAATCTGCCTCCCTCTTTAGATACGAGGGCTGGGGCAAAGCGGATTTTCAGAAATAGCACTTTTCGGAGTGGACTCTTTTTTAGAATATTGATACCAATTGCCTTTCTTAAGAGATATTTTTTTTCGAAAATTTGATGATTTTTAATAGTTCAAAAATTTAAATTAGGATTTTGAGTTACTTATAATATTTTATGGCGCTGAAGGCGATGTGGTGAGCTTGCCGAACTATGCCAAATATTAATAACCCCGTGCAATGCACGGGGTTTAATAGTATAGAAATAAGGATTTTGGCGCAAAAATTGGCGCGAAGCAAAACAATTTTTATGCAAAAATCAATGTCTGGGCTAAAAACAAAAAACATATTATAAAAAATTAAAATAAACGATTATATTTGTCTCAAAAAAAAATACAAAATGAAAAAAACATTCCTTTTATTATTGACAATTTTTATTGTTAATTTCTCCTATTCCGCAGTGTTCACAGTAACGACCACTTCCGATGCAGGAGCTGGATCATTAAGGGAAGCCATTAACGCTGCAAATTCAAATGCAATGGATGCTGATTCCATAAAATTTAATATCCCAACAAGCGATTTAAATTTTAATGCTACAACTGGCGTTTTTACAATCACATTACTAACGGTATTGCCAACCATAAACAGCATATCTGTGGTAATTGATGGAACATCACAACCCGGAAACACAAACCCAAATGGCCCAGAAATCCAAATTAAAAGCAATTTAAATTTACTCTATGCATTCTGCTTTCCTTTTTCGGGTGGAGTAGCAAAAGGATTTATTATTAATGGATTTCAAGCAGGAATCATTATCACAAAGTATTTAAGTTATCCAAATGGTAGTTGCATAATATCAGACTGTTACATTGGTGTAAATCATAATGCATCTGCTGCAGATTCAAACGATATTGGGATTGCAATAGTAGGTGGTCCTTCTGGAAATATGATTAAAAACAATATCCTTTCGGGAAATTATACTGCCGGAATCGCTATTAGAAATGCAGCATCAAATACGATTCAGGGAAATAAAATTGGAGTAGATAGAATGGGGATAAATATCATTTCTAATTACTACGGAATTGCCCTCGATTCAGCAAGTTCAACCACAATAGGAGGAAACGATACAACTAAAAGAAATATTATTTCTGGAAATCGATATGCTGGAATAGCTATCAACAATCCAACTTCATTCAACAATACAATTCAAGGAAACTATATTGGAATCAATAAAAATGGATTAACTCCTGCTGATTCTTTACCTAATTATTATGGAATCGCAATTAATAATTCATATAATAATGTAATTGGTGGATCTACTAATTCGGAGCGAAATATTATTTCGGGAAACAAAGAAGGTGGAATTGCAATAATGGGTGTTAGTTCCACTCAAAACAGTATTAAGGGAAACTATATTGGAACCAATATTTTAGCAAACGACACCATTGCCAATGGAAATGGAATTCTCATAAGTGGCTCATCTCTAAATACTATAGGTGGAAGTGTTGTTGGCGATAGAAATATAATTTCTGGAAACCGATTAGCCGGAATTGTACTTGTATATTCTGGAACTCGAAACAATACAATTAAGGGAAATTACATTGGAGTTGGAGCAAATGGAAATAAAATATTAAGCAATTACACCGGCGTTTATTTAAAGAGTAATGCAAATAGTAACACCATTGGAGGCTCAACTAGTGGAGAACGAAATATCATTTCTGGAAACATTGAAATGGGACTCTGCATGGAAGCTTCTGACAGCAATCTTATTATTGGCAACTACATTGGTCCAGATGCCACAGGGCTCATTGCGCTTAAACGTCAAAACGATTCTCTCGTTCAAGCGAATGGATTGTATTTTAACTCAAATTCTAAAAACAACATTGCTGGTGGATATACCGCAGGAGAACGAAATGTAATTTCTGGCAACAGAGTTTATGGTCACGATATCTACGGACACTCTTCAAACAATTATACCATAGGCAATTACATCGGTGTTGATGCAACTGGAAACACTGCAATGCCAAATGCAACTGGAATTTGTGTGGATGGTGGCTCATATAAAAACCCATTTATTAATAATGTTCTATCTGGAAATTTAGCTTATGGAATTTTTATTGTCACCACTGGCTCTGATTCGAATGTGGTGAAGGGAAACTTTATTGGCACAAATGCTACTGGGACAGGTTCAATTCCAAATCAAAGTGGAATTTTACTTGGTGGTGGCACAAAATACAATATTATTGGTGGAGATAATTTTGAAGATAAAAACATTGTTTCTGGGAATACTTTTGATGGAATTTTACTGGCTGATACAGGAACTAGCTACAATCAAATTGTTGGAAACTTTATTGGAACAGATATTACCGGAAACAACCAATTGCCTAATGATATTGGCATCGGTGTTACCACAAAATCATCCAATACAAAAATTGATAAAAACTTAATTAGCGGAAACACCACTTATGGAATTGTAGTTTTCGAACATAGTAATTTCAATCAGATTACCCGAAATAAAATTGGAGTTAATCCAGATACTACAACAGATTTACATAATGGCAAAGCGGGAATAGTCATTACTCAAGGATCTAGTAATAACCGCATTGGCGGAGCTAATTTAGGAAACATAATTGCCAATCACGATACGGTTGGAGTTGTTATCAATGATGCAAATTGCATCAAAAACACTATTTCTGAAAACAGAATTTATAATAATAAAATCTTAGATATAGACCTTTATCCTTACGGAGTAAATGCTAATGACCCAGGAGATCTTGATAATGGTGCGAACAATCTAATGAATTCTCCAACAATTCTCAGTGCTAATTATACCACTGGATTCGAAACTACACAAATCAATGGAACTCTTGATTATACGAATCCAATAAATGCAAAAGTTGAAGTTTTTAAATCGAATAACAGCAATATGTTCCAAAATGGAAGTGCCACGAAATACATTGGAACAGCCACAGTAAATCAAGATGGAACCTGGAGTTTAACTACAAATTTAATCTTTCCTGCCGATATGCTTACAGCTACTGCAACGGATACCATGGGAAATACTTCAGAATTTTCTTCCACTCACATCCTAACGGTTGGGATTAACAAAAATGAATTATCGAAGGATTGCAATATTTATCCTATGCCAGTAAGTAGTTCATTTACTTTGGAGTACAGCATTGAGAAACAAACAGTTCTGCTTATTTCAATACTCTCAATCGATGGAAAAAAAATTGCTGATATTTATAACCAAACAGTACCTCAAGGGGATAATTTATTTACATTTAATATTGACAATCTACAACTTAAAAGCGGAATGTATTTGGTGAAAATATCAGATAATAAATCGGCTGGTAAAGTCTTACGTTTTATTAAAAACTAGAAATAGCAAAATGAAATTATTAAAAACAAATTTACTTATTGTGTTGTGTTTGATAAGTACAATTACAAATGCAACCATCTTTACGGTTACCACAACTGCCGATAATGGCGCTGGTTCGCTTAGAGAAGCAATAACTTATGCGAATGCGATGCCCGGAAATCATTCAATTGTATTTAACATTCCTGCTTCAGATGTAAATTACATTAGTTCGCAAGGAATTTGGAAAATTACACCACTTAGTACACTCCCATTTATTACTCAAAACAACATAATAATTGATGGAACATCGCAAACAACCTTTGGAGGAAACACAAACATAAATGGTCCAGAAATTTGCATCGACGGAAAACATTTGTATGGCTCCGACTTTGCTTTTCATATTTATAACGCCTCAAATATTGTTGTAAAAGGATTAATAATTGGAGGTTTTACTGTTGGAATTGAAATTTCTGGCTCAAATGCAACAAATAATCAAATCGTTGGAAATTATATTGGATGTAATTATAATGCAACCGATACCATGTCTAACACCCACGGAATTGAGCTTTTGAGTGGTCCAAATCATAATATTATTGGTGGAATAACTGCGGCTGACCGAAATATTTTTTCCGGAAATACCCACTGTGGAATTCGATTGGTGAATTCCAACAATAATTCAATAATTGGCAATTATGTGGGCTTAAACAGAGCTGGAAATGGAGCACTAAAAAACTTCGATGGAATTAGTATTGAAGGCACTTCCAGCAGCAATGTAATTGGTGGATATACTGTTGGTGCACGCAATTTTGTATCGGGAAATGAAGCTTACGGCGTTCCAGTCTTTGGCGGAGGATGCACAAATAATCTGATAATCGGAAACTTTATTGGTACAGATATTACCGGAAACATTGCTATTCCAAATACCTATGGCGTTCTTTTCGATGATGGAGCAAATAGTAATACTGTCGGTGGATATATTGCGGGAGCTAAAAACTTGATTTCGGGAAACTCTGGATATGGAATATTTTTATACAACCCTCAAACTCAAAACGATTCAGTAATTGGAAACATCATTGGCTTAAACTTTTCGTGTACTTCCAAACTGCCCAATGCAAATGGAATTGTAATCGATGGTCCTTCGTATCACCATTTTATCGATAGTAATGTGATTTCGGGAAGCTTACAAAACGGAATTGACATTCATATTGGCGGTACGGATAGCAATGTGATTATCCGAAACTTCATCGGCACCGACTTTTCTGGAATTGCAAATTATGGAAATAGTTACGATGGAATCAGAATTGCTGAAGGTCCTAAATATAATCAAATTGGTCTCGAAGGCAAAGGAAATACAATTGCTTTTAATGGCGGTAATGGAATTAGCGTGATGACCGATTCTTGCAAATATAACAAATTTACTGAGAACAAAATCTATGGAAATTTGGGAATTGGGATTGATTTATATCCTTTAGGAATTACTCCAAACGATGCTGGTGATTGTGATTTTGGCCCTAATAACTTAATGAATTCTCCAACAATTGTTACCTCAACTTACAATTCTAACACACAGCTCACCACAATTCAAGGCACAATAGATCACACCTGCGATGGTGGAAACTTAGGAATTACTATTGAATTATTTGCAAGTTCAAATTCCACTGGAAGTCAAGCACAAAAATTTATTGGAAGAACCAACACCAATAATTTAGGCGAATGGACTATTTCTACTTCTACGTTATTGCCATCAGAATATATTACAGCTACCGCCACAGATAATATGGGCAACACTTCAGAACTGTCTAATCATCTGGTAGTTGGGGTTGAGCAAATAGATAGAGAGACAAAATCTGAAAACAATGTTTTTCCAAATCCTTGTGATGGAAACTTTTCTATTAACCTCGCTAAGTTTGATTTAAGCTCAAATTCAACAATAAAACTTTTTTCACCACTCGGACAACTTGTTTATGTAGAAATAATCAAAAAACAAGAATCTCTTTTACATATTAAAACAAACCTTGTTGACGGATTATATTTTTATACCATTACTAACAATAGTAAAGTTGTTTCTGGGAAATTAATCATTAAAAAGTAATTCAACTTACCGATTTATTGTTTATTGATAATATTCTCAATTTCGAAGGTCGTTCTATAAGTTTCGCAAAATAATCAAGTAGAATCAAATATTTTGACGGAAAAATCATTTTAACTGTCCGTTTTCTATACTAATGATGCTATTTTGTGGCGCTGAAGGCGGCAAATAATAATAACCCCGTGCTGGTCACTGAGCACAGTCGAAGTGCATGGGGTATAAGTGTATGAAAATAAAGATTTTGGCGGAAAAAATCATATTAGCTGTCCGTTTTCTATACTATTGATGCTGCTTTATGGCGCTGAAGGCGATGTAGTGAGCTTGCCGAACTATGCCAAATAATAATTCCCCCATGCGATGCACGGGGTAAAAGGGTATGAAAATAAAGATTTTGGCGGAAAAATTGTTGCGAAGCAAAACTATTTATATGCCAAAATCAATGTTAGGGCTAAAAACGGATAGTCATAAAAATCTTTGCAGAGCAAAAAAACAATAGTGAACATTGTTGCTAAAATTGAATTTTTATATGTTATAAAACAATTTTTGGTGTTTAAAAAAGGAAAAACACAAGAATCAAAAATTAATTTTTATCTTTGTAAAATCAAAACCAAATACTAAAAAAATAGAAAATATTTTTATGGGAGAAAGACAAATTTACTTAGGTAAATACGGCATTAAGGATGTTGTGAAAATTTTTCACAATCTTTCTTATGATGAGTTATTTCATCACGAAACAGATGAGAATCTTAAGGGTTATGAAAAAGGGTTTTTAACAAGCTTAGGTGCAATAAATGTTGACACCGGCGAGTTTACAGGTCGTTCGCCCAAAGACAAGTATATTGTATTCGATAAAACTACCGAAAACAATGTATGGTGGGCTGGTGCAAATCGCAAAGGTTCAGACAATAAGCCCATCACAAAAGAAGTTTGGAATGATCTATTTAAATTGGGTCAACAGCAACTTTCTGGAAAAAAACTTTACGTAACTGATGCTTTTTGTGGAGCAGATTTAGATACTCGAATTAAAATAAGAGTAATTAGTGAAGTAGCTTGGCAGTCACATTTTGTGAAAAATATGTTTATTCGTCCTACCGAAGATGAGCTAAATGATTTTGAACCTGATTTTGTATTGTTGAATGCCTGCAAAACTGTTAATCCAAACTTTAAAGAACAAAACTTAAATAGTGAGGTCTTTGTTGCCTTCAATATTGCCGAGAAAGCCGCTGTAATTGGGGGAACTTGGTATGGTGGTGAAATGAAAAAAGGATTCTTTTCAATGATGAACTACTTCTTACCACTTCAAGGAATTGCGTCAATGCATTGTTCCGCAAATGTTGGAAAAGATGGAGATACCGCTCTGTTCTTTGGTCTTTCTGGTACTGGAAAAACTACCCTCAGTGCAGACCCAAACAGAATGCTAATTGGCGACGATGAACACGGATGGGATAATAACGGAGTGTTTAATTTTGAAGGGGGATGTTATGCAAAATGTATAGATCTTAGTGCTGAAAATGAACCTGACATTTATAATGCTATCCGTAAAGATGCGCTTTTAGAAAACTTAACGTATGATAATCAAACTGGTGTAATTGATTTTAAATCAACTGCTAAAACAGAAAACACTCGTGTAAGTTATCCAATTTATCACATCGAGAATATTGTAAAACCAATTTCCGAAGCCAATCATGCTAAAAATATTATCTTTTTAAGTGCTGATGCTTTTGGCGTGCTACCTCCCGTTGCGAAACTTACCAAAGAACAAGCAATGTACTATTTTTTAAGTGGGTATACAGCTAAAGTTGCTGGCACCGAACGTGGAATTAAAGAACCTGTACTCACATTTTCTTCGTGTTTTGGTGCTCCTTTCTTAATGCTACACCCAACAATGTATGCTAAAATCTTATCCGAAAAATTAGAAAAACATAACGCAAATGTATATCTCGTAAACACAGGTTGGACAGGTGGTGCATACGGAATTGGCAAACGAATTGATTTAAAATCAACAAGAGCAATTATTAGTGCCATTTTAAACAACGAACTTGTTGATGTTGAATTTGAAGTGATTCATCCATTTGGGCTTCAAATACCAAAAACTGTAACTGGCGTTAATTCTCATATTTTAAACCCTAGAAACACGTGGAATAATCCTGAAGAATACGATGTTCAGTCAAATATTCTAGCTCAAAAGTTTATCGAAAACTTTAAAAACTTTACAGATAATGAAGAAGGTAAAAACTTGGTAAAAGCTGGCCCTCAATTATAGGTCTTGTTTTGTTTTTTTCCTTAAAAATGCAACTATAGTCTTTTATATAATAAAAAAGAGGGGGGCTAAAAATACAATTTTTTGAGGCAAACAAGATTTTAAAAATCGACATTTACATAGGTAAATTAGAGTTGTAAAATGGCAGTTTAACGCTGAAAAATGAATTTTTAGAACCCCGATAAATAAGTCTCGAATATGATTCGGGACTTATTTATTTATAATGATTTAGCTAAACCATATTAGCATACGGAATTAAAACATTTTTTCGTAATTTTGAAGAAAAATTCGATGACCGATACACCCATTTTATTTCTAATTTTTAACCGCCCAGACACCACATTTTCAGTGTTTGAAGCGATTAGAAATGCTCAGCCAAAGAAATTGTACATTGCAGCAGATGGACCAAGAGTTGGGAATGAAAACGACCGATTGAAGAGTATTCAAACTCGAGCTATCATTAATGTAGATTGGAATTGCGAGGTAAAATTTCTATATCGAACAGAAAACTTAGGTTGCAAAAAAGCAGTTAGTGACGGGATTTCGTGGTTTTTTGAAAATGAAGAACAGGGAATTATCCTTGAAGACGATTGTTTGCCTCATCCTAGTTTTTTCTCATATTGTGAGCATCTTCTAGAATATTATAAAACAGAAGAAAAAGTAATGCTCATTAGTGGCGACAACTTCCAAAATGGAAAATTAAGAGGAAATGGCAGTTATTATTTTTCTCAATACTCACATATTTGGGGTTGGGCTTCGTGGAGAAGTGCTTGGAAACATTATGATGTTGATATGAACTCATTCCCTGAGTTTGTGGAACAAAATCAAATTGCAACCATTTTTAATCAACCCCGAGCGCAGCGTTATTGGTTAAAAAAACTCGAAAAAACATATCACAAAGGAGTAAATACTTGGGATTATCAATGGACATATGCCATTTGGAAACAAAATGGAGTTACCATTCTTCCCAACGTAAATTTGATCTCGAATATAGGGTTTCAAACAGGCGGAACGCATACCAATGTAATGGATAATGATATGGCCAACTTGCCTGTTAAAGAGATTTTATTTCCATTAATCCACCCGAAAGATATCACTCCAGATATACTTGCTGACGAATATACATTTAAAAAACTTTTCAAAAAATCGTTGCTTAAAAAACTCAAACTACTTCCCTATGTAAATTGGTCTGAAATTCTTTTTAATAAACGCTAATTGGATGAAAAACGGCAAACTGCGCATCATGTTTGACTACCAAATGATTGTACTTCAACGATTTGGAGGCATCTCTAGATACATTTATGATTTGGCATCCGCTTTTTCTAAACAGCATGAGGTGATTATTCCTGTACTTTTCCCGAAGAGTTTCTATTTTGAATCTTACTTCGGGATAAAAACGAGCACCTTTGCCCTTTGGCGATGGAATAAAATACTCGTTTATCCATTAAACAAACTCTATAACATATACAAACTGCTCAAAAGTAAGCCCGATATTCTCCACATAACATACTACAATTCGTACCTCCTTCCATTTATCTCGTCTAAGACAAAATTGGTGGTAACGGCTCACGATATGATACACGAAATTTATCCTAATCTCTTTCCTTTTTGGGATAGAACCACCAATCATAAACGAAAGGTTTTTAATAAAGCAGACCTTATAATTGCAATTTCCGAAAACACAAAACGTGATTTGATTAAATTTTTTGGCATTAACGCAGAGAAAATATCTGTAATTTATCATGGAAATCCCTTTGCAAATATAATTGTATCAGAAAATATTACATCAGAAATTCCATACTTTATTTTTGTTGGCCAGCGTGATAGATACAAGAATTTCAGCACTTTAATTAAAGCAATTGCTCCAATATTAATTCAGAATCAATGCAAATTACTTTGTGTTGGTGGAAAACCATTTAACGAAGAAGAGAATATTTCATTTGACACACTTGGTATTAAATCTTTGGTTGAACGAAAAAATTGCTCAGATTCAGAGCTCCAATCCGCTTATCAAAATGCAATTTGTTTGATTTATCCATCAGAATATGAGGGTTTTGGAATTCCAATTCTTGAAGCTTGGGCATCAAATTGCCCAATAATTCTGAGCGATGCCAGCTGCTTTCCTGAGATAGCCAAAGATGGCGCCTTATTCTTTGAGCCACAAAATTCGGAACAACTGAGGTCACAAATAGAGAAATTGCTTTCAGATCCATCACTTAGAGCTTCCTTAATTAATAAAGGGCAAGCGCTATTGACTCAATACACGCTCCAAAAAACAATAGACAAAACCATAAACGCATATTACAAAACCATAACAAATGTCGCTAATGAGTAAATGCAATATCTGCGGAACAGAACAAACACCGATTTTTACAGGACTAATCCTACACAAATATACAATTCAGTATTTTCAGTGTCCTAAGTGTGGCTTTATTAGCACCGAAAAGCCTCATTGGTTAGAAGAGGCATATTCTGATGCCATTGCTGATAGCGATACTGGTTACGCATACCGAAACCTAGATTTTGCAAAAAGAGTTTCGAGAATTCTCAAGCAAAACTTTAAAAAAGATGCAACTTTTCTTGATTATGGTGCTGGATACGGGCTTTTTGTTCGGCTAATGCGCGACAATGGATTCAACTTCCATTATTACGATCTTTATTGCAATAATATCTTTGCAAAAGGGCTGGAACTTCCTAGCAATCATTCCGTTGATGCATATACTGCGCTTGAAGTATTTGAACATCTCGAAGATCCAACTACAGAACTTGAAACGATGCTCAAACATACCGATACCATCATTTTTTCTACGGTCTTGAGAAAAGAAGATTACACAAACATCAATCAGTGGTGGTATTTTACTCCTGAAACTGGTCAGCATATTGCAATTTTCACCAAAGAAAGTTTGGCCGAACTTGCTAAAAAGTTCAACTTATATTTATATACGAACAACAAAGATATTCACATCCTAACGAAAAGACGAATAAGTTGGTGCAGCATGAAGTTTGATCTCCTCTTATCTGTAATTCATCAAAAAATAGAGAAACTGATGTATCGCAAACGCACTTCTTTGTTACAAATGGATTACCAAGAAGTAAAGAGAAAGCTTTCCGAATCATCTACTAAATAGTCTTCAAATCTCTTTATTTTAAGATATTAGCCTCGAATTAATAGTGGGTCAATTCCTCTTAGTTATTAATTTTTGAGGATAAATATTGTACCTTTGTGAAACAATTAAATCACTACTTTTGCAATTAAAATAATTTTATCAAATATGGACGATATTCCTTCCGAACCGGATTCTATACCTAAACCGGTCCCACTTATTAGCATTATCACTGTGGTTTATAACAGCCAGCAGTTTTTAGAAGGCACTATTCAGAGTATTGCCACACAATCTTCATCAAACTTTGAATATATTGTAATTGACGGCGGTTCTAGCGATGGAACGCTTGAAATCATTCATAAAAACCTCGAAGTAATCGATTATTGGATTAGCGAACCAGACAAAGGGTTGTACGATGCAATGAATAAGGGCCTGCGCATTGCAAAAGGGGAATATGTGTGGTTTATAAATTCTGGTGACAAAATTTTTGATGATAACACTATTTTACTTTTAGAATCAATTGTAAATCAAGGTATAACGCCAGATGTTATTTACGGAGAAACCCTTATTATTGATACCGATGATAAAGAAATTGGGATGCGTCGATTATCTACGCCCGATGTACTAACTTGGAAAAAGTTAATAAACGGATTAATTGTATGTCATCAATCAATTATTGTAAAACGATCAATAGCACCTTTTTACAATACAAAATATAAAATTTCAGCCGATTTTGATTGGATTCTAACGTCCCTTCGAAGAGCAAAAGTTATTGAAAACTCACGATTAATTTTAGCTCGATACCTAGATAATGGGTTGTCTAAGAACAATATTCCAAAAGCGCTAAAAGAACGTTTTTTAGTGATGCAAAAGAATTTTGGATTTTTAAAAACAGTTGGAAATCACATTCTAATTGCCTCCCGATTTTTGAACTATGTTATTCGATATCGAAGATTTTAAGTTCAAATATTACAAAATTTTAGAAATCAAAATATGAGCAAAAATCTTCAGTTTTTATATTCTATATCCCAAACACATCCAACCATAACTGCAATAATTGATGCAAATGGCGAAATGTTTAGATACTCTCAACTCATTTGTGAGATAAACTTATGGAAGGAAAAACTAAGCTTAACAATATCTCCTTCAACAGTGGTGGCTATTTATGGTGATTTTAGCTTTAAAACTGTTTCAATTTTTTTTGCATTAATTGAGCTCAATGCGATAATTGTTCCTTTAGCTATTCAGAATAAGGACATTGAGCAAAAAATTCAAATTGCCGAAATTGACTTATTGATAGACTTATCTGGAGAAGGACCAATTTTTAAACAATTCAACTCATCTAAAAAAAACACATTATTTGATTTAATAAATAAAAATCAGCATCCAGGTATCATCATTTTTTCTTCGGGATCAACTGGGGAGCCAAAAGGAGCTCTTCACGATTTTACTTTTTTATTATCAAAATTCATCAAACCACGCAAACCATTTAGAAGCATTGTATTTTTACTCTTCGATCATTGGGGTGGAATTAACACGTTGCTACATATTCTTTCGTGTGGCGGAACGGTCTGTTTTCCTGCAAAACGCGATCCTGATTCAATTTGTAATCTGATAGATCAATATGAATTAGATTTACTGCCTTCAACTCCTACTTTTTTAAACCTCATTTTGCTCAACCAAGCTCATAAACGCTATCGCTTGTCATCGTTGAAGATGATAACTTATGGCACCGAATCTATGCCCGAATCTACGCTGCTTCGGCTCAACGAAGTGTTGCCAAATGTACAGTTTAAACAGACTTACGGGCTCACAGAATTAGGTGTAATGCGAACAGAATCAAGAGCAAATAATTCTTTATGGCTAAAAATTGGAGGCGAAGATTATCAAACTAAAATCGTAGATGAAGTTTTATACATTAAAACCCAATCTTCAATTATTGGTTATTTAAACGCATCTTCGCCATTTGATGATGAAGGCTGGTATTGCACTGGCGACAGAGTGGCGGTAGATGGCGATTGGATTTGTTTTCTAGGTCGTGATAGTGACCTAATAAATGTTGGAGGACAAAAAGTTTTTCCATCGGAGATTGAATCCACGATATTGTCATTAGATTGGGTGGCTGATTGTTTGGTTTATGGCGAAAAAAATCCTATCACTGGAATGCATGTAGCATGTAATATTGTGATTAACAAATCAATGCAAATTCCTGAAAATCCAGTTTTAGAAATCAAAAAGTGGTGCAAAAGCAAACTTGAATCATACAAAATTCCAGTGCGAATTAATCTGGTAGAAGAAAATAAATTTAACGAGCGGTTTAAAAAAATACGTCCTCATATAATACCAATACTTAAATCAAATTAGTCCAAAGAGCATTTTGGTTTTAGTATTGGTTTATGCCGATAGAATTTCTGTTATAGTCCAAAAGATAAGTATTGAATTGGATTATTATAGAAACCGTAGCGGTATAAAAAATTAAAAGGCCTCCATTCAGAGACCTAATAATGATTATTGAAAGTTTAAGTGTTGCTTAAAGTCTATTTTATCACCTTGATATTAAAATTATTAAGTTGTTTATCAACGAGTTGAATAAAGTATAAACCACTTGAATATGAACTAAAATCAATTGTAGATTTATTCATACCTTGTTTTACAAGTATATTCTTTTTATAAACTGATTCTCCAAGAATATTCATAATGTTTACTGACAAAACATCTTCTTTCGTAGACTCAAAATCAATGGAAACAAAATCAGTGATTGGGTTAGGATATATATTTATAGTAGAAATAATTGATTTATCTAGTACCGAAAGAATCAAATCAGAGGAAGTAACCGTGTAATAACTTGTCAACGTGGTAGTTGATTTGCCACCATCACAATTTAAATACAATATAAATTGATATGTTCCAGCAGTGTTAATATTGTAATGAACATTTAAAACAACCACTTCGTTTGTAGCCAAAGTAATATTCCAAACGGCATAAACACCTGTGCTATTTGCATATACATCGCTAACATAAGCGCCTAAATAATTATTAATTGCAATACAAGTGTCAAATTGACCAATAATTATTGGGGGATTCGAAGAGTTTGTATCGATAAGAAAGCCTCCTTGATTTTGAACATTATTCGAATCAGTAATCATCAAATTATACATTCCTTGGCACAAATTGTTGGCAAAAGCTCTTCTTGAGTGAGAATCTCCACCCTCCCATTCAAAGAAAAATTGTTGAGATGGATTCTGAATATTTGTAGCAACAGCAACAAATGGAGGAGTTCCGCAAAAAACACCCACTCCTGCACCTCCAAGGCACTGATTTGGTGATGTATAACCAGACATTGGACCGTCTAAACACAGAATACGTGCGTTTCCTGGAATTGTATATGAAGCGTTTACTGTAAAATTATTGGCATCGGTAACAGTAATTGTTCCTGTGTGAGGAGAAAAGTTTTCAACAATAATTGAATCTGCAAGTGTTGTGAATAAAGCGCTTCCATTAATTTGATAGACAAAAGGAGATGTTCCATTTTCAATAAAAACTTTTAATTTTCCGCCTAAACAAGTTGCGGGTGGTAATTCAAGAAAATTTAAATGAAAAGCAGGATCTGAATCCTGATTTACTGTGACATTCACCATTGCACTATCCACAAAGGTGGTTCCATTGAGCGAATAAGCATATAAAAAAGCATCGGAACCCTGAAATCCTTGATTTGGAGTGTAAATAATGTCATCGCCAATAACCTCAATAGTTCCATTTACTGGTTCCCCAATAATAGTACCTGGCACATAATACTTTTTAACCTGATAATCAAAAGGATATGAGTCATTTACACGAACATGGATTACGACCGGCAAATTAACAACAGTTGAAGAATTATCGTCATTAGCTTGAAACTGCGCATTAGTAACATTAGAAAATCCTATTAACAATGAGCTTAATAAAAAAACTGTGATTTTAAACATTTTTGTTGTCATGATAAAAAGTTAATTGGTGAAATTACAAAACTATGGATACTATTTATTTTTTAAACTAAATTAAAACAAGTGTTGCTTAATGCTTTTCAGACGTTTAAACCAATCAATTAGTTGCCTATAAAATTGAAATTACAATTTTGGGTTGATAAGTTGATAGGTTGATAGGTTGATAGGTTTAAATGTTGGGTCTCCCTATAAACTTATAAACCTTGAACTTATAAACAAAAAAGTTGATGGGTTGATTGATTGGTTGATCGATTGGTGGGTTGATGGGTTGATGGGTTGATTGGTTGTTCCGAAAAACTTTAAATCTTTGATTTAATTGTTTTTCGAGAATCCTCGAAAAATCACAATCCGCCATTTTGCGGATTTATTTTTCGGGAATGGGTTGAAATATTGGGTCTCCCTATAAATCCCGAAAAACAGTTCGCCAAAAGCGAAACGTTGTTTTTCGTGGATCCTCGAAAAATCAAAATCCTTCGGCTGAAGGATTTGTTTTTCGGGACTTATAAACCTTGAACTTATAAACAAAAAAGTTAATAGAGGCATCCAACCTTTTCTGTTTAGTAAGAAAAACCTTATAATTTATTAAATAATTACTATATTTGCGATTGAAAAAATTGCGTATATGTTCCAAAAATACCCACTTCTTCGTGTAATTATACCGTTTATTATCGGAGTAGCATGTTTTATCACTTTCCATGATCAATTTGACAGGGCAATATTTGGAATCATTTCAATATGTTTATTGGCAACTACTATCATCAGCTGGAATTGGGTTTCTTTTAAGTATAGGATAATTAGAGGAATTTTCTTACAGCTTTCTATCTTTTTTATTGCTTTTACATATACTGGGATTTACCAAGAGAATGCATTTTCATTGCCATCAAATATTGCTAACGACACTACAACTTATATTGCAAAAATTATAGATCCACCGGTAGAAAAGCAGCGGTCAATTAAACTAACACTTTTGATTTCACAATATAAGAATGGCGAAAAACTAATAACAACCAATGAGAAGTGCTTGATTTATGTATACAAAGACTCACTTTCTCAAGCATTAGAATATGGCGATGAAATCATGTTCCGAACTCAATTAAAGTCAGTTCCTTCGCCATTAAATCCCGATGAATTTAACTACCAAAAATCACTTTGGAATAAAGGAATTAGATTTCAATCTTATCTTGAAGGATTTAGTTGGCAAAAAATCGGATCTGATAAGGGTAATTTCATAATGAGCATGGCTTTTCAACTTCGCAATAAGTTTCTCAAAATCCTTACAGAATACAAAATGGATAATGCCGATTATGGGGTAGCTGCAGCCATTTTGTTAGGTTACGACGAAAAATTAGATCCTGAATTATCTTCCCACTACTCAGGCGCTGGAGTTACGCATGTGTTATGTGTTTCGGGGATGCACGTAGGAGTTGTATATATGATTCTGAATTTTTTTCTAGTATTTTTAGATAAAAAACAGAGTACAAAGATTTTAAAAGCAATTTTACTGTTGGGTTTTGTTTGGCTTTATTCAGCAATTACTGGACTTTCGCCTTCGGTATTACGCTCTGCAGCAATGTTTTCATTTATTATTATTGGAAGTTCACTGAAACAAAAAGTAAACACATATCATAGCTTGATGGCCTCTTTGCTGTTTTTAATCCTCCTCGATCCATTTGTGATTTTCAATTTAGGATTGCAACTCTCCTACTTTGCTGTTTTTGGTATAGTTTGGCTTCAACGACCTATCCATAATTTATGGATTCCAAAATATAAATGGGTTGATTCTGTGTGGCAATTAATTACAGTTTCCCTAGCTGCACAAATTTTAACCACGCCAATCTCAATTTTCTATTTTCATCAATTTCCAAATTACTTTATACTCTCAAATTTGTTGGTGGTATTTGTATCTACGTTGGTCATTTATCTGGGTGTTGCAGTTTTGGTAGTTTCGTTTTGGCATTGGTTGTCTAATTTAATCGCTTATATAATGATTTGGATGATTAAGTTAATGAATTTTCTGACCATAAGTATCAGCGATTTGCCTGGTGCGCAAACTGCCAATATCGATTTGGGGTTTTATTCGATGATAGTACTCTATTTGTTTATCCTGTTTACTTGCGTGATGTTGGTTTCAAGAAATAAAAACCTGATATGGAGCTCATTAAGTTTTGTAATTATTTTTATTTCGATGTTGATATTTGATAATTTTCAAGAGATGAAATCAAATCAAATGGTAATATATTCCCTTAATAAGCGCACAATTATCGATATTAAGTCCTCAAACAAAATGATTACACTTTGTGATTCTGCAACTTATGTAAACAAAGAATATCTCAATTATCAAGTAAAAACCCATCGAGTGGCTCAAGGAGTTGTTCCCGACTCGGTTTTGATGTTAACCAATCAAATGTTGTTTAACCGTGATGTTATTCATATTCAAAACCATTTTGCCCAAATCGGAAATAAACGAATTGCTTTTGTAAATGAACTAATTTATGCCGATTCCCTAAATCCAATCAATGTTGATTTTGCTCTAGTTTATGGGAATCCAAAGCTAAAAATGGGATACGCCTATCGTGGCATAAAAGCAAAAACTTGGGTGTTTGATGCCTCAAATTCAAGCTATAAAGTCCAAAAGTGGCAACACGAGTGCGATAGTTTACATTTAAAAAGTTATTCCATTGCTTCGGAAGGCGCTTTAATCTTGGATTTTTAATATTATACCAATACTTATTTCAAAATAGTCCAATGGACATTTTGAAATTTAGTATGGTTTAATGCACGATGCTAATATGAACTATTGATTTTTTTTTGAATTATTGGACTAAATCATATTAGCATACGGTATTATTGGTGGGCCAAAAACAATCTTCAATGTATTTTTTTTATTCTAGAAAAATCATTAATTTTGAACCCAACAAACCATAACATTACCATGAAACAATTACTCATCATTCTCCTTTTATGCTTCGGATTTACAGAATTATTCGGTCAAGATTTAGCCGATACGATTGTAGTTAAAGAAGGTATTAAAACCACTTTTTTTCAAAATGGAAAAGCGATACCTCCGTACAACCTTAAAAAAATCACAGAATCAAACAATGCGGCTTACGAAGAAATGGTTGCAGCTAATTTGAATTATAAATTTTCATATTTTTTCCAATTTGCTGGAGGAGCGTTAGTAGGTTTTCCAATCGGGACTGCTATAGGCGGAGGCAACCCAAAATGGTATTTGGCAGGAATTGGTGCAGTCCTTATATTTGCCTCCATTCCATTTTCAATTGAATATGCAGAGCATGGAAAAAAAGGAGCCCAAATTTACAATGATGGTTTGAAAAAAACCTCAATGATTAACCATTTTGATGTTAATTTTGGACTTTCAGCGCAAGGTTTAGGAATGAAGATAAACTTTTGATTTATTTCTAAAATTAGATTTTTTTACTTTCCATAATTGTTGAAATTTTGATAGAAAGTTAGAGACCACGTAAGTAAAATCATACTTTAAAAAACTAAATTGAAAGGTTGTGTTTTAAAACAATGTGGAAAAACTTTTACTTAAATAATTAGCTGTATTTCTTGCCCGTAGGGCATTTATATCAATAAAAAAAACTATCCATATGTTTTGAATTTCCCGTAGGGAATTAACCATATTTATCAAAAGGGGTTAATGCCCTACGGGCAAACAGTCTTTTTGGATAGTGATTTTTTTATTGATATTTAAGCCCTATGGGCTAGAAGAGGCCACAATATTCTAAAACATAACCAATTAAAATAAACTGTCCCAAAACATAGGACAGTTGAAAATGAAAGCTGAAAATGGTAAAATGAAAGAAAGATTTCTGGCAGAAAAATTCAATGTTTATTGTTATATTTGCTAAATATTAAGAACGCCTATTTGCTCTGGTTTAAAATTCCCAAAACCATAGCTTTTGATGTTTTACAGATTGATTTAACCTGAAAAATTACACCGATGAATAAACTTATAAACAGTATCTCATATGCCGATTGGCTAAAAGGAGTTAAAGAACGTATTCGGTTAGCCAGAATCAAGGTTGCATTGGCTGCAAACAGTGAATTATTGAGCTTTTATTGGGATTTGGGTAAGATGATTGCCGATAAGCAAACAGAAACAAAATGGGGCGATAAAATTATTGAGCAGGTTTCTAAAGACTTGAAGCGTGAGTTTCCTGATATGCAAGGGTTGTCAACCTCCAATCTTAAATACTGCAAAAGGTTTTATCTGTTCTATCACTCTTCAATTGGTCAACAACCTGTTGACCAATTACCATGGGGTCATAATATATTGATATTCACCAAGTCCAAAGATATATCCGAAGCTGGTTTTTATATTCAGCAGACCATGGAAAATAATTGGAGCAGAGATGTTTTAGCTTTGCAAATCAAGACCAATTTATTTGCAAGACAAGGTCATGCAATCTCAAATTTTAAAAGCACCTTGCCTTTGCCCATGTCCGATTTGGCAGAGCAAACCCTAAAAGACCCATATATTTTCGATTTCATGGCACTGGCTCGACCATATAATGAAAAAGATATTGAAAATCAATTGATTAATCATGTAACAAAGTTTTTATTGGAATTGGGTAAAGGTTTTGCTTTTGTTGGTCAACAATACCATTTAGAAATTGCAGACAATGATTATTACATAGACCTTCTGTTTTATCACATAAAATTGAAATGTTATGTGGTTATAGAGCTGAAAAATACCAAATTTATCCCCGAATATGCTGGCAAACTCAACTTTTATCTTTCGGCCGTTGATTCGTTATTAAAAACAGACCTCGATAGCCCCACTATCGGGTTGCTCTTATGCAGAGACAAAAATAATATTGAAGCTGAATTTGCGTTGAGAGACATGAATAAACCAATGGGAATCAGCGAATTTCAGTTTACTGAAATCCTACCCGACAATTTAAAATCGAGTTTGCCTTCAATCGAAGAGATTGAAAACGAATTGAAAAATAATGGGGATTGAATCCCAAAATAAAACTATGATTGTGCTGTAAATTAGCTATATTTAGACAATCAATAATTTATACATTCAAACAAATAAAGTTTGTATATTTGTGGAGAATAACTCATAATTCCAAGTAAAAAATAAGATGCAGATAATTCATAAATTAGATGACTTTTTATTTACAATCTTCCCAGAATTAACGGGGGGGGGGGGTAAACACCTAATAATCAGTGTTTTAGAAAAACACTATACCTACGGTCCATATAAGCCAAAAATTACCATCGAAAACGATTGGGTAATTATCGAAATTGACACCCCAACTATTGTTTCCCAAGAAGCCGATTACCAAAAAGCGGTTGCTCTTTGCGAAAAAGGTAGATTTCATGAAGCAAAGCCGATTCTTGTAAAATTAATCGAAAAAAATCCCACAATCTCAGAATACCATCGTATTTTGGGTCAGATTTATTCTGATGAAGGCAATCAAGATGAAGCCATAAACTGTTTAATTGATGCATTGCGTTGGGATTCAAAAAACGGTTGGGCTTTAATTATGATGGGAAATATCTTTGCCAAATTCAAAGAAAATATTCCCGTGGCCATGAAATATTATAACCAAGCGTTGGTTGCCAATGTGAATGATTTTATAAGTTTAACCAATATTGGATATCTTTTATTTCAACAAAACCAATTCGATGATTCTAAAAAATATTTATCGAAAGCACTTGAGTTGAACCCCAATTATGCCAATGCTCATTTTACCCTTGCATACGTTGCTCAAAAGGAAAATGATTTGTTGACTGCTTTTAACCAAGCGATTGAAGTATTAAAAAATTGCAATAAAAAAGATGTAATATTCAACAATGCATTGAAATTTGCTGTTGAAATTGCTACAGAATTTGCAACTTCGGAGATTGGCAACAAACTAAATAGTGCTTATCGTGCAAAACTTGAACATGAAGGCAATACCGAAATTGACATTGTTGAAGACAATGAAATTCTAGTTGCCGCAAAAATTGAGTTTGCCGAAAACTACAGTAGAGCCAAGCACATTTTACGTTTCAAATCAAAATATCCCGCAGTTGAACATTTGATTATGCACGAATTAGTGCATCTGGATTTTGTAATTGCCGCTCGTAAGGAGGACATGAATCAACTGTTTGTCGCTAATCAACAACATAAAGCTGAATTTATAAAAAGACTTGAACCCACAATCAAGAAGTTTCAAAAAATGGGACTTTCCGAAAGTTCAATTGCAACTTACTGTACAGGGCTTTTTGAAGGGATTAATCGTCAAATATTTAATGCTCCTATCGATTTGTTTATCGAGAACTTTCTATACAACGAATATCCAGAATTGCGACCATATCAGTTTCTGTCGCTGTATGCCTTAATTCAAGAGGGATTAGCTGCTGTAACTGATAAAAAATCCATTGAACTTTCACCCAAAGACATTTTATCGATAAGCAAAATTTTAAACCTTCAAAATGCAATGCAATTCAAGGATTTGTTTGGAATTGATTTCATTAAGGAGTTTAATGCTACATCAATTGAACTTAAACAAGCACAAGATTTTTATCACGAATATTTGCAATATAAAGACGATAAAGTTGCATCCGAAGAGTACGAATTAGTTTTACATTGGGCAGAAGACTTAAAACTTGATAACTGTTTTGAATTAGTTGATGAATCGGATTTTCATACAAAACGCAAAAATATCGATAATTTACTAGCATCTATTGAATCAGATCCCTTTGATTTGGATTCCAACGACTTATATAAAAAGCGAGATATGGAAAAGTTCCAAAAATCGCAAAAAGAGATTGGAACCAATATGGCTGTTGTGATGTTTATGGTGGATGCCTTGAATTATTTCAATGAAATGCCCGTAGAGGAAATTAAGAAAATTGCTTTCGATATTGCCATGATGGGCACTCAAGGCTACAGTCCCGACCAAGATAATTATTCCATTAGTTCTATTCCAAACAAACTATTTTCGGGCTATCACATTTTGGCTTATTACTACGTGAGTTGGATGTTGGCGATGCCAGAAAGCATAAAAGAGTTGAGTTTGCCTTTTGAAAAGGAATTTGAATTGGCTTTGGGATTTAAAAATTAAATAAAATTAAACTTATGGCAAATAGCAATCTGACTAATGCGAGAAACGCAAAGAATGATGAGTTTTATACGCAATACCACGATATACAAAAAGAAATTGAAGCTTATTTAGAATTTGATTCTAATGTTTTTCGTGGCAAGACAGTCCTCTTGCCTTGTGACGACCCTGAATGGAGCAACTTTACTAAATTTTTTGCACAGAATTTTGTGCGTTTTGGACTTAAAAAATTAATAAGCACAAGTTATGCTCCTGACAGCAAATTATATAAAAACTACTATCAACCTACTCTTTTTGAAGTTAACGACCCTCAATTTGACGAGTATAAAACTAAGAAAAATGGCAAAATATTCACATTAACAAAAGATAAGTCAGGAGACGGGAAAATAGATGTAAACGACTTAGAGTGGAAATACTTAGAGGGTGATGGTGATTTTAATAGTAAAGAAATAAAAATGTTGAGGGATGAATCAGATATTATTATTACAAATCCACCTTTTTCATTGTTTCGGGACTTTTTAGCGTGGGTTGTTGAGGCAGAAAAACAGTTTTTAATAATTGGTAATATGAATGCCATTACTTACAAAGAACTATTCCCACATATTAAAGAAAACAAAGTTTGGTTAGGTGCTACCAACTTTAATAAAGGGATGTATTTTAAAGTTCCTTCTGATTTTGTTTATGCAGATACTTATAAATTTGAAAAAGAACAAAACGGAGCAAAAGTCAATCGTGTTCCAGGAGTTTGTTGGTTTACAAATATTGACCACGGTAGACGACATCAACCAATGCCACTAATGACAATGGAGGATAATTTGAAATTCAGTAAACACAAAGAAATTAAAGGCAAAGATTCATACGACCTATACGACAACTATGATGCTATTGATATTTCATTCACTGATGCTATACCAAGCGACCACAATGGCGTAATGGGTGTGCCTATTACCTTTCTTGATAAATATTCGCCTGAACAATTTGAGATTGTTGGTATGTGTGAAAATGAAGACCTTTATAAATTAAAAACTAAAAACTATACAACAGCCGAATGTAAGCAAGCATACTTAGATAAATTCGGTATAAAAGGAACTTATGATTTGAATGCAAGTGGTGTAGTTTTAAGGGATGGACTATTGGAAAAAGTCTATCAAAGAGTACTCATTAAACACAGGAAAAATAATAAATGAAAACAACACTAAGAATTGACATTACAATCAAAGATATTTGTGATGGTTTTGTATATAACCAACTTGAAGGTAAAGGATTATTTGGTTTATCAGGGAAACTGACAATTCAACCCGAATACCAACGAAATTATATTTATGCAGACGGCAAAAGAGATGTTGCCGTGATAGAATCAATTTTAAAAGGTTATCCGTTAGGTTTAATTTACTTCAATAAAATTAATGACAATAGTCTTGAAGTATTAGACGGACAACAACGAATTACAAGTTTCGGACGATTTGTAACTAATAAATTAGCAATAAAAGACGAAAGTGGAATGGAACAATACTTTGACAGTATTGCGGCTGACAAACAAGAAAAGATTTTGAACGCAAAACTGCTAATTTATGAATGTGAAGGAACAGAAAGTGAAATAAAAGAATGGTTTAGAACAATCAATATTGCTGGTGTTCCACTCAATAATCAAGAATTACTTAATGCGGTATATTCTGGTCCGTTTGTGACGCTAGGAAAAGAAGAATTTAGTAATAGTCTTAACGCAAACATTCAAAAATGGAGTGCTTATGTTTCAGGTAGTGCAAATAGACAAGACTTTTTGGAATGTGCATTTGATTGGGTTAGTAAAGGAAACATTGGCGATTATATGAGCCGACACCGTTTTGAGAATAACATTACAGAATTAAAGAATTATTTTATCAGCGTTATAGACTGGGTTTCTACTGTTTTTATTGACGTTGAAAGTGAAATGAAAGGACTTGAATGGGGTCGTTTGTATGAAACATATCGCAAACAACCATATAGTTCAAAAACGGTATCTGAAGAATTGAAAAAACTATACGCTGACCCGTATGTGAAAAATCGGAGAGGTATTTTTGAATACATTTTAGGTGGTTCAACAGACACCAAGTTACTTGAAGTTCGAGTATTTGACGAAGCGACAAAAAAATCTATTTGTGCAATTCAAACGGCAGAAGCCGAGGAAAAAGGCATTTCAAATTGTCCTTTATGTGCTATCGGTCACGACTCAAACAAAACTAAAATTTGGAAATTAGCTGAAATGGATGCAGATCACGTGGCAGCATGGAGTAAAGGCGGAGCAACAGACACGAAGAACTGCCAAATGCTATGCAAAACACATAATCGAGCAAAAGGAAATAGATAAAAAACGAGAATATACTAGAGCGCCAGCTGATAATAAATTTAAATAAACTGCATTAACTTACTTATCAATTGAACTGTCGACAATTTGTCGACAAC
>JBAXTE010000130.1:0-1009 GCA_037130365.1 Bacteroidota bacterium
TTTAATAATTAAAAATTAATGTTTAACCTGTAGCCATATTTTAGGACAAGACACTTTAAAAATATCGAAATGAAAAAAAATGCACTTTCAATTTTATTACTTATTTTATCTTTTTTATCATTTTCACAAAATAACACATTAGTAAACAGCAAAATTGATACAATAACTGAAATTGATAATTTAGGTTATAAAAATGTTAAAATAATAAGAAATGATACACTTATTATGAAAGATTTTTATTACAAAAACAAAAAGACAAGTACTTCGATTTATGAAAATCTTTGTGAAATCAAAAGAATAATATATTATAAAAGGTCAGAAAAGATAAAAAAAATCTTCTATTATAAGAATCACAAACTTCAATTATCTGAATATTTTAGCAAAAAAGGTAAACTTGAAAAGACTGTTAAATCATTTGAATTAAACTGTATAGATACAACAAAATTCTATCAATGTTTTGGATATAAAAATGAAAATTCAGAACCAATCTTTTCTTTAGAAATACCATCATATTGTAAATTGAAAATATTTCAAGGTTCTGGTGGAATTGTTTGGTATTGTTACAATGATAGTTTGAAAGAAATAAATGAATACGATAACCAACTTTATCTTTTTAAGATAGAAGAATTTGATATGACAATGGAAGAATTATTTGAAAAAATGAATATTAGAACAAATAATGGCAATATTTCAACCATATCAGATGACGAAATTAGAATCGTAGTAATTTATGAAATGAATACATCTGGTCAAAAATGTAAATATTATTCATATTTAGTTACTAAAGAAAGGCATGATAATTCAAAGAAAGTTGAGAAAATTTCTAAAAATTTTATTTACTTTTCAAATGGACTTAAGACATATAGAATTGTATCAGGTGGGAAAGGTTTGAATATTAACATAAATGATAAGATATTAACTACTTTTAGAATTAATAATACTACGAATTAAAATGAAAATCGAGTAGGTAAGGGGGATTTTCACCCCCAAACCTCTCACGGAACCGTAC
>JBAXTE010000014.1:0-92550 GCA_037130365.1 Bacteroidota bacterium
CCCATGTTGCAAAGATACAAAAAATATCGGGTGTTTTGATATTAAATTGGTATAAGTAAACATTTATTAAATCAACATAACATGAATCATTTTTTTAAGATTTTTACGTTTTTAACTGTAATTTCCTTTAGTAGTTGTATATCAACTCACACTGGTAGTATTCAAACATCTAGTTTTTCTACCAACAATAATTTTAAAATTGTTTCTACAGTAGAAGGTACGTCAACAGCTGTTTACATATTGGGAATTGGGGGAAATTATAAAAACGGGCTCATAAATGAGGCAAAAAAAAACATGTACATTAATTTTGCATTAAAATCAAATCAGAATTTGACAAATATTACAACTGACATTAAAAGGACATATTTTATATTGCCAATATTGTATATGAGTCAAACAGTTATTGTTAGTGCTGATGTGATTCAATTCTATTATGACAATAATAATCCTATTGAAGAAAACAAAATAATTGTGAATAGCAAAGAACCGAGCAAAGAATCAAGTAAAGAATCGAACACTCAATCGGTGTTATACCCAAAACTGCAATCTATTAAGGAATCTGCGAATGTTAAAGTGTTAGGATATGCAAGTATGTCAGACGTTAAGATTGGTGATTATATTCAAACAGTGACGCGTTGGGGTGATTTACTTTATGGCGAGGTCACAGAGATTACCTCTATGAACAAACTTAAGGTCAGACTAGAGCCAACACCTCATACAATTGTGTATGAAGAATTTCATTTTAAAAAATGCAAGAAAGTTATAGTTGAATAAATGATTGTTAACAGCGTACATTAATATACAAATCGATTTTTCAAGTAATATATTCTCTATTTAAATGGGCTTTTTTGTTTATTATTCGTTTTAGCTAGATACAAGAAAGTTGGTCAAGAATCCGTACCAACCATTTCTATAAAATCTTGTGGAATTTATGTCCTCATTTTCTAGCTTTTTTGGCTCTATAGGTTTACCAACAATTAAATCCCTTCCAGAATAGCATTAAGTAAACCCAATCCAACAGTAAACTCCCTTTCTGCTTCCATAAATTGATTAACTTTGTAAAAAATATTTATATGGTTTATAGCGATTTACAATCTATAATAAAAGCTTTAGAAGGAAGTAATCAATTTGCCCGTATTTCCGAACAGGTAAGTCCTGATCTTCAGGCTACTGAAATCAACGATAGGGTAGTAAAACAACAAGGAAAAGCATTGCTGTTTGAAAATAATGGGACAGAATTTCCTCTTTTGCTCAATCTTTATGGTTCCGAAGTTCGAATGAATATGGTTTTGGGAACCCAAAGTCTGGATGATATTGGAACTCGGATTATGAAACTTTTACACCAAGTAACCAAGCCATCAATGTCGTTTAAAGATAAGTTGATGATGTTGCCGATGTTAAAAGAGGTCTCTTCGTGGATGCCTAATCGCAGTAGCGGTCGTGCCAATTGTCAACAAGAAATGTTGATGATTCCAGACCTCAATCGATTGCCAATTCCCAAGTGTTGGCCTTTTGATGGTGGACGGTTTATCACACTTCCAATGGTTCACACCCAAAATCCAGAAACTGGCGTTACAAATGTGGGTATGTATCGGATGCAAGTCCTAGATTCGTCCACCACAGCCATGCACTGGCATTTGCATAAGGATGGCGCCCGCCATTATGAGATGTATAAGAAAATGGGAAAAAGAATGCCTGTTTCGGTGGCAATTGGTGGCGATCCAATCTTTGCATACTGCGCTTCGGCTCCACTGCCCGAAAACATAGATGAATATATGCTCGCTGGCTTTTTGCGCCACGAACGTGTTCGATTGATTAAATGCAAAACCAACGAATTATTTGTACCAGCCGATGCAGATTTTATTCTGGAAGGTTACATAGACCCAAGTGAAGAGTTGGCTTACGAAGGCCCATTTGGTGATCATACCGGCTACTATTCTTTGGCCGATTATTATCCAAAATTTCATATTACTTGCATTACCCATCGCACCGATGCCATTTATCCCGCAACCATTGTGGGTGTTCCTCCGCAAGAAGATCGTTGGTTGGGAAAAACCACCGAACGGATTTTTTTGACTCCCGTAAGAATCAGCGTTTGCCCCGATGTAATTGATATGAATCTGCCTTATCAGGGCGGTTTTCATAATTTGTCGATTGTGCAAGCGGATATTAAATTTCCCGGTCAACCTTTTACGGTAATGAATGCTTTATGGGGCGCTGGTCAGATGATGTTTAATAAAATAATGATCGTGGTAGATAAAGACACAAATCCTTTCGATTCAAAAGCGGTGTTGAAGTGTCTGGCAAATGTAAATTTAAATCAAGATGTGATGCTGTCTCGTGGTGCTGCGGATGTCCTCGACCATGCGGGACGCGAATTTGCCATCAGCGGAAAAATTGGAATTGATGCCACTAAAAAAACGTCAGTTTTACCAACTCGTAGCTGTGATTTGGAACGCCTTAAGGCTGATTTTCCAAATATAACTATAAACACTTCATTCTTCGAAGATTGTGGCGGATTAATTATTGGTTTTGATAAATCAGCCGAGTGTCTAGTGAGAAAGTTAACACAAGACATTATTGATAAGGAATATTTTAAAGGATTAACTTTTATTGCCGTTTTTGACAAAATGCTCGATTTGAGCAATGATGACATTCTATTATGGCAAATTTCTGGTAATATTGATCCGCAAACCGATTGCTTTTTTGTAGAAAATCAATTGAATAAAAGTCTAGTCATCGATGCTACTTCAAAACGAAGCATGGATGGTTTCACCCGCGAATGGCCCAATGTTATTGCCATGGACGATAAAACCATTGCAGAAATAGATCAAAAATGGGATAAATTTGGCCTTGGAGAATTCATCTCATCCCCATCAATTCAAATGAAAACAATGGTGAAAAATAAAGGTGCAGTGGCTTACGGAGTTGAAAATCCGACTTTATAATCTTTCTACTTTTTTTTCAAAGCAAAGCCAATCTGTATTGCATAATCAGTCAGCACGATTTGGGCATTTCCATTGCGTTCGATGTGGAAAATCGCCTTGTTGGTCTCTTCGTATAGACTGCCAATATTATTAATGGTGACGAATTGGTTGAATTTTGAAAGAAAATCATTTTCATCATTGGTTATTCGAGCAATTTCTGATGCATTTTTATTCAAATACAAACTCTGTTGAAACATTAACAATGAAAACTTTAAGAACTCTTTGATTTTTTCACGTCCTAATTTTGCCACTTGATCAACACTTAAGCTTACATCTTTAAATTTTTTTCCAGTTCGAGCATAGGAAAATGCATTTCTGGTTAATTCAATAAATAATGTTAGCTCATCATTATCAACACCTTGCTTAAATAGGGTAAGGGCATACGAGAAGTTTCCATCTGCAATTCTGGCAATATCCGATGCCCGATGTGTGTCTGCATGATATTTATCGATTAGTGCATTGCGGATTTCATCGTCGGAATATTTGTTGACTTTAACCAATTGAGTTCGTGAAATTATGGTAGTAACCACATCTTCGTAATTTTCAGTAACAAGCAGAAATACTGTTTTGTCGTTTGGTTCTTCCAGTGATTTTAATATTTTTGAAACCGCTCCATGATATAGCTTTTCAATCAGCCAAATAATAATCACCTTGTATTCAGCTTCAAAGGGCTTCATGCCAACTTCACGAATAATTCCTAATGTTTGCTCGGTATAAATTGTAAATTGTTTATTTTCGGCTTCTAATATTTTACCCCAAGCTTCTAACGAAACATGACCATCATTTTGGGTGAGCAATTTTCTCCAATTTTCAGAAGTATCCGGAATGTCTTTGCCTGGCAATGGATAAAAAAAGTGAATGTCAGGATGTTGTAACTTGTTGATTTTTTGACAAGAATGACAAACTCCACAGGAATCATCTGCTTTTTTATCGGTACATAAAATATATTGTGCATACGCAGTTGCCAAAGCCAGTTTATGAGTTCCCTCTGCTCCATAAAATAGCTGAGCATGGCTGATTCTGTTGTTCTTTACACTGTTGATGAGTCGTTTTTTTAACCCTTCGTGTCCGATAATGTCTTTAAACTGCATAATTTTTCTTATTGCCTCAAAATTACAAAAATATGTTCGAATTTACATATAAAATTACTCATTGATGAAAAAATCAGGATGAAAATTCACTAAATATACTTTGTCTGTTGCTCGAGTAATTGCCGTATAAAGCCAGCGAAGGTATTCAATATTGACCATTTCTTGAGTTAAAAAACCCTGATCAATAAATACCACTTTCCATTGTCCTCCTTGAGTTTTATGGCAAGTTAGAGCATATGCAAACTTGATTTGTAAAGCATTATACCAGGGATCTTTTTTTATGGAAGCATACTGTTTTGCTTTCGATGTAATATCCGCATAATCTTCTTTAACGCCTAGATATAGCTTGTTGTGATCTTCGCGTGTGAGGGCAGGTGCTTCAGTATCAATGGTTGATGTAATTAATCGAGCCTCTACAGATTCGTGATCAGGATAGTCGCAAAGTGAAAAAACCGTGTCTACAAAATCAAAATCATACATAGAAATTCGTTTCTTAACTTTCTGAATTTCAATAATATCTCCATTGGCAATAAAACCAGCAGTGGAATCTTCGGGCAACCAAAAATAATTGTTCTTAACCACCATCATATAATCGCCAGTGCAAAGTTCTTCATCTTTATAAAGAATTCGTGTTCGTATCTCTTTGTTAAATAGATTTGCCCGCTTATTTGTACGTGTTATCACCACAATTTCGTCGGTGTTATAATTGCTGTATGATTCATTCAGAGCATCTTCCAGTTCATTTCCGTCGATGTTTTTGATGTCGGAAAACCCAATGGTTTTAAATAATTTACCGGTAATTTTAGCTCGTTCAATTTGCCTGCGCAGATAAGTTGCATTTGCTAGAATTCCAGAATCTTGTTGCTGACGAAGCACTTCTTTGAGTTCGTAGGTTATGATGTCGAATCCATATTTTATTCGCATTTGTTGAGGATCGATCGCATTGCTCAAATCCGAACCGATAGGAGGGAGCTGTGCCGAATCGCCGACAAGGAGTAATTTGCAATTGTATCCTGAGTGAATATAGTCGATTAAATCATCAAGAATATTCCGAGAATCATAACCCTCCGAACCTGAATAGGAATCGTTGATCATAGAAGCCTCATCTACAATAAATAAGGTGTTAGTATGTTTGTTTTCTTGCAAAGAAACATTCGAAATATTTCCCGATTGGGAACTCATCCGATATATTTTTCGATGAATAGTGGAGGCTTGTTTTTGAGAATAGGAAGCCAAAACTTTAGCAGCTCTACCAGTTGGGGCCAATAATACCGATCGCTTTTGAATTTTAGGTAGAATATTGACTATTGTGCTTACCAACGAAGTCTTTCCAGTACCAGCATATCCTCTTAGAATAAAGAGGTCGTTAATAGAGAAATTGGTCAAAAAATGAGCAATAAGTTCAATTGATTTTTCTTGGTCCTGAGTAGGAGTGTGCGAAAAATTTTCAATAATAAGCGATTGAATATTTGAAGTATATGAACTCATGCTAAAAAGGATATCCAATCCCAAAATTTAAAACAGTTTTTGAAAGATTTATTGGAGTTTTTAAATTCGGATTATTTAAATATACTGGGTTTGCCAATGGAATTGCTGCATCAACGCGGATTAAAAAATAATCAAAATCTAATCTTAATCCAAAGCCAGCGTCAACTCCAAATTCTTTATAAAACTGATTAAACTTAAACTCGCCATTAGGAATTGATGTATTGGCTCGTACTAACCAAATATTGCCAGCATCCATAAAAAAAGCACCTCTAAAATAATTCCAAATTGGAAAACGATATTCAACATTACTTTCAATTTTTAAATCACCAATTGATTCAAAAGATTCACCACCATCAAAGCTGCCAGGTCCTAATGTCCGCATTTTCCATCCTCGCATGCTATTTGCACCACCTAGATAAAAGCTTTTTTCAAAAGGTAGCGAGAAAGAATTTGTAAACGGAACCCCGATTCCAAAACTTGTGCGAAATGCAAAACTTGTCTTTTTTGTGTACTGATGATAATATCGAAAATCAAAATCTGACAAAAGGTAGTTTGCATAAGGAATTCCTCCGATTGTATACTGGTCGCTTTCATTTTTTTTAGCTTTTGCCGTATTCATGGCTAAATTTAATACATTTCCAACTGACTCAATTCCAAATCTAAAATAAATAAAGTTTTTCCCTTTTTTTAAGCTTTGATTATCGTAAGTAAAATTATAGCGCATGGCAACCAATAAGTGATCGGTATATTGCTCTCGTATACGTCTGTTGTATCGATTCAGCGTTTCAAGAAATGAAGCCGTTGGATTTATCTTTACAATATTGATGTCAATTGGATTAAAAGAGTGCTTCATTATTCTTTTTTGAATCCATTCATAACCAAAGTAACTTGTGCTAATAAATCTTGTGTAATCTGGGCGCTGTTGGTAATTTCCTCCAATATTAAAGATGCTTTTTGGACGAACAGTAGTTGTGAAGTATTTAATTTTTATTGGAAAATAAAACCGAGGAATATCCAATTTTACACTCCCTGAAAATTCAAAAGTATTAAATAATAATAGATCGTTTGTTGTTGAATTATTTGAGAAAAGTTTTTGCGCTTCATAAGCTGCTCCAAGTCGATACATTAAGTTTTCATTTCCTTTAAAAACATTTCGAGTGATGGTAGTAAAATCAACACCAATTCCTAAGTTTCCACCTGTATTTGTTCCTTTTGCTTCGGCTGAAAAACTGAATTTGTCTGTAGGCCGAAGTTGAATTTTGCAATCAAGGTATCTTATGCTATCTGCTGATAAAGAATCTGAGATATCGGTAAAAATAATATTGATAAAACTGAAGTTCTTAAGCTCATTCAACCGAGTATATGTACGATTAACGCTTCCGAGATTGTACAAATCACCTGGTGCTATCGTCAGAAATGAAGCAATTTTTTTTGGACTATACTTTAGGTCTGAATTGTAAATAAAAATATATGAACCAAATTTTTGATTTTCCTTTTGATAAAGTAAAGTGTCTGAATATGATTCGGTTGGAAGCAAAGGATTAAAATTTGTGTTTACTACAACATTCCTAATTTTATAGGGTATGTGCTTGCCGTATATTATTGAATCTGAAGTCCCTGACTTTTTGAAAAATGGGTCTTGAATAATTGTATTGATATTTAAACAGTTACAAGACAAGTTAGTGTCAATTGAAAACGTTATAAATTCCTTTGAAAATCGATAAAATCCTCTTCTATTGAGTAATTCAGTTATTCGATCACGCTCTTGAGAAATGATTTTACTTTGATACTGATTCCCTTTTTTTAGTAATATCAGTGAAGTATCTTTATTTATTAACGCTTTTATATTACTATCTTGAATGTTTTGTGTAATATTATTAATAGTATATGGCTCATTAGCCTTGATTTTATATATTACATTCGCCTTTTTATGTTTATAAATGATCTCTTTAGAAACTTCAGCATTGAAGTAACCATAATTATATAAATAGAGTTTGATTTGCTTTATTCCACTATTCACTAAATTTGTATCTAAGATTACGGGAGCTTCACCAAAATGCTTTTGAACCCAGACAGGAATTTTTCTTTGTTTTTTAGAATCAAAAAAAGTATAAACGTGAAGGTTAAAGCGAAATAAATCGAGAATTCGTTTATTGGGAATATGTGTGCTAATGTATTCAATATCACTCATATTCGCATTTTGCTTATCTAAAAGGACGTACTTGTTTGAATTCAGAAGGTAACTCCCATTAGGAATTCGTCTGGTAGAATTACATCCTGAAAAAAACATTAATAAAAAGGGGATAAGTATGAAAAGTAAATTAGGTTTTTTTCTGAATATCCGGGTAAACACCAAATCATCGGTTCTTTTGTCAGAGAACCGATGGTTATAAGTATATAAAAATTGAACTAAAATTGACATTCAAAAATATTTTGAGATACTTAATTATTGATTTATAAGTGATTAACGGAGATCATTAATCTCTATTTTTGGGTATTTCTTTGTGTTAAATTCAAAGCTTTTATCATCAATGAATTGATTTACAATAAAAGTAGAAACAAAATATTCGTAAATTCCACCTCCTTTTTCAACGACAGTCATCTTCATTATTTGACGACTTGATTTATTTATTGTAAGTCTAATGCTTGCGATAGAAGAGGCTTTAAGTGGATATAAATCAATGATTTGTATCATTTTCCCTTTTTCAGAAGTCTCTTTAATCAGCTTTGGTTTGTATTTGCTTTCGTATCCATTTAAGATTGAAGCTGGATTAATTGATTCTTGCTCACTATTTGCATTATTAATTGAAACTTCATTTGATTCTAGAAGATAATTCCACTGAGTATTTCCATTGCACATTATGAGTTGTGAATTAAAATTAAACAGGAATTTGCTCCCTTTCATCCAAATATTGCCCTTTTCAACTTTTGTTTTGCCATTTTCGGTGGTTTTAAACGTAAACCCAATTTTAATAGTAGAATAGGATTTTGTCTTAAGAGCAACACCTTTTAATATCGCGGCTGAATTGTCGTTTAATTGAGCAAATATATTAATTGATAGTGGAAGCGTTAATAACAGAATAATGTATAACTGTTTAGCATACATAGGGTTCGAGATTTTTTTCATTTAAAATAAATTTATTGAATAAAGATACTTATTTCCAATGATTGTACCAAATTAGATGTTGTGATCTTTGAAATATTGATCTAAAGTGAACTCATCTTTATATCTTACTTCTCGGGCTTTACTCCCTTCAAAAGGTCCAACAATTCCAGCACCTTCAAGTTGGTCAATTATTCTGCCAGCACGATTGTAGCCTAGTTTTAACTTCCGCTGAATAAGAGATGTTGAGCCATGTTGGCTTTGAACAATTAATCGAGCTGCTTCTACAAACAATGGATCTCTATCGTTAGGGTCAAATGATTTTGAGGAATCATCACTCTCTTCATCAGGAACTTCAGGGAGCATAAATGCATCTGCAAATCCACGTTGTTCGCCAATAAATTCAGTTACTTTTTCAACTTCGGGAGTATCAATAAATGCACATTGAAGGCGAATTAATTCGTTGCCAGTAGAGAGTAACATATCCCCACGTCCGATTAATTGTTCGGCTCCACTGCTGTCTAATATAGTTCTGGAATCAATTTTAGATGTTACCCTAAATGCAATTCTAGCAGGGAAATTGGCTTTAATTGTTCCTGTAATTATATTTACTGAAGGACGTTGAGTAGCAATTATTAGGTGAATTCCGATGGCACGTGCCAACTGTGCTAAACGAGCTATTGGAGTTTCAACCTCTTTACCTGCAGTCATAATTAAATCAGCAAACTCATCCACAATTAGGACAATATATGGTAAATAATGATGACCATCGTTTGGATTTAATTTTCGTGAAATAAACTTTGCATTATACTCTTTAATATTTCTGCACTGGGCATCTTTTAGTAAATCGTAGCGAGTGTCCATTTCAATACAAAGTGAGTTTATGGTTCTAACAACCTTTTTTGTATCGGTAATGATTGCTTCTTCAGCATCAGGAAGTTTAGCTAAATAATGACGTTCGATTTTTGAAAATAGGGTAAGCTCAACTTTCTTTGGATCAACCATTACAAATTTTAATTCAGCAGGATGTTTTTTGTATAACAATGAAGCTACAATTGCATTTAACCCAACTGATTTTCCTTGTCCAGTTGCTCCAGCCATAAGTAGGTGAGGCATTTTAGCTAAATCATAAATAAAACTCTCGTTAGAGATTGTTTTTCCAATGCCAATGGGTAAATCGAACTTGCTATTTACAAATTTTTCGGAAGCAAGAATCGTTTTCATTGGAACAATCTCTGGATTTGAGTTTGGTACTTCAATCCCAATTGTTCCTTTGCCAGGAATAGGAGCAATGATACGAATGCCAAGTGCCGATAGACTTAATGCAATATCGTCTTCAAGATTTTTGATTTTAGAGATTCTGACGCCAGGAGCTGGAACAATTTCATACAAAGTTACTGTTGGTCCTATCGTGGCTGAAATTTTATCAATTCCAATGTTGTAATTTTTAAGAGTTTCTAAAATTCGATCCTTATTTGCATGTAGTTCGCCTTCACGAACCATACTTCCAGCGGATTGTTCGTAATCGTCGAGTAAATCAATTGATGGTAGTCTAAAAGTAGATAAATCTAATCTTGGATCAAAAGGCATGTCTATAGTGTAGTGATTGATTTGCTCAATGTCTTCAAAATTTGCTGTTTCTTCTTCTTTTGGAACAATAATTTCTAATCCATTATTAACCAAACTTTCCGTAATAGTATCTGCTGCTTTGTTAAAAGTGGTGTTTTCAAAAGTGATTGCTTGAGATTCGTCTTCTTGTTGATTAGACTCTTCAATGATGTTAATTGGAGAATGCGATTGAACTTCAATAGGTTGTGTGTTTATTGAAAATTCTGGAGTTTTAATTTCTGGTTTTTCGTTTACAGGTTTTCTCTCAACATGTTTAATTTCAAAGTTTAAAGCCTCAGCTTCAACTTTTTCATCAGATAAATCATCATCTTTCAGCTTTTGAGAATAAGTGTTCTTTTGAAATAATGTTTCAAAAAATCCTTCTTTTTCAGAATCATCATGAATGCGTTTTTCTTCAATTTCTTCATCTTCTGTCGATGATTCTGCGTTTGAAGAATCGTTTTCACTTTGTTCTCGCTTGAGTTTGAGATTTCGAAAAGAAACATTGAATTCAATAATAAGTATGGTCGTAAAGCTGAGCAAAATTACGATTATAGTGCCTATTTTTCCAAAAAGGCTTACTATCCAAAAACTCAATTGATTTCCAAATGCACCGCCAAATATTGCCCAAGGGGAGTTGTTGAGTGTAAATCCAAGAACAAATGATGACCAAAGAATGATGATTATGCTAATTCTACTCATACGAGCTATTGGAAGTAGTTTTATGTTGAATAATAAATTTAATCCTGTAATAAAGAAAATAAATGGAAAAATCAATGATACAATTCCAAACCATTGTTTGATAAATATATGTGCATTCAGTGCGCCAAGCTTAGACATCCAATTTTTGACAACTAAATCATTATTAAATAAGATGTCTCTCAAAGAATTGTCGATGAGACTGTCGTCAAATTTCCAATAATAAAGATATGATATACAAGAAATTATAGAAAAAACAGAATAAGCTATTAAAAAAGCACCAAAAACTTGATGAACCTTGTCATTTTTGAAAAAATCAATAGCTTGTTCAAGGAAATTAGATTTTGAAGATCTTTTCTTTTTTTCAGACTTCAGATCATCGGCAAAATCCCCGGAACTTGTGCTTTTACTTTTTATTTTGTTTTTTAGTGCCATTTATTATTGTCTATTCACATTAATATTATTCCAATATGCAAAGTTATTACAACATAACCAACGATAATTGTAAAAAGCAAGATAAAATGAACAATTGTATGTTTATAAATCTCCAAAAAAAAACAGGCTATTAACCTGTTTTTTCTATTAATAATTGAGGGAAGTTATTCTTCTCCACCTCCACCACCTAGCATTTTCATAAATTCTTCTTTGGTCATTTCTTTTGCGTCAGCAGGTATAAGGAAATCTGTGTCTTTTACTTTTTCTTTTTTAACTTCTGTAGCATACGATTTTCTTACCATTTTGCCTGAAGTTGATTCTGTTCCTAAAGTAACACCTTTAATACCTTCGTTTTCGCCCATAAAGTCAAATTTGTCACCAACAACAATTTCTTCAGTATACCAAACAATTGTTGATGTTTCATCACCAGTTTCTTCGTTTTTAGTTACAGAAGTTGCTTTTTTGCATTTAAAACCAGCAATTTCTTTAGTTTCTTCCGACTTAGTTACAGTTGGTTTAGCAGCTTTGTCATTTTCTTTTTCTTTAGCTATAGCCTCTTTATTTAGACGATATGCAAATTTTTGTCCCATCATATCAATGTAAAAAACAAAACTTTCGTCGTCGCCATCCGTAATTGTGATTACAGCATATTGACCCATGTCTAAAGTGACTTTTTGTTTGTTGCCACTAATTGTAGTTGTAGTTGCTGTTGGCATTTGAGCTAATTGAGATGCCTCAACGCCATCATAAGTTAAAGCATATTTAATGGTTCCAGCAAATGGTTTTCCTTTTTTTTGAGCAAATGACAAACTGCTTGAAACGGTTAAAATACTAATTAATAAAAATAATTTAATTGATGTTTTCATGTAATTTTCGATTTGATTAGTAATTGTTTATTTATCTGTTTTTATTTATTCTAACTTCTATTTTTAATTTTTTTAACACTAAGACACTCAGACCACTAAGATGCACTCAGAATTCTTACTTCTTTTCACGTTTCACGTTTCACGAATTGTCTTACTTCACTCCTCTAAACATTTTACTCCACCTAATTTTTCCTTCAAACCAGCCTTTGTATTTATCTAAAGATAGCCATACAAAAACTGCTTTTCCAACAATATGATCTTCTGGAACAAATCCCCAATATCTGCTATCTGCTGAATTGTGCCTATTGTCACCCATCATCCAATAATATCCCATTTTAAAAGTATATGAGGTTGCAGGTTTATCGTTGATAAAAACGGTAGCTCCTTCAACTCTTAATTTGTTGCCTTCGTATACCTCGATAATTCTACGATAAAGGGGAAGAGTTAACGTGTCAATTTTTACATTTGCACCTGCCTGAGGAATTACAATTGGTCCGTAATTATCTCTATTCCAACGATAATTCGAGTTTTGAGGAAAAACACGGTCATCATAAATGGTGTCAGGAACGCAAAGTTTTACAATTTTGACGGTGTTTGCAAGTGCTTTTATCTTCTGAGCTGCTTCGTTTGTTAAGGCAAAAATATAATTAAAAGGATTGGTCTTCATTGAGTCCGCATAAGCAACAATTGAATTAAAATCGGTCATAGTTTCAGGATTATTTCTAATGAAAATATCGGGTCTAATTACATCTTCTTCATTAAGATTGAGTTTTTTTTGAACCTTCTTTCCAATTTCTATGCCATTGGTATAAACAATATACTGATACTGCATCCGAATCGGGTTTACCGCTTGCTTATCGTTTACAAACAATTGTCCATTTTTAACTTGAAGTTTGTCACCTGGTATGGCAACACATCGTTTAATGTAATTTTCTCGTTTATCTACAGGCCTGGCTTTGACTTTATATTTTTGTTGAACATAATTCCACCCTTCGTTTGGTTGATAAGCAGTCCCGTTTTGTTCCTTTAACATCTGATCATAGTCTCGAACTAGTTGATAATAGCTTTGGGTTTGCATTTCAAGAGCAACCGTATCACCATCTGGATAATTAAAAACAACTACATCATTATTCTTCACTGTTTCTAAACCAGGGAACCTGAAATATGGAAATTTAATCCATTCAAGATATGATTGAGTGTATTGTGTAAGTGGCAATGTGTGATGCGCAAATGGGAATGCTATTGGCGTTTGAGGTAATTTAGGACCATAGCTCACTTTGCTAACAGCCAAATAATCACCAACCATTAATGTGCCTTCCATTGATGAAGTTGGGATAACGTAAAACTCTATTAAAAATGTTCGAATGATATATGCAGCAACAACCGCAAATAATATTGCATCAACCCACTCTTGTACAAAGGTTTTTTTGATTTTTGGAAGCGTGGATAGTTTGACTAATGTTTCCTTTTTTGAAAATGCTAACATTGGTAAATAAACAAACCCAAAAATAGTTCCTAATAATAGATGTTTATACCCCGACTTTTTAAATGCTCTGATTGTTTCCCATACTAAAAGTAAGTAGATGAAAAATCCGAAAAAAGGAATTAAAAAAAGGAAAAACCAACTAATCGGTTTCTCTAATATTTTTATCCAGATCCAAATGTTATAAAGTGGAATTAGACTGTGCCAGTTTGTTTTACCAGCTTTTTCAAAAATTTTCCAAAGTCCAATTGTAGTTGCTAAAATGCTTGCAATGAAGAAGACTGTAAGTGATGCTAACGAAATAATCATAGCTTTTAGTTTAAGTTTTAATGTACAAATAAACGAATTTTTTTTGAATTCATTGCAATTTATAGGCAATTCTTAGACGAATGATCTGTTTTTCAAGTTTAAATTACGCTTTTTAACTGATTAATAAGTTTCACCAAAAAGAGTGTTTTGTGGACTTGTAGGTTGTAATAGTTCGAAATTATTGGCTTTCGAATGATTTATTTTTGTAGAAATGGCCTCTTTTATCAGTCGATTTGGATTATTGCTAAACAAGATTTCTAAAACCTGAGACATATTGTTTTGTGTGTTTAACCAATCTAATTCTTTATCGGAAGTTAGAATTACGGGCATTCTATAATGAATAGATTCCATAAATGAATTTGCCTTTGTTGTGATAATTGTATATGATATTGTTGTTACATTATTTGTAATTGTTTTTTTGTATAATCCTGCAAATGAAAATATTGAAGTTCCTGAAAGTGAAAAACGATAGGGTTGATGTAATGCTGATTTATCCCATTCAATAAAACTATCGGCTGGAATAAGACAGCGGTTCATCGAAATTAAATCTTTAAAAATTGGAATTTCCAATATGCCTTCTGATTTTGCATTAATTATTAATTTCTGATTGCTTGGATGTGAAATACCCCATTTTGCAGCTACAATTTGAGGAGATTGCATCGGAATTATGGGCATAATATGGCTAGGACACACATTATACATTGGTGCAATTTTGAAAGCAAGTTTTTTGCTAAATCGTTCTTCGATTTCTAATTCATTGATTGCTAGTGTATATCTTCCACACATAAAATGTTAATTGGGAATGATTAATTCTTGTCCAATACTCAGGATTGAGTTTTTTTCTAATTTATTTACGCTACAAAGCTTTTCAATAGAGATTTTGTATTTTTTTGATATCGAATAAAATGTGTCTTTGGCAACTACTTTATGTTTTTTTTGCTTTAATATTTTTGAATTAGTTTCTATCGTTTCTTTCCCTTTGATTTTGTCGTTATTTTTTAGTTTAGTAACCAAAATTGTATCAATAGGTGGGCCGACAAAATTTCGCTTTGGCTTATATTTTTTTATTGTTTCAGTAGTGTCTTTGTTCGAAATATTTGAATTATTCGCAATTGTATCCAGTTTTGCAGAATCAATTGCTAATGAATCGATTTTTGGCACTATCCAATTGTGCGCATACAAGGTGTCAAGTGAATCAGATTTTAAGTTGTCATCCTCATATATTTCAGCAGGAAGTCCTTTTTTGTGAATTGGCTTTGCTCTCATTTTAAAGGTCTTACGAGTAATGATGAAAAGTGAATCGTATAAAGTGAAAGTTGAAAAATTAATAATATGCTGCGGGTTAAATGGCTCTTCGAGGTATCTAATTTCAAAATGTAAGTGCTCAGTGCTAGCTCTGCCGGTTCTTCCACCAAGTCCAACAAAATCACCCGCTTTGACTTTTTGGTTTACATTTACACCCAATTTTGAAAGATGACTGTATATCGTTTCCAGACCATTGTAATGTCTAATTACCACAGTTTTCCCATAACCACTATATCTTTTAGAAAGCCTTACTACACCATCAAACGCAGCTAAAACAGTATCGCCCTTATTTAATTTAATATCTGTTCCAGTATGAACACCTCTTCCTCGGTATCCGAAAAGAGAAATAATTTTTCCCTTAAAAGGAAATACAAAACGTCCTTGTGCCAGCAAAATAATTGTTGTAGGACTTTTTATAATTTCATTTATCGATTTTTTTTTAAGTCTTACATAGTCGTTGTTCCAAGATTTATATAATTCATTGGAAGGGATTTCATCAGCAGTGATGGTTAGTTTTTCAACTTTATCTTCAATTTGAGTCGTGTCTATTTTGAAAAGTGAGCTATCGGCAAAAGGTCCCATCAAAACACAATTATTCGGAATTGTATCTAGGTTTTTAGATTGTCCAAATACTGTAAATTGGTTTGTAAAGATTAATATTAATGCCAAAAAATGAATCCGAAACAACATATTGTGATGTATTAATAATCAAAGGTATTAAATAACAAATGTTAACAGAATTAATTTATGATAAAAAAAGTTAAGAGAGTTAAAAAAATTCATATATTTGTCGATAATAATTATGTATTAAAATAAAAAATTATCATGAGAAAAAAACAGTTTTTTTTATTTTTAGTAGGGCTTCTCTTGCTAGGAATAAGCACCGTAAATGCTCAGTTATTTAAAGAGCAGTTTAATTATGTTGTAGGAGATACCATTGGTGCCCATGGCTGGGTTACTCATAATGGAGCAAATCCGCCAATTTCTATTGTTAATGGAAGTTTGAGCTATTTAAATTATCCTACAAGTGTTGGAAACAGCGCATATATGGGAGTTGGAAATGATTATAGTAAACAGTTCACGACTACCGCAATTTCGGCTGATTCGTTATATTTTTCAATGTTAGTAAATATTGATACTGCCAAAACTACTGCAGATTACTTTTTTCATTCCTATAGAACCGGTGGCTCTTCAATTTTTCTAAATCGAATTTATGTGAAAAAAGCTTTAAACGGGAACGTTGCTTTTGGAATATTAAAAGGGTCAACCATTGGGAATGTTGTTTGGTCTGATTCAGTTTATTCTATAGGGACTACTTATTTATTAGTTCTAAAATTAAAAATTAATCCAGGCTTAATTAATGATATTCCTTCACTTTTTATTAACCCAACCATTTCTGCTACTGAGCCTCTTCCTAATATTACTGCCTCAGATATTACATCAGCAGACTATGCTGATATTGACCGCTTAGCTATACGCCAAGGAGGAGCAACTTCGGCTTCTAAACTTAGAATTGATGAAATTAGAGTTGCTAATTCATGGTCTGATGCTGTTATTGACCCCGTAGTAAATGTTGTAGATGTTTCGTTGTCAGCTGTTAGTGCCCCAATAAGTTCATCATGTGGTTCTATTTCAGATACTGTAAAAGTATCGGTAAACCATATTTCTGGAGCTAATGCCACAAATATTCCGATAAAGGCTTTAATTACCAATCCAGATAATACTACTCAATTGCTTTCAACTACATTAAGCAGTTTAGCTGCTACAAATTCTGCTCTTGTTTCATTAGCTCCAGCAAATACTACAATGCCTGGTGTTTATCATGTTAAAGCATGGACTGCTTTATCTGGTGATCCAGATTTATTAAATGATACTGTTTTAAATTATTCTTTTACTACAGCTTCGATTCTCCTAACTCCTTTTATTGATGATTTTCAAACAATTATGCCTTATTGGCAACTATCGAATATGTCAATTGTAGCAGCTAATGCACATGGAAATTTTTCTGCAGCACTTAGTTGTTCAATAGATGGCACTACTCCTCAAGCTTCAGGAACTATTGCTCAACGAATTTCTCCAATAACATCTCGTTCCCATCTTTTATTCAATTATCGAATTATTGATCAAGTTACAAATATTGGAAACACTCTTCAAGCAGGTGATTCAATTTTAGTTGAAGTGAGCACAAATTGTCAGAGTTCATTTACAAAAATTGCGTCTATTAATGCTTTAAATCATCAGATAAGTTCTAATTATCAACGCTTTATAATCCCATTAACCTCTGTTATTGGACAAACTCCAATATTCAGAATTACAGCAAAACGTACTGTTGGAAATTATATTATCGATATTGATAGTCTAGAAATTCGGAACGCAGACTTATATGATATGGCTGTTGTGAATAAAGTTGCTCCTGTAAGTAAATCATGTGGTGTTTTAAATGATCCAATTAAAGCTACTTTTAAAAATAATGGAGATGCACCAGTTCATCACATTCCAGTAAGTGTGATGATTTCTCGTCCATACACACCTCCATTTATTACATTTTACGATACAATTACTTCTACAATTTTACCCGGAGAACAACTAGTTTTTACGTTTGATTCAACTTTAAACACTACAGTTTCTGGTAAATATACTATGCTCATCAAAGCAAATTTGGCTACAGATACTTCACTTACAATTGGCCATACCGCTAACAATACTTTTGTAGATAGCGTGTTTACATTTACTCCGCTTCCAGTGCCTTATCTTCAAAGTTTTACAAACGCAACTTATTTAAATGATTATACTTCTACTTTTGATTATAATTTAGCTGGTGGTTTTGTTTATAAAGATATGAATACCGGTTTTGTTTCTTCATCGCTTTCGATGAATAAAAAAGTTGGAACTATTAATAATACCCATTTTTTAATGTTTGATTATAAATTTACAGATCAAACAGGAAATGCCCTGGCGATGGGTTCGGAAGACTCTTTAACTGTATTGATATCAACTGATTGTGGATCTACTTATATGCCAATTTATACCGTAAAAAGTGCAAATCACACTGCTTCAAATCAATATATTTCGAAGCAACTACCTTTGTCATCGTATAATGGTCAATATGTGATGGTTTCATTATTGATGAAATCTACCACTAATAACAGTAGAATTGAAATAAGCAAAATTGAAATTGACGGAATTCCTACAATATCAATAACTGCTGATACTATTTATAAATGTGTTGGTCAAACCGCAAATGTTACTCCAACAGGATCAGCAACGTATGATTATGAATGGATAGAAAAGAGCAATCCGACAATAGTTATTTCAACTTTACAAACATTACCAATTACCACCACAGGTTATTACAAAGTTAAAGCAACCAATGGCTCAGGATTTTCTGCTTATGATTCTGTTTATGTCTTTTTCCGTACTTTGCCTGTTGTAAATTTATCGTTGAGTACAATAACGTCCTCTTTATGTCCAAATGGAATTAATGTTACATTGAATGGAAATACTCCATCGGGAGGTGCTTTTACTGGTATTGGTGTTACTTCAAATCAATTTAATCCACAAACGGCAGGTGTTGGGAATCATATTATCACTTACACTTATACAGATAATTTTAATTGTTCAAATAGTGATACTGATACAATTACGGTAACCCCAATTACAGCCGTAACCTTGACTTCATTGCCTGATTTTTGTTTAAATGATGCTGCATATACTTTAACACAAGGTACTCCTGCAAGTGGTGTTTATTCTGGCTCGGGTGTTACTTTGGGAGTTTTTACTCCTTCTGCATCAACAGTAGGGGCGCATGTTGTAACATATACGTTTACAGATACATATAATTGTGCATTTAGAGCAACCGACACATTGATGGTTAAGCAATTGCCAAATGCATATGCTGGTGCTGATGCTTCAATTTGTGCTGGTGATTCTACAACTTTAGTTGCCACTGGTGGCGGAACATACATGTGGAGTACTGGCTCAGCAATAAGCTCAACTCGCGTATCACCAGCTAACCAAACGTCATATTTTGTTACTGTTACTGGAACAAATAATTGTACTGATAAAGATACCGTTGTCGTGACAGTAAAACCAATTCCAACTGTTCAATTAGGGCCTTTAGATACTGTTTGTTTGCAAACTGCAGCATTCCAGTTAGTGGGTGGTTCAGCAACTCCAACTGGGGGTGCTGGAGTATATTCAGGACCTGGTGTAAGCAATAATTTCTTCAATCCAGTTGTTGGATTAGGACCTCATGTTATTAGATACACATACACACTTAATGGCTGTTCGGCTTATGCTGAAAGACCAATCTTTGTCGAAAATTGTGTTGGAATTACAGAAAATGTACAAAATATGTCCTTGACTATTATGCCAAATCCTGTTGAAAACAGCGTTACTATTACTGCTGACAACATAAAAGAATTGTCTAATCTTTTAATTTATGATGTTACAGGTAAAATGGTCTTTACTCAAAATGTAACTCCAATTAATTCGAAAATCAGTATTTCGATAAATCTTCAACATCTTCAATCTGGTGTTTATTTTGTAAAACTTCGTTCAGGAAATGGAATTTCAATGATGAAATTGGTTAAAAACTAATTGATTTATTGATGTTTAGACTTAAAAGCTGTTCTAGAAAATTTTTAGGACAGCTTTTTTTTTTACAGGTTTTACCAAAATCGAAAAATTAGTAATTCAATTTTTTAATAAATGAAATCAAATGTTTTTTTCACAGTATTGCTAAATATTTATTGCATAAGTTTTATTGGTCAAATAAAATCTCAAGTTCCTATTCCTTATTATTCAAAATCAGGAAGTTGGGGATATAAAAATCAAACCAATCATGATGTCATTAAAAGTCAGTTTGAAGAGGCTTGGCCATTTTTTAAAACGGGATTAGCTGTAGTGAAAAAAGAGGGAAAATATGGTGTGATTAATACCAAAGGGGAGATAATTATGCCCTTTATTTACGAAAAAATTGAGCCAACTGCCTATTATAATAAGTTGTATTATGCTGAAAAATCAGAATTGAAGGAAAGTGGTTTTATCAATGAATATGGAAAGGAGGTTGTTCCCTGTATCTATAATGGTTTTATAACTATTGGTGGATGTGATAATCGTTATTTTTGTGATGGATACGCTTTAGCTAATAACGAATCAATTCTTGTTGATACTGCTGGGATTGAATTTAATGCGAAAGGTTATGTGATTGGACATTTAGAAAATGGTTTTGTTCCAATTTTTAAAAACGGAAAAGTTGGAGTAATGAATTTAAAAGGTGATGTTTTAATTTCTCCAGAAAAGTATGAAGGAGATATGTGGACCTGTTTTAGTGAAGGTTTGGCCGCATTAATTGATCCTAAAACCAGAAAGTTTGGATATATTAATCTTAAAGGAGAACTGGTGGCTAATTATAAATATGACTGGGCAAGTAAAATTAAAGACAATGTTGCCTCAGTTAAGTTAAATGATAAATGGGGGTATGTTGATGTTTCTGGAAAAGAAATTATTCCTCCCCAGTTTTCGTTGGCTACCGATTTTAATAACAAGGTTGCTTTTGTTGAAATCAACGATAAAAAAATGTTGATAGATAAGACTGGAAGCATAGTTTTAGATTTATCAAACTACCTGCAAGTCGTTGCACAAATTGATTTTGGAATATTAAATGTGCAAACTAAAGAGGGTTGGGGCTTCGTTAATGTTTTGGGAAAACAACTTACCCCATTTATTTATAGTGATGCTTCAAAAAACATGTACACTTTGCAATACAATTATATCGACGTAATTGTTGATGGCAAAATTGGATGTATAGATTCACAAGGAAAGCAAATTATTCCATGTCAATATTCTACAATAGATTATCAACCTGAAAACAAGATTTTCTTCGTTAGAAATGATTTAGGCTGGGGCGTTTTAGATCAATTTGGCAAAATTCTTATTCCTTGTAAATATAATCAAATTCAATATGTGATTAATGGTTTTGCGTATGTAGAATTAATAAACAATGAAAAAAAAGGAGAACTTATTAGACAAATAATTGAATCTGAAGGAATTAATAACGAATATTATCTTCAAAAAGGATTTGTTGATTTGAAAGGAAAAGAATATTTTGAAGAATAGATTTGAATATTGTTATGTGATGTAAAAACTTAACAGTTGTCAATAATAATTGGGATAATTATTTGTTGTTCAGGCAATCCATTAGTTTCCATACTTTACAAAATATGTTTTTGATTGTTTTTCAATATCCTGATATAAATCTTAATATTTCTAAAATCATTTGATTTTGTTCAAAAAAGGAGATGTTGCAATTGAAAAATATAAAAGCTGTTGCAAAATTTGATAACTTTGCTCCAAAATAAAATAAAAGATAATTAGTATGAAAAGAGACGATCAAATATTTGACTTAATCAATCAAGAACGTAATCGACAAACTCATGGTATTGAGTTAATTGCATCAGAAAATTTTGTTAGTGAACAAGTGATGGAAGCAATGGGGTCAGTTCTTACCAACAAATATGCAGAAGGATATCCTGGCAAACGTTATTATGGCGGTTGTCAGATTGTTGACCAAACCGAACAATTAGCAATTGATAGAGCTAAGGAATTGTTTGGCGCTGATTGGGCAAACGTGCAACCTCATTCTGGAGCTCAAGCAAATATGGCAGTCTTATTGGCTTGTCTGAAACCTGGTGACGTATTTATGGGTCTTGACTTATCACATGGAGGACATCTTTCACATGGTTCCCTTGTTAATTCATCAGGAATCCTTTACAAAGCAGTGGCATACGCTGTAGAGGAGGAAACTGGCGTTATTAATTATGATAAAATGGAAGAAGTTGCTTTGCGCGAACGACCAAAATTAATAATAGGTGGTGCTTCTGCATATTCTCGCGATTGGGATTGGAAACGTATGAGAGAAATTGCAGATAAAATTGGCGCTTTATTAATGGGCGACATTTCTCATCCTGCAGGATTAATTGCCCGCCGTTTACTTAACGATCCAATTCAACATTGTCATATTGTTACTACTACGACACATAAAACCCTCCGAGGTCCTCGTGGTGGTTTAATATTATTAGGCAAAGATTTTGAAAATCCTTGGGGTTTAACTACACCAAAGGGTGAAGTTAAAATGATGTCACAACTATTAGATAGTGCTGTTTTTCCTGGAATTCAAGGTGGTCCTCTAGAACATGTTATTGCTGCAAAGGCAGTTGCATTTGGTGAATGTTTGAGTAATGAATATTTGGAATATATCAAACAAGTTCAATTAAATGCTCAAGCCATGGCAAAAGCATTCACAGCAAAAGGATATAAAATAATATCCGGCGGAACAGATAATCACTTAATGTTGATTGATTTAAGAACTAAATTTCCTGATATTACTGGAAAACAAGCTGAAAATGTTTTAGTAAAAGCTGATATCACAATTAATAAAAACATGGTTCCTTTTGATAGCCGTTCCCCTTTTCAAACTTCAGGAATCCGTTTAGGAACACCTGCAGTTACAACCAGAGGTTTAAAAGAAAATCACATGACTTTGATTGTTGACCTTATAGATAGAGTAATTAGTAATATTTCAAACGAAGCTGTAATTGAGGCTACTCGAAAAGAAGTTAATCTATTAATGAAAGATCTGCCACTTTTTGCGTGGTAACATTTCTTTATTATAATAAAATGAAGAGGCTTTAGGGTCTCTTTTTTTTATAGCCTATTTTTGATCTAATAAAATTTATTTGTTGTAATTACAGGATGAATTTGGAGTAAAGATTTTTGGTTAAGCCAGAATGCATATTCTAGCAAGCTGATAAATATCCTTTAGATTGTTTTTTTGCTGATTTTTTTGGCCAAAATACTTAGTAACTGAAAAATTATTTATTTTGAAAAATTATTTATATATCACGTATTTAGACTGTTATGGAATTTTAAAAAAATTTTAATGTTAAAAAACTTAAAAAATATTGACTATTTCAATTCTTTAGTTTAACTTTGTCTCATAATTAGTTCATTGATTGATAGTCATTATCTAAAAATATTTAAGATAACTACATACACATATGTAGTTTTTTCATGGTGGGGTAGACCTGTTCGCAAGAACAGGTCTTTTTTTATGGGGTTAAAAATATTATTTGAAATTAATCTGAGATGTCTATTTAAATTATAAACATACTTCAAAGCATCAGATGGATTAAACACAGGTATTAAAAGCTACTAAAAATAGCTCTTTAAATCAATGCCAAATAAGTATAAGCTGATGAAATATAGATATTAAATTTTAATCCTCTTGATTCACACTGATTATCGAACAAAGTTTTTGTAATGTTCATATCTAGCCCATACATCATCTACAAATCGAGTAGTAAATGAACCCCTGTAATATCCAGATTTTACAATTGGATCGTTAAAATATTTGGGATTTGATTTTAATCGGAGGTATACTTCTACATTTTTGTCCCATGTAGTAGGATCTTTTCCATATTTTTCGGTAAGCAAAATGGCGTCAATTACATGACCAAGGCCCGAGTTGTAGGAAGCTACTACAAATTTGGAGAGCTGTTCTTTATCTTTTACTTTTTTACTGAATTGCTTTTCGAGATATTTTAAATAGTTAGCACCTCTCATAATTTGCGTTTCTGGCGACGAGCTGGGAGTAACACCATATATTCTACCGGTTTCAGGCATCAATTGAAGAAGTCCAAAGCAGCCGCCACCACCAGTTAAATTTGGGACAAATCCAGATTCTTGATAAATTAAGGCGGCATACAATTTCCAATCCCAACGATTCTTTCGAGCTGCTTTTTTTATATATTTATCCCACCGACTAATTGAGCGATTCTTAATGTAATTTTTCTTGTTTTGAAGAATCTGATTTGCGTATGTTGTACTATAATATCTTGAATAAATTGCTTTATATTCATTTGTTTTTATAAATTTTTCTAGCCAGAGATTTATGCTTTGAAGTAAACTATCACTCGTTTTTGGTAATAACCAACATTGGTGAAGTGTGTCAGATATCGCAATATGGTAATCAATATTTCTGAAAAGATTAGCATTAGCAATTGCCACTTTTTGTTCACAAATTGTGTAATTTATCTCCCCCAACGCTACTTTCTCAATTAAGTTTTCGGTACTGTTTTCAAGATCAAAGGCAAGATTTAAGTGTATATTATTCTTTGTAGCAAATTCTTTCCCATATTCATAATACGATGAGTGATTTGGGACTATAATTGAACTCTGGTTTAATTCAAATACCTTTTTAATGTTTGGGACTTTGTTTTTAAACTTGTCTATACTGTCTTTACGCTGAATTAGTACCAATGGAGACTTGCTGTGTGGGGAGGTAAAATTGAAAAACATTCTTCGTAACCCTGTTGGATTAATATCTCCCACGAGAATATCGGCTTCATTGTTTATTAGGCTCTTATATTCATCTCGATTATTATTTTTTACGATAATCTTTAACTTGAGATTCATAAATGTACAATAACTGTTTAGCATCTCCAGTTGAAAACCCATGGGAGTACCTCTGTCAATATAATAATCGGTGGCGTTGAAATTTACGATTGCTTTGAGTTCACGAGTCTTTAATATTGAGGTTAACGATGAGTCAATATTAACTTTTTCATCCTTTTTTGTATCTGATGGAGTACATGAATACATCAAAGCAATTAATAATAAATACAAAAAATTATGTTTCATTTCTCTTGTAGTAAAGAGCAAAGATACACATAATTAATAACATAGATATTTTATGCAAGAAATCACGGTCTGATTAATACATTCACAGTCCAAATAAAGTTTAAAACTTATATGTAATAAGGAAACAAAAAAAGAGAGTTTGAAATTCTAATCTTCAATTCAATTAAGCTTATTTCTCCACGATAATGTTTTTTACAGGCATGTCCATAGCGTCAAATACAAATCGATTTGATATTAAAATTGAGAGTACGACGGTAATTAATGAAGAGACTAAAATCGTAATCATAATCATAATTTGATATTTTATTGCAACGGAAGGATTACTTCCTCCTAGAATTTGTCCAGTCATCATTCCGGGAAGTGAAATTAGCCCAACAACAGCAGTGGTAGCTATGGTAGGGTTTAATGATTTTTTAAGAGCTTCTGCAATAAAGCCTCTAAGTGCTTCGCTTTTTGTGGCGCCATTAGCAATCGCAAACCGATATTGAAGTTGCTCGCGGTTTAGATTCTTGTAAAAAGTGTTTAATGCTACAATATTGTTTGATAAGCAGTTGCCAATGAGCATTCCTGTAATCGGAATAAAATATCGAGCATCAAATATAAAGTCAAGTTTTATCACAAATCCAAGAAAGTAAACATCGATGGCTAAAACACTCAAAAGCATAGAAATCAATAGTGGGATTTGGAATAATTTGCGGTTTAAATTACTGCGTTTAATTACCGTATATGCTGCAATTACAATCATCCCAATTACCCAGCCGATGTTAACCCAAACACTGTTGTAATCAAAAATATATTGCAAATAGAGTCCTACCAAAAATAGCTGAATTGTCATTCTGGCAATCGCAATTAGCGTTGCTTTGATCATTCCTGTACCAAAATAATTAAAAATTACAATTGGGATAATTATCAAAAGATAACCAATCATAAGATCCAACCAGCTAATATCTTGTGCTCCAGTCATTATATTTTGTTTTTAAGTGTGATGGTTCGGGACATACTTTCTATCCATAGTGGATCGTGAGAACAACTGATAATGGTGGTTTTTTCTTGGTTTAAAATGCAAGATATTAGGGCTTTGGTAGATTCAGAATCTAATGCGGAAGTGGGTTCATCGAGTAAAATGATAGGTTTTTTTAACAGCAATATTGATGCAAGCATAATTCGTTGTTTTTGTCCTCCCGAAATTTCATCCGTTTGTTTAAGTAAAATTTGTGGGTCAAGTTGTAATTGTTCCAACATACTGTCAATATCAGTTGAAGTAGGAAGCAATTTAAGATTCTGTTTATAAGTAAATGGGAGCATCATCAATTGACGGCAACTTTTAATATCAAATGAAAGTTCTTGTGGCAACCATCCAATTTGTTTACGGATTGCTCGAATATGAGTTGAGTCAACAGGCATATTATCCACAATAACGTTCCCAGAGATTGGCTTCACAAAGCCCATTATAGCACTAAGTAAAGTTGATTTTCCAACTCCAGAAGCTCCTCCAATTCCAATTTTTTCTCCAGAAGAAATCTGCATCGAAAAATTAGAAAAAACTGTTTCGTTTAGAAATTTTACGGTTACATCGTTAAAAGTTATCATGAATTATTTTTTATTGCAAATCTCCACTAAAATTAAGCTTCAATAAAAAAGAAAACTCTTCGTTCTCTGGATTTGATTGATGAGCCAATTCAAGTGCAGCTTTATATCCTAAATCATTATTTTTTAGCATTTCAATAATTCCTTCGGTAAGGAGTTGATTTCCATATATAAATCTACTCATCATTTGTGGGTCATCAATGTTGTAAAAAGCTCTGTTAACACCACCTCTATGTTGATTTAAATAGGCTAAATTTTCAGGTAGATTTGTAGATTTAAATGCGTCAAAAGAGAAGAATTCTACATAAGATTTGTCATCAGTGTTTATTGTAGCATTTTCGGTTATTTCATCTATCTGCTCACTGTCTAGTGCTAAACACGATGCAAGGTGATATGGATTAGAATAAAAATAAATATCAGGAGTCAGTTTAGATGCCTCTAATTTCCATCGATTGAAATCTATTGGGATACAATTTCCCTGTTTTGATGCAATTAATATTGCATGATATTGACCAATCCAAATGGTTGCATCCGGAAAAACGGATTTGAAGGTTTTTATAAGTCCTAAAAAATCACTTAAACGAAGCTTGTGTATAGGTAAATATTGCGAAATCATTCCTCGATCGGTGAGATGAGCCTTGCATAATTCAAAATATTCCTTGGTGTAAATGTTTCCTGAACCTAATATGGGGTGGGTGGGGTCGCTAGAAATCAAATCATACTTCTGGGTTGACGATTGTAAGAAATGACGACCATCCCCAGTTTTAATATTTAGTCTTGGATCAAGATATACGCTGTTATTCAATTCTTTGTAATAATGAGCAACTTCTTTTAAATCTGATATTAATTCAATACAGTCAATTTTTTTTACTTCAGAATGTGAAGCAATTGCGGAAGTAGTTACTCCAATTCCAAAACCAATAACTAACGCCCGATCGCATTGCAATCCCATTAAAAAAGGCAAATGGCCGACCAACTTTACTGCTTTTATAGCATCGTATGTTGACCCTATAACAGAGCTATTATTTACATAAGTTGAGATAACAGGATTTCCTTTGTCTGATTCTTGTCCTACAATATAGGTGCCTTCGAGGGTTTCGTGGTAACTCAAAATTTTCTTTTCAAATTTACTGAATGATGGTGGTAAAATGTAAAATTTTGGATGAATTATTACAAGTATAAACAAGCAAACAATGGCTCCAATTAAGCTATATTTTAGAAAAAAAGCTGATTTTTTAAGAGATTCTTTGCTTAAAATCCACACACTCACTATCAACAATAGGATAACTAAAACAAAAATGGATAAAGCTCCCCCTAGCCATGGTATGAGCACAAAGGTAGTGATGATTGGTCCTAAAACACTTCCCATAGAATTTGAAAAAATGACCAGTCCTACATGCTTTCCAATTTGTTCATGGTCTTCAGTCACGATTGACCAAATGAGTGGAAAGCAAAATCCTGAAACGATAGTCAGGGGTAAAATGATTAGGATGGCCGCAATCACAGGGATGATTAATATTCGAAGGAAATATGCTTCTTCGGTAGTAGCCAATGGAAACATGATAATGGAAGGAAGATTCATCAAGAACCAAAAGCCAATTAATGAAAAGACACTCATCAATAATAAAGAAATAAAAAGTGTTTTAGTTTTGTTTTTTATTGAAGTTGTTCGCGCTGAAAAAAGCCAACTTCCAAGAAAAAGTCCTAGAATAACCATCGAAGAAATCAATGCAAAAGTATAGCTGGTGTTTACAAAATAGACTTTAAAGAATCGAAGCCAAATTACTTGCATCGAAACCACCATAAATCCACATGCAAACGTGGCTACTAATGCGATTTTTAATTTGCTATCTGTTTTATTAGTCGTTTCAGAAGGCGCTTTTTGAGATAAACTTTTTTTATTCTTAAGCTCAATATTGTAAATTGGTGTTTTTCTTTGAGTTAGTTTCAGTAAAAATCCAAGGATAATTACAATCGCAGAAGCCAAAATAACAGTATTTAATTGTCCTAAATATTTTAATAGAATAAAACCTGTAATTAGGCCACCAACTACACTTCCTAATGTTTCTAATGCGTATATTCTACCTAATGTTTTTGAAATATTTTGAGCTGATGTTGAAGCAATTTCAGATATCAAAGGAAGCACTCCCCCCATAAAGAAAGTGGGTACAAAAAGAACTATTCCCGCAACAAGATAACCTACAATATTGGGTATCACAGAACCACCATCACTAGCAAATAGTAAATAAATAATTGGGATTCCATATAAAATTGCAAAATAGCTCGCGAATCCTGATATTCCAATATAGATATTTAGAAGAAATAATTGCCGGGAAAAATGAATTTTTGAAATCTTTTTGCTCCAGTAAAAAGCGCCAAAACCAATTCCGGAAAGAAAAGATACTAACACAATGGTAGAAGAAAGGGTTGTAGAACCGATTACTAACGAGAGCAATCGAAACCAAGAAACTTCGAAAATCAAAAATACAAGCCCAGACAGGAAAATAAATGGGTATATGAAGCGAGGAAAATTGTTCTCATTTTTCATTGTAAACCGAAATTTTTGGTAGGGCAAAGATAGTTATACCAATACTTATTTCAAAATAGTCTGGACTATTTGAAATTTAGTATGGTTTAATGCTCGATGCTAATATGAACTATTGATTGTTTTTTGAGTTATTGGACTAAATCATATTAGCATACGGTATTATACCAATTCTATTTATAAAACATTCCAAAGATGTTTTATAAATTAAAATTATTTTCCTCGTTTATCGGATTAATGCCGTTTCTGTTGGAGAAAATTGTACTTCTTTAGCAATTACTGAAAATTAATAAACTTTAGTTCGACCAGCTCACTACATCGCGCTGAGCTATCGCTTGGACTATTTTAAAATTCAAATGACCCTGAAAATTATATTTTGCCTGTTTTTTATTGGGTGGGTGAAAAAAACAAGGAGAGATAAAATATTACCTTTCCTTGCTTAATTTTCGTTGAAATAAATCGCTATTGTATTTTATATACCTTTAGATTAACTCCAATGTTATAATCTTTATTCTTTTTTCGCATTTTTTCTTGCTCTTTAGTCTCATTTACTTTCTCCACTGTTATAAATTCGGTATTTGAAAGAGGACGAATAATACTTGACAATGGATAATCGATATCATAATCGTAAGTAGTGTTTGTTTCAATATTTTCGTTATTTGACACTTTACCTGTTTCTGCAGATATTCTAATGGTAGAATATTTATTGTTGAATAACCCCGTTAGCCCAATAGTCTCATTGTCGATGGGAGCAGCAAATGTTTGTTTGCCAATACTTTTGCTGTAGATCGAGTAATCAATACTGTTCGACCAAATAATTTCACCACTATCGTTAAAACAATATATCACAGAATTTGTGTAATATAAAATAGTCTTTTCTCCCATTTCGTCTCTTGGATATAACATTGCCTGATATTTGTCGAAAACTAAGTAGTTATTAATGCCAATTCGGAAAGAATTATTGATTACATAACCATTCCCATAAACTTTGTCACCTTGGAGGAATGCCGCATTCTTGACTTTTATTGTTCTTTTTTCAGCAAGTTGGTTGTAAAAGCTTGCATCCAACGTATTCGATCCTTCAAGCTCATCCTTATTTAAAGGCGTTAAAAATAATCGATAATCATAATTTTCGTCATTACTTTTATTGCCGTTGATCCATTTTTTTGAAATCCCGAAGAAGAATAGATGAGTAGAGTCAGTCTCAAGCATATTGGATTGTTCTATGGATGCATTTTTAACGATTTTTACTGGAATTTGAGCAATTAAATTATCTTTATCAAACGTTAGAATTTTGTCAAAATCAGTTTCACGTTCTTCTGACATTAGGTGGTTTTCTTTTAATCGAGCATAGAGAATGTTATTGTGGAATTTAATATTGCTAAACATACAATATTTTGGAAAATCAGTATCATCTAATTCTTTTGATGTAATATTCAAGGTTTCGATGTCAATTTTGTTTATTTTGAACATTTTAGACGTTAAATCAATATAATAAAGGGCATCCTGGTTAATATAAAAGCTAGAAACATAAGCAAAATTTTTATAATCAATCTCTTTGTTTGTTATAAGACCATCGGCATCTATTTTGATGATATTATAGAAGGGCTTTATTCCAAGGTTTGATGTATTTTCATTAAATACAAAAATGAAATTTCCACTTACTTCCAATACTTGATCGATGGATAATTCTTTATCAACGGTAAGCGTTTTATTCCATTCTAAATTCAGATCATCCTTAAAATATGAAATTTTCCATTGTGTCTTTTTTTTGTCCTTAAGAGATTCCGCAGATGATAAAAAAATAAAATGATTGCTATTTACTCGCGAAAAAAAGAACGAACCATCTTCATCTACAACTATTTTGTTTTCGAAACTTGGTTCAATTTGGCCAAAAATGGGCAAGCTCAATAATAGAGCGATTACAAAAAGTAGTTTTTTCATAATGTTTTTATTGTTTAAAGGAATTCAATATCACCCTTTCCATAGTGAGATTTTGATTAAGGATTGCTGTTTAGCTTACAAACTTAATATTTAAAATTTGAATTTCCAAAAAAGAAGGACAATGTTATACTCTCTGCTATTTTGAAGGGGATAAAGTGTTTCTGACATAATAAATTTTGCTAGAAATTTGCGTTTGATTAGATGATCTATTGTTTAAAAGACATTAGTATTTATTATATTGAATAATCTTTTTATGTGGATAGGTTTGGGGATGTTGTTTTAAAATAAAAAACATAATGATGTTTGAAAGCTCTATAAAGGAAGAGCATTGCATAGTAAAGCAACGGAAAACAATATATATTGGAGTTGATTTTGGAGGTGAAGTGAATGACTTCTTTCAAAATATTTGGAAATTGTCAAAAAATAAAATAAGTTTGCCAAACAATTACCAAATTGTAAGCTGTGAAAAATTGAAATACACTAAATAAACAAAATTACCATGAAAATCACAAAGCTATTACTTATCGTATCAATTGCTTGCTTCCTTAGTATCAATGCAAATGCACAAAAAAAGAAAAAGAATGTCGATACCGTTGGGGTATTTTGTAACATGGAAGATGAAATTATCTACATGTTTGGTGACGTAAGTATGTTGAAAGAAGATGTTTCTTATTACGATACAAAAAACGAATGGACTCAAATACGGCAAAAAAAAATTAAATGGATGTTTATTGGTAATCGGGCTTTTGTATGTTACCCGCTAAAAGAAAACGGAAATGGTCTTAGACTAATGGAGATTTTGGCAGTAAACAATAAATATATTCTTTTGCAATATTGGTGGGATTGGTATTATTTCTATGTAATTAACATCTCTGGTAATGTAGTAGAACCAAAGATTAAAGTATATAACAGTCAAGGAACCTTTGGTGCAGGAAAAAACAATGAAAAGGTCATGGAATTGTTAAAGGATTATTTTGGAAATTGTCCAGAATTGATGAAAGCCATGAAGAAAAATTACGATTCCAATCAAATGTTGTCAACCGATATTGTTAACATTCAATGTGAAGAAGATATCGTACCTATCAAGAGTATTCTTGAAATGTTGAATAAGAAAGGTTGGTATTAATAAAAATGGTTGTCCTTGACTTTGATTTGCAAAAATTACACCTATCCATTGGACTATTTTGAAATATTGGTTTAACCTAGAATATGCAGTTTCATCCTCGAAAATGAGTGTTCTATCAAAAAAACAGCCTAGGATTTTAAAGTTAAGATCGAAAAAGAGATTTAATGGATAAAAAGAATGGTATTTATTTTCCTAATAAATACCATTCTTTTATTTTTGCTTATACCTTTTTGAGATCAAACTATACAGAAAAAGGTTCTGCTGTAGAGTAACCTTATAGAAATTAGCTTGTCGGATGTCAAAAATGACTAATCAATCGGCTATTTTATAATAACTCATTGATGTTTTTTAGAATCCTTTTGCCTTAATAATTGATTTAATAAAGCTTGTTTCGTTGTTCAATCAATCGGTCGTCGGAGATATAATCGTCGTATTCCATTTGTTTATCAATCATACCTTTAGGACCTATTTCGATTACTCTGTTACACACTGTTTGGATGAATTCGTGGTCATGGGATGACATTAAAACAATTCCTTTAAATTTTATCAATGTATTATTAAATGCCTGAATAGACTCTAAATCGAGGTGGTTAGTAGGAGTGTCGAGCATCATCACATTTGCATTTCGAATCATCATTCTAGAAATCATGCAACGAACTTTTTCGCCTCCAGAAAGGACATTTGCTTTTTTGTAAATTTCTTCACCAGAGAACAGCATTTTTCCTAAAAATCCTCTTAAGTATAATTCAGTTGTATCGTTAGAGAATTGTCCTAACCAGTCAGTTAATGGAATTGGTTCAACAAACAATGTTTCATATTCGAGTGGGAGGTAAGCTTTAGTTATAGTTTGTCCCCATTCGTACGAACCATGATCTGGTTCAATGTGTCCTTTTAGTATTTCAAACAACTGAGTCATTGCTCGCGAATCCCTTGATAAGAATATGATTTTATCGTTTTTTTGAATAGTGAAATTCATATTTGAGAAAAGAAGTTTCCCGTCCATGCTTTTACTCATGTTCTTCACTTCTAAAATATTGTTTCCTGGGTCACGATCGGGTGTAAAAACAATGCCTGGATATTTACGAGTAGAAGGCTTGATCTCTTCAAAATTAAGCTTTTCAATCATTTTCTTGCGACTGGTAGTTTGTTTCGATTTCGATGCATTTGCACTAAATCGAGCAATAAATTCTTGAAGTTCTTTTTTCTTTTCCTCAGCCTTTTTGTTTTGCATTTGCATCTGTTTCAAGGCCAACTGACTCGATTCATACCAGAATGAATAGTTGCCAGGGAACTGTTGGATTTTGCTAAAGTCGATATCTACAATGTGAGTACAAATTGAATCTAAAAAGTGCCTGTCGTGCGATACAACCAACACGGTGTTATCAAAATTGGTGAGATAGTTCTCTAGCCAAGTAACTGTTTCTAAATCTAAATCGTTGGTGGGCTCATCGAGCAAAAGGTTATCTGGTTTACCAAATAGCGCTTGAGCTAAAAGGACTTTTACCTTCTCTTTTCCACTCAGTTCACGCATCATTTTTTGGTGATGTTCTTCTTTAATTCCCAAGCCACTTAAAAGGATTGCAGCTGCACTTTCGGCATTCCAGCCATCCATTTCGGCAAATTGTTCTTCGAGTTCCGATGCTTTAATTCCGTCTGCTTCAGTAAAATCTTCTTTAGCATAAATATCATCTTTTTCTCGCATGATTCTCCAAAGATCAGAGTGTCCCATTAAAACAGTCTCTAGGACCAAGCAATCGTCGAACTCAAAGTGATTTTGTTTTAGCACAGAAAGTCGTTCGCCAGTACCAAATGATACCACTCCTTTTGTGTTTTCAACTTCTCCATAAAGCACTTTTAAAAAAGTAGACTTCCCAGCACCATTAGCACCGATGATTCCATAACAATTGCCAGGCAAAAACTTCATGTTTACTTCCTGAAATAAAATTCGCTTTCCAAATTGAACGCTGAGATCCGAAACTATGATCATTTATTTATGTTTTTTTTTAATATTAACTATTTAATAGGTAAATGGTACAAGGTGCAGGGTGCAAGATACATGGCATTTTCCAACTTTCCTTTTTAGAACTTTCGACTTTATGGACTTTACGAGCTTTATAACTTTATAGACTTTATGGACTTTATAACTTTATAGACTTTATAGACTTTCAACTAATATCCCTTCAAGGTCAAAGAAATTGGCTGATTCTATTTTAACTGGATAAAATTCACCAATTATAAGTTCTTTTTCTGAATTAATAATTACTTCGTTATCCACATCTGGAGAGTCAAATTCGGTTCTTCCGTAATAAAATCCATCTTCTTCACGATCGATGATTACGTTGTAAATTTTTCCAATTTTAGATTCATTAATGGCTAACGAAATATCCTGTTGAAGTTCCATGATTTCGCTCAACCGTTGCTCTTTAACATTAGAAGAAACATTGTCGTCGAGCTCAGCAGCTGGTGTGTTTTCCTCTTCGGAATATGTGAAAACGCCCAAACGTTCGAATTTACATTTCTGAACAAACTCTTTTAACTCTGCAAATTGAGCATCCGTTTCACCTGGATATCCTACAATAAGTGTGGTGCGAATGGCAATTTCAGGTATTTCGTTTCGAAGTTTTTCTATCAGTTTATATGTAGATTCTTGCGTGTGCGCACGTTGCATCGAGTCTAAAAGTACATCGTTAATGTGTTGAAATGGAATATCGATATATTTACAAATATTGGCATGTTTTTTCATCACCTCAATTACATCCATCGGAAAATTAGCTGGATAGGCATAATGTAGGCGAATCCATTTAATTCCATTAATAATTGCAAGTTTGTCGAGAAGTTCTGCCAAAGCTCTTTTTTTGTATAGATCAACTCCATACATGGTAAGATCCTGAGCAATAAGAATAAGCTCTTTAACACCTGATTTGGCAAGAGTTTCAACTTCTTCCACTAACGATTCCATGGTTCGCGAAATATGTTTTCCTCGAATTAATGGAATTGCACAAAATGAGCAACTGCGATCGCAACCTTCAGAAATCTTTAAATAAGCGTAATGTGGGGGATTACTCAACGTGCGTTCACCAATTAGCGAAGTACGATATTCGGCACCTAAATCTGCTATAATTTTCGCCATTTCATTTACACCGTACCAACCGTCGATTCCTTTGATTTCGTTAGATAAATCATCTTTATAGCGCTCAATCAAACAACCCATTACATATAGTTTGTCTATTTTTTTACGCTTTTTAAGGTCTTTATAAAGTAAAATGGTATCGATGGATTCTTCTTTGGCATCGTTGATAAATCCACAAGTATTAATAATTACAATGTTTCCGTTGTTAAATCCATGTTCCGATTGAATATTCATACGGTTTAGCTGTCCTGCAATCACTTCCGAATCGACATTGTTCTTAGAACATCCTAACGTAACAATATTAATTTGAGGTATTTTTGTCTTCACGCAATCTTTTTTTGCAAAAGTACGAAAAATAGGTGGAATTTGGGTATCTTCCTATTGTTATAATCAAACATTGCTATATATTTGTAACCATCTTAAACCATTAAGAACAATACTCTACAAAAGATAACCAATTACACGTATGAAAAAAAGAATTTTAATTTTATCAATTATTTTAATATTTAGATTATTTAGCTTTGGACAAACGGCAGACGATTTTGTGAAAAGCGGAATGGTTAAATATGAAAAAAAGGATTACTCTGGTGCAATAATAGACTATAATAAAGCTATTAAGAAAAACCCATACAATTCAAAAGCATTTTTTAACCGTGGCAATGCAAAAGCCGATTTGCAAGATATTGATGGAGCAATAGATGACTTCAATAAAGCATTAGAAATAAATCCTATTGACGAAAATATATTAATAAATAGAGCAAATGTAAAAGCGGATATGGAAGATTATAAAGGAGCAATTATTGACCTAAACAGAGCTCTTAGCATAAACCCATATAATGAATTGATTTATCTTGGAAAAATTATTCCATTAGTGCGGTTAAATATGATAGATGCTGCTATAAAAAGTGCAAACAAAGCATTAGAATTAAATCCTAAAAATGCAAAAGTGTATTTATTTCGTGGGTATTTGTATATTAATATCCGTTACTTTCAGCTAGCCATTGAAAATTTAGAAAAAGCAATAGAAATAAATCCGAATTATGAAGAAGCTTATTGTAGCTTAGGAGTATTAAAATATAGGGAAAATAAGTATTTGGAGTCTATCACTTATCTAGATAATCTAGATAAAGCAATTGCCATAAATTCCAATTATTTGCAGTCATATATTTATAAGGCAAAGTCGAAAATGTTATTATCTGATTCTAAAGGAGCTATAGATGTTATAGACAAAGCAATTGAAATTGATCCAAATTTCATGGAATTTTATCTTACAAAAGCTAACGTATTTGAACGTTTAGGCGATTACGAAAGTGCGAAAAAAGTCTTTGACAAAGCAATTGACATTAATCCCAAAAATTCAGATATGTATGTTCAAAGAGGCTTTTTAATACTGAACCAATTCAACAACTTTACTGGTGGAATAAAAGACTATAGTCGAGCCATAAAAATTAATCCTAGAAAAGCTGAATATTATGAAAAAAGAGGAATAGCAAAGTTTATGATTTTTAAATATAAAAAGGCTTTATCTGATTTCAATAAGGTTATAGAACTTGATGAAAATGCTTTGAATGCTTATTATTATCGGGCCCAAATAAATAATGAAATTGGAAATTATCAAGGAGCGATTAAGGATGTCAATTATTTGATTCAGCAAAAAATGTTTAGAGCCAATAATTCAACAATGGGTCTTTATGTTTGTCGAGGAATTGCAAAATTAAATTTAATGAATTATGATGAAGCAATTGCTGACTTTAACATAGATATTCAAATCAATCCGCTTAATTTTGTTGCATATCGATATAGAGGAGATTCAAAGGCTGGTCTTAAGAATTTTAATGAAGCAATAGCTGATTATAATAAAGCAATAGAATTAAATCCAAACTATTCTTATTCTTACGAAGTAAGAGGTCGTGCTAAATTGAGACTAGGACTACAAAAAGATGGGTTACTAGATTTAAGTAAAGCTAAAGAATTAAAAGAAAATGGAATAGAGAATCTTATTAAGAAACATTATAAATAGAAAAAACTTTGTTACTCAATTGGCGAAATGCTTTTTATTATTCACTTTGTTATGATTCATGATATTTGTAATTTTAATCCATCAAACCTGTTGATTTTCTAAAACCCATAACATTTATGGAAAATCTCATCAACTTAAGTTTACAGCCCTTTTTGTTTAATTACAGTTTATTGCCTGCAACAGAACTAGAAGAAGCAATGGTTCAAAATCATTTATCAAGTTTTGATTCGTATCAAGAATATACTATGGTTGTAATTTCGGAAACGGTTAAATTAGTAAAAAATCAAAATCAATCTTTTTTATCGTTATTGAATATAAATTACATATTTAAAGAATTAAAAATACCTCAAAACATACAGGAACAGTGCATTTATGAAGTAATTGGATTGACTGAATTAAGAAAGGATTATGGAAGAGTATTAATTAGACCAGAAACTATTGCAGATAAAATTGCTGAAATTTTCGAACAAGTTGAACTTGATTTTGATACAGATAAAGAATTTAGTAGAAAATATTATGTGCTTTCTAACAATGAATCAAAATTTAGAATGCAGGTTACGACTTCATTTTTAAATTGTATCGCTAAATTCGATAACCTCGAAATTGAAATTAATAAAACTATTTTAATTGTAAGAACAAGAAAGCCATTTTCTTCTGAAATTACTAAAACTATAGCTGATTTTTTGGTGGAAATTAATAACGGTTTAAATTGATAAAACAGCATTAACCTATAAACTCTACATCATGGATATTTACGACATTTTAGGGTATCTCTTAGCCGGATTTTCAATTGTGCTCATAATTAGTCTTGTATATGTTCTTTTTAAAAATTTCAAAGAAATCCTTTATAATATTCTTCGAGGTTTGAAAAGTGATCGTATTGGGTGGTTAATATTTTTGTCCCCCATTTGGATTCCGGTGTATTTACTTGATAAACAATTTAAACTGGGAATTTATATATCTGAAGAGAACGAAGATTCAATTGATGAAGATTTAGTTTATACTTCAACTAAAACACTAAATGTCGATTTTAGCCAATACCAAAAATATATTATCGTAAATCCAACTAATTTAAAGGAGCTAAATAAAGCCATAGCTGACTGTTATGAAATAACTCCCGAAGAAGATTTTAAGAGAATAAAGTTTCACTGTAATCAAGGCAAATTCATTTTGAAAATTTCAGATGATTGTAATTTTTTCAACTTCAATTACTTAATTTTATGGTTTAATACCGAATTGAATAAAGGAACTAAAAACATCGAAATATTTGGACTGGCTCTGAATAAATCCATTTCAATGGAATCGTATTATGTTGCATGTGACACAACAGGACAACATGTTAATAGTCTAACTGGTAAAACTTTTGCTGGAGATAAATTCTCCATTTATCTGTTTGATGATTTCGAAAAAACAGAGAAACTCGAAATAAACAATAAAATAAAATTAGACCTTGAACTTGAAATCAACTCTTTAACTACTGACTTCTCAAATCTTGAATTTATTGAACTATAAATCAGTTTTACAAATTATAGAGATAATTGAATAATATTTCTCAATTATTTACATCTTCACAAGTTTCATCATTCGAATTCCATTACTGCTAATAATCTCCACAAAATAGATTCCTGCGGGGAGAAAATTTAAGTTGTAGCGTTCCGATTTTTGTTGGGTGAAAATTTTTACCCCGTTAATATTGTATAGGTTTATTTCGTTGTAGTTCTCGTTTGTAATAGAGAAAGATTCATTAGCTGGATTTGGAACTATTTGAAATTGGTCTTCCTGAGGCACATTTTCATTCAACCCAACGATATAGCTATTTAGTGGTAACTCTATAAAAGAAGCATGTGAATTGTTGAGATAAACTTTGTTTAGAGCGGTTAATGTATCGCCAGTGGAGTACATTTTGCCCCCATTATTTAAGTTGTTATCAAATCGTGGATAATTTGAAGAGGTAATATCAATTCGGATTCTATGGCCAGCTAAGAAGGTATTTGCTAAGTCATGTATTGGAATGTCTATTTCGTATATTTGTCCGCTTTGCATCGAAGCAGTATCTGCAGCGTGGAATCCTGCGCGAAAACGCATCCTTTGAATATTGTCTACCAACAACATCGAGCGACCATCGGGATAAACATCTGTTAGACGAAATCCAAAATCGGTGTCTGGACGATTGGAACTGACAAATAGATGAACTCTGCCACTTCCTTTTAAAACAGTATTTTGAGTGAGGATAGGAGTCGTGTATATTAAAATGTCATTTCGCGATTCAACCAAAGGCGCTTGATTGTATGGCCCTTGATGCAAATCGTTTCTGAGCGTAGAACCTCCAATGGTTGGAGATGGATTGTGTGGGTCGTAAGTGATATTTGCTGAAGCTGTTGTGGATGTTGGAAGAGTAGGTGTTAAACTATTATTGTCGTTGAAAAATAGTTTAATAGCTAGCATTCCTGTTGGTGGCCATGTTGCAGTTTGTTGCCATGTGTTTTCTCCCATTTGAAAATATTGAACAACGGGTTCGGACTCCCAGCCATTACTTAAATCTCTTAAATAGAAATCAAAAAATCGAAGAGCTAATGAATCACTCCAGCCACAGGCTTCATTATAAGTAAGCTCACCTTGATTGCACGTTCCTACTTGAGCAGTTCCAAATCCACCATGAGCCCACGGTCCCATCATTAATTTATGTTTACTGCGAACAGCTAAGGGCGAACTTGTTTGAACTCCGTTAAACATTTGCATCATCACTTCTACGTTGTGGTCGTACCAACCTCCAACCATAAAAAGTGGGACGTTCATCGATTGTGGGTAGTAATTTATAGCTTCAGCATATTGCCAAGTAGTATTGTAAAGCGGATTATTAAGTAAAGTTGTAGCAAGTCCAAAACCTAAATTATCCAGTTGTTGAACATATTCGGTACGATAAACGCCTCCAGGAAAATACTCCCAATAATTAAATTGTGGTCCAGCAACTAATGGTGCTGCGCAAACAAGATGTGGCGGATTTTCCTTTGCTGTTTGAAATTGAATTTTTCCCAATGCGGAAGGTCCCCAAGTGCCAATTTTTCCATTGCTCCACGATTTAGTTGCAATCCATTCCACTACATCATAGCCATCTTTTCCTCTGTCGGCATTGGCAACCATTGCTGAAGCAGAACCATAATATCCACGCCAATCAACCACGACTAATGCATAAGGAGTTCCGGCTATTGAGCCTAAACCTAATGGCTGATTAATCCTATAATAAAGCCGATTGTAGGGAGTTTGAACTAAAATTACTGGATATTGTCCAGGAGTTGAGGGCAAATAAATGTCGGCAGCAAGTTTCTTTCCATCGCGCATTGGTATTGAATCAACCGTTTGAACTAGGGTTTGTGATTTGCATAAACCAATGGAAATCAGGAATAAAATCAAAAATAATGAATTTCTTTTCATGTTATGATCTTTGTTAATTAATCAAAAAAAATGCACATTCAACTTTCACAGACATCGCTTAATGCTTGGATTGTTATAATTTTGCACCATATTGCCCCAAGCAAGCGAACAATGTTCGAATGATTGTTGAACATTTTCATTGCAATATTAGTTTAATTTCAAATCATAACCAACTAATTTATATGTCAAATCAACTTTTAAAAGGAAAAAAAGGAATCATATTTGGTGCGCTCGACGTAAATTCAATTGCATGGCAAGTTGCATTAAAAGCGCACGCCGAGGGTGCAGAATTTGTGTTATCGAATGCACCAATTGCTTTACGTAAAAAAGATATTTACAAACTTGCGGAAATTACAAAATCACAAGTCATAGGTGCAGATATAACCGTGGTTGTTGAATTGGAAGATCTTTTTACCGAATCGATGCGTATTTTAGGTGGCAAAATAGACTTTGTTTTGCATTCAGTAGGCATGTCGCCCAATGTTCGTAAAGGAATCCCATATCCTGAATTGAATTACGAATATATGATGAAAACACTTGATGTTTCTGCTATCTCATTGCATAAAGTGCTTTCGGTAGCATGGCGATTAGATGCAATCAACGATTCTGGTTCTGTAGTAGCATTATCATATATTGCTGCACAACGTGCATACTCTAGTTATAGCGATATGTCGCAAGCCAAAGCAATGCTTGAGTCTATTGTTCGCCAATTTGGTTATCATTATGGAAGAACAAAAAAGGTGAGAATCAATTCAGTTTCGCAATCACCAACTGTAACAACAGCAGGAACAGGAGTCTCTGGATTTGATGCATTTTATAATTATGCAAACGATATGTCACCCCTCGGAAATGCTGATTCAGATTCGTGCGCAGATTATTGTATCACACTATTTTCTGATTACACTCGAATGGTAACTATGCAAAATCTGTATCATGATGGAGGTTATGTTTCTATGGGAATCAGTAATAAGCTAATTGATCAGTTTATTCAATGTAAAAGTTGTAACGATTAATGCTTTTGATTAGAACTTACGTTTAAAAAAAGTCGACAGTAATTTTAATCTGTCGACTTTTTTAATAAATCCTATAATCTATTGATTATGAGTGAATTGTTTTTATTTTATTCCAAAGAAATAAGTGTATCCAATTCCAATCGAGAAAAAATCTCCTAAAGTTTCATCTGGCCATTTTGTTGAAGCAGAAATTTGATATTCTAAATTAATACCTGCCGACATATTTGGTTTAAAATGATAATTGCATTCAAAACCGAATACATTAAACATAAAACTTGTGATATTTGTAGCTCCAATTTTGTTCTCGACTGCTACTTCAGAAAATATTCCAGGAGCAGTTTCTTTTAACTCTGTTGTTGTAAGAGTCCCCGAAGGTAAACCCGTAGACATAAAACCGATTCCGATGCTAGGAATAATTGATATTTTATCGTTGAACATTCTTTTCAAAATAAACACATTTCCTGAAAACCCAAACTGACTGGCACTTCCAGATGCCTTGAAATTTGGGTAGCCATAATTATGAGAACTAAAACTAAACTTACCTCCAGCACCAAACCATTCATTTAAGAAATATGCACCTTCTAGGCTTGTACCAAACCCGGTTTTTAATTTTTTGATACTTTCAAAAACAGGTGAAAAATGAACTGCTGCAAAATGAGGTTTAATGTCTTGAGCACTTAAAACAACAAATTGAAGAACAAATAGGAGAGTAAAAATTATTTTTTTCATGAGCTTTTCTTTCGTTTGTGGTAAAATATATTTAATTGCTTAATAATAAATATTACATTTCTTTTAATTGATTTTAGCAAAGATATAAAATTTTATTTATTTTTGTTCTTTATATCAAAAAATCAATTTTTTTTTGGTGTCACTTTCAGTTAAATTTATTGCTAATTATTTTAAATATTGATACTTATGAAAATGAAAAATGCTTTAGTTGTTCCTATTGCACTGGTTTTAATAACAGTTTCGCTCATCTCTTGTAAAACAAGGTCATTGAATGTGCAAGTACTTGTACCTGCTCAAATAAATATGCCTCAAGATATATCGTCTATTGGTCTGTTAAATCATTCTTTGCCTTCTAAAGAGGATAAGTGGAGTAATATTTTAGAAGGTTTTTTTACCGGTGAATCTATTGGTGCTGATAAAGAAGGTTCGTATGCAACCCTTAGAGGATGTGGAAATAAGCTGAATAATTCTCCAAGATTTAAATCTTCAGTATTAGAAGCTGAAAATTATAGAGGAACTGGTACCAAGGAGTTTCCTTTGCCTTTGGAATGGTCGGAAGTTGAGAAATTGTGTAAAAAGTATAATGTAGATGTAATTGCAGCTTTAGAAACATTTGATTCTGATGTAATGTATACTTCTGGTTCTGGAATGAAAAACATCACAAAAGATGGTAAAACAGTCAGCGTAGTGGAATTTTGGAGTGATTTAAAAATTAGAGTAAATGCTGGTTGGAGAATTTATGATTATAAAAATAAAAAAATTATAGATCAAGATGTATTTACCGATGAACAAGGATGGCATGCAACTGGACCTAATGAAGCTTCTTCTCGCGGGAATTTACCTTCGAAACGGAATTGTATTAATGATGCAGGTCGCTTTGCTGGCGAAATGTTTGCTGTTAGAATTTCCCCTAATTGGGTTTGGGTGCCAAGATATTATTATGTTAAGGGCAATGATGAGTTTAAAAATGCAAAACAATACGTTAAACTAAACGATTGGAAAGGTGCTGCTAAAATTTGGAGTAAATATACAACTTCCTTAGATCCAAAAATTGCTGGTAGAGCTTGCCACAATATGGCGTTGGCTTCAGAAATGGAGGGAAATCTTCAAGTTGCACTTGAATGGGCAACTAAAGCATACAAAAACTATCGAATAAATTCCGATTTGTCGTATGTAAATCAACTGACTACTAGAATAATGCAACAAGATAAATTAAACGATCAAATGGGAAAATAGAATTATAATCTTCCTTTCATTTATATGATATTTAAGAAAAAAGCTTCTATTATTAAAATCGAAGCTTTTTTCTTAAATGAGCAATATCTAAAGTAATTATTTGAAAGCGGTTTCACTTAATCCATCACCCGATAATTTCAAACGTTCCATATATTCTGGCACATCTTTACCCATATATTTATCTACATATAATTTTGCTAAATACATTCCTAACATAAATCCGTGACCTCGAAGTCCAGTCATAAGCCCTAACTCAGGATCTACCACATAACGAGGTTCTGTGTAATAGCCCGACCAAACTGCTTGGAATCCAACGGATGATAATTCTGGAATCCAATCTACAAATACTTCAGAAACTATTTCTAAAAATTCCTTACTGTTGATTTTTAAATTTTTCCCAGTTTCTACTGCGTCAATAGCTGGAGATGCACATCCAATAATTTGTCCAGTATCATGCAATTGTTGACCATACACGGCAGAAAATCCTTTGTAATGTCTGCGATCGATTATCATATCTAATGAATCCCCATTTTTTCCTAATAATGGCAATCTACGTGTGATAAAAGCCTGATGCTTAACAGGGAATAAGCCCGTTTCAATTCCTAATTTGTTTGTGAATTTTTCGGCATTCCAACCCAAGGCATTTACAAAATGATCACAACAATATTCAACGTATTCTTTTTCGTGATTATAAACTAGAGCAATGTATTTGTTGCCTTCTTTGGAAACATCAATTAATTCACAATCTTCAAGGATGGTGCCCCCACTGGTTATTCCTACATTTCTAATATAGTCAATGGTTCTTCCTGGTGTTGCTTGCCAACAATCGTGAGTAATAAGCGCAGCATTATAAGTGGTAAGGTTTTGATTGAACATTGGAGATATTTCTTTTCTAAAGTCTTTTGGTTCAATCATATATGCATCCGACCATGCTCTTGATGCATCCAGTGCTTTATAAGTGGCTTCGTCGTGTGCAAAACTTATATATCTAATTGGTTTGTAATCAATATTATGAACTGATTGAATCTCTTTGAAAATTTGTAAATTATGTCGTGCGATATCCGAAATTTCAGGAACAGAGAACGCAGGACGACCTCCCGCAATATTTCTCCAAGAAGCACCTCGGTCTTGATTGATTAACACAGGTTTTAATCCAGCTTCTGCAAAATATCTAAGCAATCCACTTCCAGCAATTCCACCACCAGCAATTAAAACTGGGACGTTTATGCGTTTAGTAGATTTTCCATGTGTATTTGTGATTATTTGCTCGTTTTTGTTATTTGGATAAGTAGATCCCAAAGAAATTTGATTAGATAATGGTCCCCGAGGAGTGGCATCACCAATTATTGAGATTCCTAGTGGTCGTAGCATTTGCTTCACTCTTGGAATGCAGCGTTTGCCTCTGCAAGGTCCCATTCCTAAACGAGTAGTATGCTTTAATTCATCCACCGATAAAAATTTTCTATCACCTAAAGTTTCTAATATCTCATCAATTTTAACATCATCACAATGACAAACATAGGTTTCAGACTCAATATCTTCAGTTAATGGTTTAGTTGTAAATGGCTCAGGATAGTTTTCTTTTACAATAAAACCTCTTACATCTACTAATTTTTCTCCGTGTAAAGTGATGGATTTTACGCGCGCAATATTTGTTTTATTTGCTTTTAAAAGAATTTTTTCGATAATTCCTTCACCTAATTTCTGACCATTATTGTCAATTAAAAACACTTCAGATCCCTCATTTGCAGCATATTCAATAGGTAAGAACAACCAATCTTTTTTCAGATTATATCCAAAAATTGCTAATCCAGGACATTGATAAACACAATCCATGCAACCGATACATTTTTCGAAATTAATTTCTGGAACCGTGTTCGTTGACGTTTTAAGAATAGCGCCATGAGGGCAAGCAAACTGACACGGATTGCAAGCAAAGCCATATAAGCAGTCAATTTGAACAAATCCTTTTTCCATCATTCGTTCTGAAGTTGGTAAGGCAGGTTCTTCAATAACTCGAACTGGGTGTTGTTGAGAATCAATATATTCTTTAGAAAGTTCTAAGTATTCATCATAGTTTACCTTTGCACCGAGTTCCATAGCAATTTCTAACGCTGCTTGCTTTCCGCGCAATACAGCACTAGTTCCTTCTCCTATTCGAATTGCATCTCCAACTCCGTAAGATTGCATTCCAAAAACATGTTTGCTCTTGATTAATATTTGGTCATCAGGAACTAATCCAGTACAAATATTTATAATATCGATACCATCAATAATTTGTTCTGTTCCAGGGATAGGTTTGAAGTTTTCACATTTTGCAACCACAGCACCAATAATTCCATCATGTGTTTTGTTTGGAATTGCTTTCAAAAGAATGTGTGATGTTAATACAGGAATTCCTAGGCGACGAACTCTGTTGGCTTGAACAGGAAAGCCACCTTCTTTAGATTGAGCTTCTATAATTGCTTTAATCGTTGCGCCGGCTTGATAGCCTTGATAGGATGTGAGGTATCCAATATTTCCAGCTCCCACGGTTAACACATTCTTTCCTAAAAGTGTATGCTCAACATTCATCATTTTTTGAAAAACAGCTGCAGTGTATACACCTGGTAAATCGTCGTTTTCAAACGCTGGAACAAATGGAACAGCACCGGTAGCAGTTACAATATAGTCAGCGTCGATGTAATATATTTCGTCAGTTTGAATGTTTTTAATCGCTACCCTTTTGCCTTCTAAAATATCCCAAACAGTAGAATTTAGCAAAATACCTTCGTGATTTTCTCCAGCTAGTGTTTTGGCAATATCAAATCCACGCATTCCACCATATTTCTTTTCTTTTTCGAAAAAGAAAAATTGATGTGTTTGCATATTAAATTGACCTCCAATAGTGGCATTATTATCAACAACAATGTTCCGAATATTATGCTCAATTAACAACTCTCTGCATGCCAAACCTGCTGGTCCCGCGCCAACAATTACAACTTGAGTTTTGTATATTTTAGTTGGATTTTCGGAAGGATATTTTACAATTTTTGGTTGATAATCGTTGGGAACTTCTTTCACTTCTTTAACTGAATCAACGAGTGTTAAACAAATTCGTCTAATTTCGCCGTCTACAAGCATTTCGCAAGCACCACACTTTCCAATACCACATTCTAAACTTCTTTCTCTGTGGTCGATACTGTGACTATGCACTGGATGCCCCGATTGATGAAGCGCAGCCGCAATTGTATACCCTTCTTGTCCAACTATTGTTTCCCCGTTAAACAGGAAAGAAGTTTCTTTGTTTTCTGGAATTGTTAAAATGGGGTGTTTCGTGATTTTATACATCTTTTTTGTTGTTTTTTTCAATTACCGCAAAATTAGATTTTATTTTTTATTTTTTTTACTCCTTCAGGGAAAATATTTCAAATTTTTTTCAAATCAAAGTAATTTTCTTGAGAAAATATCGTTACCTGAATGTTCTCTGATAATTAAATCAATATTATTATTGAGATTACATAAAAATCGTATTTTCTGCATTCAGTTATTCAAAAAAAAGGTATATTATCCAAAAAAAATGATTAACTTTGCAAAAACAGAAGTATAAAATATATTATGGCAATTACAAAACCAAGAGTATTGTTTATTTCACAAGAGATTTCCCCCTACGTTTGCGAAAGTGAAATCGCAAAAAACTGTAAATCAATTCCTTACAGCGTTTCTGAAAAAGGCAAAGAAATTCGTCTATTTATGCCAAATTTTGGAAGTATTAACGAGCGTAGAAACCAACTTCATGAAGTGATTCGACTTTCTGGAATGAACATAATTATCAACGATACAGATCATTCGTTAATAATTAAAGTTGCTTCATTACCATCTGCACGAATTCAAGTTTATTTTATCGACAACGAAGAATTTTTCCATCAAAAGCTAATTCTACGCGATAAAAATGAAGTTTTTTATTCGAACAACGATGAGCGCGCACTCTTTTTTGCTCGTGGGGTAATTGAAACCATAAAAAATCTTGGATGGGCACCTGATATTATCCATTGTCATGGATGGATGTCGCATCTTATTCCATTGTATATCAAACGAATGTATAAAGATAGTCCACTTTTTGCTGATTCTAAGGTTGTATTTTCATTTTACAATGATGAATTCCCTGAAGCATTGAATCCAAAATTTATTGATAATTTAAAATTTGATGGTATTGCTCAAGTAGACCAGAAACATTTTAAAACACCAACATACATATCAACAATTAAAGCTGCTGCTGATTATTCTGATGCACTTATTATTGGAAGTGAAAATTTAAATCCAGAAATTCGAACTTATTTATCACAATTGTCTAAACCAATGCTTGCATTTAGTGCAGAGGAAAATTTTGCAAATTCAGTAAATGAATTTTATGATGATTTATTGGTTCAAAAAAGTGTGCTAATTAAATAACTACAATCTCTCGTACCACTTAAAACTAAAAACAATTGAATAGACATATCATTTTTAGAAGTTTATATATCGTCGTTATATTTTTTATTTCGGTTTTAATAATAAGTTGCACAAAAGAACCTGACACTATTGGGTTAGATGTTCAACCTCCTTCTGATCGCTTAGGAACGGAATTTACCGATACCACTCAAATATTGGCTTTTTCAGTGTTAGAAGATACAATAACGACCAATAGCTTGAGTCAGAATGTTGTTGGATGGCTGAATGATCCATTTTTCGGAAAAACAAAAGCAAGCTTAGTCACTCAATTTAATCTTCCTTCTAGAGATGTTCATTTCGATGGAAATCCTGTGGTAGATTCTGCCGTTCTTGTAATTTCTTATCGTGGATTTTATGGTGATACTACTGCTGGAGTAAATTTTAAAGTGTATGAAGTGGCCGAAAATCTTTCTTCTGATGTCTCATATCATCAAAATCAATCGATTCAAACCTATCAAAAAGCATTAAATTATTATCCAAATCAATATCAAACGACTCAAGTATCCTCCCCAATTTATTCTGCAACGGATACTGTTAATCCTGCCTTTAGGATTCGTTTAAGTACAAATTGGGCTCGTCAAAAGTTTATCGATAAATCTGGAGATCCTGAAATTGCTAGCAACGATAACTTTAAGAGCTATTTTAAAGGTTTGATGATAACTGCTGATGATGCAAGAGGGTTAGGTCACTTAGCTTATTTAGGAATTAATAAATCTACAACCTCAGGAGTTTATATTTATTATCACACGAACGATACCGTTTCTCAAACGTTTAGATTACTTGTTGAAGACGATTGTGTGCGAGCAAATTTATATGATCATGCTAATTATTACGGTGCAAACTCACAAATTAGAAATCAAGTTGTGTTTAAAGATAGTTCATTGGGTGTGAATCAGTTATATCTACATCCTGGTGGAGGAATAAATACAAAGATAAAATTTCCTACAGTTCGCGAACAGTTTAAAAATCGTAGAGTTGTAATAAATAGAGCTGAATTAGTAATTACTAATTTGGTCCCTAATCAAAAAGGTTTTTATGTTCCTTTAAGATTAACCATTGCTAAAAATTCAAGTACAGGTACATACCAATTTATTCCAGATGATGCAATTACCGAAGGTGAAGATTATTTTGGAGGAGTTTTTAATCAATCCACAAATGAGTATAGATTTAGAATAACTAGATACATTCAGCAATTAATTAATTCCACTACAGATGATTATGGACTAACCTTGTTTATTTCTGGAAGAGCTGTGGTTGGTAATAGGTTAATATTTGCTGGGAATAAACCAAATATTCTTACTTCGAGAGCTAAACCATTGCGACTTGAAGTATCATTTACTTATTTAGATTAAAACTGAAAAATTATGTGTGGAATCGTTGCTTATACTGGATATCGCGAAGCTTATCCAATTTTAATTAAGGGCCTACATCGTTTAGAATATCGTGGGTATGACAGTGCAGGCGTTGCCTTATTAAATAATAAAAATGAAATCGGACTGTACAAATGTCGTGGAAAAGTAAGTGATTTAGAAAGTCATGTCGTTGGAAAAGATATCTCTGGATCCACAGGAATTGGACACACGCGTTGGGCTACTCATGGTGAACCCAATGATGAAAATGCACATCCTCATTATTCGCAAAATGAAAATATTGCACTGATTCATAATGGAATCATTGAGAATTATACCATATTAAAAAAAGAATTAATTAATAGAGGTTATCATTTTCAAAGTAATACTGATACTGAAGTTTTAGTGCATCTCATCGAAGATATTAAAAAGAATGAAAATGTAACATTACCAGAAGCTATCAGAATTGCTCTAAATCAAGTGGTTGGAACATACGCGATAGTTGTAGTTTCTAAAAATAATCCAAATACGCTTATTTGTGCTAGAAAAGGAAGTCCTTTAGTAATTGGAATAGGAAAAGATGAATATTTTATTGCTTCTGATGGAGCACCTTTAGTCGAATATACAAGAGATGTTGTATATTTGAACGACGAGGAAATTGCTGTTTTAGAGCCTTCAAAAACATTAGATATATTTACAATTCAAAACATCACGGCTACACATTATGTTCAACAACTAGAAATGAGTTTAAACGAACTTGAAAAAGGTGGTTTTGAGCATTTTATGCTGAAGGAAATTTATGAACAATCGCGTTCAATTGGCGATAGCATGAGAGGTCGATTAAATATTGAAAAAGAAGTTGTAAGCTTAGGTGGTATTGTCGAATTTGAAGAAAAAATGCTTCGAGCTCGACGGTTTGTTATTATTGCATGTGGCACTTCTTGGCACGCTGGTTTGGTTGCTGAATATATAATTGAAGAACTTGTGAGAATTCCTGTTGAGGTTGAATACGCTTCAGAATTTAGATATAGGAATCCAATTATTAATGAAGATGATGTTGTAATTGCAATTTCACAATCAGGAGAAACAGCAGACACTCTAGCTGCAATTGATTTAGCAAAATCTAAAGGTGCCACTGTAATCGGAATCTGTAATGTAGTTGGCTCATCTATAGCACGACTTACGCATGCTGGTTCATATACGCATGCTGGTCCTGAAATTGGCGTAGCATCTACAAAAGCTTTTACTGCTCAAGTTACAGTTCTTACCCTAATGGCTCTTTCTCTCGCTCGAAAGAAAGGAACTTTGTCTAATTCTCGCTATCAACAAATTATTACTGATTTAGAAGCTATTCCTGCAAAAGTTGAAGAAACTCTAAAAGTTAATCCATTAACTCTTGAAATTGCTAAAATATTTCAAAATGTTACAAATGCTTTATATCTTGGACGTGGGGTTAACTTCCCTGTAGCATTAGAAGGTGCTTTAAAATTGAAGGAAATATCTTACATTCATGCAGAAGGATATCCTGCAGCAGAGATGAAACATGGCCCAATTGCATTGATTGATAATGAAATGCCGGTTATTGTAATTGCAACTAATAGAGGTACTTATGAGAAGGTTATTAGCAATATTCAAGAAGTGAAAGCCCGTAAAGGGAAAATAATCGCTATCATTACAGAAGGGGATACTACGGTTAAAAATCTTGCCGATTATTCAATTGAAATCCCTGAAACTGATGAATTATTAGTGCCACTTTTGGCCACAATTCCATTGCAATTATTAGCTTATCATATTGCATTACTTCGTGGATGCAACGTTGATATGCCACGAAATCTAGCAAAATCTGTTACCGTAGAATAACAGTTTAAATATTTAAATAGGGGAATAGTGACATTTTTGCTATTCCCTTTTTTTTGTCATTGAATTTCTGACATTATGACATATTTTAGATCATGGTATATGATTTGACTAAAGGCTAATTCCGAAAAATAACGAATAAAATAAATAATATTATGCAAAAAGGAACTATTAACGTACAAACTGAGAACATCTTTCCTATTATCAAGAAATTTTTATACTCCGATCATGATATTTTTCTTCGTGAATTGGTGTCTAATGCCGTTGATGCAACTCAGAAATTAAAAGCACTCTCATCTATTGGTCAGGTTGAAGGCGATTTGGGCGATGTTACTATTGAAATTGAAATTGATAAAGAAAATAAAACGCTGACTATTCACGATAAAGGTATCGGGATGACAGCCGAAGAGGTTGATAAATATATCAATCAAATTGCGTTTTCGAGTGCTGAAGAATTTCTCGAAAAGTTTAAAGGTGTCGATTCTGCTTCAATTATTGGTCATTTTGGCTTAGGATTTTATTCCTCATTTATGGTCGCCAGTAAAGTGCAGATTATTTCAAAATCTTACAAAGTAGACTCACAAGCTGTTATTTGGGAGTGTGATGGAAGTCCAAATTATACTCTTAATGAAATTGAAAAAACATCTCGAGGAACTGATATCATTCTCCATATTTCTGATGATGCTCTTGAGTTTTTAGAAGAACATAAGATTTTAGAACTATTAAAAAAATATTGTAAGTTTTTACCAGTTCCAATTCGCTTTGGTAACGAAAAAAAATGGGAAACTCAAAAAGACGAATCTTTAGAAGTAGTTGAAGGTGAAGAGAAAAAAGAGCCAAAACGCATTGAAGTTGAGTATCCAAGAATTATCAATAATACAAATCCTTTATGGAAAAAAGCTCCTTCAGATATCACAGAAGATGAATACAAAAGCTTCTATCATGAACTCTATCCAAATACATTCGAAGAGCCTTTGTTTAGTATTCACCTTAATGTTGATTACCCTTTTAATCTAACTGGAATTTTGTATTTTCCTAAAGCTCGCAAGACAATGGAAGTACAAAAGGAAAAAATTCATTTATACTGCAACCAAGTCTTTATCACGGATCAATTAGAAGGAATAGTTCCTGATTTCTTGACCTTACTACATGGTGTTATTGATTCTCCAGATATTCCACTCAATGTTTCGAGAAGTTACTTGCAAAGTGATGGAAATGTGAAGAAAATATCATCACATATCTCCAAAAAAGTTGCTGATAAATTAGAAGAGATGTTTAAACAAAATCGTGAAGATTTTGAAAAGAAATGGGATGACATCAAGATATTTATTCAATATGGAATGATTACCGACGAAAAATTCTATGAAAGAGCAGCTAAATTCTTCCTTTTCAAGAATGTAGATGGAAAGTATTTTACATTTGATGAATATAAAAATCATATCGAAACTCTTCAAAAAGATAAACATGATTCATTAATATATCTCTACGCATCGGATGAAAAAATCCAATATACCTACATTCAATCCATTAAAGAAAGAGGATACGATGTGCTTATAATGGATGGAATGCTAGATTCTCATTTTATAAATACCATTGAATCAAAGTTCGAAAAATCTCGATTCAATAGAGTGGATGCGGATGTAGTTGATAAATTGATTGAAAAAGATGAGCCACAACCTTCAAAATTAAACGAAGAAGAGCAAAAGGATTTAGTATCACTTTTTGAAGCTCAAGTAGAAAAAGCACGCTTTTCTGTCGTAACAGAAAATTTAAGTGAAACAGATTTGCCTGTTATGATTACTCGTTCAGAATTTATGCGTAGATGGAGCGATATGCAAGCATTAAATGGTGGCTCAAAAACATTTATGCCTGGTCTTGATTCCTATAATATTGTGGTGAACTCGAATCACCCATTGATGGGTAAAGTAATTGCTGAACAAGAGCAAGATCAAAAAGATATGCTAGTTAAGCAACTAATTGATTTAGCGATGCTTTCACAAAATATTCTGGAAGGCGAAGCGCTAAATGATTTTATTAAAAGAAGCGTTTCGATGATTGGAAAATAAATTAATAGGGCTGTTTTTGGTGATGAACTCATTTTTTGAAATATTTACCGAAAATACAGCTTATTTTACCGAAATATATGCTTTGATATTATTCATTAGTGTATCTTCGCAAAGTTAAATTAAAGAATTACAAACAATTAAAACAAAAAAAAATGAATAAAACATGGATAATTTTAGGATCAGTGGGCGCTTTTATCCTGATTCTTGTATTATGGGCTGTGAGTGGTTATAACAGCTTAGTAAAAACTGATGAAGAACTCAATAAGAGTTGGGGGAATGTTGAAAGTTCATACCAACGGAGATCTGATCTAATTCCAAACTTAGTAAGTACTGTTAAAGGTTATGCTGATTTCGAAAAATCAACATTACTTGAAGTCACGAATGCAAGAGCTTCTGCTACTCAAGTTAAGGTTGACCCATCAAATCCAGAATCTTTTAAGAAGTTTGAAGCTGCTCAACAACAAGTTAGCAGTTCATTAAGCCGACTTCTTGTAGTTGTAGAAAAATACCCTGATTTAAAAGCAAATCAAAGTTTTATCGATTTGCAACGTGAGTTAGCAGGAACAGAAAATAGAATTAATGTTGAACGTAGAAAATATAATGAAGCAGTTCAGGCATACAACGTTAACATTCGAAAATTTCCACGCAGTATCTTATCCTCAATGTTTGGATTCGATAAAAAACCATATTTTGAGTCAAAACCAGGTACTGAAAATGCACCTGCTGTAAAATTCTAAATATATAATAATGAATGCATCTAACTTCTTTACGAAGGAACAGAAAGAGGATATCAAGCTCGCTATTAAAGATGCCGAGCTTGATACTTCTGGAGAAATTCGAGTTCATTTAGAGCTTAATTGTGAGCAGGATTCAATGACTCAAGCTGCACAAATTTTTAAACGGCTAAAAATGGAGAAAACAATTCATAGAAATGCAGTTCTGATTTATTTGGCAATTGATTCACGCAAATTTGCAATAATTGGTGATGAAGGGATTAATGCAATTGTTCCTAATGATTTTTGGAATGACGTAAAAACAAATATGCTCATTCATTTTAGACAAGCTGATTTTGTAAATGGAATTCTTTCTTCTGTAAATATGGTTGGTGAAAAATTAAAACAACATTTTCCACATCAACGGGATGATGTAAATGAATTAGCAGATGATATTTCTTTTGATGATAACAAGGAATTATCGGAAAAAGTAGATGCTGAAAATTAAATCGTAATACCTCTTTTAATGAAATCAATGATTAAAAATAGTACGCTTACCTTGCTTTTGTTTTTCCTTTTTTTTGGAGTAAATGCACAAATTCCACCACGTCCAAATCCTCCCAAATTAGTGAATGACTTTGCAAATCTCTTGTCACAAGAGGGTAGAAACTATTTAGAACGCAAACTGGTAAATTTTGATGACAGCACTTCCGTGCAAATTTGCATTGTTACTACTTTTTCATTAGGTGAATATGGAATTGACCAATTTGCTGATGAGTTAGGAGCAAAATGGGGAGTTGGAGCCAAAGGTAAAGATAACGGAATTATAATTGTGGTTAAACCAAAATCTAAAGATGCTAAAGGTCAAGCCAGAATATCAGTAGGTTATGGACTTGAAGGTGTTATTCCTGATGCAACTGCTGGTCAAATTGTTGATTATGAAATGATTCCACAGTTCAATAATAATAAATATTTTGATGGTTTAGATAATGCAACAAATTCAATAATTAAATTTGCCTCAGGTGAATACAAGCCAGGGATGTATAAAAAGAAATTTGAGAAAAAATCTTCATGGCTTTATCTAATCCCTATTATTGTGATCATCATTATTATTTTGCTAATGAAAGCATCTTCTCGAAAAAGAGGAACAAATATTAGCAGTCGTGGCTCAAATGACAGTCTTTTCTGGATTCTAACTGCTCTGTTTATGGGCGGTGGTGGAAGAGGCGGTGGTGGCTTTGGCGGCGGTGGCGGATCTTCTGGAGGCGATTTTGGTGGCTTCGGCGGTGGCGATTTTGGTGGCGGCGGAGCTAGCGGTGATTGGTAAATCAATTAGATTTAATGCATACTATTCCTTGAAATAGATACCTACTTTTTACTTATTAAAAAAATGACATTTTGAATAAAAATGTCATTTTTTTGTTTTAGGCATGAACTAAAAGGAAAAAAGTGTGTTTAAACAAACGATTACAAAATGAAGCAAGCAAATGAATAAACTGTTTAAACCATTTATTACTTTTTTTTATTTTTATGTCGATGGGTTCAAAAGTATGAAGTTAGGAAAAGTATTATGGGCTATAATCTTGATTAAATTATTTGTCATGTTTGTAGTGCTTAAAATGTTGTTTTTTCCAAATTATTTGAATACACGTTATGACAATGACCAGGAAAAAGGGAATCATGTATTGGAGGAATTAACGAATCGTCGTTAATATCAAATTATAAATCTAATGTATAACTAAAACAAATTATTATGCTGTTAAACATCGACCCTAGCTTAGTGGATTGGTCAAGAGGACAGTTTGCACTTACAGCCATGTATCATTGGTTGTTTGTTCCGCTTACTCTTGGACTTTCATTTTTAATTGCTTTTACCGAAACGCTTTATGTGAAAACTGGAGACATAGAGTGGAAGCGGATTACGAAATTTTGGATGACACTTTTTGGAATTAATTTTGCCATTGGTGTTGCGACTGGAATTATTTTAGAATTTGAATTCGGAACTAATTGGTCCAATTATTCATGGTTTGTGGGTGATATCTTTGGTGCTCCGCTTGCCGTTGAAGGTATTCTAGCCTTTTTCCTTGAGTCAACTTTTATTGCCGTTATGTTTTTTGGATGGAATAAAGTAAGTAAACGTTTTCACTTAATTTCGACATGGTTAGTTGCTTTTGGTGCCAACCTTTCTGCGTTATGGATTTTAGTTGCGAATGGTTGGATGAGTTCACCCACAGGAACAGTCTTTAATCCTGATACTGCTCGAAATGAAATGATTAATTTTTGGGATGTTTTCTTATCCCCATTTGCTGTTCAAAAATTTTTACACACTATTTCATCGGGATTTATCACAGGGAGTATGTTTGTGATAGGCGTTAGTGCTTGGTTATTGTTGAAAAATCGCCATATCATTTTTGCTAAACGAAGTATTGTTGTAGCTGCAGTCTTTGGAATAATTTCAACACTATTTACAATTTTCACAGGGGATAGCTCTGGAAATCAGGTAGCTCAAAAACAACCAATGAAATTAGCTGCAATGGAAAGTTTATATAAAGGAACTGAAAATGCTGGTTTAGTAACAATTGGTATGTTGTCATGCGATAAAAAAGTAAATGATGGGAAGGATCCTTTTGTTTTTAGACAAGAAATTCCTGGAGCATTATCATTTCTGAGTTTCCGAAATTTTAATTCATTTGTCCCTGGCATTGAAGACTTAATAAACGGAAATCCTAAATACGGGATTATTCCGATGCAAGAGAAAATAGACAAAGGTGTATTAGCAATAAATGCTTTAGGAGTATATAAAAATGCTAAAAAAACGGGTGATTCTTTAACCGCTAATGCTGCTTCAGTCACACTAAAAGAGAATTGGAAATACTTTGGTTATGGTTATTTAACTTCCCCAGAACAATTAATTCCAAATGTGCCAATGACCTTTTATAGCTTTAGAATTATGGTTGGTTTAGGCTTTTTATTCTTATTTATTTTTGTGATTTCATTATGGTTGGTAATTAAAAAACCAATCGAAAAATATAAATGGTTTCTACGGTTATCTGTATTAGCAGTCCCACTAACTTATTTAGCCGGACAAGCCGGATGGATTGTTGCAGAAATGGGTCGTCAACCTTGGGTAGTTCAAGATTTATTGCCAGTATCAGCTGCGGTTTCTCGAATTGAAGTAGGAGCAGTTCAAACAACATTTGTTTTGTTTGCAGTAATTTTTACAGCCCTTCTAATCGCAGAACTTAGAATAATGTTTAAACAAATTAAAATTGGTCCAAAAACTAACGATGGAGGAAATGACTAATGTTTGAGACTTTTTCATATATCACATTGCAACAATATTGGTGGATAATAGTAACCTTATTGGGTGCGCTAATGGTTTTTCTTTTCTTTGTTCAAGGGGGACAAACATTTATAACTATTATTGGTAAAAATCAAATAGAAAAATCAATAATTGCAAACTCTGTAGGTCGTAAATGGGAATTTACTTTTACAACCTTAGTGACCTTTGGTGGTGCTTTTTTTGCCTCATTTCCTCTTTTTTACTCTACAAGTTTTGGTGGTGCCTATTGGGTATGGATGGCTATTTTGTTTAGCTTTATCATTCAAGCAGTTTCATACGAATATCGCTCAAAACCAAATAATTTCTTAGGACAAAAAACATTCGATATTTTCTTATTAATTAATGGACTTTTAGGACCATTATTGCTAGGAACTGCTGTTGGTACATTTTTTACTGGCTCCGCATTTTCTGTAAATAAAGCAAATATTGCTCAAATTTCTGGGAATCTAACAATTTCATCTTGGGAGCATCCTGCTCACGGATTAGAAGCTGTTTTGAATCTTCAAAATGTACTTCTAGGATTAGCAATTATGTTTTTAGCTCGAGTACTTGGATTACTATATTTTATGAATAATATTGATCATAAAGCAATTCTAGAACGTTCTAAAAAACAACTCATTTATAACGCAATTCCATTCTTGATTTTCTTCCTATCGTTTTTGTTTTGGACATTATTTAGCGATGGTTTTGCCGTTAATCCTGACACAAAGATGATTGTTATGGAGCCATTCAAATATTTGAATAACTTTTTAGCGATGCCAATTCTTTTAATCTTATTTTTATTAGGAGTGGTTGCAGTTCTTTGGGGAATTGGAATTTCAATTTTTAAAACAACATCAAAAGGAATATGGTTTGCTGGTCTTGGGACTGTGCTTACTGTTTGGTCGTTATTGATGAGTGTCGGTTTTAATAATACCGCTTATTATCCTTCTACGTTTGATTTACAAAGTTCATTAACGATTTTTAATAGCTCATCTAGTCAGTACACGCTTACGGTAATGAGCTATGTGTCTCTTTTTGTTCCTTTCGTGCTTGGGTATATCTGGTATGCTTGGAAATCAATAAATAACAAAAAAGTCGATAGCGACGAAATGAAAACAGAATCTCATCTTTATTAACGAAAGGAGTTTATATGAATGTTTATTTAGTACAAATATTATGGTTACTCTGTTGGCCAGCACTCGCAATAGTGAGTTATCAGATTTCAAAAATAATGGTGAAAAGATTCGAAAAATCACCATATAGCAAATAAAACTTGTTTAAAAAGGAGTCGTTTTTTTCGACTCCTTTTTAATTTAATGGCTTTTTATCCGAAGATTTGTTGATTTCTGTTTGGTCTTTAATAATTCTAATAGTCGTATTTATTTCCCCAAAGTTTTTTTAAATAATTTCGGAGTTCAATTTCTCTGCTGTTATTGCCAGGTTTAAAAAATGTCTTTCCTACAATTTTATCTGGAAGAAATTCCAACTGGGTGAAATTATTTTCAAAATCGTGAGCATATTTATACTCTTTTCCATAGCCAATATTTTTCATAAACTTTGTAGGGGCATTTCTTAAGTGAAGTGGAACTGGTAAATCTCCAGTTTTATCAAGAAAGCCTAATGCTTCATCTATAGCCAGATATGTTGAATTACTTTTAGGGGAAGTAGCTAAATATACCGCAGTTTGAGATAATATAATCCGACCTTCTGGCATTCCAATAACATTAATAGCTTGAAAACAATTGTTTGCCAACAAAAGTGCATTTGGATTCGCATTTCCAATATCCTCACTTGCTAAAATAACCATTCTACGGGCAATAAATTTGGGGTCTTCACCAGCCTTTATCATCCGCGCCAGCCAATATACGGCTGCATTTGGATCGCTACCCCGCATAGATTTGATAAATGCAGAGATAATGTCGTAGTGCATTTCTCCAGATTTGTCGTAAATAGCTAAATTCTGTTGTATAGTATCGAGTACTAATTTATTTGTAATTTTTACTGATTTCTTGTTCTTGCAATTGCTTTCAATCGTGATTTGAAATGCATTTAATAATTTTCTAGCATCACCTCCAGAAATTCTATAAAGTGCTTCAACTTCAGCGAGTTCTATTTTGATATTTAGTTCAAGTTCAACAATAGAAATGGCTTGAGCTAATATTTTTTGTAAATGATTTTCTGTGAGTGATTTTAAAATATAAACTTGACACCGAGAAAGGAGTGGAGCAATAACTTCAAATGAGGGGTTTTCGGTAGTTGCACCAATTAATGTGATAACTCCCCGTTCTACAGCACCTAATAAAGAATCTTGCTGTGCTTTGTTAAAGCGATGAATTTCATCAATAAATAAGATGGGAGAAATTACTTCATTACTAGCTTTCTCAATGATTTCTCTTACTTCTTTTACACCGGAACTAATTGCACTCAGGGTATAAAATGAACAATTTAATTGGTTCGCAATTATATTTGCTAAAGTCGTTTTACCAACACCGGGAGGTCCCCAGAGAATCATTGATGGGATGTTTCCGCGTTCAATAGATTTTTGTAAAACAGCTCCTTTGCCAATTAAATGTTCTTGCCCAACATAATCTGATAATGATTTTGGGCGCATAAGTTCTGCTAATGGTTTGTTCACAGTAATTTTTTTTACGAAAATACATTTTTTTATCTTGTGAAATACGTTTATCGCCAATACTCATTTCAAAATAGGACGAATGTGCTATCTTGTGCTTCCAAGAAAACTCACTATTTCCGAGTATTTGTTAGAAAATGCCAGATGTTAGGCGTTTTTACAGCATTGAAAACCAAGGTTCCGATAGCTATCGGAATTACATTAGTAAATGACTGTTTTCAACGCAAAAATAACCCTGCCCGCTGCAATAAGTTGGTTGCATCGGCAGGCGGGGAAACAGATGGCGTATTCTGGCAAATACTATCTGAAATAAAATTCTCCAGGAATAATTCCTGCTCTAAACGTGGTTAGGAGAGTTCCATTACTTTTATAGCGATATACAACTCCTTTTTGAACGTAATCAATGGCGTCTGAAACATAAATTTCATTGGTTTCGGGATCAATTCCTAATCCGTAATAATTTACCCCAGTTTGGGCAATAAATGAATTAGTTGGGAGCGAAATATCCTCAATTGACATACGATAGACTCCATTATTAATCCAATATAAAGTGTCGTTAGTAGAATTAATTTTCAGTCGCCAAGGATTTATTGCACTAGAAGCAAAATGAAAACTTTTTTCAATACCATTTGTGATAGGATCAATTTGATATAATCCGCCAGTAGCATTTGAATTGCCACCACAAAGAACCCATAAATTGCCATGCTTATCTTCTACAACCGAATTTCCACCAAAACTGATTGGAATGCTGTCGGATATTTGATCATTTAATGGATTAATCACAAACAATTTATCGCTGGATTGATTTGTTACAAAAACTTTTCCCATAATCATTTTGAGTTCTTCAGTCCAACCAATGCAGGAGATATAATTCGAAATGATATTTGTATTTAAGTCAATAATTGCAATTCGATTATCATAAATATCTGTTACGTAAGCTTTTGAGTTGTTTATTGGTAAAAAATAACGTGGGGAGTTAAACCCATTTATGGTTGCAATCCATTGAAATGTGGTTAAATTTACAACCTCAATTTTGTGAGAATTATTTACCACAATATATGCCTTTCCGTTGTAAATACACATCGATTGACAAACATCACCTAAACTACGGTTGTTATTTGCTTTATACAAATCTTCGGTGCATTGATTTTGTGTAGGATTATAATAACTTACTGATGCATTGCCAAATTGGAAGTTGCCTTCATTACAAATGTATACTGATCTAGAAGTAGTTACAATTGGGTTTTCTGCTTTCTCATCGGGTTTATCACTTTTACACGAACTAAAAATTTGAGCTATTAGGAATATTGAGATTCCAATTATAATTTTTGATTTGTTCGTATTGTAAAATTTTGGATTCATCTGTTTGTATGGATTTATCGAGCTATTATAAATTTTTGAACTGAACGTTGTAGATTTGATTCAATTATTATTATATAAATTCCATTCGAAAAGTCTTGTAAATCAATGGATTCTATAGGTTTGTTTGAAGTTGATTGATAGATTATCTGTCCCAAATTGTTTTGAATAGTAAGTTTTAACGGTTGTATTGATGAATTTCTAATCATCAATTTATCTTTCGCTGGATTTGGGTAAACACTAAAAATATCAAAATTGTCATACTTTTCTACATTAGCTGGAACTTGGTGAATCACTCCAACGGCATCTAAATCAAAACCACTCGATGGAAATGGGGTAGGCCAGGGGTCATTAACTTTTTCCCCTTGATTATCTAACGATGTATATTGAGATTGAATACAACCAACAACATCAATAATTTTCACGTGAGTTATTGCATCGACGTTCAATTGAGGGATATTTTTCAGTTCTTCCAAATCAAATGGAGTTCCGTAACCGCTGCGGTATTTCCCAGCAAAATTGTTGATTTTCGTGGCATCAAGTTCGCCAAATCCATCTACTTGTAAGGTGTCTTGAGTGTTTGAAATGGCTGGAAATCTATAATAGTTGATTCCATCAGAACTTACTTCTACAAAAGCTAGTTCAAGAAATAAATCATTGAAAGAGTTTTCAAAAACTGCAAAATCCCAGCCCTCACCATTCTTTATTGGACGGCTAAAAGTAAGAATTGCAACTCCGCCATCTCCCAAACTAACCACTCCATTAATTCCTGCTTTTTCTGTTGCAAAAGTGGGATCACCAACAGAAGTATATCCCAGCGATGGATTTGAAATATCCTGAAATCCTCTCGTGATTGTGCACCCAGTTGCCCATTCTACAAAAATATTGCTGTCGGCGGATATTGCAGATGTGCCAATTTGACCAACGGATGGAGCAAATTGAGCTACTGAAAACAGTGGCATAAGAAAAAAAGCAAATATTGGTACCAGTTTTTTCATTATCGTTTGATAAATGTACGATTAATATTATAGTTATTTCCTTGAATTCTAATATAATACATTCCAGATGATAAATCTGAAATATTAATTTTTGAGTTGGAATTACTCACATTAGTTTTATATACAGTTCGACCAGCTAAATCAATGATTTCTATGTTTTTAACTGTGTTTTCTTTCATTTCTATGTTCAGGTTTTCAGAAGTTGGGTTTGGATAAATATTAATGCCAATTGATTCGTTTTCTGTGATTGTAACTCCTTGATCTACTGTGGTAAAGTTATCAATACAGAAAAATAGAGGAGTGTTAATTCCATAAGCGCCAACATCACTTGAGGAAAGGATAAAAGTAAGACTGTCAACATTTCCTAATGAACTCAAATCAGCCCATTGCCAATCTTTTACAATATAATCTTCACTATTATTCGACGAGCGAAAGTCTGCAAGATAGAATTCTACACTGTCTACAGCCAATGAGCCATTTAACCATTTCTTGATAGTTATTTTAAACCAATCGGGATCGTTGCCAGTCACTCCGCCAAACTTTTTTCCATAAGCATCACCATCTCGCATATTAATTGCGCTGTAAGTTGCATTTGTAAAATATGCTCCAGCTACTATTTTTCCTCGTGCTGCAGGTTTTAAAACTATTTTTGGATTTATTTGTCTATAAGCATCCACTTGACCTACAGCGTAAATTGAAGATCCATTGTATCCAACACCTGCCATCGAAGCATACATATTTCCCATTCCAGCCGTAACAGTATCTATTACATTGCTGTATGCAAATCCACTCGACCAAAATCCACCGTATGCAGTGTCGTAATTGTTTACAAATGCTGCATTTCCATCCTCAAACATGGTCCCAAGCGACTGACTAGCACCATTCCAATATGAATTTGGACTTAATGCTAAATTTTCAAATGTTGATATTGTTTGTCCGTTTAGTGTTGTTAAGATAAAAGCGAAACTCCAAATGAATAATAGTGTAGTTTTTAGTCTCATAAATTTTGTTTGTTTTTGTAGTTAAAATTGAATGTGATTCCAATATTAAAATTCCTGTTAGGCATTGGTCTATTGGGCATTATCTGGTAAAGTTCATCCCAGATATTGTCTATTTGAGTATATAAATTCAAAAAATAATTTTTAAATTTTTGCTGATAATTTACATTTACGGATCCGAGTTGATATGGTGCTAAATATTCGCTGTGATCTGTTGAAATATAGCGATATCCTGTGTAATGATGCCGGTATGTGATTGAAAAGGATTTATATTCAATTTTAAGACGTGCATTTCCAGAATAAATAGGCACAAATATCAGTTGTTTGCCAACGGAATTATCGTTCTCGCTCTTCGATTTTTCGTTTGTAGATATGACATAACTGGTTAATAACGCAAGTTGAATATTTGTTTTTTTTACTTTAAGATTAAGTACAGAGTGGGTTTCTAGGCCACGACTCCAAACTGATAAGATGTTTTGAGGTGTCCAAATTAATGAACCGGGTAACCATACAATCCAATTATCAATAGTGCGATTGAAAAGTGTAATTTCCTCTTTAAATCGTAGAGAATTCTTCTTGGTTCCATAATTTAAGGCAATACCAACTTCCTCGGAATAACCATTTTCTGGAAGTAAATTCGGATTTCCTCCCGGATTCCAATATAAATCGTTGAATGTGGGCAGCCTATATAATCTGCTCATATTGGCTTTTGTAGATAAAAACGACCAAATTTGATACTCGATTCCTGCTGAATATGTGAATGGAATACTTAGATTTGGAATAAACTCTTGTCGGATAGATGTACTGATATTCAGTTTTTTAGAATTGTTTTCAAATTGGTAAGATGCAAAGAGGGAAGTCCTATTTTGATTAGGATTCCAATCATAACCACTTGTTTTTGCACTGGAATAAGTGTTGTTGATTCCAAGATTCAAGGTGTGATTTTTTTTCAAAAATAATTTTGTCTCAATTTCAGCAATAAACGTGTTTGAACTACTGGTGTCGTTCGTGTTGGATAGTGAATCGATGTAATGCAATTGCTCATTAAAATATCCCGCCCTAAGGTGAGTTATACTATTTTTGTAATTGTATTTCCAATCTGCAGAAAATCGATTTGAAAGATCATTTTGCTCTGCTTTATTTCTTTGCTCAAGTAGTGTAGGAGGGAGGTTCCGCTCCGTTTTTTGCGACCAAAAAGAAATGTTCAATAGTTGGTTTTTAGTGATTTGGATTGAGTTATTATTCACAAATCCAATACTTCTAAATTCAGCGCGTTCTTGATTTTTAGATTGAATAACTCCCTGATTGTAAAATTCATAATCAAAATCATTGGCAGCGTATTTATTCTGATAAGTAAATGTTGATGAAACCCGTTTTGAACCATATTGAAGCGTAATGTTCTGTCCAATGGAATGAAAACTTCCTCCCGAAATTCCATATTCAACCGAAAGTCCAGAATTAAATTTTGGTGTATTGTTAAGGTGGATTGCACCGCCGATGGCTCCGTTACCCCAAAGTGCGCCGACTCCACCAAATTGAATGGTGACATTGTTTGAAAAACTTACTGGAATCAAAGAAAAATCCAATTGTCCATTGGTTATACTGTTGATATTTAATCCATTCCATAAAATTGCAGTTTGTGATGCACTTCCGCCTCGAAACGAGCTAGTTGCCAGAGATCCTTGACCATAAGACTTAATACAAATGGGACTTTCATCAGAAAGTAAATCGGCCATTGATCTATTTTTGTATTGAAACATTGCCACAGAATCAAGTAGAAGCAATTTTACTCCCGACGAAAATTGAGTAATTCGATCTGCTTGAACTGTAACTCCAGATAATAAATGTGTTGAATCTTCCTGACATACCACCGTGGCGGAGCAAGTCGAGAAAAGAATAAATAACAACACAATTTTATCGTTCATAATGATTCAATTTTTCATCCACGAACGAGAAAAAGGAAACTTGAATATGAGGAATTGACCTCTGATTCAAATTGCTTTTTTCCCGAAGCAATATTATCAATTTTGGTGCTTTTGGCAGGTCTCCTGACTTGTTCACGTGTACCTTCCCAACCGTCGGATGACGGGCAGTGGTTTAAATCACACTTTTCGCTTATGAATGAGAATTTTATACAAACCTCATTCAAATATAATACTTAGATGAAAATGCTAGATGATTTGCGTTTTCTTGAAAGTATAATGCGAAAGAACTTACAGTTGCGGGAACAGCTCCCGATTTACACGGGATTCCCTTTTGCATCTCACTTAACTATGAGAACCAATTGCTTTGCAAATGTATAAACAATATTTTGAAAAGCAAGAACTGATAGTTTCTTTTTTGAAACATTTCGTAATTATTATTATTTGACTATTTTGAATTGTCACACAATCTCTTTGTAAACAATGAGATATGTTCAATTGCTTAAATTTGTTAGGTATTATTTTATAATTTAATTGATTTAAAGAGTTGATTTGAAAAATGTTTATGAAAAAAATTATTGTCCTAATAAAATCATCAATAAATTAATTTTCAGGGTCGACTAATGAACAGTTGAATGTTAGAAAATAATATAAAAAAGCAATATTGAAAAATAAAAGACGTTAATTTTGTATCCAAATTCAAAAATCCATAAAAAATTAATACGTTATGATTAGCACAATTCTTCTTCAAGTTTCACAAACAGGTGTAGCAGTTGCCGATACGATTGCCAAAGTCGCTTCACCACAAAAGTTTGACTCATTAAATATTTGGGATTTAACCTTAAAAGGTGGTTGGATTATGATCCCTATTGGAATCATGTCAATAATTGCAATTTACATATTTATTGAACGTTACATGACCATTCAAAAAGCTGGAAAAGATGATCCTAATTTTATGAATAATATTCGTGACTTTATTCATAATAACAGATTAGACTCAGCGCTTGCTTTATGTAAAAATAATCAAACACCATTGGCACGAATGATTGAAAAAGGGCTTACTCGCTTGGGAAAACCGTTAAATGATATCAATGCAGCCATAGAAAATGTTGGTAAATTAGAAGTTACTCGTCTCGAAAAAAATATTGCAGCATTAGCAACCATTGCAGGAGCTGCTCCTATGCTTGGTTTCTTGGGTACAGTTACCGGAATGGTAAAAGCCTTTTATAATATGGCAAAAGCAGGTAATAACATTGATATTCAATTACTTTCGAGTGGTATTTACGAAGCTATGGTCACTACTGTTGGAGGATTAATTGTTGGAATTATGGCTTATATTTGTTATAATGTATTGGTAGCCAGAGTAGAAAAAGTAGTTTTTATTCTAGAAGCTCGAACTACTGAATTTATGGATTTATTAAATGAACCAGTATAATATTCATTTACTATGGCAATTAAAACAAGAAATAAAATAAGTAAAGATTTTAGTTCGTCCACCATGTCGGATTTAGTCTTTCTATTACTGATATTTTTCATGATAACTTCTACATTAGTGAGTCCAAATGCGATAAAATTATTATTGCCTAATAGTAATTCTCAAGTTCGTTCTCCACGCACAATGAGTGTATATGTTAAGGGGCAAGATGAATATTATGTTGAAGAAACAAGAGTTGGATTTGCTGAATTACAACAACAAATACAAAATAAAATGATGGGTCAACCCGACGATGGAACAGTTGTACTCAGAGCAGATAAAGATTCACCTGTCCAACTAATTGTAAATGTGATTGATGCCGTAAATAAAATCAACGATGCATCAAAGAAAAAATACAAAGTTATTCTAGCAACAAAACCACAGGATTAACCGTATACAAAGTAACTAATTTTAGTGCAATATGAAAAAGATATCAAATCAAAACAAGGGAATAATTGGAACTGCTTTGTTCCACGCTCTACTTCTGTTGTGCTTTTTATTTATGGGTTTTAAAACTCCATTACCATTACCTCCCGAAGAAGGAATTGAAATTGATATGGGTGGCGGTGGAGGAGGCTCTTCAGATCCTGTAAATGTAAAACCTACCCCTTCTTCTGAAGATGAGTATGTTACTCAAGATAATGAAGCATCTAGCGCAATTTCAAATAGCAAAGTAAAGAAAACAAAAACTGAAACTAAAGTTGATCCTGTTGTTGATCCTCGATTAATTTATAAAAAAGGCAGTAACACAAATGGAACTGGAACAGGTGTTGGACCCGGCAATGGATCTGGAATTGGACCTGGTAGTGGTGGTGGAACTGGCGGCGGAACAGATGGTGGCATTGGACCAAATAAAGGACCAGGCTTTTCATTAAACGGACGCTCAGCTAAAAGTTTGCCTGCTCCTGAAATAAACAACGTTCAAGGAAAAGTGGTCGTTAGAATAAAAGTTGATCCTTCGGGAAAAGTTGTAGATGCAGAGGCCGTATCTAAAGGTTCTACAATTGCAAACGCTAAAGTTTGGAAGAAGTGTGAAGATTTTGCAATGAAAGCTAAATTTAGCGCAAAACCTGATGCTCCTGAAGTTCAAATGGGAACAATTACATATATTATTGAATAATGTTTCGATAAATACTTAATTTTAAGTACTTGCAAGAAAACTCGTTATTTTCCAGTGTTTGTCAGAAGATGTCAAATGTTAGGCGTTTTTATAGTATTGAAAACCAAGGTTCCGATAGCTATCGGAATTACAATGGTAAATGACTGTTTTCAATGCGAAAACAACGAAGCAGATGATATTTTCTGGAAAACACTATAAATGCTCAAGTGCTTGTTTGACAATGCTTGAGCATTTTTTATAAGTAAAAATACTATAATTACGGAATCTAAATTTTACAATCTTTATGAACTATTCTGAAACGTTAGATTTTCTACACCAAAGTCTTCCAATGTTCCACAGAGTTGGAACTGCAGCATATAAAGCGAATCTTAATAACACCATTTTATTGATGGATTTATTGGGACATCCATATCGGAATTTCAAATCTATCCACATTGCTGGAACAAATGGCAAAGGTTCAACATCCCATTTCATCGCTTCAATTTTTCAGGAAATGGGCTACAAAACGGGTCTATACACCTCTCCACATTTAAAAGATTTTCGCGAAAGAATCAAAATAAATGGAACAATGATTCCTGAAGATTATGTTTCTGAATTTGTAACCAATTTCAAGGCAGATTTTGACCAAATTCAACCCTCTTTTTTTGAAATGACTGTTGCACTTGCATTCAAATATTTTGCTGAAGAAAAGGTTGATATAGCAATCATTGAAACTGGTCTTGGTGGCCGATTAGACTCAACAAATGTAATATCTCCAATGTTGTCTGTAATTACAAATATAGATTATGATCATACTCAATTACTTGGCAATACACTTGATAAAATTGCCTTTGAAAAGGCTGGGATTATTAAGTATAAAATCCCAGTGATAATTGGAGAATCAAATGAATTCTCTAAACCTGTATTTGTCGAAAAATCAAATTTAGAAAATGCACCGATTTCTTTTGCAGATCAAGATTATAAACCTAAAAATATTCAGCATAATAATCCATTTGAATTATCCTTAGAAATTCGTGATTTGTCTTTAAAATCACCGCTTGCTGGTATGTATCAAGTGAAAAATTTAACTACGGTAATTGCTGTTGTGGATAAATTAAATGAGGTTTATCATCTAGATATTTCAAATGATGTTGTTCAAAAAGGAATTCAAAACGTGATACGAAATACTCAATTGCTTGGTCGCTGGCAAAAAATCAACGATAAGCCATTAGCAATTGCAGATATTTGCCATAATCCTCACGGAATAAATTACATATTAAATCAGCTTAAACAGCTAAATTCAAATCACTTACATTTTGTCTTAGGAATGGTTAACGACAAAGATATTCAATCGGTTTTAAATATGTTGCCAAAGGATGCAACCTATTATTTTTGTAAAGCCAATATTCCTCGAGGTATAGATGCAAACGAACTGAAAGAGAAATCAAAAGAATTTGGGTTATTAGGTAATGTGTATCCCTCTGTTTTGGAGGCGTATCAATGTGCCCTTCAGCAAGCAAAATCAAATGATATTGTGTTTGTCGGAGGAAGTACCTTTACTGTAGCTGAGATTGTATAACCTCATTAATAATCAATTAATCAGCGATTTTTCTTGTTCGATTTTCGTTTGAAAAATCAATTAATTTTTTCACGGTTTGTTTAACAATTTTTTTAATACTTATATAGTGTTAAAAACAATGATTTTTTATACTTTTGCACGATAAAGAAAATAGATATGGAATTTGATTTTTCTAAAGATAAGTTTGTAGGATTAGGGTTAACCTACGATGATGTCCTTTTGGTGCCTGCATATAGCGAAGTACTGCCAAGAGAAGTTGATTTGAGAACTCTTTTTACAAGGAATATTTACATGAATGTTCCTATTGTTTCAGCTGCAATGGATACCGTTACCGAATCGCAAATGGCTATTGCTATTGCTCAAGAGGGCGGAATTGGAGTTTTGCACAAAAATATGTCCATTGAAAGCCAAGCCACTGAAGTAAAAAAAGTAAAACGTGCTGAAAATGGGATGATTATAAACCCAATCACTATTTTTGAAAATGATACCGTTGCCGGTGCCTTAAAATTAATGGCTGAATTTAAGATTGGTGGAATACCTGTTGTAAATTCTGATAATAACTTGGTGGGTATTGTAACCAATCGCGATTTACGCTTTATTCGCGAAATGGATAAGGAAATTAGCACAGTTATGACTCGTAAAGTTGTTACTACTTCTGAGTTTACTGATTTTGAAAAAGCTGCTGAAATTTTACAACAATATAAAATTGAGAAGCTCCCTGTTGTCAATAAACAAGGTCATTTAGTGGGTTTAATCACGTATAAAGATATCATCAAAATTAAAGCACGCCCGAATGCTTGCAAAGATAAAATGGGCCGATTGCGAGTTGCTGCAGGAGTTGGTGTTACAACCGATACCCTCGAGCGCTGTGAGGCTTTAGTCAAAGCTGGCGTTGATGCTTTAGTTATTGATACTGCTCACGGACATTCAAAAGGTGTTCTTGAAGTAGTTAGAAAAGTGAAAGATAGATTTCCAGAAATTGAACTTGTAGTTGGTAATATTGCCACTGCAGAAGCTGCTTTAGATTTAGTAAAAGCTGGTGCTGATGCCGTTAAAGTGGGAATTGGCCCTGGATCTATCTGCACTACCAGAATTATTGCTGGTATTGGAGTTCCTCAATTAGGTGCAATATATTCTGTTTCTCAAGCATTAAAAGGAACTGGTGTTCCAGTTATTGCTGATGGTGGAATTCGTTATACTGGTGATATCGTAAAAGCAATTGCCGCTGGTGCAGACTGCATTATGGCTGGTTCATTGTTTGCTGGCGTGGACGAATCTCCAGGTGAAACCATCATTTTTGAAGGTCGAAAATTCAAATCTTACCGTGGAATGGGCTCACTTGATGCAATGCAAAAAGGTTCAAAAGATAGATATTTTCAAGATGTTGAAGACGATGTAAGCAAACTTGTACCTGAGGGAATTGTTGGTCGCGTGGCATATAAAGGTAGCTTGTCTGAAGTAGTTCATCAAATGGTTGGTGGTTTAAGAGCTGGAATGGGATATACTGGTTCTGCAAATATCTACTCCTTAAAAGAGTATGCGAAATTCGTAAAAATCACGCATGCTGGTATGGTAGAAAGTCATCCTCACGATATTACAATAACTAGTGAAGCCCCAAATTATTCTAGATAATTAAGATTATAACCAATAAATAGTAACGAGCATGTTCGTTAATTTTTAAAAAGAATCATTACATGCATGATTCATCTTATTAAAACTAAAATCCGTTTTTATATGAAAAGAGTTAATTTAGTGTTGTTCTTCCTTGTGATTTCTTTAATGATTACTCAAACAGCTATTGCTCAGAAAAAAGGAGCTAATAATGGTGTTAAAACGACTAAAAAAGAGGTCGCTAAACCAACAGGTAAGGAAACTGTTAAACAAGTTGATGCGCCTAAGACAAATGTCGTTATTGCTCCTGTGGATCCAGTGTTGCTTACAATCAATGGAGAAAACGTAACTAAGTCTGAATTTTTAAATGTATATTTTAAAAATAATGCAAATAAAAGTACACCAATTGACGAAAAAAGCATTAACGAATATTTAGAATTATTTATCAATTTTAAGTTGAAGGTTAAAGAAGCTGAAATGATGAAACTTGATACTTCAAGTGCTTTTACAAATGAATTATTAGGTTATCGTAAGCAATTAGCTCAACCTTATTTAGTAGATAAAGATGTAAATGAAATACTATTAAATGAAGCTTTTAGTCGCACAAAATTCGATATTAGAGCGAGTCATATTTTAATTCGTGTTGATAAAGATGTGATGACCAAAGACACTTTACTTGCTTATAATAAAATACTTTCAATCAGAAATCGTGTACTTAAAGGTGAATCTTTTGCTAATCTTGCTGAAGAAACTTCCGAAGATCCTTCAGCTCGTGACCAAAAACCTCAAGGTGGAAAACCTGGTACAAAAGGAAATAAAGGGGACTTAGGTTATTTTTCTGCTTTTGATATGGTTTATCCATTCGAAAACGCTGCTTTTAGCACTCCTGTAAGTAAAGTTTCTGAAATAATTAGAACAGATTTCGGCTATCATATTCTCTATGTTGTAGATAAAAAACCTGCACTTGGAAAAGTTCATGTTGCTCACCTTTTAATCCGTTATCCTGAAAATGCTACTTCCGAAGATTCTGCGAAAATTATTGCTAAAGTTGCCGAAGTTAATGGCAAAATTAAAAAAGGCGAATCGTTTGATGAGTTAGTAAAACAATATTCCGATGATAAAGGCTCAGCTCCAAAAGGTGGATTATTACCTTGGTTTGGACCTAATAGAATGGTTTCAGAATTCGTATCTGTATTATACGGTATGCAACAAAATCAAATTTCGGAACCAGTTCAAACTATGTACGGATGGCATTTCATCAAACTTATTGAAAAAAGTAAAGAACAAACTTTCGATGATGTAAAGAATGAATTGAAGCAAAAAATTGCTCGCGATGTGCGCTCAAATAAGAGTAAAGATTCATTTATTGATCGCTTAAAAGCTGAATATTCTTTTAAAGCTATGCCTAAAATGGTAGATGAATTTATTCCAGTTCTTGATTCTACTTTTAAACAAGGTAAATGGACTGTTGCTAAGGCATCTAATTTAAATAAAACCATATTTGTTCTTGATGGAAAATCGTTTACCCAAACACAATTTGCCAATTATCTAGAAAAACATCAAGCTGATAGCCCAAAAGAAGATAATTCTAATGTTTTGAAAACCAGATTTAAAACTTGGGTTGAAGACGAAATAGTTAATTACGAAGATTCTCGTTTATCTGATAAATATGCTGATTTTAAAATATTGATGAAAGAATACCGCGATGGAATTCTATTATTCGATTTAACCGACCGTAAAGTTTGGTCTAAAGCAATTAAAGATTCCACTGGATTACAAAATTATTACGATGAATTGAAGATTAATTACAAATATCCACGTCGTGTTGATGCTAATATTTATAAATTTAAAGACGAAAAAACAGCAAATAGTGCATTGAAAATTATTCAAAAAGGAACTGCTAAAGGATTGTCTTCTGATGAAATTGTTAAATCAATAAATGTAAATAATCAAACATTGGTTACTTTCGAAACAGGTATTTATGCCAAAGGGGATAAAAAAGTTGTGGATGAATTTGAATGGAAAGTTGGTTTATCTGGTGTAATTAATTTGAGTAATGAATTTTATGTGCTACAAATCAATCAATTACTAGAGCCATCTTATAAACCATTATCTGAAATTAAAGGTATTGTGATATCTGAATATCAGAATTTACTCGAAAGAGAATGGATTCGTGAGCTTAAATCAAAGTATGTAGTTGTTGTAAATCAAGAAGTTTTTAAATCAATAAAATAATCATTGAAAGTTCTATTATTTGTAATCTTATTTTTTCTATTTGGATTGTTTAGTTCGTGCAATAGCCATAACAAAGGCACTACAATAGCTAAAGTTGGCAGTCACTATCTAGATAAAAGCGATATTGAAGGCATCGTGTCTGCAGGGACTTCACCTGCAGACAGTGCTTTGATTGTTAAAAACTATATCAATTTTTGGATAGAGCAACAACTGTTAGCAAGTTATGCCGATGATGAATTGCCTTCGAAAGAAAAAGATTTTGATAAACAAATTGAAAACTATAAACAAACATTATTAATTCAAGCTTTTGAATCATATTATATTAAAAAAAATATTGATACTACAGTTACAGAAGCAGAGCTTGCTGCATATTTTAAAACTCATTCTTCTGATTTTGAACTTAAATCAAATATTGTTCGGTTAAATTTTGTGAAGTTTCACAAAGGAAGTCCATCTATCCAAAAGGTAAAAAATCTACTGTTTTCAAATTCCCCGAACAAAAAATTAATTGATAATATCTGTTCCAAAGAGGCCGAAAATTATTTTTTAGACGATAAAGCTTGGTTGCTTTTTGATGATATTATTAAAGAAATACCCATTCAAAATTATCAACAAGAACAGTTTTTGCAAAATAATAAAACCATAGAGATTAAAGATTCTGTTTATTATTATCTTATCGTAATCAAAGACTTCAAAATAAAAGACGATGTTTCGCCGTTGATATACGAACGTGAAAATATTAAGTCTGTAATATTAAACACTCGAAAGAGTAAACTGCTCGATAAGCTTCACGAGACCATAAAGAAAAAAGCAGTTGATAATTCTGATATTGAAATTTACTAATAATAAAATGCATAATAATGAGATTTACTAAAATATTTTTGCTCTCAATTTCTTTGTTAATTACCTTAAGCATTAGCGCTCAGGAAAATAAAAAACCAGTTATTGATGAAGTTATCGCAATTGTAGGAAATAAGTCGGTTCTACTCTCCGATATTGAAAATCAATATCTTCAATATCGAATGCAATCACAAGGTGCTGATATTGACCCAAATGTTCGTTGTATAATCCTCGAAAATATTCTTTTCAGCAAACTTCTTATCACGCAAGCACAATTAGATAGTGTTGAAATTACGGATCCTCAGGTGGAAGAACGTATCGAGCGGAATATGCGTTATTTCATTTCGCAATTTGGAACGAAGCAAAAACTCGAAGAATTTTATAAGAAAACAATCTCCGAAATTAAGGAAGAGTTGAGAGAAAATGTGAAGGATCAACTTTTTGTGGAGTTTATGCAAGATAAAATCACTAGAGGAATCAATATTACCCCTACTGAAATTAAAACATACTTCAAGAAGATTCCGGCGGACAGTATCCCTATGGTTAGTTCTGAGTTTGAAATACTTGAAATTTCTAAAACCCCCAAGGTTTCTCCTGAACAAGAAAATGAAGTAAAAACGAAGTTAAATGAATTTCGTAACCGAGTTTTAGCTGGTGAAGATTTTGCTACATTAGCAGTTTTATACTCCGAAGATCCAGGTAGCGCTATTAAAGGTGGGGAGCTAGGTTTTGTGAATAGAGGCGAGCTTTATCCTGAATTTGAAACAGCAGCTTTTGCACTTAAAACAGGCGAAATTTCTCCAATTATTAAGACTAAAGCCGGATTTCACATCATTCAACTGATCGAAAGAAGAGGTCAAGCGATTAATGTTCGCCACATTCTTATCAACCCAAAACCTTCAATTGACGAAATGACTATGGCAAAAGTCACCCTTGATTCTGTTTATACTCTTTTGCAAAATAAAACAATCACATTCGACGAAGCAGTAGTTAAATACTCTAGTGCTCCTAACAAAAATAGCGGTGGAAACATAGTAAACCCATATACTGGTGCTACATTTTTTAGTGAAACACAAATCGATGAAACGTTGAAAAATAGTATCGAAAAATTGATTGTTGGTGAATTTTCAACACCAATTTTATCTAAAAATGACGATGGAGAAACTTGTTTTAGAATTATTAAGTTAAAATCTAAAACTACTCCTCACAGAGCGAATATGGTAGAAGATTATGATAAAGTTCAAAAAGCTGCTTTAGAAGACAAAAAACAACGCACTCTTAATTTATGGGTTGCTGGTAAGATTAAAGATATTTATGTAAAAATATCTCCCGATTATAAAAAGTGTTTATTTACACATCCTTGGTTTAAAGATTAATTATAATAAATATGATGTATAGTAATGATATTGAGGCTGTAGAAGCGTTTATCGATAAATATAAGACCATAAAAATTGAAGTTGCAAAAGTTATTGTAGGTCAAGATGATGTTATTCGTGATATTCTTATTTCAATTTTTAGTAGAAGTCACGCACTTTTGGTTGGTGTGCCTGGATTGGCAAAAACATTAATGGTCACTACTATCGCAAAAAGTTTAGGGTTGTCATATAACCGAATTCAATTTACCCCTGATTTAATGCCTTCAGACATAATGGGAACAGAGATTTTAGACGAAAATCGGAAATTGAAATTTGTTAAAGGACCTGTTTTCTCTAATATGATTTTAGCAGATGAAATTAATAGAACTCCTCCTAAGACTCAATCTGCTTTGCTAGAAGCAATGCAAGAACGAACAGTTTCTGTTGCTGGAATTACCCACATACTTCCAGATCCATTTTTTGTTTTAGCAACACAAAATCCAATAGAGCAGGAGGGAACTTACCCTTTGCCAGAAGCTCAATTAGACCGTTTTATGTTCAATATTATGCTAGATTATCCTTCCTTTGATGAAGAAATGGAAATCGTAAAAAGTACTATTACTCGTAATCTTCCAGAACCTAGTGCCGTGATGAATGGCGATGAAATTATATACTTCCAAAAATTAATGCAACGAATTCCAATTGTTGATAATGTTTACCGTTATGCAGTAAATTTATCCGTGATTACTCGTCCAGAAACTCAAATGGCTCATGCTTATGCAAATAAATATTTGTCGTGGGGCGCTGGTCCTCGTGCTTCGCAAAATTTAATTATGGCTGCTCGCTGTCATGCTTTGATTCTTGGCAAACATGCTCCCGATATTGAAGATGTGAAAGCGGTTGCCCCTTCAATTCTTCGCCACCGATTGGTAAAAAATTATAAAGCGGAAGCTGAAGGAATTTCAATTGATGATATCATACAAACTTTTTTGAATAGTAAACATTAGGTCATTATAAACTAAACTAATTAAGGATGAAAAGTCTTTTCCTTCGTGAAATACGAAGCTTTTTAAACTCACTGATCGGATACATTATTATTAGTGTATTTTTGGTCATCACGGGACTCTTTTTATGGGTGTTTCCACTCGACTTTAATGTACTTGAAATGGGATATGCAAACCTTGATGGTTTGTTTATCGTTGCCCCTTTTGTCTTCCTATTTTTAATTCCTGCAATTACCATGAAATCATTTGCTGAAGAGAAAAAAAATGGTACCATAGAGTTATTGTTGACAAAACCGCTGACCGATTTAAATATTATTTTGGCAAAATTCTTTGCCGATGTCGTGTTATTAATCATCTCAATTTTGCCAACTCTAATCTATTATTACTCAGTTTATAGATTAGGCTTTCCAAAAGGAAATTTAGACCAAGGTGCAATTTGGGGATCATATTTGGGATTAGTATTTATTGGAGCAGCATTCGTTTCTATTGGTATTTTTATCTCGTCTATTACCGATAATCAAGTAGTATCATTTGTCCTTTCATTTCTGCTTTGTGGGGCTGCATTTATTGGTTTTGAGTTTATTTATTCGCTCGAACTATTTGGACAATTTGACCTTATAGTAAAATCAATCGGTATGAGTCACCACTATTCTTCTATAAGTCGTGGTGTAATTGATTCTCGAGATGTAATATACTTCTTTAGTGTTATTACATTTTTTATCTTGTTATCTAAAGTCTCACTTCAAAGCAGAAAATGGTAATGAATACAGAAAATACAATCGTAAATCAATTGAAAACCAAGACATTTACTCGGAAAAATGTTCGTAAAGCAAATATTTATCAATTAGTCTTTGCTTTCCTTTTCTTAATACTGATAAATATTATCGGTGCTTATCTTTTTTTTAGGCTAGATTTAACCGCTGAAAAGCGATACACATTATCAAAATCTACTCGTGATATGCTTAAAAACTTAGATGATGTGGTCTATTTTAAAATCTATTTAGATGGTGACTTTCCTGCTAGTTTTAAGCGGTTACAAAAAGAAACTAAAGAAATATTGAATGAATTTAGAGCATATTCCGATAATGTTCAATATGAGTTTATTAATCCTTCTGAAGGAAAAGATAAACGTGAAACAGGAATGTTGTATAATCAGCTGAAAAAAAAAGGAATTGAGCCTACCCAGCTTCAAAATAGAACTGCAGATGGAGTGGATACCAAAGTGATTTTTCCTGGAGCAATTGTTACTTATAAGCAGAGAGAATTGCCCCTTCAATTGTTAATGAGCAATATTAATTTACAGCAAGAAGAAGTGATAAATACTTCAATTCAATCCCTTGAATATAATATTGCGAGCGTGATTCGAAAACTGAAGATAGAAAAAAAGCCTAGAGTTGCTTTTATTGAGGGACACGGAGAGTTAAATCAAGATCAAGTATTTTCTATTACTCAAGATTTAAGTGCTTTTTACGAAGTTGAGCGATTGAAAATTGATGGACAAATTAATTGTCTTCGTAACTTTGCTCTTGATTCTGTTACCGGAAAAGCTGCAATTTGGAATAAATTTGATGCTATAATTATTGCAAAACCAGATTCAACATTTTCTAATAAAGACAAGTTTATTATCGATCAATATGTGATGCGGGGAGGAAATATCCTTTGGCTCGTTGATCCAGTTTTTGCTGCAATGGATAGTATGTATGTAAAAGGAGAAACAATCAGCATCGTAAATGATTTGAATCTTAACGACATGTTCTTTAGATACGGGGTTCGAATGAATACTAACTTACTACAAGACTTGAATGCAGTTCCAATTCCTATTATGACTGGGAAAATGGGGAATCAGCCTCAGATGCAATTGATTCCTTGGTTTTACTTTCCAATTATTACCCCAGTTTCTGAAAATCCAATTGTGAAAAACCTAAATTCATTAAAAACAGAATTTATTAGTAGTATAGATACGGTGGGTGATCCATCGATTCAAAAAACGGTGTTGCTTTCAACATCTCGATATACAAAAATGGTAAATGCACCTTCTATCATCAGCTTAAATATATTAAAACGTCAACCCGATAAGAGAGAATTTGGACTGAATAATGTTCCGGTCGCAGTTCTTTGTGAAGGTAATTTTACATCGTTGTATAAAGATAGATTAGATGCTGATATGGACACGAGTAGCATGATATCCTTCGTTGAAAAATGTTCAAAACCTTCTCGAATGATTTTTGTTGCGGATGGCGATATAATAAAAAACCAATTTAGTAAGCAAGGACCCTTACCGCTGGGTTACGATAAATATAATCAAATGAATTTTGGAAATAAGGATTTTATTATGAATTCATTGAATTATCTATGTAACGATGAATCCTTGATGCAAGTAAGAGCTCGTGATGTAAAAATTAGACTTCTTGATACTACTAAGATATTAAGAGATAAGTTCTATTGGCAGATGTTTAATATTGCTACTCCATTGGTAATCATTATTTTAATGGGCGGAGTGCTAATGTATATAAGAAAAAGAAAATATTCAAATTAATTTGGGAATTCACGAATGAAAAAAAATAAAATTACACTTATTGGTATAACCACCCTTGCAGTACTTGCTATTTTACTTTTGATTGTAAATAGTAGAAAAAGCACATTAAACAAAGCAGAAACTCAATTTGCAATTAACGATACTGCCAATGTTACCAAGGTCTTTATAGCGAACAAGCAAGGTGATAAAGTGAAATTAGTTAAGCAAGAAGATGGTACGTGGAAATTAAATGATCAATATGAGGCTACCATCGAAAATGTTCGGTTAATGCTATTCACTGCTAAAAACTTGCAAGTGTGGGCTCCAGTTCAAAAAGCAGCACATAATAATATGGTCAAACGAATGGCTACAGCTTCAAATAAAGTTGAAATTTATCAGAAAGTATTTTTTATTGATTTCTGGGGTATGAAATTTTTTCCATACGAAAAGTGTACAAAAACATACTATATTGGCGATCCAACAATGGATAACAGTGGAAATTTTATGATGATGGAAGGTGCTAAGAAAATATATATTGTCAATATTCCAGGTTTTAGAGGCTTTATTTCTCCTCGTTTTTCATGTTTGGAATCTGATTGGCGCGATCATTCGGTGTTCAGAACCAAAATTTCGCAGATTAAAGAGGTAAAATATGAAATGCCGAAATATCCTTCTGAGTCTTTTAAAATTCAAGCAGTTGCCAATCGAAAATTCAATTTAATCCGATTAAGTGATAATAGTATTGCTCCAAAATATGATACAACTAAGGTTATCGAACAATTGATGTTATTCCGTAGCCTAAAATATGAAGGTACTGTATCTGGTATGAGCCCTTCAAAAAAAGATTCAATTATTCGTGATAATTTATTCCAAATAACTACATTAACAGATAATTCAGGTAAAATTACTAAAGTGAAAATGTATACATTGCCCGAATATTTGATTAAAAATCAGGACAAAATGGACGAACTAGAATTATCTTATAGTAAAGATAAATTTTATATTATTATAAACGATTCAAAAGATATGTACGTCGCCCAATATTTTGTTTTTGAAAGGATTTTGCAACCATTGAGCTATTATTTGGTGCGTTAACAAAAAAAAAAATTAAAATATCAAAAATTACTTTTATATTTGCTATTAATAATTAAGAGAATAAAATTTAAATACAAAATAATCTTTAAATATAATCAAGAATGAAATTTATAGTATCAAGTCAGCAATTGTCCAAAAGTTTACAGTCAATAAGCGGGGTTATTACCACTAATTCAACTGTTCCGATAATTCAAAATTTCTTGTTTATCATAACTGGAGATACGTTGTCAGTGTCAGCAACAGATTTAGAAACAACAATGACAACTTCACTTTTGCTGAGTAAATCAGAAAAAGATGGCTCTATCGTTGTTCAATCAAAATTGTTGATGGATACCATTAAAAATCTTCCAGATATTCCAATTATTTTTAATATCGACCAAGAAAAATATACTGTAGAAATAGTTGCAAACGAAGGTTCTTATAATCTTGCATGTTTTAATGCCGACGATTTTCCAATGCAAAAAAATATGGAAAATGCAAACTTTGTTGAATTACCTTCTTCATTAGTTAAAACTGCAATTTCTAAAACTCTTTTTGCTACCGGTAATGACGAAATGCGCATTGCAATGACCGGCGTTTTCTGCGATTTAAGTGCAGAAAATGTAACCTTCGTTGCTACAGATGCTCACAAACTTGTTAGATACCGCAGATCTGATGTAAATTCAAGTTCATCTTTCTCGTTCATTTTACCTAAAAAACCTCTAATTCAACTTAAAAATAATGTGGTAGATGATGATTCTAATGTTAGAATTGAGTATAATGATGTGAATGTTCGCTTTATTTTCAGCAATTATGTATTAACTGCTCGTTTAATCGATGGAAAATATCCAAATTACGAAGCAGTAATACCTACAAATAATCCAAATGTACTTTATATAGAACGTGTTTCTTTTTTGAATTCTTTGCGTAGAGTTTCAATTTATTCTAACCCTTCTGTGATGCAAGTTCGTTTAAAACTTTCGTTAAATTCTGTTGTTCTTACCGCTGAAGATCCTGAATTAAGTAACCTAGCAATCGAAAAATTAAATTGTAATTATAATGGCGACGATATGGAAATTGGTTTTAATGCTAAATTCCTACAAGAAATGCTTGGTAATATCGAAACACCTGAAGTAAAACTCGAAATGTCGCAGTCTAATAGAGCTGGTATTCTTTATCCAGTTGATAATGCGAATGTTAATGAAGAAATACTGATGTTAGTAATGCCTGTTATGTTGAATAACTAAGTAGAAAAACTAACTTTAAATAAAAAAACTCGAATTATTTTCGGGTTTTTTTATTTTTTTAGTACAATGTATTGCATAGTACTAAAAAATGAATTATCTTTGTCGCATGAAAACAGAAAAGAATAGTTCGCAAATGAGGAAAGGAGTGTTGGAATTTTGTATTCTTACACTATTGTCCGATGAAGATGCTTATGCTTCAGATGTTATCCAAAAGCTAAAGCTAGCAAAACTAATTGTGGTTGAGGGTACTTTATATCCTTTACTTACTCGGTTAAAAAACGATGGTTTGTTAACTTATCGTTGGGAAGAGTCGAAGTCAGGTCCGCCCAGAAAGTATTACAAAATTAGCGAAGAGGGAATATCCTACTTAGCTGAATTAGGTAATATTTGGGATGAGTTGGTTGACACTGTAAATAATATTAGAAATATAAATTCAAAAAACAAATAAGATGAAAAAGACATTTACCGTAAATATTTCGGGTCAGGTTTTTCATGTAGATGATGACGCTTTTGACGTGTTGCAACAATATTTACTCTCGATTAAGCAACATTTTGTGAATAAAGAAGGAGGAACAGAAATTATTGAGGATATTGAATCTCGGATTGCAGAGCTGATGAACGAAAGGACAGGCTCATCAAAACAAGCAATTACACTTGATGATGTAAAAGAGATTATTGCTCAATTGGGTCAGCCTTTTGAAATTGATGATGATGAAAATCAAGAAAAAGAATCAAAACAAGAGCCATATTCATATGCACAACCCAAAAACCAAAAACGTTTTTACCGCGATTCTGATCACAAGGTAATTGGTGGAGTTTGTGGCGGTATTGGTGCTTATTTTAATATCGACCCGGTGATTATTCGGATTGTTTTTGCACTTGCATTTTTAGTTGCTGGTTCAAGTTTTTGGATTTATGTTATTCTCTGGATTGCAATTCCAGAAGCTAGAACAACAGCTGAAAAGCTAGAAATGTCTGGGGAACCAGTTAATGTTGATAATATTGAGAAAAAAATTAAAACAGAATTTGAAGATTTAAAAAGTCGCTTTGGATCATATAAACACGAAGCCAAAGATGCAGTGAATAATATTAGAAATAACGTCCATCCAAAGACTGCAATCGAGAATTTGGTTTCAATATTTGGCGATATATTCAGGCAATTGGGCAAAGTTTTGGGCGTTTTATTTGGGGTGTTTTTTGTCTTCTTAGGAATCACTATTACGTTTGGATTATTGGTCTCATTATTCTCAAATAGCGATACTGTTGAAATATCTTCATTTGGATTTCATTCATTTTCAATTCCTCAGTTATTAGACTTTATCTTAAATTCGAGTAGTAGTATGACATCCGCAGTTATTGGTTTGGTCGTATTTATCGGACTTCCTATGATTATGCTTATATATAGCGGTGTAAAACTTATTTTTGGACTGAAATTCGAAGTGAAATATTTAGGACTATCAGTGTTTTTTCTATGGCTAGCAAGTGGTATTCTTTTGGGAATCGTTGGATCTGATCTAATTATTGACTTTTCTAAAGCAAATTCCGTTTCTGAATCTATTCCTATTCAACAACCTCAAAAAAATACATTATATATAGACTTAGCAACAGACTCTATTCCTCAAAAAATGTTGTTTGATGAAGAATGTGATAATATGCCCATTAGTATTATGATAAATAAAAATGAAAAATTATTTATTGGTATACCTGAAATTCAATTTAAATCATCGGAGGATAGTTTGTTTAAAATTGTAGTTCGTAAGCGTGCTCGTGGAAAAAATCAACTATCAGCGTTAAATCGCTCGAAGACTATTCAGTATAATTTAGTTCAAAAAGGAGATACAATTTTGATTAACCCAATGTTCTTTTGGTCTAAAGACGATGTTTGGAGAAATCAATCTGTTCGTGTTACGATTTTTTGTCCAAAAGGAAAAACTGTGTTTCTAAATAAAAAATTGAATAAAATCGCTTATTTTAGTAATGATAATAGTTTTATCGATTCATTCGTTGAAAAACAAATTGGGGTAGATAATGAAGAACTCTTTATTCCAACTAAAACCGACTCTACAGGTACTATTATTCAACGCGACTCAGTGAAATAGTATTCAGAATTCTAGTTCTTAGTATTTTACTCATTTAATCTGGTTTTCAATGCTTTTATACCTTAATGTGAATAGGTGAAGTGTTGGAAATCAGTTTTTTTTAAATAATGCCAATATCGCTTATACCTATCAACCAATCAATTATTTCTGTTTATAGGTTTAAAGTTTATAAGTTTATAGGGAGACCCAACATTTCATCAAATCATCAAATTATCAAATTTTCAAATCATTAAATAATCAACCAATTCTACCCATTCACTTTTACAATCTTAACCCTAGAATTCCACTCATTTTCGATAACAATCACATAAAAACCATCTACGAGATTTGAGAGATCAATTTCCGAAATTGTTTTTTGTGTTTCTCCTCTTATTATGATTTCTCCGGTAATATTCATGATGAAATATTTTAACGAAATAGCATTTGAATTCGAAGTCAAAAATATTTTACCAGTTGTAGGACTTGGAAATACTGAAAAAATGAGTTCAAAATCTTCTGCAATTGAATTTGGATCACATAAATGGGGGAGAACAGAATTTTCTGGAAATGCAGCTAAAATCTCAGGGGCAGTATTAGATGGAAAAATATTTTCATTGATGATTTTTCGATCAGGGCTAATAATTACTAATGTAGGAAATGCCGAAACTCCATAATGTGTATGTACAGAATCACCATTGCCTTCCAAACCGCTGCAGGCAGGGTAGGAGTCAATAGGCAAGTTAGATAATGAATCAAATTCTAATAATTGAGCATTGGTTCCATCACCCTCGATTCCTAACACGACAACTTCATAATTATTACACCCATATTTGCTGTAAAATTTTTGAATGATAGGCGCTTTTATTCTACATGTTCCACACCAATATCCAAAGAAATCGAGCAAAACATATTTCCCTGAATCAGTATATTGATAGAGAGAATGAGATGTTCCACTCAAATCTGTGATAGTAAAATTAGGAGCAATATCTCCAACATTATAATTGGATAATTGCGCAATCGAAGAACTGCTGAGAAATATGGTGAAAAGAAGGGTGTATATGGCTAATCTCATTATGCTAAGTTCAAATTTACGGTATAACGTTTTGTTATTTTAATTTGTTTAGTTTTGATTGAAGTAATAAAAAAAACGGTTGTTTTTACATTCATCAATGTTCAAACAACCGTCAAATTTAAGACAAAATTCTAAGTAATTTTATTTAGTTTTGTTTGGATATGCTGGAGCCTTAGGTAATTCTTGAGGATAACTTTTTAATTCCTCTAAAATCAATTCTATTGCTTTATTAAGTTGTTGATCTTCACCTGAGTATTCTTTAGCAGGGTCATTCATAATTTCCACATCAGGTTCAACGCCTTTACCTTCAATTATCCAATCAGAACCATCCGCAGCATAATGCGAAAATTCTGGTTTTGATAATGTGCCACCATCAATAAATGGTAACGAGCCTCTAATGCCAACTACACCACCCCAAGTTCTTACTCCAACAAGCTTTCCTAGTTTAAAATATTTGAATTGATAAGGAAATAAGTCCCCATCGGAAGCTGAATATTGGTCAATTAAACAAATTTTTGGACCTAAATGCATCGCAATTCCCGATGGATATGGATTGGTGTTTCTAGCAATGCGCATCATTCCCAATTTACGGCTCAATCGCTCAATAATCATCGGAGATACATTTCCTCCACCATTGCCACGATCATCAATAATCAACGCTTTTTTGGAAAGTTGAGGGTAAAAATATTTTATAAATTCGTTTAACCCTTCAACGCCCATATCTGGAATGTGGATATATCCCACTTTTCCATTTGAGGCTTTATTCACTTTATCGATGTTATTTCTAACCCAATTCAAATAAATTAATCCACTTTCATCATCAATTGGGGTAACGATCACTTTGCGACTTCCTTCTAAAGTTGCTTTACTGTTGTATGTTAGCTCTACTTCTCTGTTGGCTTTGTCAACTAAAAGTTCGTATATATCATTTACGGAAGTTGTTGGTTTTCCATCAATTGCAATGATAAAATCTCCAACTTTTACGTCAACACCAACTTCTGTGAGCGGAGAACGAGTGCTGTTTGACCAATTTTCACCTTGATAAATTTGATTTATTTTGTAAAATCCAGAAGCATCACGAGATATTTTTGCGCCCAAAAGACCAAGTTTTATTCGCTTTGGAGCTACTTTATCGCCACCACCAGTATATGCGTGACCAACATTTAATTCACCAATCATCTCGCCAACAATGTACGTTAAATCGGCTCTGCTGTTCACGTGCGAGATTAATGGCTGATATTTCTGTTTGATATTATTCCAGTTTACACCGTGCATATTTGGATCATAGAAAAAATCACGCATCTGACGCCATGATTCTTCAAAAATCTGATTCCATTCTTGTGATAAATCTACCATTATTTTCATCCCTGAAAGGTTTAATTCGTCTTTTAATTCAACTTTTCCTTTAGGTAAATCAACGATAAAGTATCCACCAGAGCCAATAGCCATTTTTTTCTTATCCACAGAAATAGTGTACGAGCCAAAGTTCCCTATATCATTTTCTTTTTTCTCCAAGAAATCATAAAGTTTTAAGGTAACTTTTCCTTGGCCATATTTTACATAATACAGCGAAGTGCCAATCGAGGTTAATCCATAATAATTTGATGCAACAATGGGCAAATCAACCACTCGTTGCTCGATTCCATCAAAATCAATTTCTACTTTTAAGGGAGTCACTTTATCGTTCGCTTTTTTATCGTCTTTTTTTGCCGTTTCAGGTTTTGAGTCTTTATTTTCAGATGGTTGAATTACGGAAACTTCATCAGGTTCTGGTTTTAAAGGGTTTACAGTTTCCTTTTTCAGCGTTACAAAGTAGATTCTACTCATATCAGAGTAAGAATGATTCCATTCTGTAGAACTATAGGTTGGATTGAAATCACGGTTTGATACAAAAAATAAATATTTCCCATCACTGCTGAAAGTAGGAGATGAGCAATCGTACCAGAAATCGGTTACCGATGTAGAATTGCCATTTTCAGTGCTATAAACCCAAATTTTTGATTGCACATTGAGCTCCTCTTTAGAATACGTAATCCACCGACTATCAGGAGACCAAGAAAAATCGGTTACTTCACCATCTTTATTTTGAACAACAATGGTTACTTTTTTTGTGTCGATATCTACATATTGTAATCGAAGTTTTTTATCGGCCCACAATAGTTTTTTGCTATCTGGCGACCATTCTGGAGCATATTTGTAGGTATCACTATTTGAAGTTAACTGAATTGGTTTTCCTGTGCCATCTTGAGCCACAAGATATATTTCATTTTCACCGTTCATATCCGACACAAACGCAATATACTTTCCATCGGGCGACCAACTCACATTTCGATCGTGAGCACCAGATGTTTGTGTGAGATTACGTGTGATCCCATTTTTAGCGGGTACAGTGAAAACATCACCACGAGCACCAAAAGCAATACGCTTTCCGTCGGGCGACAAACTCCAGGAACCAATGTTCTTAGACGCATATTTGAGTTGCTTGCGCGATGCACTCAAATCATCATTGATAAAAATTGATAACTTTTCAGCTTTTTGACTTACAAAATCAAAGAAATAGATATAACCCCCATTTTCAAAAACAATTCCTCGATCTCCAATAGTTGGGAATTTAATATCATAGTTGTCAAAATTGGTCACTTTTGTGGTCGCCGAAGTCAAGTTATCGTAGCAAAATAGATTCATAATTCGGTCACGATCCGATAGAAAATATATTTTATCGTTCTTCCACATTGGAAAAATATCTTGCGCTTTGTTTTTGGTGATGTTTGTAGTGCTTTTGGTCTTGAAATCGTAAATACTGATATCATCGGCCATGCCTCCTCTATAATATTTCCACGTTCTAAACTCGCGAAAGACTTGATTATAGGCTATTTTAGATTTGTCTGGAGAATAACTACAGAATCCGCCAGCGGGCAATGGTAGTTCTTCGGACAATCCGCCATTTATGTCAATACTAAAAAGTTGACCTTTAAAATCGTTGAACGACTGTTTTCTCGATCGATAGATAATGGTTGAATTGTCGCGCCAGCCCATCACTATATTATTGGGACCCATTCTGTCAGAGACATCATCGCGGTTAAGCGTTGCCGTAAACGTGATTCGCTTTGGAGTTCCGCCTTGAGCAGGCATTGTATATACTTCAGTGTTCCCGTCGTATTGGCCAGTAAATGCAATTTGTTTACCATCGGGAGAGAAGTGAGCGAACATTTCGTACCCATTTGCATCCGAAGTTAATCGCCGAGCCGTGCCACCTTTTATGTCGACCTGATATAAATCACCAGCATAAGTGAACACAATGTTGTTGCCCGATTGTGTTGGAAAACGTAACAGACGAGCTTCAGTTTGCCCATTACAGAGGCTTATGGTGAGCATCGTCATCAGAAAAATTGTGATTCGTTTCATATTTGATATATTAATTAATTTTGAAGTACAAACATAATCTAAAAATAGCAAAAATATTCAATTTTTCGTCAAACCAACCTCTTCTAAAGATAAATATTTTTATTTGAATATTATTTTGTGCGTGCCCTTGCCTCGGTGTTTATAGAAAAAGTTAGTAGATAACTTGATGCCATCACATCAATTGAAAAATAAACCGATGCAAGGTCGGGCTTTATGTTTCAAGTCCTCGTCGCTATGCTCCTGTGGGCTTTCCACTGCAATCCCTCACGCAACTATTATACAAAGAAAATTGGTCTGTTTTCAACTTTTGATGTCATATAAAATCTCCTTTAAGTTTTAACTACGTTGAGGGCTTCGCCGTTCACGAATAGCCGTTTCACGTTCTACTTACTTATGTTTTTGCTTCTAGATTCTTATTTCTAACTTCTGTATTATCTTTTCACGTTTCACGAGATGTCTTTTCACGTTTACACCACTAAGGCACTCAGATCACTAAGTACCACTAAGGCTTCTTTGATCTTGCTTCCTGTTTCTTTATTCATGCTTCTGTATTCTGTTCTTCGTTTCACTTTTCACGAGATGTCTTCTCACGATTCACGTTTCACGAGATGTCTTTTCACTCTTTTTTCTTCGTTTCACGTTTCACGAGATGTCTTCTCACGTTTCCCATCAATGATGATACGGTTCGTTTTTTAGAATTGTGAGTGCTCTATAAAGTTGTTCAAGGAAAATAAGTTGAACCATTTGGTGAGAAAAAGTCATTTTTGAGAGCGCCAATTTAGAATTTCCACGATTATAAATGGCATCGCTAAATCCGTAAGGACCTCCAGTAATAAATAATACTCTTTTAATTCCCGAGAGCATTCGTTGTTGGACGAATTTTGAAAAATCAACGGATGTATATTGAATTCCTAATTCATCTAAGAGAACCACGTAATCAGAATCAACGATTTTTGAAAGAATTATTTCTCCTTCTTTCTCTTTTTGTTGATTTTCGCTCAGAGATTTTGTGTTTTTTAATGCTGGAATTATTTCGTGGTTAAATGCGTTGTAATGTGGAATCCGATTTCTATATATCTCACACCCAGTAGTCAAATACTTGTCGTCGGGTGTAGCAAAACTTAAATATATTATTTTCATCAGTTTAAATATTTCAATTTATGAGTTTGTTTTTAGCCAAATCCTAAAAACGAATGATTTCTTGATACATTTGAATTGCATAATTATCTGATAAAGAAGATGTAAAATCAACAATTGCTTTTCTGTAATCACTATTTTTAGTGACAGTATAAATTATATTATTTTGATACTTTTCACTTGTTCGGAGATGCGGTGCAAAGTTTGAATACTTAATCAGCCAATTTTCAAAATGTTCGATAAGCATTGGATATTGCTTTTTATTTAAAGATATTTCTTTCAATAATTTATCTGAATCGGTGTTAAATAGCTGATCCAGTGTTTCAAAAATTGAAGTAAGAACTAATTCTGCATAACGGTTATAGTTGTTTAAACGAGGATGCAAATAGATGTGTTTGTAATTGAAGTTTTTAATACGGGTAAGAGCTTGAAAGTATGGTTCAGAAAGTCCTAGTCCTGTTTTTGGGGAGCTGAAATGACACAAATCTATAATAAAGTTATGAATTAAGACCGTGTTATTAATTTCTTCAAACGTAATATTTGAAATAGGTTTTAAAATGGATAAAAGTTCCTCTATTTGGTTGCTATTGAGTATATTTAATTGCAATGCGTCTTCAATATCACGCCCTAAATACGAAATTTTATCTGCAATTTTAACAACGCAAGCTTCCCAAGTATAAGGTGCAAATTCATTTGGAGAAGTGATAACACGTAAATCTACAGCTTCTTTCCGTGGAAAAATTACTTTTTCATTCACTTCTCCACAATGCGATATTAGCCCATCACGAACAGCATAAGTTAATTTTAGATTTTGTTTAATCCCAGTAGAATTTGCAAGCGTTTCAATATCATCAGCAAAATGAAGGCTGTTTTTTTCGTGCCAAAAGGTTCCTCCATAATATTTTTTAGCTAAATGAGCTAAAATGTACTCGCCATCATGGCCAAATGGCGCATTGCCAATATCATGACCAATTGCAATCGCTTGAGCCAACTCTTTATTTAAACCCAAATAATCACAAATCGTATAACTTACCGAGGATACATGTCCCACGTGTTCAATTCGAGTACAAATATCATCATTTTGAGTAGCTTGAAATACTTGTGTTTTGTGTTTTAACCTTCGATATGCTTTTGAGTGAAGTAATCGGTTATAATCACGCCAGAACATACTCCTAATTTCATCCGGACGATCAATGAGAATTGCCTCTCTTTCGATGCACTTTTCCCATTTTTGGGATTCTGGGGTAATTGATTCGTCTATAAATAGCTTCATTATTGATATCTAATTGCTTGAATGGTTGATATTTTTCGAGTTACAAAATATATTGGTGCAAGAACAAAAATCGAAGTTATCACAAATACTCCAATGTTTACTATAATATAATGGAGGGGATTTATATTTACAGGAACAGCATCCATATAATACAACTCTTGGTTTAATCTGATAATATGGGTGTACTTCTGAGTAATTGAAATTAGAAGCGCAATTAAATTCCCTAATATCATTCCAATAAAAATGATTCGGCCGGCAACTTTGATGAATATTGAAGAAATCGATTGATTATTCGCTCCAATGGCTTTTAAAATTCCAATGAGATTGGTTTGCTCCAAAATTAATATTAATAACGTAGAAATAACTGTAATTGTGCTGATTAAAATCATAAGCCCAATTAATATATACACGTTTGTGTCAAATAATCCTATCCAATCAAAAAGGTCAGGATTACTCTCTTTTATGGTCTGTCCTTTCTGGTCGAAGGGGAGAAGCAGGTTGATGTCTTCTGCAAGCTGGTCAATTTTAGAAAAATCTTTAGCAATCACTTCATATCCATCCACTTCGTTATTTTCCCAGTTATTCAGTTTCCGAATTTGGTTAATGTCAACCATCGCAAATTTCCCATCAAATTGATTTAATCCTGTCTCATATATTCCACAAACTGTGAAAGCTCTCATTCGTGGCGGATCTTGAATAAAATACATCGATACTTTATCTCCAACTTTAATTGCTAGTTTTGTAGCAGTTACTTTAGAAACCATAATGTCTTTAGATGTAACTGAATCAAACGAAAGGATTTTGCCTTCTTTTAAGTTGGTTTTAAAAAAGTCCCAATTATAGCTTGAATCTACTCCTTTAAGAACAATGCCTTCAATAATATCCTTTTGCTTAATAATTCCAGCTTTTGTTGCAAATGGTTGAACAGATATCACATCTTTGTTCTCCTTTATTTGCTTTATATATGGCTGATTTAAGGCAATTGGAGCCGATTCATAAGATTGATTTAGATCAAATCGAGAAATAGTAATATGCGCTCCAAAGCCACTGACTTTATCCCGAATAGTCTTTTGAAAACCAGTAACAATGGTTAGTGATATTAGCATTACGGCTATACCAATGGCAATACTTGCGATGCTAATTCGAATAATGAGCTGTGCAAATCTTTGTTTTTGCCCTTTTAAAATGCGTTTAGCTATGATTGAAGTGTATTTCACAAAGTCTAAATTTAGTAGAATTAAAAATTATAATCCAATGTCTATTCCCACTCTAATCAATGGATTGCTGTATGGATAATATAGATTTTCATTAAAGTTCCAAAGTACCATTAAATAGTAACTCGTATAATCACTTAAATTCTGACGAAATGCAGCTCCTACTAAAGGACTTATAAACCAATCTCGTTTTAAATTTAGTGAGCTATTATTTATGCTGTTATTGTATTCAAGGTTTAATGCTTCTAATTCTGCGTGAATAAATAATTCTTTGATAATATCAAATCGAGCAAAAGCTCTAGCTCCATACATCGTTTCTTCTAATGTTGGACTGTACCGCTTATCTCTATAATATGCAAATGTACCCCCAATAGCCGCACTCAATCGGTCGGTTAAATAATACCCAAAGTGAGGAGATACATCAATTAATGTTATTGTTCCAAATTGAATTCCTAACCCACCTCCCGTAAATTTAGTCCCTTTTTTCTCAGCATCAGAATTTTCTTTTCCAGTTTCTTTTCCAAAAATTTGAGCATAACAAGTCCCTTGATTACATATATATAATAGTACAATTAATATGGAGATTATTGTTTTTTTAGTATTCATAGCATCATTATCAATGAGTAGTTTTAAATTGATAGTGTAAAATTAAATAATTATTGGAAGATATAATAATAACAAAACGTTAATTTAGTTTTAGTTACAATCTGATTAATCTTAATAATGAGAGATATACTAGGTTAACACATATTTATGACAATAATAAATTGAATTATATATTGCAAATTAGAAATATTGATGTACTTTTGCA
>JBAXTE010000015.1:0-88794 GCA_037130365.1 Bacteroidota bacterium
TTTTATCATTAAATTTGCATAAACAACAAGTTGCATTTAACACTTGAATTCAGCATTCTATATATTATCAGGATTAATCCTATTATTTATTAAAAAAATATTAACTTTGTAAACAAACATAATCAATTGCTTTTTCCATTTTTAATTGGGTGATAATTATTAGATTGTGTTATAGTAAATATTAAGATTATGAATAAAATTAGCAAATACGTATTCTTTATTTTCCTTTTTTTCGGTTGCAAAACTGAAACTGAAATTGAGAAATATGGAAAGAAGTTTCAATTAAACCATGATTTCAAAAGTCTTAGCAAAGTAGTTGAACTGATAAAATTAGATGCTGATACCCAATATGTAAAAAAGATTTTGGGTGAACCGATTGATATGGGATTTGATTACAGATATTTGGTCGATTCTATAGGTCCAAATGGGTGTGCAATTGGTGCCGTATTTCATATAAATAAAGATGGCAAAATAGACCAGAAGTGGATTAATGAAATATGCGAATAAGCCAACGACAATAGGTGACTATAGATGAACATACAGATTTCTAAATATCTGAGTAATGAACAATATTATTCATTGAAGCGGTCATAGTTTTTGATGGCAATATTTCACACAACCAGTAAATATTAAATGCCATTTTAATCACAATCCTAATTTTCATTCTGCTATTTTTTGTAAGTTTGCCTAAAAATTCAAGAAGGTACTTTCGAAGAAATTTGGATAGTCCTCAAAAGTATAATAAATACAAAAAACAATGAAAAAACGAATAATTTCAGTAGTAATCTTGACAATTTTGTCAATGACTATTTTTGCTCAGCAATTTAAAGGATTATCTCCGGCTGATTTAGCTAAGATAAAATCGTCGTTAACTAAAGATGCATCTTTTAATGCCAGTCAGAATGCAGTTACAGCAAATGGAATTGCAAAATTGGCTGTAAACCGTGAAAATATTGGCAAAATAGATACCTATTTTAGTAACAAAGTAAAAACCAAGGGAATTACTGATCAAAAATCTTCTGGTCGCTGTTGGTTGTTTACTGGACTTAATTTTGTTCGCCCTAAAGTGATTGAGAAACTGAATCTTTCAGAATTTGAATTCTCTCAAAACTACTCATTCTTTTGGGATCAGCTCGAAAAATCGAATTTATTTCTTGAAATTATCATCGCTACCGCCTCAAAACCAATGGATGATAAAACTGTAGAGTGGGCATTTAAAAATCCAATTGGCGATGGTGGTCAATGGACTACTTTTGCAGATATAGTTACAAAATATGGCGTTGTTCCAAAACAAGTGATGCCCGAAACAGAACAAAGTGATAATACAAGCAAAATCTCTGCATTATTAACGTCTAAACTTCGTGAATTTGGTCTTGAAATTAGAGGAATGGTTGCTGCTGGTAAAAAGATAGACGCCTTGAATAATCGTAAAATGGAGATGTTGAGTAATATCTATAGAATGTTATCGATTGCTTTAGGAAACCCGCCAGAAACTTTTAATTGGAGATTTAAAGATAAAGATGATAAAATTTCTGAATTAAAAACATATACTCCGATGAGCTTTTATAAAGAAATGCTCGGTGTTGATATGCAAGATTACATCATGTTTATGAACGATCCAACGCGTGAGTATAATAAAGTTTATGAAATTGAATACGACCGCAATATGGCTGATGGTAAGAACTGGAAATATGTAAATCTTCCTGTTGATGCATTAAAAAAGATGGCAATTGCTTCGATAAAAGCAAATAATGCGCTCTATTTTTCTTGTGATGTAGGAAAGTTTTTGCTAAAAGAAAATGGAACATTAGATGTTAATAATTATAACTATAGGGATTTGTTCCAAACTAGTTTTCCAATGAACAAAACACAACGAATTAAAACATTCGACAGTGGCTCATCCCACGCAATGACGCTTACTGGTGTTGATATTGATTTGAATGGTAAACCTACAAAATGGTTGATAGAAAATTCTTGGGGATCTTCGTATGGGTATAATGGCCAATTAATTATGACCGACGAATGGTTTAATGAATATCTTTTCCGATTAGTAGTTTATAAGGATTTTGTCCCCGAAGATATTCAAAAACTTTTGTCGCAGCCGGCAATTAAATTACCACCTTGGGATCCTATGTTTTCTCCCGAACAATAGTCTAATTCAAATTGTTAGATATTAAAATCAGCAAGAAAACATTTTAGTATAAAATAATAGATCTAAAATAGTGGAACCTCACAAAATATGGAATAGAAAGTTTATACTTATGGTTATAAGTAATTTTATGACTTCAGTAGCTTTCTATTTTATGATTACAGCATTGCCTGTTTACTTAACTACTGATTTAATGTTTGGCAAAGACCAGGCAGGAATTATAATAGCCGCTTATATTTTCACAGCAGTATTGATTCGCCCTTTTGTAGGTGTTTTTATTGATAATTATGGTCGAAGGACAATTTATCTTGGAGCACTTTTTCTGTTTTCTTCACTTTTTGTTGCTTACGGATTAGTCACCACTCAGGTTGCTCTTATTACAGTAAGAGTAATTCATGGTTTTTTGTGGGGAGTTCTAACTACTGCTGGCAATACCTTGATATTAGATTTTGTACCTTCGGATAAAAGAGGAGAAGGTCTTGGATATTATGGACTTGCATTCACTATGTCGATGGCAATTGGCCCTTTGCTTTCCTCCATAATAATTCAAAAATCAAATTATTTAGTATTATTTGCATTAGCATCTATCGTTGCTTTAATAGGTACTGCTTTACTTTTAGGACTAAAATTTCCGAAACATATTTCTTCCAAAACTTCAATTAAAGATGGATTAATGGGATTTGTCTCACCGAAAGCAATTCCAATTGCAATTCTAACCTTTTTAATTCTAATGCCTTATGGCGCTGTGCTTAATTTTATTGCCATATATTGCAAGACAGTAAACTCAGGTAGCACTGTTGTCTTTTTCCTCTCTTTGGCTTTTGGGTTAACCATTTCAAGGATTTTTGCAGGTAGAAAATTTGATCAAAATGGACCATTTCGCCTACTTATCATCTCTTATTTTTTTATATTTTGCTCTTTCCCGATTCTAATTGTGTATGATAGCTCATTTACACTTGCACTTTCGGCACTTTTTATCGGAATTGGCTTCGGAATTAGTTTTCCAGTATACCAATTAATGCTAAACAATGTCCTCCCTGTTTCTATGAGAAGTACCGCTAATTCTCTGTTTTTAACAGCAATTGATGTTGGTATTGGAGTAGGAGTTTTGGTAATGGGTTTTTTAACTCAATATGTTGATATCAAACTCGCTTTTGGCGTTTGGAGTGCTCTGGCAGTAATCGCATTTTTGTATTATCGATTTGCAGTTAAGGAGCATTATCGTAAATCAGTTATTACTCATTGATTTTTAGTGGTTTAGCTCAATGAGTTAAGGTTTTATCACAAAATTTGCATAAGAGGAAAAAAAAATCGCCAAAACGAATTCCTTTTATATTATTAACCCCTTATAATGCAAGGGGGTAATAATATAAAATACGTTCAGCACCGTAAAAAAAAATCTGTTTATCCCATTAATTCTTTATATATTTTTCAATGATTAATTTATACATTTCATTTTGATCTAAACCTTCTTTATAAATATCATTTACCGTAAAAAAATGTTTTCTTGGCCCACCAGCTGCGCCAGATGGATGTATCAATGGGATGATTACAGGCCATTCAGATTCTTTATGGTTATCCCATTTAAGTTTAAATCCTTCTTCTTTCAACTTGTATTTTGTTAAATGTATTTCGCTCTCTAGTAAATTTGCTGATTGAAGAATATTCATTGGAGTACTTCCAAAAAGAATAATAAAATCGGGTTTAACTAATTCTAGTTCCTTCTTAAATATATCTAAATGTAATTTGGTATCTCCAAATTCTTTATGATGCTGCCAGTCAGCAAACCAGAATTTCCTGATATCAGTCATATAAACAGTTGATTTTAAATCAGTAACCATCCAATCAATTAAACTCCAATATTGTCTTCGATCTTTGAATTTTGGATTCTTTATTCTACCACTTGTATGGTATGAGAAAGGAGTATTAAGTGAAATGTTTGTAAATTTATCAAGTTTACTTTTATCAAAAGAAATTTCATCTCTTAATGGTTCAGACGCAAGAATCATTATTTTCTTTTTAGAATCTTCATTACTAACCCAACATGGCATATCAAAACCTGATAAATAGAAATTTTCTGAATTATCAATCTTTAAATCTGTTTTATTGAAATGAATAATTTTTTCATCCTGAACATTATTTTCAAATTCTTTTTTAAATACTGAGATAGCGTTTATCCAATCTTTTTTACTTGTTTTTAATAATTCTGAAAATGCTGCATAAAATGCATCAACACTAAAAATGTTTTCATCAAAAAGTTTCATAACTGTAAAATATTAAATGATTAATTGTTTTTTTAAAAAGCCCGAACTGCCCTCACAAATGTTGGGTAGAACTTAACGGTGCCGTCCTGGGAACCACTGCCAAAGTTCTGTACCCACGCATTGGCCGTCTCTCCACCTGAGTACTCGCTCGAACTCCAATAGAGACCAGTATCAAAACTACCCAAACTTTGGATTTTTAAGTTTACATACATTAAGTTTAACTCGTCCTTAGAAGGTAAATACCAATCGGAATAGGTGTTAAGCACTAAATCGTAACAAAGTTTTGCGGCAATTCCTATTGTACTACAACCTAAAACTATGGCATTTGTATTGGTTGCGCCAGAGTTTATTGAGGTTGAAGTACCCCCAATTGCGGTGCCATTGCAACCCCAAGTGGCTCCTGTAGCTTGATCGGCATTGGCACAAACTAATCCATGTGAGTTTCCATCATTATAAAAGACTAAGCCACCGCCAAAAGTAGAACCTATAAGCTTACCTGAGTTAAAGCTGATTTGAGCACCATAACCTGTGCCAGCTATATTAGTGGCATAAGCTCTAACGTAATAAACAGTATTAGGAGTTAAACCAGTCATAATATCAGTAAACGAAGTAGTTATACTATTTGAAATAGTTGGAGTAACACTTGTACTCCAGCATAAACCTTGTGCAGTTATTGTACTACCTCCATTATTAGTTACACTGCCTCCTGCCTTTGCTGAATTACCTTTAATATCAGAAAAAGTAGCTGTGGTAACAGTCGGTAATGCTACGGTTGTAAAACTAAGTACGTTTCCGTAACTGGTTCCCACTACATTAGTTGCATAAGCACAAACATAATAAGTGGTACCAAGTAAAAGTGAGGTAATATTTGAAATGTAATTACCATCACCTGTTCCGTTACTAGAAAAACTATTGGATAGAGTTGGCGCAGGGTTAGTACTCCAACATACTCCACGTGCAGTAACAGTTGAACCTCCATCATAAGTAACATTTCCACCACTTATTGCCGAAATACCTGTAATTGATGAAATACTAGTTGTTGTTAATTGTGGTGCAGTAAGTGGAAATATCAAACTCATGTCATTACTATATGTTATATTAATCGCATTTGTAGCTTTTATACGATAATGATATGTTGTATTTCCTAGTAAACCTGTTAATGCAGAACTTGCGGGAACATCAACATTACCAGCTACAGGACTTTGTGTAGCAAAACTTGTATTTCCATAAGAAGTAGTTAATCCCCATTCAAAAACAACGGTGGTAAGAAAACCATTTGCATTAACTATTCCATTTAAAATAGCAGAATTAGCTATAATGTTAGTTGCAGCCTGAATTGTTGCTGAAGGAGCTAACATACTTCCTCCATTGGTTGCATTAACTACATAAGGACTCGCCGTCGTACCTAAACCTGTTACTGTTACATTAGTGCCAGCATTAATTTTTGTTTCAGAGCCATTAGTAACTGGTTTATTCGTTAAGTCATTATAATTTCCACTAAACCCATTTTCTGCTGTTTTAGCATATAATGCATACGGAACACTCAACAATTGACTTGTCCCAGTTATTGTGTATGTTGTTCCGCCAGTTGGGTCGGTTTCCGTTTTAATAAAATACGGACCATTTGCCCAATGAATGGTGTCAAAACCAGTTCCACCACCAATTTCTATATTTATTAAACCATTTGCATTTGTTGTTGGCGTTAACGTTTCAACATAAACGGCTGCTCCTGTAGCTGTACTTTGTAAAATGCTAATTTTCATACCCACAGCATGATTTACAACTAATTGATTGCTGCTATTTCTAATAACTGCCTGATAACTCATTTTTTGAGGACTTTGTGCCCAAACGGTTGCAGTTAAAAATATTACTGCTAAAATTGTAAATATTCTCTTCATATTGTTTAGTTTTTAATGATTTTGAATGTTTTAACTTCTTTTTTGCGTTGTACTACTTTCAGAAAATAGGTGGCTGGGACAAGATTAATTGTCTCAATGCCTATTTGATTACTTTCGATGTTTTTTGTTTCAATGAGTTTACCGTTTAGGTCATAAAGTTGGTACGATAAATTTGATATTTCAAAATCGCTTATCCTTAACGTTAAATGATCCGTAACAGGATTTGGCGATACTGAGAGACTTAGGTTAATCCCTTTTGCTTCTTCAATTGCCGTAATTTCAGATATTTCGAAAGGTTGTTGCACTCCTTGTAATACAGAGCCATTTGAACCAGAATTAGTTGAATATGTAATTTGACCAACAGAATAGCTCACTGAACCACCACCTCCAGAAGAGTTTCCTCCAGAAGCAGGAATTGTCTCCTGAGCTTGAACTCCTATCAATCCGAAACTTATGAAGATTAAGGCGGTTAATCTCAGCTTTTTTTGTCTCATTTTCCCTCCTTTATTTTTTGCTTTTTAAAGCATTTAAAGCATTTTTTTGGTCTTCGACTTCTTGTTTAAATTGCTTTTGTTCTTCGATATTTGCTTCAATTTTTTTAAGAATATCTTCTTTTTCTTTAACTAAATCTTTTCCTTTTTCAATTGATTTGTTATGCTTCTTATTAGCCTCATTAAACACTTCTGTTTGTTTTTCTATTGCACGGTTAAGATGCTCGTCAATTGCAGCTATATTAATTTCTTTGCATAAATTCTTGGCATTTTTGATTGTACTCCCATCAGTTGAGCTGGATAAAAAATTATTATATCCTTTTGAAATCAAAATAGTTACAGTAGATTCAGTCTTTCCGCCATCAACTTTAATGTAAAAATCAATCACATCTTTTGATAAATCCTCAAAGAATACACCTTGATACAACTTGAACCCTTTTACAGTTTTAGTTTTTTTGATTTTTTTTGTTGAGAGAATTTTTTCAACCACAGTTTCTAAGACGTCTTCAGAATACTTATATTTAGCTACGATGGCATCTTGTTTACCATCCATAAAAGATAATTTTTCTTCAGAAATATCTTGTGCATTAATATTTGCGCAAAAACTTAGCAACGCAATCGAGCATATAAAACTAGTTAATTTCATTTTTTTTATTTTTAGTGAATTACAAAGTTATAAAAATCAATGAAATAGTGCTTAGTTTTTATTTGATTAAAGATTCTTTATTTTTTATGCTTCTTCCGAAATTTGAAGAGCAAGCCCCATTCAATGTAATCAGCTTTAGCAAAGTGTGATTTTACGGAGATATTTGCGTATAAGTTTTCAAAAACTCGATATCGCAAAGCTACTCGACTATATATTGGGTCAATTATTTTGTTCGTTTGATAGATATATTTGTAAATATAAACACCAGTCTGAAAGGTTGCAGAAAATCGATTCATACTCCATTCATGTCCACCATAAAGTCCAATTTTAAAAAGCTCTAAATTGTTAGGGTAAATTCCTTTGTGTGAGAATTCAATTTTGTCGGTATAATCCCAAAAAATGTCAGTTCCAATCATCCATTCTTTGCCATATTTATAGTTCCGTGCAATTCCAAATCCAGTACTTGTTGCATTGTACATTTTTGGATCGGTTTCAGAATTTTGCTTTGTTCCCCAAGCTCCCCAAACGTATGGAATCCATTGTTTGTTAAACTCATTAATTGGCGGATTAACAAGTTGCAACGGCGTTTGGTTGAATTTTACATGAAATCCTGCAGAAAAGGACCATACATTAATTCCCCAGTTTGGATACTTTGTGGCACCATTCGAAAAGTGACCGAAAGAGGTACCTAGTGCAAGTCCAAAGTTTGGTGTAAAACGATATAAAAAACTGTATTGAAACTTAACAGAAGCATTAAAATGGCTTCCAATGGCAATATTTTCTGGGTTGCTATTAATGTCAAATGGTTTAGTGAGGTAACCTAACCCAAAGGCAATCATTAACCGTTGCTCATGCTTTTTATGTCTAAAAAAAGTAAATGATTGAAAAGGCATAATCGCAAATGCTTGCCCAAATACATTTTTATTGCTCAACGAAGAATAATAGAATGAAACACCACTTTGAGGATAATTCCATCTTTTTTCCCACTCAGCTTTCCCAGTGGCTTGATTATAAAAATTAAGTTCAATATTTGGAAAATTATATAAGGATAATCCTTTTAACTCCTTATGATGTGCTACTAAAGTTGCATATTCTGGCTGAAATGTGAAAAATAAATTGTCGCTAAATGATTGACATTTAATAGGTTTGCTGAATAAACAAAAAAAAGTAATTAATAATATGAAACCTATTTTCTTCATTCTAAAACCCTAAATGTGTGATGTAATATGCAAATCAAAAATCTTAAGAGCCATTTTAAGGAATAATCCGTTTATGTTTCCATCTTCTGTGAGACCATAACCAATATGCGGGTTCAAGCTGGATTACTTTTTCTAGTTTATTCATATATGCCTCCGTAATTTTCCCTGGCTCTTCTGAGGTTGGATCTTCGGACAATACAGAAAATGTAAGCTCGTAATATCCTCGCTTCACCACTTGCATATCAAGATAAACGACAGGATAGTCATATTTTTTAGCATATTTTTCTGGACCGTGTAAGGTTGGTGTATCTTGATTCAAAAAATTAATCCAATAGCAGTCACGTAAGTTTGTTGGACTTTGATCTGCAAACATGAGGAATAGTGAAGGTTGATCTTTCAGTATTTTAAATGTGTCGTATGTTTCTGTAGTAGGAGCGAGGTAACAATTGTTTCTGCCTCTGCGGCGCTTCATATAAGCTTCAATATATGGGTTGTTGATGGCTTTATAAATTCCAACAACTAAGTGATTGATTTGGATATTCCCTGAAAAAACTAACCACTCCCAATTGCCATAATGACCACTCACGCAGATTAAACTTTTTCCTTTCTCGAAAAAATAATTTGGTACCTCTGGATTTATTATTTTATGTCGTTTTAAAATTTCTTCATCACTCATAGTCAGGCCTTTTAATCCTTCTAAGATTAAATCGGACATATAGTGATAGTATTTTTTTTCAATTAAAATAATATCATCAATGCTTTTTTCGGGAAATGAATTTTGTAGGTTTTCTCGTGTTACATTTTTACGATACTGCATAATGTAATAAATAATCCCATACATAAAATCGGAGAAAATATATAACCCTCGAAATGGCAAAATCGAAATAAATGAAAGAAATGCTCTAAAAAGTAAATATGAAATGTAATCCATTTTGTTTTTAATCAATAATTCAAGTGTATATAATAGAAAAAGGCTGTACAAAACAGCCTTTTGTACATAGAAAATTGTCGTTTAAACTGTCATAATATCTTTTTCTTTTACTTCTAGAATTTTATCAATTTTTCCAATAAATTCTTCAGTAATTTTTTGAATATCTATTTCTGATTTTTTAATTTCGTCTTCAGAGACATCTTTTTTCTCCAGTCCTTTTAGCTCTTCATTCGCTTTCCGACGAATGTTCCTTATATTAACACGTGCTTGTTCGGCTTCTTGTTTTGCTTTTTTTACTAAATCTTTACGACGTTCTTCGGTGAGTGGAGGAACCATAATTCTTAGAAAATCAGCATTAGTTTGAGGGTTAAAACCTAAATTTGCTGCTTGTATAGCTTTATCAATAACAGAAAGCATGTTTTTATCCCATGGTTGTACAACAATTTGACGAGCATCTGGTGTTGAGACATTTGCTACCTGATCAATCGCAGTTGGAGTTCCATAATAATCAACTTTAATACTTTCTAACATCTGAGGATTTGCTTTGCCAACACGAACTTTATGAAGTTCTTTCTCGAAAAATTGGAGCGTAGAATTCATGTGTTCTTTGGTCTCTTCAATACACAATATACAATTTTCGTTCATAAATATCCAATTATTTGTTTAGGTTAATTTCTTTTTTTATCAACTTTTCGTATTCTTTATCTATTAAGTTACTACTCCATTTGAAGGCATATAAGTAATGAAATACAATCGCAACGCCCCAGCCTACAGTAGGAAGTACTGGCCATGGAAGGGGAAATTTATCAGTGTCGCCATAAGATATAAAAATCCATAGCAACCAAAAAAGAATATTCACTAAAATGTAAATTGTAAAGTGAGATTTAAAACCCACACTCCTTTTAGCTTTTTTGTAAATGATTGGATCGTATTCCATAATATTTATATTAAATTTATAGTTTTACTAAGGTTCCTATTTTTTCTCCTAAAATAATTTTCTCTAAGTTCCCAGAAGTATTCATATCAAACACTAAAATGGGAAGATTGTTCTCTTTGCACAATGTAAATGCAGTAAGATCCATGATACTTAAATTCCGTTTATAAGCTTCGTCAAAGGTGATTTCATCAAATTTAGTTGCATTTGGGTCTTTTTCAGGATCTGCAGAATAAATTCCATCCACTCGAGTCCCTTTTAAAATAACATCGGCTTGAATTTCAATACCACGTAAAGCTGCTCCACTGTCTGTAGTAAAATATGGGTTTCCTGTGCCTCCACTAATTATTACAATATATCCTTTTCCAAATGCTTCTAATGATCTTTTTCTGCTCATTTTTTTGCAAATCGGATCAATCGCAATTCCAGATAGATGCTTTACTTTAACTCCCTTTGCTTCCAATGCTGATTGAAGAGCCATGCTGTTTATCGATGTAGCTAGCATTCCCATGTAATCGCCCTGAACTCGATCAAATCCTTTTCCTACTCCTTGTAATCCTCTGAAAATATTTCCACCACCGATTACAATTCCAATTTGAACTCCTTTTTGATGAATTTTAAAAATTTCATCAGCAAAATATGCAAGAGTTTTTGAATCAATTCCGTAGTTTTGATCACCCATTAGGGATTCACCACTGAGTTTAAGTAATATTCGATTATATTTCATTTATTAGTCCATTTTGATGGGTAAAGATAAAAAAAAAAGGAATTCGTTGATTGAATTCCTTTTTTTTATTGAAGAAAAAAATTATACTCCTAATTGTAAGCGTTTAAATCCAACGCAAACTAATTCAGCATCAGTTTCTTTCATATACTGACCAACAGTCTTTTTGTTGTCGCGAATGAATTCTTGGCTAAATAGAGTATTTTCTTTTAAGAATTTAGCTAATTTGCCTTGAGCAATTTTTTCAATCATGTCTTCAGGTTTACCTTCTTCACGAGTTACTTCACGAGCGATTTCTAATTCGTGTGCTAGTACTTCTGGTTTAACACGATTTTGGTCAACAGCAACAGGTGCCATTGCAGCAATTTGCATTGCTATTTCGTGTCCAACAGTTTCTAAATTAGTTGCATTTTTGTTGAATCCAACAATTGTTGCTAAACGATTTCCATTATGGTTGTAAGAAGTAACAAATGCACTTTCAATTAACTCATAATGACTAATTTGAATCTTTTCACCAGTTTTTCCAGTTAATTCAATTGCAGTTGCTTCTACAGTTACTCCATTAAGAGTTAAAGCAAGAAGTTCTTCAACATTCTTTGGTTTATGCGCAATAGCTAATTCGGTAATTGCTTTTCCAAAGTTTACAAAATCATCAGTTTTTGCTACGAAATCTGTTTCGCAGTTTAACATGATAACAACACCAAAAGAATAATCTGGAGTATTCATTGAATACACAAATCCTTCATTAGCATCACGATCAGAGCGTTTTGCAGCAATTTTTTGTCCTTTTTTGCGAAGAATATCAATTGCAGTTTCAATATTTCCTTCAGATTCTACTAGTGCATTTTTGCAGTCCATCATTCCTGCACCAGTCATTTGTCTTAGCTTGTTTACATCAGCAGCGGTAATTGCCATTGTGTTATATTTTTTAGTTCTTAAATATTATTGTTTCTTTGAAATTGGTCTTTTAGAGATAGTTTTTCTTGGAGCAGCTTTTTTTGTATCTTCTCCAGTACTATCACTTGCTTTAGCACCTTTTATTTTTGTATCGATGTTTAAAGATAAAGTTTCAGCATCATCAATATCTGCTATTTCAGTAGCAACTGATTCAACTTCTTCTACTTCGTCATCGCCAAGTTTGCGGTCTTTATCTAATTTGCGTTCGTTGTTGCCTTCTTCAATTGCGTCAACTAATACTCTCAAAATTACTTGAATAGATTTTGAAGCATCATCGTTTGCAGGAATAGGATAATCAACTAATAAAGGATTTGAATTTGTGTCGACAATAGCAAAAGTTGGAATTCCGAGTTTGCGAGATTCAGCAATTGCAATGTGTTCTTTTAAAATATCTACAACAAAAACTGCTGAAGGTAATCTGTTCAAATCACTAATAGATCCAAGATTCTTTTCAAGTTTTGCTCTTTCACGTTGAATTTGTAAACGCTCACGTTTAGAAATGCTTGTAAAAGCAACACCGGTCATCAGTTTATCTAAGGAAATCATTTTGCGAACAGCCTTGCGAATAGTTGCAAAGTTAGTTAACATTCCACCAGGCCAGCGTTCAACTACATAAGGCATGTTTACACGCTTTACTTCAGTTGCAACAATTTCTTTAGCTTGTTTTTTTGTTGCAACAAAAAGAATTTTTTTACCTGATTTTGCAATTTGTTTCATAGCGGCAGCAGCTTCATCTAGTTTTGCAACTGTTTTGTGCAAATCAATGATGTGAATACCGTTTTTCTCCATAAAAATGTATGGAGCCATGTTTGGATTCCATTTTCTGCGAAGGTGACCAAAATGTGCACCTGCTTCTAATAAATCGTTGAAATTGGTTTTTGCCATTTCTGTAACTTTGTTTATTTGTTTACCTTCCATTAATTGCAATTAGCGAGTAGTGCTATGCAGCAGTCTCGCTAATTTGGATCCTAAACTCTGACTTCGGAAGTTTAAAGCAGAATTGAATATTAACGTTTACTAAATTGAAATCTTTTACGTGCTTTTGGTCTACCTGGTTTCTTACGTTCTACCATACGTGGGTCACGACGTAATAGACCTAGTGGTTTTAACAATAAACGATATTCAGGATTGATTTCACATAACGCTTTAGAAATTCCTAATCGTAATGCTTCTGCTTGTCCTGTGATGCCACCGCCATCAATATTGGCTTTTACATCATATTTGTTTTCGTTTGCAGTTATAATAAAAGGTTGTATTACTTTGTATTGTAGAGGAGCAGTGCAAAAATATGCTTTGTAATCACGTCCATTAATTATTACAGAACCACTTCCTTCTTTCATATAAACACGAGCAACAGCGGTTTTTCTTCTTCCTGAAGTATTTAATATTTCCATGATTACAAAATTGTGTTAATGTCTAATAAAATAGGTTGTTGTGCTTGATGTGGATGCTCTGGACCTACACATACGTGTAAATTCGTGTAAAGTTTGCTTCCCAATTTATTTTTTGGTAGCATTCCTTTAATTGCATGTTCTAATACAAAAAATGGTTTCCTTGCAAGCATTTCTTTTGGGGTTGCAAAACGTTGTCCACCAGGATATCCTGTGTGTCTTACGTATTTTTTCCCGGTTAATTTACTTCCCGTAAAACGAATTTTCTCTGCATTTATGATAATTACATGGTCTCCACAATCTGCATGAGGTGTGAAATTTACCTTGTTTTTACCTCTTAATATGTTGGCTACGGCTACTGAAAGGCGTCCAACAACTTGATTCTCAGCATCTATAACAACCCACTGCTTGGTTATTGTTGCAGCGTTTGCTGAGATGGTTTTGTAACTTAACGTGTCCATTTTTTTCTTTGCTTTTGTGCACTATTTGTTTAAAAGGAGTGCAAAGTTAATTTCTTTTTTCGTTCTTACCAAATTTCGTAACAAATTTGTGGATAACAGTCTCATCTTTTATTTTAACGGGCAGGCAAAATTAATCATTTTATTTTGATTTATAATACTTTTTTTCGCTTCTAATCGATTTTAGTGCTAATTTTTTTAAAACAAAATTTTTGAAATCATTTTTTCTGAGCTTTTTTTGAATGTTTCAAGATCATTACATCGCAATAATTCGTGTTTTTCTCGTTCTTCTATTCCTCCATTTTGAGAAAAATAAGTCCAGTATTCTTTGAACTTATTTAATGCACTTTTTTCTTGACTAACCTCTTCTGTTAATTGTTGCAATAACTCATTGTGAAATGCTTTAAATCGACTTCTTCTATTATCTAATGAATCCTGTTTGTTCAATTTTATCTCTTCTGGTAAGAATGGATTTATTATCAACTGTCTTCCAATCATCCAATCGTTTATTGTGGGAAATTTTACTTTTAATATTTCTATATCATGAGCTTTCTTAATATCTCCACTATATATTATCCGATGTTTTAATATCCTAACACATTCTTGCATCATCGGTAAATTTACCTCACCCTCATACATTTGAACCCCTAATCGTGGGTGTATGCATACAAAATCAAGCGGATATTTATTTAATATGTCCAATATTGGATAAATTTCCTTGGTGCTTTTTAATCCAATTCTGATCTTTATCGATAACCCTCGTTCAAAGTTTTTGAAAAATTCTGATAATAACAAATCAATAATCTCTGGATAAATAATTAATCCTGCGCCTCGTTTATGCTTAACAACTTGACTAGCTGGACAACCTAGGTTTAAGTTTATATGAGAATATCCAAGATTGAATATGGATTCAGCCATGGTTATAAACTGATCTGACTTATTTCCAATTACCTGAGGTATTATAGGGTATGGATTGTTCTCTGAAAAAAAATCAATTAACCGATTGGGTTTGATTTTCCGTTGATCCATAAGTGATATGAATGGTGTAATTGTTTCGTCAATGCCTTCAAAATGACTCATCCATAAATTACGGAACGAATAATTATTAAGCCCATGCAGTGGAGCCATCCAAAGTTTCATGCGTTTTTGTGCAAAGATAGGGATTTCAGTCTGTAAAGTGCCGAATTATAAAAATCTTCGATTTTTCAATAATTCGAGCATCCTCGTAAAACTATGAAATCAGAGATTTCTGGTTTTACGGGATCCATAAAGTCCATAAAGTCCATAAAGTCCATAAAGTCCATAAAGTCCATAAAGTCCATAAAGTCTATAAAGTTGAAAGTTTGTAAAGTCGAAATAGAATACAGAATTAAGAAGCTAGAATTCTAAGTGTTCCTGAGTGGTCTTAGTGCCTTAGTGTTTAATTACGAAAAAGTAAATTAAAACCCCGCTTCGCGCATTCTTACTTCATTAATTCTGTATTCTCTTTTTCACGAACTATCTTTTCACGTCTTTTCACGTCTCACGATCAATCTTTTCACGTTTCACGGTAATAACTGGTAATAACTTTTTTAATCCAATTTTATGGATTCTTTTTATTTTTGTCGGCTTAACAAATAAAAAATTAGACATGAATAAAAAAATTTCTGTTGCGCGATTATCGATTGCTTCTAATACTTTGTTGATAATATTAAAGTTAATTGCTGGCATTATGAGTGGCTCGGTAAGTATTATTTCTGAAGCAATTCACTCGATGATGGATTTATTAGCGGCTATTATTGCGTATTTTGCCGTTCGTATTTCCGATCATCCTGCAGACGAACGTCATCCATATGGACATGGCAAATATGAAAATGTCTCAGGAGTAATAGAAGCTTTATTGATTTTTATCGCTGCAATTTGGATAATTTTTGAAGCAATTCAGAAGCTATTAACTAAAGAACCTTCTGAGTTTTTGGGTGTTGGTATTATTGTGATGTTTTTTTCGGCAATCGTCAATACAATTGTTTCACGTCGATTATATAAGGTTGCTAAAGAAACCGACTCAATGGCGCTTGAAGCAGATGCTTTGCATCTTAAAACAGATGTTCTTACTTCGCTAGGCGTGGCTGTGGGATTGTCATTAATATATCTTACTGGACTTCAAATTTTAGATCCTATTGTTGCAATTCTAGTTGCTCTTATGATAATTCGCGAATCTTATTTTCTATTATTACGTGCTTATCGACCACTTTTAGATTCTGCGCTTGATATTTCAGAAATTCAAGTAATTGACCAGATTTTAAAAGATAATCATGTTGAATATCATGGTTTAAAGACTCGGAAGTCGGGAAATTATAAGTTTGTTGAATTTCATCTCGAATTAGATCCGGAAGCAAAAATTATTGATGCTCATAACTTTTGTGATGAAATTGAAGATTTATTAAAAACCAAACTCGATTACTTGACTGTAACCATACATGTTGAGCCAATTAATCATTAAACTTCGCTATAATCTCCAGCTAGTTTTTCGTTTAACAAAGTTTGATAGAGTTCTCTCCCTAGCCAAGCATCAGTTGCAGCATATATTTGTTGTGCTTCAGATAGTTCCTCTGCTTCCCAATTACTTGTTTGTTGTGCTTTGCTAATTCTGTATCCTAACACTCTAGCGGTTAGGTTTCGTAATCCATTTTCGATATACCCACACTCATTACTTAATGTAGAAATGTCTAATAGTCCTTTTGTGGTGATGCCAAAATCATGATGAATTTTTTTTCCATCATCAGTAATTGCTAAACCAATTTTTAAAATTGATTCATCTGAAAGTAATTGAGCGAGAGTATCTGGAATACCACATTTTAGGACTCTAAAAAGCCAAGTTTTATTTCCATTACTAAGTTGAATTAATGCTAATCGTTGAATTATTCCTTTCTTGAAGACTGGTTTAGACTCTGTATCAAAACCTAAAATTGAATCCCCTTTTAAAATTTCTTTTACGGCATTGTCTCCATCTTCTTTGGTCTCAATAAGAGCTATTTCTCCTTCAAAAGCGATTAAGGGTAAAGCATTTATCTCGTCTGGTCGAATTCTTTCGTACATTTTTTATTGTTATATTAATATTCTAACAGACCTTTATGAACGGTCTTCTTAAACTTTCCAGAAGCAATAACTTTTTTTAAGTTTAACAATGTGAAGTAAGGTGTATCTGTTAATGTTTGATTGACAATAGCCGTAGGCACACTTCCGGCGGGATCATTATGACTTTGATAAATAACTTTTATGCGCGATTTATCCAATGGGATAATTTCATAACTACTTATCATATATGTCATTCTAACTCTGCCTCTATCGGGAACAATTCCTTTTTTTGCTATAAGTTTTAACGAAACAGCTTTTGTAGTTCTGTTTTGAGTCACAGTGTAGTCAAAAACAACATCTCTGTCTTTAACAGGCCAAGGAGCTTTTATTGCGGTGTAACGAGTCCCTCTAAAATCGCTTTCTCGTTTAATTTGTTCTGCCACAATACAGTTGTGAACCCATTTAGTATATGTAGAAATATCATCAAATACCGAGATGATATTTTCTAGATTACTGTTGATAATGGTTTCGCCTTTAAACTCTTTGTAATCTGACCAGCTTACCGCTCTAGTCCAAACAGTGATACCATCTTTAGATAATACCTGATCCCAATTTTGCGCAAAAAGTGTTGGAACTGTCAATAAAAACAAAATTATAAGTCGATATTTCATTGTCATTATTATTGTTTGAATATTCAAAGTTACAAATATTATAGGTTAAATCCTTCGGTTCATTAAAATTTTGACTATTTTTTTGCAATTAATTCTTCTTTTTTTGCTCGATAATTTATTGCAATTAACTTTAAACAAATGGATTGGACATTACTTTATTCATTATTTTTGCAAAACAAATTTCTTGTAAAAAGTCGGTTTTTTCTAGTAGTTCGTAATCTTAAGGCTCAAACCAGCAAATGAAAATCATTAATCAGTAATTTATTATGAAGTATACAGATTTGCTGTTTATTACACCACCTCTTTTACAACTTAACTGTCCTTATCCAGCTTCGATGGTGCTTTCAGGTTATCTTCAAAGAAAGGGGTTTTCGGTTCGTCAATTCGATTTGAGCATTGAGTTAGTGAATTCGATATTTACACAAATGAATATTTCCGAAATCTTTGAACATTCAATGGAATTGCGATTGAGGAAGCAGTTCCGTCAAATGCAAGTTGTTCAAAAACTATATATTAGTAGGGTAGAAGAGGTGCTTGAATTTCTTAAAAGTCCGTCTGAAACAATTGCAACCGAAATTTGTGCTACAGGCTTTTTACCTATCGGACATCGACGTATGCAGGTAGTAGATTTTGAAAATAGAGTTTCTTCAATTTCACTTATTAATAAAGCCATTTGGTTTGCCACACTTTTCATCGAAGAACTTGCAGATTTGATTAAAGAGGTTGATAATCAGAATTTTGAGCTAATTCGCTATGGTGAAAAGTTGTCAGTGTCGTTACCTGATTTTCAACCACTCATTGATGAGATAAATAATGCTTCGGGTATGGTGGTTGACCAGATGTTGACGTTGTTAAACGAGCAGATTCTTGACACAAACCCCAAAGTTATCGCTTTTACAGTTCCATTTCCCGGAAATTTATTAGCAACATTGACCAGTTGCAAATTTATCAAAAACAATTTTCCCAATATTAAAATCGCAATGGGTGGGGGATATGTAAACACCGAATTGCGCTATTTAAGCGATATTCGTCTGTTTGATTATATAGATTATCTGATTTTCGACGATGGGGAAATTCCGTTAACTAATTTGCTCTCAAATATTATAAATATTAAAGAAGAATTATTAATTAGAACATGGCAAAAGTTAGATAATGAAATAGTTAAATGGAATTTTGATTCGAAAATAAATCACTCTTTTAGCGAAAGCACTACTCCAAGTTATGTGGATATCCATCCCGAAAAATACATCTCACTGATTGAGACTGCAAATCCGATGCACAGCTTATGGAGTTGTGGATTTTGGAACAAACTCACACTGGCCCATGGATGTTATTGGGCTAAATGTGCATTTTGCGATACAAATTTAGATTATATTACCCGATACGAGCCCAATTCTGCTGAAAACATTGTGGACCAAATAGAAGCAGTAATAACTCAAACAAAGCAAAATGGCTTTCACTTTACCGACGAAGCAATTGCTCCAGCACTAATCAGAAAATTATGTGAAGAGATTTTAAAACGAAAGCTAACCATTCGTTGGTGGGGAAATATTCGGTTTGAACAAAATTTCACCGATGATTTGTGTGAATTGATGAAAAAAGCTGGTTGTATCGCTGTTTCTGGTGGTTTGGAGATGGTTTCTCCACGGTTGCTCAAATTGATAAATAAAGGAGTTTCTATGGAGTCGGCAACTATGGTCCTTTGCAACTTTCGAAATCATGGAATTATGGTACATTGTTATTTAATGTATGGTTTTCCTACTCAAACAACTCAAGAAACCCTGGATGCCTTAGAGATAGTTCGTCAGCTTTTCAATGAAAATCTCATTCAATCGGGATTTTGGCATCGCTTTGCAATGACTTTGTACTCCGATTCAGGCTGTAATCCCACAAAGTATGGAGTGAAAAAAGTAAATACTTCTAAAAACTCATTTGCAAACAACGAATTGCATTTTGAAAATCCATTCGATTTGCAAAACGATAAATTAGGAGAAGGATTGAATAAAGCCCTTTATAACTTTCTCTACAAAAATGGACTTGATTTACCCATAAATCAATGGTTTAACTTTTCGGTGCCCAAGACTATCGTGGAAAAAAACTTTGTAAAAGATTTGCTGAAAGATATTTAAATATCAGAAAATCAATATTATATAAATAATGTCCATTAATAATGAATATTAATATACGTTATTAATGGATAATAGTGTACATTCATTTGAAAAAGATGGGAAAATAATCACAGCAATACCTGATCAAAAATGGGTGATGTAATTTTGTAGTTGCTATTCAATTTTTAATATTTTCATTTCAGACCTATTGCATAAACTACAAGCAGCTTCTTTTTCATCTTTTGATAGTAAGTTAATTATATAATCTCTAGTAAGACAAGTCCCTTTTGGAAATAAGTATTTATTTCCATTATATACAGAAACATAGTCCTTTTCAAGACATCTGGTTTTCTTGGAACCATAGCCTTCTGCAATGAGTCTACGACTTTCAATACCTTTAGAAATCAAATATTTTACAATATTGTCTGCTCTATATTTTGATAATGTATCGTTTGTCATAGGTATTTCTCTTAAATCGGTGTGAACTGATATTTCAACCACAATTTTGGGGTTTTTCTGAAGAAAAACAATAACTGAGTCTAATGGCTTAAATGGATTTTTCACTCTAAAAGATTCATAAATAATTTCTGGGAAGAAATAAGTGTCTCCTACTGAAAATACCGTGTCGCATAAGTTAAAGTACTTTGTTGAATTGTTTTGAGCATTCAAATTATTGCTTAATAAGAATACAATTAAGATGATTATTTGGCTAATTTTATTCATGAACTTTTTAAAATTATCACATTTGTTTATCAAGAACTAGTAAATTAAAAGCATCAAAATCAACCAATTTTAAGGAGAAATAACTTTGTTTAAGACTGATTTTTATTCAATTTTCAAAAAAGGTCAATACCTGCTAATTTTTTAGAGAAATAAGTGATATTAAGAGCAAATACTTGTTTGTTTTTTTAGAATGGAATTTATTTTCTGAATCATTTCTGCAATTTTAATGGGTTTAGTTATATAGCCATCAAACGGTTTTCCAAATCTTTCTTTTTCCGTTTCCAAAGCAAAAGCAGTTTGTGCAATTATGGGTAAATTTGGTCGGAATTCTTTAATAATTATTGCAGCTGTGTGGCCATCCATAATTGGCATTTTAATGTCCATTAGTACTATGTCAATATTAAAATTGCTTTTACATATTTCTACAGCTTCTTTTCCTGTTGTTGCTACAAATAATTTTAAACAACTCTTTTTTAGAATTTGAGTGTAATACAATAATGCAGTTTCGTCATCTTCTGCGATTAAAATTGTAGAGTTCAAAATCTCATTACCTAATTTAAATACAGCATCTGATTTATGTTGTTTAATTTCAGATTTTACATTAATAGGTATTGTGAAATTGAATTGTGATCCTACTCCTGGTTCGGATGTTAACATGATTTCACCTCCCAACATTTCAACATATGCTTTTGATATTGATAGTCCTAAACCAGCTCCCTCATAACCTCTAGATAAACTTATGTCAGCTTGAATAAAACGTTCAAAAATTGTACTTTGCTTGTTGATAGGAATCCCAATTCCTGTATCTTTTACAAAGAATTCATACATGTTCTCCTTTAATTGATACCCAAATTCAATACTTCCACTATTGGTGAATTTGATAGCATTTTTAATTAAATTGGTCAATATAGCATATACTTTTTCTCTGTCAGTTATAATAAATGCTTCATTAATTGGGAGCGAACAGCTTACGGACAAGTTTAAACCTTTTTGTTTTGCCTCTAATTTAAAGAAATTAAATAGAAAATCAATTTGGATATTCACATTCGTTTCAGAAAAAGAAATTTCCATTTGGCCTGATTCCACCTTTGAAATATTAATTAAATCGTTGATGATGTTTAACATTCGCTCACCACTTTTCTTAATAATATCGATAAACATTTGTTGGTCTTCTCCACTCAGCTTAGGATCTTTCAGTAATTCTGCAAAGCCAAGAATGCCATTCATTGGAGTGCGAATTTCATGACTCATATTGGCTAAAAATGCTGATTTTAGACGGTCTGACTCTTCTGCTTTTTCTTTAGCAATAATTAATTCTTGATCTGCGCTTTTTCTGATAGTAATATCAATCCAATAGCCAATAGCTTCTTCAGGAACACCATTAGAATCGTAAATAATTTTAGTCTCATCTAGTAACCAGATATAGTTGCCATTTTTACATAAAAAACGATATTCATGAATGTAATGACCATTTACTAATAATAATGGTGATTCTTTGAAGAATTTTTGCTGATCTTCTGGGTGGATATGCGATGCTCTAAAGTTTGGCGTATTAAGCATTTCTTTGGGAGAATATCCAGTCAATGCCTCAATGTTTTCACTTATAAATGTCCAATCAAAAGGCTCAGTTGCTTTAGAAGTGTATATTATTGCTGGATTAGAAGATAGTAAATATTTTAATCGTTGTTCGCTTTCTTTTAGAGCTTTTTCTGCAAGTTTTCGTTTTGTATTGCTTATTGCAACACATACAATTCCAGAAATATCTCCATTGGTATCTAGCATTACCGAGCTAGAAAACAAAACAGATATTTTTTCACCGTTTTTGGACTTATATGTTTTTTCAATGTTTGATGCGCAGATTATTTTAATTAAATCTTCGCTTTTAATCCCTTGTGAAAGCTTATCATCTTCTAAGATGATTCTGAGAGGTTTTCCAATCAACTCCGCTTCTTCATATCCTAATAATAGTAATGTTGAGTTATTTACTTTTTGGATAATGGTGTCGGTATCAATTACAATTAAAGCATCTAACATAGATTTAATAATGTTATCAGTATAATCTTTAGCTGATGCTAATTCCTTACTCGCTTTATCGATATCCTTTAAAATATACAATAATGCACTTCGAGAATCATCTAGTTTTTTTGTCCTTTCCTTAACTTTATAATCTAGATTATTTCTTTCTTGTTCTAACTTATCAGTCTCTTCTTTTAATTTTTCAAACAGACTTTCGGATATTTGAAAGTTTTCAAAAAGAAGCATCACCTGATTCATGTATGCTTGCATAACTTTAAGATCATTCTTCGTAGGCATACATTCAAAGATGTAGGCAATTATTCCAATAATTTTGTCATTGATAAAAATCGGAAAAGTGGCAATATGTTGTAATCCAAGATTATTGATTGCAATATCTAAAATATATTTTGGTACTATTTTTTTAGTTGCTGGGGTTACATCACTTATCAAATAATTTTTTTCATCAACAATTTTTTTAATATATGGATTAATGTCATAACGAAAATTGTGACTTAAAGTGGTGATTTCAGTTGTAAATTTTGTTGTTTCTTTGGCTAATTTTCGAATAATAGTTGAATTTTTATCCTCAATAGCTTTAAATTCAAACCGTTTATTTTCTTCATTAAGCATACATAAAACTGTTATTGATGCTCCTGAAATATCTCGAGCATTATTAATAACTATTTGGTATTGATTAAGTGACGTACCTTTCATTTATGATGTTGTTTGGAAATTATTAGAAATCTGAATTTTGATTGTAATTATTGTGAAAACTTGCTTTTTAACTCTTTCATTTCGTCTTCCATTTTTTTCATTTTAAGCTCACGTCCTATAGTTAAATCATGAAAATCTTCAAGTTCTCGAACTCTATTTTTAAGATCTTCTTCTGCATTTACTCTAATAGTAATGTCTTCATGCATAAGAACAATGTTTTCAAGTTTACCATCTGATAAGAAAACTGGAAAAATAACAGAACCTATAAAGATTGGATTATCAGGATACTTAGGGTCGATTGAATGTGCATTATACCAAATAGGAGGAGTTGCCACAACCTCACCTTTAACAACGAGCATTAGTAGTTCGTAAAATCCATTTTCTTTAATAATTGGATCTTTCAATATTGACCAATCTTTGTCAGGTATTGTTTTAAATAGCTCAAGATATGCTTTGTTTTCTCGAATATGATGTCCTTCAGCATCTAAAATTTGAATACTATAAGGATTATGTTCAATAATACTATTAAGCAGTTCAATTTTCATTTTATTTTCTTCTTCCGAAAGACGAATTTTTGTAATATCTTGAGTGACTCCAAATATTTCAATAACAATTCCATTTTCGTTTTTATTCAAAGGGGTGAGAATTGTTGAAAAATAGCACTCTTCGTATAACATTCCTTCATAGGTTACAATTTCGCCTTCAAATGCTAGATCATAATATGGCTTAAGTTTAGAAAATTTATCAGCCCCAATAATGTCTTGCATTTTCATTCCATTTATTTGCTCAGTCCTAAAATCATATTTTTCTGCAATTTTGCCAGCACTAAATGTGATAATATATTCTCCATTCGAGTCTTTTTCACATCTAAATATTTGACTTTCAAAAGCCCGGATAATTTTCACTAAGTCAATGCTGTTTTTTTGGCTTACTTCAAATATTTTTTCGAGAATTGTCATTTTCTGTTGGGCTTCTTCAATTTTTTTTTGCATGCTCATAGTTCATTTGTTTATTAAAGTTATTAAGTGATGAATTTATTAAAGTTATTAAGTGATGAATTTATAAAAGTATATTTAGAAATCTAAAAAATCGTTGATTTTTTTTAATATTATATCTTCCTTTTCATATATTTCTAAATAATTTGTCTGCAAAGTCATGGATGGTGTTCCGCTTTCATTCAATAATTGGGCAATTTTATTTATTTTATATATCATGTTTGGGCAATTATTAAACGAATAATTTATAACTGCATCAACATTGAAATCTTTTATTATTTGGATTATTTTCTCGAGGTCAAAATCTTTGAAACAGGAGCATTTTGTTTTATCAATATTGTCCATAATATATTTAACTGATATCTCAATTGGCAAATTAACGTCATCTACAGTTTCAATTAATTTATCAATATTATAGTTAATATTTGAAATTCCCATGCAAGTTTCTTCATAAACAATTATTGCATTGTTGTTTTCTATTAACCGAAAAATTTCGGTAAAAGGAGGCATAATCCGAGGAGTAATTAATAAAATTCTCTTCTTTTTGTTTGTCGGATTAAATCCAATATTTTTACTTTTGTTTTGAAGAAGTTCCTCTTTTAGCGTTTTAAGTGCGGAGAGTAACTTGTATGGTTCTTCTACTAGGAAAAGTTGTTGAATCCATAAGCTATTTCTTCCATTAATTGGAGGGTTTAGCTCTTTTCTTAAATTAGAAATTTCCATATAAATTGCTCTCATTTCTGAAAACAAAGAACTATACTCAATCAGTTTTGCTCTGTTAAACCCTTTATTTTGAGTTGTTTTGTTAATCCAATCTCGAAAACTTAAATGATTTACATCTAAATTATTATGATCAGTTTGATTCGATTCTGTGCAAAATGTTTCGAAATCCGTGGTGCTTTTTTGAATAATTGTAGCTGACTTTTTAATGCAACTGCACAAATCCGAGCCTATTACATAATCTGAAACATTGAAAAATACACACATTCCAGAATTTTGAAATCCAAGCATTGAACGAGATAGTGAACACATGTCTTTTGCGCTTTCATCAGCATATTGTTCCACTTCACCACCTCCCATACACACGGTAACTGGAATAAATCCATCAACTGCATAAATAAGTTCTGGTGGTATTGAATTACAAAGCAATGATACAATGTGATTTCCTTCTCTTCTATATTTGAATAAGTCCTTAACTCTTTGACCATGCATTTCATTCATCATAGAATCAAATTGACTCATTGATGCTGGCCTATTTTCTTCGATTACCATTTCACTTACAAAGCGAATAAGTTTGTTTTTTAACTCGCTGTTTAAACGCATTTGTTCCTGACGAGGAATAAATTTTGCTGTGTTTTTATTAAAGGCAACTTCCGTAATAATGTTTGAGTTTTCGAAATTATCCATATAAATTTTGATTTATTAAGATTAGACTATCATATTTACTTTATCATAATTTTCTTTGACCAAAAGGTGCAACTTCTTCTGGATCTATCACGATATCAATTACTACTGGCTTGTTTAGGGTTAACGCTTCTGTAAATACCTTTTGTAATTCGTTTGGATTTTCTACACGGTATCCTTTTACATTATATGCTTCAGCTACTTTCAAAAAATTAGTTTTACTCAGTGTAACCCCAATGGTCCTATTAAACATTTTCTTTAATGATTTTTCGGGCATGTTATATTTTGAATCATTTAGTATTACCCAAATCACGGCGATGTTAAACTGTTCTGCTGTAACTATTTCATTTCCATTCATCAAAAATGAGCCATCACCACAAATGCAAATTACTGGATTATTTGGCTTTCCTAACTTTACTCCAATCGAAGAACATATAGATGCTCCCATTGCGCCTAACCCAATTGCTGGATAAAAACCTCCGTTTTTGCAAATTGGCAGATAATGCATTGCCCAAGCCCAATGCGATCCAGAATCTGCGAGAAATATTGTATTATCAGGAGCAATATTTGCCAACTCATTCATTACTCGTTGTGGCTTAATTGGAATGCTAGAATTATCCAATAAATGAGAATTAAAATATTTTATGGTTGATTTTATCTGCTTTTCAATTTCTAATCCTGAATTTTTAATATTGATGTTTGATTTGTCAATTATGTCTTTTAAATGATGAATAATTACTTTTGCATCTCCAACTAGACCTATCGCTACGGGGTAATTTTTTCCAATTTCTCGACTATCGATATCAATTTGAATTATATTTTTGTCTTTCAAAAAACGTTTGTCCCAATTAAAGGATGTAAACTCACCAAAACTGGTTCCCACTGCTATGATTAAATCGGACTCTTCAAAAATATAATCTGCAGCAATTTGATGACCACAAACACCCATAATGCCAAGACATAATGGATGATTTGTTGGAATTGCGCCTTTTCCTTGAAGAGTGGTTGCAATTGGGATTTTTAATTTCTCGGCTATGTGAATGATCTCAATATTTGCTCCAGAAAGTACTCCGCCCCATCCAATTAGAAAAACTGGTTTACTAGCAGACTTAATATAATTCAAAGTTTCATTAATACTTGAATTGTCAAAAAACAATGAACTTAACAGAGGCTTTTCAACATTGACTTTATGGTTATACTCAATTTCTTCAAGCTGTATGTTAAAGGGAATACTAACATGCACAGGACCCATTCTGCCAGAGGTCGCACTTTTGATAGCATATCTTAATGCATCTACCACCATTTCTGCAGTAATAATTGAAAAACTTTCTTTTGTAATTGGTTTGAAAAAATCAACAGTGTTAATTGATTGTCCAAATCCAGTAGACTCCTGAAACGCACCTTTAATGTACTCAAACGTTGATATTTGCCCCGTTATAACTAATAAAGGAATTGAATTCATGTATGCCGTTGCAACGCCAGTTGCTAAGTTTGTTGAGCCACCTGCCGTGGTTCCACAACACACTCCAATATTGCTACTCCCTTGCGCATATCCATAAGCCATTAGTGCGGCTCCACTTTCATGTTTTGAGGAAATAAAATCAATACTTTCATAATCAAGAATAGCGTCAATTAGTGGAGAAATTGCTTTTCCTGTTATCCCAAATATATATTTAATATTTTCTTCTAATAATAGTTCAATGATAACATTTGAAACTCTTTTTTTCATTTATTATAGGTTAATTAGTATTATTCGAGTAATGATAGCTGTTGATTCTGAGAGACTAACGCGAAGCAAAGTTTTGAGATTTGTATATTATAGCGTGAGAAAATTTAATACATAGATATTTTTTTTCAAATTTAGATAAATTTTTTACATTTAAAAAGAAAAAAAAGATTTTTTTTTGCTATTTTGGATTTTTGATGGATTTTGGTATAAAAAATTATTATAAGTACAAAATCTTTTTTTTGAAAACGGTCTTCAATTAGTCCATATATTATTGGTTGTAATCGTGTATTATATTGATAAATAGTTGTTTAGTGATTTGATTTTCAAAATTTTAAAATGAATAATTTTTTCATTGTTTAAAAATGGGGAATTTTTAGAAATATTTATTTTTAATTATCAGAATCGTAACTTTTTCAACTTATTAAAAATGCTACGGTACTTGGATATATTATCGATGATTAAAATGTAAAAATTTTCACTAGTCAACTTTTGAAAATCAAGTTTTAAAAGCATAATTATTTTTGCTTCAACTTGATTTATCATGATAGATTTGGGTGTTGAAAAATAATTGACGAATTGAATATTTGGTTTAATTGAAAGTGATACAATACCAATGAAGGGTTTAATTTTTCCAATGATAGATTACACTTTCATAGATATTGGACTATCATTGATTTATTTAGGTACAATATATTTGTATGGTCAAGGTGAGTAGTAATAATGAAAAAATCACACAATTTTATCCAAAATGAATTTCAGATATCATGTGTGATTTATATTTGAAAGAAAATATTATTTCAATTTTTTAGCTAACAACAAGTTTGATTTTGCGGCATATCCAATTCTAAAATTTAGCTTTTTAATTTTTGCTGTTGAATCTTTATAAGCTGATACAAGTTCATTTTCGAGACATTTTTCAAATAATTGAATTGGTTTGATATAGCTTCCGTATAGCTGTATGTCCCATTTTTTTGAATCGAAGAACTTATATGGAATTCCTGAATCATCTTGTAAGTGGTACAATGACTTGCTAAGCAACGTATTGCGAATTGTTGAAAATGCACTTTTATGCATTAAGTAAGATGCTGATTTTACATAAGTAGCAATATTTCCATCCATTTTATCAAAAAATGCCAACATCTGCTTGTTTTCCGATAAAGTACCATCAGCTAAATTTGTAGAAAAATAAGTGATTTGACGCAACTCATTACTTCCTTTGTTGCAATAATAAAAGCGAACTCCACGGTTGTTGAATCGCTTGACATCCTTAAAACTATTTTTAACTATGATATCACCATTATCATCGATAGTAACAGGTTCAATTTTTAAAATTTCCTTTCCTTCACGAACCAAAAACAACATGATAATGGGAGTAGTGCCATCAATGTCTGTATTTGCTAATTCAACTTTCATCCTTTTTGTCATAAAAAAGCTGAACTTAATCACTTCGTTTATTGATCGTTTGTATTTTTCAAAAATTGTATCTAGTTGAATTTCACTTAAGTCCTTATAAACTGGAATAGAACCAACTGGCTCTAAACCTATCATATATACCTCTTTTGTTTGAGGAAAGAATATTTCTGGAAATAATACATCGGGACCGCTAAATGGATATATTAGTTTAAAACACGACGACTGTAATTCTTTTAGTTCGCTAACGCCCCATTTTCTGGCAACTTCATTTTTTGTAAAAAAACTACTCCAAGCTGAGTTGGCTTGATTTGCATAGCTTTGCCAAATTTTAGATTTCGTGTATTTTTTTAATTTACTACCATTACTAACGGTCATTCCTGAGATAAAACGCGACAAGTCATTAATCTCCGTTACTTTAGCAGAGTCAATGCCTAGAGCGGTATAATCAACCAGTGTTCCGATAGCCTTAGTTGTATCAACACTTTTGGGTTTAACCACTGTGGAGTCTTTTGTTTGTGATGGTGCTTTTTTGTCATTACTTTGAGTGCATGACATAAAAAGAATTAAGCCCATGATAACTAGAAGTATGTTTCTCATAAATGAATATTTATTGTTTAGTTTTTAATTGATTTTTTTTATACAAAAGTTGATTGATTAAATAGAAAATAAGTCCTAAAGCCACTGTAACCAATCCCCATAACGATTCGGTGGTTTTGAAAATTAAGAGATACACTGAAATCCAAGTAACGATAATTCCAAATATTATTGGAACAATAGGATAGCCCCATGTTTTATATGGTCGCTCGATGTTTGGAAATTTATATCGATGCACAAAAATGCCTAAAACAGCAAGTAATGTAAATAGATTTAATGTGAACCCAGCATACGTAATAACTTCATCAAACTTGGATGTTAAAATAAGGATAAAGCTAATTAAAAATTGAAACCAAATGGCTACAATTGGTGTTTTAAGACGACCTTGAAAGGAGAGAAATTTTAATATTGAATAATCTTCACCCATCGTTTTGGATACTCTAGGTCCTACAAAAACCATTGCACTAATGGTAGAAATTAAAAGAATACTAATTACTCCACCCATTATTGTTCCACCAATATTTCCAAAAATATATTTTGCTGAGATTAACCCAACTTCAGGATTTCCCATCAATTCAACTTTTGGAGCTGCATACAAAAAGACAAAGTTCAGTCCTAAGTATAAAACAGTTACAAATAAAGTACTTATGAAAAGTGATTTTGGAAGGTTCTTCTGAGGGTTTTTGATTTCACCAGCGATATACCCTGCAGCATTCCATCCCGAAAAGGCATAGGTTACAAAAACCAATGAAACAGCAAATGCAGGTGAAAATATGGATGAAAAACTAAATGATTGAAAATCTGTAATAAGTGGTTGAGATTCAGGCGTTAAAAATATTCCACATATAATTAAGATTACGATAAAAAGTACTTTGAAAATAGTGAAAAAATTTTGAAAACCTTTTCCAACTGCTACACTAAAACTATGGATTAAGGTGATAACAGTGAGAATAATAATAGCAAAAAGTATTGCATTTATTTCAGGAAAAATTGAACAAACATAAGCCGCCATAGCCATACATGCAGCTGCAACTGGAGCAGAAAAACCAACGGTAATCGAAACCCAACCAGATAAAAACCCAACTGAAGGATGATAAATTTTAGATAAATAATGATATTCTCCTCCCGATCGTGGCATTGCGGAGCCAAGTTCTCCATATACAAGTGCTCCAAAAAATGCAATTATGCCACCTACTAGCCAAAGAGCTAAAACTGAAAAAATATTTGAAACGCCACCACCCAATTGAAATCCTAGCGAAGTAAAAACCCCTGTACCCACCATATTGGCAATTACAAAGGAAATTACGGAGAATAAACCCAATTTTGATTTTGCGTTTTCTAACTTCATTGTCAAATTTTAAGGTGCAAATTTACAACGTTTTATTTGAATTTTTAATCGATAGTGAAAATTATTTATCCATAAAATTACCTAATTTTTGCAAATTTAGGATGATTATAATGAGTTTACAACATCACTTACTTTATTAATTTCCACAAAGGATGGGCCCACTTGTCTGCCGAAATTTCCAGCTAATATCACAATCAAATCATCCATACAGAGCTCTTTTTGAGATAATAGTTTGGATAAAGTGGCATGTCTAAAATCTGTTTTAGAAAGTTCAATATCCATGTAATCTGCCATAACACCATATACAATTCCTAATTCTCGCTTTGTTCGACGATCGTAGCACTGAGCAAAAATTGGTTTATTTCCTCTAAATGCAGAAAGGTATCGGGCTGTTTTACCTGTGTGTGTATCGCAAATAATGACTTTTACATTTAATTTTTCAATAGCCTTTACCGCTGTTTGAGCTAAAAATCCTGATATTTCATTGTCGATTGGGAGGATGTTCTTATCACGAATAAATCCTTTGTTTTTTTCAACTTCTAATGCAGTTCGTGTCATATAACTTACCGCTTCAAGTGGATATTTCCCATATGCCGTTTCACCGCTCAACATTATTGCATCGGCACCCGAATATACTGCGTTAGCAATATCTGCAATTTCGGCTCGAGTAGGTCGGGGGTTTTCAATCATGGAATGCAACATTTGAGTTGCTACAATTACAACTTTTCGGCTATGAATGCACTTGTTAATAATCATTCGTTGAATAACTGGAATCTTTTCTGCAGCAATTTCAACAGCTAAATCGCCACGGGCAATCATAATCCCATAGACTAATGGAAGAATTTCATCAATATTGTCCACTCCGTCTTGGTTTTCGATTTTGGCAATAATTTTAGTTCGAGCGCCGTATTTATCAATTTCTGCTTGAAGTGCCTGAATATCTTCCTTATTTCGAACAAAAGAGTGCGCAATAAATGCGATATCATGATCTGCTGCAAATTTAATATACTCTTTATCTTTTGGATTTAACGATGGAAGATTAAGCTCCACTCCGGGCACATTTACACTTTTTTTTGGCTTAATAGTGCCATTATTTTCAACTCTGCAGATTAAGTGAGAAGCATGATGCTCAAGTACAGTTAGCTCCAATTCTCCATCGTCAATCAATATTTTATTGCCAAGAGACATGTGTTTACAGAAATCAACATAATTAACATACATGATGTTGGGCTGGTTTTCCAAATCAGATTCATTGCTAACATTAATCAGGTCTCCTGCACTTACGTCAAAGGGTACCATTGTTTTAGATGTTCGCACTTCAGGTCCTTTGGTGTCAATTATTATTGGAATCTCGTCAGAAACAGCTCTAATATTGTTTACAACATTAACCGCTTTAACAATGTCTTGATGCGCTGTATTAATTCGAACGGCACTCATTCCAGCATCTTTAAGTGCTTTAATAAATTCGGGATCACATCTAAAGTCGGCAATAGTTGTAATAATTTTTGTAAGTTTTTCCATGTTATTATTATTTATACAAGAATATCACAAAGTTTTTTTAGTTCAAGTGCTTGTGGTTTTCCTTGGTATAAGATGTTGTAAATTGTTTCAATTATAGGGATTGAGGCACCATAATTTTTATTAATTTCATGAATACAACGAGTTGCATAATAGCCTTCAGCAACCATATTCATCTCAAGTTGAACCGTTGCCACTGAATACCCTTGACCAATCATATTTCCAAAAGTTCGATTGCGACTAAATTGAGAATATGCAGTTACTAATAAATCTCCCAAATAAACTGAATCATATAATGTACGGTCGATAGGGTGAATGGTGCCAATAAAATGTTTCATCTCTTTTGCACAATTGGCAATAAAAGCGGCCATAAAGTTGTCGCCATATCCCAACCCTTTATATATTCCACATCCTAGCGCATAGATGTTTTTTAAAACTGCAGCATATTCGGTTCCGAAAATATCATCAGATGTAGAGGCTTTTACATAATTACAACGGAAAATATTTGCAACTGATTCCGCCAGATCTTTATTTTGCGAAGCACTTGTTAGATAAGTGAGTTTTTCTAAAGCAATTTCTTCTGCATGAGATGGACCACTGATTATCCCTATATTATTGATACTAATTTTAAACTCAGACATTAGATAATCGGCAACAATTTCCATTTTCTCTGGAACTATTCCTTTTACAGCAGAAATTATTTTTTTATTTGCAAGCATTGCGGGCTGAATATTTTGCAAAGAGTGATGGATGAAAGCTGCTGGAATTACCAAAATTATGTAATCCGATTTTTCGATTACCTTTTTAATATCAGTATAAACCTTGATTTTTTTGGTGTCAATTTTAGTAGAACTTAGATATTGAGTGTTAACTCCTGTTTGAGTGACTGATTCTGCAATTTCATCTTCTCTGATCCACCAATAAATAGGTTGTGTATTTGTAGTGAGGATTTTAACAATGGCTGTAGCCCAACTTCCACTGCCTAAAACTCCAATTTTCAATTCGCTTCGTGCCATGAACTATTTTTTTGCAAAGGTACGATTTTTTATAGTTCCTTGCTTTCTGAAACCCTATTAAAGTCCCTGGCAAAAATTGTTTTTTTGTTTTTTTTAACTATTTATCAATATATTCAATTATATCTCTAGGCTAGCAATCCAAATGCTACCTTCCTTTAGCCACTTTTGTCGATAAATCCAAGATTTTTAGCTACTTTTGCAGAAAAAATATAACTACATGACAGGTTTTAACGAACTCAACCTCAATAAAGCATTACTCAATGCGATTAATGATTTGGAAATAGATGCCCCAACTCCAATTCAGGAACAATCTTTCTCGGTAATTATGTCTGGCAAAGATGTTTTGGGAATTGCTCAGACTGGTACTGGAAAAACTTATGCTTATTTATTGCCATGTCTTCGCCAATGGGTATTTACAGGAACTGGAAGTCCTCAAATATTAATTATTGTTCCTACCAGAGAATTGGTTGTTCAAGTAGTTCAAGAGGTTGAAAAACTCGCTAAGTATATGTCTTTGAAAGTTTTAGGTGTTTATGGTGGCGTAAATATTAATACCCAATCAGATGAAGTTTATAAAGGCATGGATGTTTTGGTGGCAACACCTGGACGCCTTTTTGATTTAATCATGAGAGGTGTAGTTCGACTTAAATCCATTAAAAAACTGGTTATTGATGAAGTAGATGAAATGCTAGATTTAGGATTCCGTCATCAGTTGATTTCCATTTTTGATTTATTGCCTCCAAAACGTCAAAATATTATGTTTTCGGCCACTATGACCAAGGATATTGATATTATGATAAAAAAATATTTTACCAGTCCTCAAAAAATTCAAATTACGGATGTTGGCTTGCCCCTCGAAAATATTAATCAAAAAGGGTATCATGTACCCAACTTTAATACAAAAACAAACCTGCTAGAATTGTTACTTCAAGATGAGGAAATAACCAAAGTTTTAGTTTTTGTTTCTACCAAAAAAACGGCCGATGCTCTATTTTTGAAGTTGTCATTAAAATTTCCAAATCAATTAGCAGTAATACATTCAAATAAGGCTCAAAATAAGCGTTTTAAAGCTGTTGTTGACTTTAACGAAGGCGATAACCGAATATTAATTGCAACTGATATTCTTGCTCGTGGTCTCGATTTTTCTGATGTCTCACATGTTATTAATTTTGATATGCCCGATATTCAGGAGGATTACATACATAGAATTGGTAGAACAGGTAGAGCGGAGAAAAAAGGCGAATCTATTTCACTTATTGTACCTTCAGAATTGCCTATGCAAGAGGAGATTGAGAAGTTAATGGCAACAAAAATACCCATGGTTTCCTTGCCAGAAAATTTGGTGATTTCTAATGTGCTTACCGCTGACGAAAAGCCCAAAATTAATATGAAAAATATCGTGATTAAGCAACCCAAAGTTGAAGAAGTAGGAGCGGCCTTTCACGAAAAATCAGAAAAAAATAAAAAAGTCAACAATAAAATTCGTCGAAAAGATCAAATGAGACTAAAATATGGGAAACCAAAATCGCGTGGTGAGAAAAGAGCAAAGAAAGATTAGTATTATTTGTGAAAGTTGATAGGTTTATGTGTTGATAAGTTGATGGGTTTAAAAATTGAAATGTTGGGTTTCCCTATCAACCAATAAACCTTCAACCTATAAACAAAAAAGTTGATAAGTTGATGGGTTTATAAGTTGAATTGATGGGTTTCCCTATCAACCAATAAACCTCAAACCTATAAACAATCAAAGATCATTAGTATTGCTTCTTTCATAAAAAATCGCATTCAGCCCATATCAGATTTAGAATACAAACGAAGAAGCCGAAAAATGAATTCATTTTTCGGCTTCTTCGTTGAATAATATATAACTATTTTACACTTACACTTCTCGAACCATAATACGAATAATAATTTCCATCGTACATTGCATCGGCGCTTACTGGTCCCATTTTGTATGTTCCTTTCGAAACAACTCTAACAAGGTAATAGAAGTTTTTCACGTACCCCGTAACGGTGGTAAACATCGTAATTCGATCGTCACGCATATCGAGAAACTCTGGAATTGCTCTATCCTTAGTCCATGAATATTCGCGGTCGGCAGTTAAACGTGGATTCTCAATTTCGAAACATGCTGGCAACATATCGGTTACAGCCACATTTGGGATAGTGCTCTTGTCGGTAGAAATTACCGATAACTTCACCACAATCAATGCATTTTGTTCAAAATCATCCCCAGTAATTGGTTTTCCAAAACGGTCGAAAAAGCTTTTCCTGACCATCAAATATTTATCCTGATCAGCAACATTTCCAGTACGACTTATGCCTTCGGTTTGGTAGAAATAATAAAGTTTCCCAGTACCTGTTTTAGTGATGGTAATAGGTTTATTATTGAGATTTTTTGAAGTAATAAAATCTTGATTCTTGAATACTCCAACTTGCTCTCCGCCAGCGGAAATAGTGCCATTAATCACGTTGTTCATATTTTGTTTAGACATCTTTCCAAGTGCCAAAAGTGCAAACGATCGATCTTGTGTAGAAAGCCATCTTGAGTTTTTAACATCAACCGAAAGCTTCCGAGCAATTTGTGTAATTTGTGGATTAGATGGTTCAGTTTCATTTAGAACATAAAGCACTAACGCCATATTACGAATCATCGAATTAAAACTGCCATCAAAATCACGTTTATAGAGCGGATAATCATACTGTTTAGGGAGAATAAAACGATAATTTGCTTTGTCGCCAGATAATCCAAAAGCTGCAGCAAGCAAATATTTGCTCTCTTCGGTGAGTGAAATCAGTTTTCCTTTGTAGTGGTTCATTAACGAAATACTAGGCTTGCCCGCCAACGACATCACAAATAATGAGTAACAAACCTCTTGTTTAACCATCTTTTCTTTGTTGAGTCTGCCGTAAACATCGTAAATGAAATACTCCTCGATTCGGCTCTCTTTGCTCTCTTGGCCGATATATTTGATTCCATTATCAATTACAAGTTGGTTGACTTCAAATCCTGCTTTTTTAGCTTCAATTAGAAAGTGAATTGCATATGTTGTAGCCCACCAATTCACCTGACCTCCCGACGACCAATAGAGCATTCCGCCGTTGTATTGTTGTAATCCTTGCACTTTGTAAATGGCTTCTTGTACCAAATAATCTGGATTCCATTCCATATTTTTGTTCTCTTGATGAATGGCTTTTGCAATATCACGATAGTAAAGCAATGGGAAAGCTGTGGAAACAGTTTGTTCTAAACAACCGTAGGGATAATGGAGTAATTCGCTCAAATCGCGAGAAAATTCTACCATTGGAGATTTGCTGACCAATAATTTACTGGTGGCAGAACCTGCAATAAAATCTGCATTTACGGTGAAATTCAACGAATTGCCTTCTACAACACCTGCTTCGAATACTTTAATTAATCCGGCAGCCGGACGAATGGTTAAATCGACCTCTTCGCTATAGGTTTTTCCTTCATGAACGGCAGAAACTACCACTTGAGATTCTCCAATAATATAATCTGCAGATAAGTTGAATTCCACTCTGCGCTCCGAATTTGCAGGAATAGTAATTGTTTGACTTGTTTCGCCATTAACTTTAACTGGTCCTTTATTGCTGATTTTTACCACCACCGAAGCCGATTTTGAAGTGGTATTACTCAATGTTACAGGACATTCAACCTGATCTCCAGGACTTAAGAAACGAGGTAAAGCAGTGCTGATTACAATAGGATCGGCTACTTTTATGTTGGCTTCTGCAGAACCAAATTTCTTGTCTTTCCAAGCAACAGCCATTACTCTCAAACTGCCTGAGAAATGAGGAATATCAAAGGAATACCGTACTTTTCCTGATGTGTTATTCAAAATACCACTCCAAAGTGCGATTAATTTGACCCGTTTGTTGGTCATCGGATTTACTCGTTTGCTCATATCTAAGGCTAAGTCGCCTCCAAAGCTCGAAGCATAACGTTTTAACTCAGGGAATATTCGTGCATATAAATCAAAACTATTGACTTCAAGCGCCCTTTTCTGATAGAAATAATCATACGGATCTGGGGTTTTGTAGTTGGTCATTTGTAAAATTCCTTCATCTACTACTGCAATTGTTACCTGTGAGCCAGCTTCAGCAGTAACTTCTACCGTTTGCTTGGTTCTAGAGAACGATTGACCTGGGGCAGTTATAGTTACAGGAAGTTTATTTTCTTTCTTTTCAACGGTAATCGGCAATATGCCATGAGCAACAGTCAATGGAATTTCGCTGCTCGTGAGCGACCTAATAGCAGTGGCAGTTACATACATATTTGGAACATAACCATCTTTTATGGGGAGTTTTAGCACCGCCGATTTATCTTTGGCATCCAAAATAAAATAATCCATCACTTCGTTCCGCTCAACAGTTACAATAATTTTTCCCGAAAATGGACATTTGAATAGTAAATCTGCAGATTCTCCTACATTATAAGATTCTTTGTCTTTTTCTATCAAAATTTCACCATCTTTATCCACATTGAAGGAAGAAAATTCAGTGTCGGAAGCGCCGTAAGAATAAAATCTTCTGGATACATAACCATCACCTTTATTACTATAGATTCGAATTTCGTATTCTCCAGATTTAGTAGGAGTATAATTAATCTGAGATTTTCCTCCAGTAAAAGAAACGGTTTGGTTTAATACGACCACTTCTCGCCTATTGGAGTTGTAGCTGTAATTTGAACCCGACCGCTGAATTACACTTTCGTATTCATTTCGTATGATTTGAACTTTCGTTGAGGTGTTCATTGCAGCTCCTTTTTTGTTTACAGCTGCCATATTAAAAGTAAAAGGACGATGAGTAGAAATGTAAGTATCGAAATATTTCACACCAAAGAAAACGTCTTGAGTGGAAAATTCAAACAAAGAAACTCGGTTTACTGGTCTTCCAGTTTCATCAAATACAGTGGAGTAAATTTTTCCTTGTAGCATTCCCACACCTTCAAAAATGGGCATAGTGAATACTTCGGAAGCGCGTCCATTGTCATCGGTTTTGGTTGTACGGACAATATTTTCAATTGCGATGTCATTTTTTACATTTACATTGAAATCATAATCAGAAAAACCCTTTGGATGAATAATGGTGCGGTTAAGGCTCATTTCATTTTCAACTTTTCTACCAGTGGCAGGAGTGCCAAAAAGATTGTTCGCATCTACATTCACCATCAACCGGTCGCCAGAATTAAGCTGAGTGCCCGATAATTCGACTTTTACAGCAATCCGATCGGGCATAAATTCTTCGGTAGAAAAGCGGTAAGAATTGAGCATAATGTCGTTACCTGAATAAACTTCGAGAGTATAAACTCCAGTTAATGAAGAGTTTGGAAGTTTAAAAGCAATCTCGGCAGCTCCTTGTTTATTGGTCTCTTTGCGGAAAGAAATCAACTGCTTGCCATTTGGAGCAATAATTTTGTATTTAAGCGGAATTCCACTTGCATTTTGCCAATCTAAAGTTCGGGCAATAGCATTGATATACACAGAATCGCCAGGACGATAGAGCTTTCGATCACCATAAATAAATACATCATAATCGATGTTGTTGGTGTATTTTCCACCTACTTCATACCGGGATGTTTCGATGCGATTGTCGTTAAAATTCAGAAAGTTAAAATCTTCTCCTGAGCGAGCAGTAATCATGCTGATATCAAATCCTGGAAAGAGTTTATTCATATCTTTCAACATAATTATTCCCTCAGCATTGGTAGTGGCAGTGTACACTTTTTGATTGTTAGTGCTGATAAAATCAAGGCGAATTCCTGCTAATGGTTTGGATTCTAAAATAGAATTTGCGACAATAAACATATCGTTTTTACCCTTTTTTACTATCAACCCAATGTCCGAAACAGAAACCATCACAGCATCACGTAAATATCTTCGAGAATCATCTTCAACTTTTACAATGTAAAATCCTTTAAAACTGTTGTTGTAATCAATATCTTGAAGATTTAAATTTAGCAAATAAGTGTTTAAATTTTTAGGCAAACTCTGAACATTCACCTGTTTTTCGTAAACCATTTTGCCATAATTCTCGTCCATTGGCCATTCATTTGAATCATAATATTCATCATCCATGCTGGTTTCATCATACATATACGAATATTGTTTGCCATTTCGGAGATAGTGCATAATATTGTTTTCGAAGACTTTAAATACACTGATTTTTACTTTGGAGACGTTACCCATACGAATTCCTAAATTCTTTTCTCCTTTCGACGACATGTACAAACTTCCTGGATCGGTGAATGAGATAAAAGGTTTAGATTTAGTGAAAGTTACCGCTTGCTCATAATCTTTGTCCATAGGTTTTCCGAAAATTCCAGTCAGTTTTGCAGATATGCGGATGTTATAAGTTTTGTCTTCTAAAAATGCGCCTTTTAAATTAATGGTATTGTCTTGACCATCGATTTCGAAATCCACACTTGGCTTAATGGAAATAATTTCCTTTAGATTATTGGTGAGAATCGGTTGGCTAGTGAACACATGAATCACACCTTGACCTTCAACAAATTCTGGAGTCATTCCGATTACCATTAAATTTCCGCGAGCAGGAATATTGGCAGTTTTTTCCATCAGATAATCCGTGCTTTTTTCTGAGTTTACACACGAAAGTCCTTTATCTACAAATATTTTTACAGGCACTTCTTGATCGCCGGCGTTGGTAGGAGCTGGAAATTCAACAATAATATTATCAGATTCACCAGCAGTAACCATGCGATGAATCACTTGATAATCGTTGGTGATGATTCGAAGTTTTTTGTCTAATTCAGACGCTTTTACGGGATAATTAAACGTTAAATTAGCTTGAACAACTAAGGTATTAGCCATTGCTTCGCTGAGCGACCAGAAAAGACGTGCATTCATAAGCTCCAAATATGGAGTGTGAAAAACAATCGGATCCGTTTTTACAGCCTTTTTTTCTTTCGAAAGCTTAGAAAGAATAGGAGAGAGGGTTGCTTTATAATCGGTATTTGCTTGAAATCCAGCCTCAGGAGAAAATACTAATTCTCGAGCCGATTTCCACTGAAAACGACCTCTCACCGATGGCGAAAACGTCATATATTGGGTGGTGTCCCATTTGTTAAACAGCGTGTCATTTACGATGTCGTAATTAAAAGTGAACACGAGGTTCTGTTGTCGATCGATTTGCTCGTTGAAATTCATTTCTGAAACAGAAATTTTACTGGTCTTACACGAAAGTAAAACCACCGTAAACAACGCTAACAGTAGGACTGAAAGCAAAGTGATCTTTTTAAAACGTGATTTTAATACACTTAGGTTTGAAAATAAACCTAACAAGCTGTTCTTTAGAGAGAAAAGAACGCTCATGATGTTTGTCTGTTTCATAATTTGAAAATTTGAACAAAATTAATGGAGTTTACAATAATATTGTAAATTGTTCATAACTTTTTTTTGATTATCCTCGAAAAATCACAATCAGCTAGTTTGCGGATATTTTTCGGGAATGATTTGAAAATGAAGATAGCTATTTGTAAATTACATCCAATCCGCCTAATTTGCATTATCTGCGTACTGTTATCCGCTTAATCCGTGTTATATTTTTTTGGAACGCCGATGAATGCCGATGGTGGCGCTGAAAGTGCCAAATAATAATAACCCCGTGCAAAGCACGGGGTAAAAACGAAAAAACGAATAATTTTTGCGAAAAAATTGTTGCGAAGCAAAACTATTTTTATACCAAAATTCTACTTATGGCTCAAAATAAAATTCCAATAAAACCTAAATTTTTCTTGCAATATAGTCATCTGATCATCCGCGAAAACCCGCTCAATCTGCTTTATCCGTGTTCTATCGAATTTGCTCAATAAACTACAATTTTCTTCACGTCAGACAAGTTATCTCCACTATAAAGTCGCATAAAATAGATTCCATTACTTAGAGCGGTTCTGTTGATGTTTATTTTATTAGAGTTAATATGATCAAATCGAACTATTTCTTTTCCAAAAATATCTACTATCGAAATGGAAGCTTGATTAGAAGCGTTGGAAACAGTAATTATGGCATTTTCAGTAAATGGATTTGGAGAGATAGAAAATGTAGGTTTTAGATTTCTTTTTTCAATATTAATGGTTGATTCGCAAGAGACAGTCGCATTCCATCCAGTACCTGTAACGCCTTCATCAGCATGAAATTGAAATGTTAACGCACCCGAAGGATCTGTGGAGACAATAGTTCCCGGATTATTTGTGCCGCAATACATGCCAATTAATGGACTGCTTGTGGTTGATCCATTGTATATTTTTAGGTAATCATAAATACAATCTTGAGAATCTTCAACTTGAAATTCTGCGAAATTTACTTTCACAAATGTATTGGCTGTAGGTGCAACTAATGTAGTGGTATAATCCGTCATATTCGAGTAATTTGCTACATTTCCACCATTATCGAGAAAAATTGCTGCACAAGTTGCTGATGGCGTTTCACCAATAATTATCTGCTGTCCCACCATGATTGATTTTGTTATATAATTGGAAAATGTACCATCAGACACTAGGAATTTAAAATCTATTACGGTTCCAATTGGAGTATTCGCTGCAATCAATATATGATAAACGGCTGGAATCATTTGGTTTACAGCTATCACACCTAAAGAAATTGAAGGATTTGAAATTGTGATATATTGCGCATTTGTTCCTATAACCGAACATGTTGCAGTTGCACTAGAAGAACTTAGTTGTCCTAAATTTTTAATTTGAACATTGAGGTCGGCAGATTCTCCCTGTTCTATAAATCCATTTGAGTTGTTGTCGTTAGTGATTTGTGTATAATGTACTAAAAATGAAGGCGCTGGTTGACCAAATCCTAATTTGTAGGTCATCACTGGACCGGTATTTCCAATTTGCCAAACTCTAAGGCTGCTAAGATTTGCGTTATAATAATCAGAATTTGGCGACGTGCTGTTCCCGAATTCAGTGTTAAATCCCAAGTGAAAGCATGCATTTGCATGATCGTTCATATCGTTTCCTGCGTGTTCGAGATATACTTCGTGATGTGTGGTTTGGTTGTCGCCGCCCCGATCTATGTGCCAAATGGTTAAACCTTCATCAGGAATAGATGCACTTCGTCCAACTTGAGTTCTATTTTGGAGTAAGAAAAATTCGTTCGTGTCGTTTGGATTAACGTATTTATAGGCAGTAAGTGTATTTGCGGTATCTGAATTTAATCCGTTAAAATTGGTGACATCTACTAATTTTCCCCAGCCAGCATTTGATATAAAATGAGGATTTGGCGGAACAGGATTTGTGGCACTTGCATAACTACACATTAAATCGAAACTGCCAATTCCATCGGTTCCGTTATCGGAGGTATATTTGTAAGTATCAGGCCACTGACCAATCATGTGTCCATTTTCGTGAGCTACCACAGCAATTTCTAAAGGCTCTTTGGCTGGGGAACAGTTATAGGCACCCGAATGAACCCCATTTGCAGTAAAATTTGGATAATATCCTTGATGAAACCACATTCCTTGCGACCAAGTTGGTGGATTCCCTGTGTACATTAGATTTATTGCGGTAATTGAGCCATCGGGATTAGTGGTGAGTGTAGAGAAATTAAATCCTAAATCTGCAATCCAATTTAATGCTAATCCTAATATTTGTTGTGCGCCCTGAGCCATAGGCATTTGGTCGTATTCGGCAAATGTACTTGGTGCACGAAAGTAACCATAAACCACATTTTCATAATCTACCAAACCTCCGGAAATATCTGAATAATATTTACGTAAAGATCCATTGTTTCCGAAATTTGAATAGGATAAATTATTGCAGAAATTTTCAAATTCACTCATAGGCAAAGTACCTGGTTCATCAGAAAAATCTACAACAATGCATAAACCCTTTATATAGCCATTAACAGGATGAGGTGGAGTTTTTGAAATCGAAGTATTCTCATTTTCCAATCCTGCTAATCGACGATTTTTGAGAATCACTTTTTCTCGGTTTTTTGATGATATGTCGAGATGTTGAGAAATTCCATTAATATTCCGAATTGAGTTTTGATTGCCGGTATATCGAATTCCTGTGGATATTAATTCAGATTTATCCGCAGATAACGTTGCATAACATATCCATTTTGATGTATTTTCTCGAATAAGAGTGTATCCGTCAAGACTTTCTCCTCGCATGTAAAATTCAGTACCATAGAGTTTTACATTTACGCTACTACCATCTGGTTGTTTAAATTGCATCACTTTGCCATGGTATGGAACTGCAAAAAGTGTAGCTTGAATTGTGACAAAAAATAGGATAATTAAAAAGCGATTTTTCAGCATGGTTTCTCGAATTAATATTTTGGAAGCAAAGATAGAAAAAAGAAATATACTAATAGCGCAATGGAGCAACGTAAATGGTGAAAGGTACATGTTTCGAAAAATATCAAATCTTCGATGTTTGTTATTTTAGTGGATAATTGAAAAAATAAAAATTGCTTTAGAAAGTTTCTGCTTTTAGGGATTACAGGGCCAATGGTTCTTGCTTCTACATACTTACAGTTTATGCATTTACACACATAAACAACATACATTATTCATTTCCGCATTTCCGCTACCACAAGCATTTAGGAACACTTAACTAGAATTATTCTAAATTTTGTTTTCATTCTAATATGTATATAAATTAAATGTATATTTGTACAAATTTTTAAAATGGTGAATTATCTCACCATGTATTGTACTGTATTTACGCTAAATATCTGTTTATCTGTTAATTTTTGAAGACGCATTTAATAATAAAAAATATGAAAAAACAAATTTCCTCATTAAAATCCATTTTTGGTACAGTTGCACTTCTAGTTGCAATGCTCACCCCGAATATGAGCTGGGGACAATATTCAGGTACTGGTACGTTTACAAAAATTACATCTCTTACTGATTTAACAGATGGCTATTATGTGGTTGCGTATGGGACAACTTTTGCGATGAGCAATACAAATGCAGGAACTTTTTTTGCAAGTACTTCAATAACACCTGTATCAAGTGTAATTACTAATCCAACAGCGGCAATAGTTTGGAAAATTCAAACACATGCAGATGGTGGTAGAACAATATATAATGAGGCCACTTCAAAATATGTATCTTTTACCGGTACATCTAATGCAGCAATGGCTGTTGCAAGTGTAACAGGTGGTTCAGAACGTTGGACTTTTGCTTGGTCATCCACCGTTTTTACTGTTACAAATGTAACTACCACAACAAGACTTTTGAAGTATAATACAGCATCACCACGTTTTGCTTGCTATACTACTGGTCAACAAGATATTACTCTTTATAAAATGCCTAGTTCTCTCACTACACCAACTTTATCGCCAGATATCATTGCAAATACTGTAGATAATCCTATAGATATCACATTTACAGATGACGCTGCTTGGAGAACTGCCATAACAGCAGTAAAAATTGGTGGAACAGCGTTAACCGCTACTACAGATTATGTAATTACTGCCGGCAATATTCAATTAAAACCATCGGGTGGAAATGTATTATTAACAGCATCTGGTTCAAAATCAGTTACTGTAGAAGCCAATGGCTATAGCGCAGCACCTGCTACTCAAATAATTAATGCTGGTGTGCCAACTGCCAACTCTACAACTTCTATAAATTTGGCATTAGCGCCAAATACCTCCCGAACGGTTACTTGTACTGCAAAAGATCAATATAATAATTTGGTTTCTGGTTATACGTTTAAATATGATGCATCTATAACAAATAACAATGCCACTACCTCAGAGTCATATACCATTGATGGAACAGCTCGTACATCTACAACAAATGATGTTAATGTTGCAACTGCTACAAATGTAAGTGGTGTAGCAACTTTTACTGTTGCTGTTCCTGCAACATTAGATGGTAGCGACGGAATTAGCGTTCAAGTGCAATTATCAAATGGGTCTACAAATATTGGATCAGCATTCTCGTATGCACAATTAGCATCTCAAACAATTACTTTTGGAACGCTTTCACCTGTCACGTATGGTGATGGAACTTTTGCTATTTCTGCAACTGGTGGTGGCTCTGGTAACGCAGTAATTTTTACCAGTTCAAATACTGCTATGGCCACTTGTACGGGCACTAATGGAACTACAATCACTATTATTGCTCCAGGAACCTGCACCATTTATGCTGACCAAGCAGGTAATGGAAGTTATAACGCAGCAATTCAGGTTGGGCAATCACTACTTATTAATAAAAAAGAACTAACTGTTACTGGCGCTACTGGAAATAATAAAGTATATAGTGGAACCAATGCTGCTACAATTTCAGGGACTTTATCTGGGGTTATTGGAGCTGATGTGGTTACATTAAATAAAACTGGAACATTTGCTACTGTTGATGTTGCAACTGATATTGTTGTTACATCAACTTCTACTCTTTCGGGTACTGATGCTGCAAAATATTCTCTCACTCAACCAACCGGATTAACTGCTGATATTACAAAAGCAGCTCAAACGATTACCTTTGGCGCATTAACAAACAAAACCGTTAACGATGCAGATTACGCTCCGGGTGCAATTTCCGCTACATCTGCAACTAATCCAATTTCGTATACCAGCTCAAATCTTGCAGTTGCCACTATAGTTGCAAATCAAATACATATTATGGGAGTTGGAACAACGACCATAACCGCTTCACAAGCAGCAAGTGCTAATTATAATGCTGCTACAGATATACCTCAATCATTAACAGTTACTACTGGACCAATATTGGCATGGCAGTTTGGATCTCCAGCTTCTACAGGAAGTGAAGCTACTTTTACAGCAACAACAATTAATTCCAATATAAATACATCTTCACTTTCTAGAGGAGTTGGTATAATGGCTACTGGTTTGGCTAGAGGATTTTCTGCTAATGATTGGACTCCTGCTGCTACAAAAGCAACAGCCGTTACTAATAATGACTATTACCAGTTCACTGTTAAAGCAAAAGTAAATTATAAAGCTTCACTATCATCATTGGATGCGACTTTGCGCCGAACTTCAACTGGACCTAATGCTTATATTTGGAAATACAGTCTAGATGGAACAAATTTTACTGAAATTGGTTCTGATGTTAGTTTTACAGGTACTGCTGATGGAGCTGCTCAAACTCAAATAAATTTATCTGGAATTTCAGAACTTCAAAATGTTACAAATGCTACCACAATTACTTTCAGATTATATGCTTGGGGAGCAACTGATGTTTCAGGCACATTTGCAGTTGCTAGATATGCAGCTGGTATCACAACAAATTGTTTAGCAATTGGTGGTACTGTTGAATGTGCTACACCAGCCACTCCTACAACAACGTTAACTCAACCTACTTGTGCAGTTCAATCGGGAACAATTACCATTACTGCTCCCACGGGTGTGACATATAGCATTGATGGGTCCGATTACTCAAATAATACTGGTATCTTTAGTGGTCTAGCACCAAACACATACAGCGTGACAGCAAAGAATGTTTGTGGCGCTATTTCAGCTGTTGCAAGTGTAACCATCGATCCAATTCCTGCAACACAATGGACTGGTGCTACCAACAACGAGTGGAGCATAGGAACCAATTGGTGTGGGGGAGTTGCTCCATCTTCATCAACAGACGTAATTATTCCTTCAGGAAAATCACCACAAATTAATTCAGCAGTTGGAAGTCCAGCTGAGTGTAATAACTTAACTATTCAATCGGGTGGTACTTTGACAATTAACGCAGGAAAAGCGCTTACAGCTTATGGAAATACAGTTATTGAAGGAACTTTTACCGTTAAAGCAGATGTATCTAGTGCTGGTAGTTTTATTAGCAAAGGTACCGTAACAGGAACTGCAAATGTTGAACGTTGGGTAAGTATTGTAAATAGTAATAATGGCAATACCCAACGTTGGGAATATATTTCATCTCCAATCGCATCTGCTTCATCAGCACTATTTACAACAAGTATTCATGGATTAAGATATGTGAATGAACCTACAAACACTTGGGTGAGAATTGATAATGCAGCTCCTCAAACGATGGCAATTTTTAAAGGGTATACCAGAAGTTATCAATCGGCTACAAACGATGGTGGTAATCAGGCAATTACTTATAATGGTGCATTAAATACAGGTTCACAATCTATTGGACTAACATATACCGCTGCAGCACCAGGAACTAACCATGGTTGGAATTTAGTGGGTAATCCATACCCAAGTGCTATTGATTGGGATGCAGCTTCGGGTTGGACTAAATCAAACATCGATGGTGCCATTTATTTTCGCAAAAACGGTACAGCATGTACATATTTAAAAGATGCTGCTACTGGTGGAGCATCAAACATAATTCCTCCAATGCAAGCATTCTGGGTTAGAGTATCTGCTAATTCTACACTTACTTGTACCGATGCTGTTAGAGTTCACGTTGCTATACCAGCATACAAAACCACACCAGAAAACACACTCCATCTTACGGTTTCTACGAATGGAAAAAGTGGCTTATCCGATGATACTTACATTCGTTTTAAAGATTATGCTACCGATGTTTTTGATAATTCTTGTGATGCGTTTAAAATGTTTGCAGAAGATGCAGCATTTCCTCAAATATACACCATAACTGGCACTGATTCTTTGGCAATCAATAGCTTAAGTGCATTAACTAGCGATCGTGTTATTCCACTCATGTTCAAATCAACTGCTGTTGGAACATTTACACTTACTGCCGAATTGGTTTCGAGTTTTGCAAATAGTGGCTATTATGTTTTCTTGAAAGATAAAGAAACCGGAATCATTCAAAACTTATCGGAAAATCCTCATTATCAATTTTCTACATCCACAATAAAAGGAAACGATCGTTTTGAAGTTCAGTTTAAATCAAATACAACTCCATTGCCAATTGACCTAATCAGTTTCGATGCAAAATGTGTGAACAACCAAGTCGCATTAAACTGGTCAACTGCTTCAGAAGTAAACAATGACTTTTTCTCAATTGAACGTAGCAAAGATGTTTTAAATTGGGATTTAGTAGAAAAAATTCATGGTGCTGGCAATAGTAATCATTTGATAAATTATTCGTCAAAAGATGTTGAAACAACTGGTGGCACTTCATATTACCGCTTAAAACAAACCGACTTTGATGGCAAAACCGTTACCTATAGTCCTGTAACCGTTACTTGTGCTGATAATTCTACACAAACATCAGTATCATATTTTCCAAATCCATTTACATCGGAAGTAAAAGTAGAAGTTAAAAACTCAACATCAGAAACCGCTACTGTTACAATTTACGACATCTTTGGAACAAAAGTTTATACAAGGGTTCTAAATATCGATGAACTTGGGGACAAATCAATTATCTTGAATCTATCTGATTTAGCAGCTGGTGTTTATGGCGTAGAATTTCGTTCCGCAACATATTCTAATATTTCAAAAATCGTGAAAAAATAAATAGAAAATATATTCAAAATGAAAATCAAAGAAACAGAAAAGAATAGGTATTGTAGCCCCGAAATTCGAGTGATAAAAATTGATCATGAGATTTCGTTAGTGATGGCATCAGCAACAGGCGGTGGCGACCCTCCTCCAGGAGATGAAAATTCATCAATACAACCAGAACGCTTTGGTGGCAATCCATTTAAACTGCCTACAGCGTAATCTATAAAAGTTCTAATCGTATATAGCATCATAGCTCTTTCAAACAATTTGAGAGGAGTTATGGTGTTTTTTTTGAACGCAGATGTCTCAGCTGAATGCAGATTGCGCAGATTATTTTTGTTTTTATCCGCGAAGATCCGCCTGATCTGCCTAATTCGTGTTCTATTTATTTAGTGATATATTCATCAGATGACTATTTACATCCTCTACTTAAAGATTTTTTGTATTTTTACATAAAAAATCAGATGGACTTATCAGAATTATACCATAAGAAATCAAGTTTTGCAGCAAGAAATGTCGGTACAGAGATTATCTTAGTGCCAGTTAAAAATAGTGTTGCTGATATGAACGAGTTATTTACTTTAAACGAAGTTGGTAGTTTTATCTGGAATCATATTGATGGAGAAAAGTCTGAAAATGATATTGTTAAAGCACTAATTGTTGATTTTAACGTAGATGAAGAAAGAGCAATTAAAGATGTGAAGGAATTTATAGAAAGTTTAAAAGCTCTGATTGAAAAATCTTAAATTGTGTCAATTTTGAATTCGAAAACTATTTGTATTGCTGGCTTTATTATAAAATTATGTTCTGAAAATCAGGAGGGATTTCTTTTAGAGGAAGGATTTATTCCATTTCTGATCAATCATAATTCAAATGATTTTGATGTGTCGATAACTAGTGTAATTGGAATTCCAGAGGCTTTATTGATGACAGATAATTTGCTTTTTGAAGCTAAAAATGAACAACAAAAATTCTTTTCAATTTATCAGCAGGGTGAATCGTATAAATTTATTGTTTATAATCAACAGCTAGATAACAATGAAATTCAGCAGGTAGCAATCCTGAATCAAGACTTAAATAATTGGATTGTATATTCAGCAAAATCTGAAAATAATGAATTAGTATATCCCATTTTATATCCGTTGGGTCCATTAGTGATGTATTATTTAACCGTAAAATATGATGCGATTATGATTCATGCTTCTGGTGTTTTTGATGGACAGTATGGTAGGATTTTTTCTGGAGTATCAGGAACTGGAAAATCAACGATTTCCTTTTTGTGGCAAAAAAATGGAAGTTTAATTATTAACGACGATCGTTTAATCATTCGCAAAGAGCACGATGATTATTACATATACAACACACCCATGTTTTACGCTGATATTCCTAAAAGAACTCAATTGCATTCGGTAAACTTAATTCATCATGCTTCAAGAAATAATGCAATTCGACTAAATGGAGCCATGGCTGTTTCGCAATTAATGGCTTTCTGTATACAACATAGCTATAATAATGCTTTCTTAGAACATCACCTCGAGTTTCTTTCTGGACTTTGCGCCCAATTGCCCGTGTACGATTTAGGGTTTTTACCTGACGATAATATTGTTAATTATATAAAAGCAAATGCAGTCTGATCAATTATTTAATGAATTACATGAGCTGATTGACGAATTGCTTACCGATAATAAATGGGTAAAGCTCAAGGTTGGCGGGTATAGTATGTTCCCCTTTTTTAAGAATGGTGAGATTATTACCATTAAAAAATGTCCTGCTTCTGAACTTGTAATAGGAGATGTGGTTGTTTTTAAAATTAGGGATAAATGGATTGCGCATCGGTTAATCAAAATCCAACTTATTGACAACAAAAAGATTCTAATTACCAAAGGAGATTCATGCAAAAAAATAGATTCAAAGTTTGCTGAAGAATGCATTATTGGTAAAGTTGTATCTTTTTCTAAGAATCATCAACCGAAAAGCCTTGAAACGAAATATTATAAAATTATTGGAAGGATTATGGCTCAGTTTTCGACCATTGTTACCCCGTTTATTGTCGCTTTATTATGGCTAGTTTTGCGAGTAATGAGAGTTTATAAAAGCATTAAGAATGTCTTTAAAAGTATGTTCTTTATTTGCCGAGATTCAAGGCGCATCGCATTCGTGAACATACTTATTTCTGTTTTTCAAGGAGTTCTACCTTTCGTAATTATTTATTTGATTAAACGATTAGTTGATGCAATTTCGGTAGTCAATTCATACACTGATAAGATTGATGCATATAAAGTAATCGGGGTTATTATTGTGGTCACAGGCATTGCTTTTCTAGCGCAATCTATCTTATCGATTATAGGTAATGAAATTCGGGTAAGGCTTACTCAGTCGATTACGATGTATATTTATAGGTTGCTTCATAAAAAATATTCTTCATTAGAAATGGCTTATATTGAAGATGCAAATCAACAGGATGTTATTCATCGTGCAGTTCAAGAAGCTGGTTTTAGACCAATTAAAATGGTAAACGAAAGTCTTTCGGTAGTTCAATCTTTAGCCTCTTGGTTATTTATTGCAGTGATCTTGTTTACAATACATTGGGCTGTTTTTTTTCTGATAATAATTGCTGTTTTACCAGGTTTTTTAATCCGGATTAAATATTCAAAGAAATTTTATAATCTAAATAAAGAGAATAGCCCAAAAGAGCGTGAAGCACATTATTACAATAGAATTTTAACAGGACTGCCCTTTGCTAAGGAACTTCGGCTCTTCGGTCTTGAGAATTTCTTCACTGGCAGATTTAATAATATTCAAAAAGATTTATACCATAAAAAAAACAAATTATCTCGGAAGCAGGCAATTGCAGATATTTATGCACAGACTTTTGCTATCGTGGTTATCTTTTTGTCCTTTGGATTTGTTGCTTATCTTGGCGTTAATGGTTCAATATCAATCGGCACAGTGGTGCTTTTCTTTTTGATTTTTCAGAGAGGATTTTCTGTAATGAAAGACCTTTTTCAGTCAATTGCAGGGTTATTTGGTGACAATGTTTTTATAAATGATTTCTTTTATTTTTTGAAATTTTCGCCACTGCAAGAATTGTCCGAAGTTAAAGAAACGATAGCTCCATTACAAAAAGGAATTGTGGTCGAAAATGTGAGCTTTCATTATCCTTCTAGCCAACGGCAAGCACTTCAATCAATTTCATTACAAATTCCTGCGGGCAAAACGGTGGCGCTTGTGGGAGCAAATGGATCGGGAAAAACAACCCTCGTCAAATTACTTTGTGGGTTTTATACTCCACAGCAAGGTAGAATCTTATTCGATAATATAGATATTTCATCGATAAATCCTGACGAAATTCGTGAGCAAATTTCTGCCGTTTTTCAAGATTTTGCATTATATAATTTAACAGCAAAAGAGAATATTGCTCTTGGGATGAATTCAAAACCGATAAATGATAGCGAAATTGAACAATCAGCATCTAATTCTGGTATTGCAGAAGTCCTTGCTAAACTCCCAAACGGATACGATAGTTTGCTTGGGAATTTGTTCGAAAAAGGGGAGGAGCTTAGCATTGGTCAGTGGCAAAAAATTGCAATTGCTAAAGCTTTTTATCGGAATACGCCAATACTTTTTATGGACGAACCATCGAGTGCACTAGATGCAGAAACAGAATTACATATTTTGAACAACTTAAAATTATTGGCAAAAGATAAAACAACCCTCATAATAAGTCATCGTTTTTCGACAATTAAGTGGGTGGATGTGATATATGTTTTAGACGAAGGTGTTGTTGTCGAAAGTGGCGATCATGAAAAATTAATGGCATTAGAAGGCAAGTATTTTAATATGTATCAGCACAGTGTGAATAAATAGAGTCTGCCGAAATAAAACTGAAACGACATTAATACATTTGGATCGCTGATGACGCAGATAATTTTGATAGCATATTTGAAGATGAGACAATTTGTTCCGAAAAACTTTAAATCTTTGATTTAACTGTTTTTCGAGAATCCTCTAAAAATCACAATCCGCTAGTTCGCGGATCTATTTTTAGGGAATGATTTGAAAATGGAGATAGCAATTTGCTTATCCTGCTCAATCCGCGTTCTATTTATATTTGGAACGTGATGACCCAGATGAATGCTGATTTTTGTTTTTTTAATCCGCGAATATCCGCTCAATCCGCGTAATCCGTGTTCTATTTATATTATTTTTTGATAATTGTTTTTTTTATTAGAAATAAGAGTTCGAAAAGGCCAGCTTTTAATCGAACCAAATAATACAAAAAAATCAGCCATTTACTTTTAATCTGATATCGCTTTCGCATATAATTTGAAGAAGGAAATATGTCATTCAAAAGATATTTAAATTTATTTCCAAATCCCGAAACTCGCTTTATTGCTTCTACGCTTGTATTTGATATTGTTTTTTTTATTTCTATAGTATCCCCTTTGAAATAGGATATAAATAATTGTTCAAAATCTTGTTCAAATGACTGATAAACATTTGATTGTATTTCTTCTGGTAATAAAGCTCCAAAATATTTATTAATAATATAAAGATGCCGATTCACATTTTTTGTGCAATTATACTTTATACATGTCTGATTAAAAGTATCCCAATTAAATTCGTCTTTATAAAACTTCAGCACTGCCGCAATGTCGCAATACGAATAAAGTTGAATTTTTCCATACATAAAATGGTAGTCTAAATGTAGGCAAAGATGTTGTAATAAGTCGTTCGGCGATAATGCTAAACACTTCGAGTTATTGATTGTAACAGGTTGAGCATTTTGCCAATAATCATCGATATCAACATAATATTCACAATTGCTGGGATGAATTTTTAAATGTAATTCAACCGGAATATTTTCTTTTAAAAGTTGAGGTAAGTGCTTTATATCAGTATTCCTTTTTATAAAATCTGATTTGTAACGATCTTCGCATACAAAGCCAATATTGATTAAGGAGTTTTTGCAATTTTCTGCATCATCAACTTTCACAAGTAAGTCAATATCGCTCATTTGGCGGATTCCCAAATCTTTATAAATGCAGTTGACCAGAAAGATTCCCTTTAAAGCAATCACCGGAGTTCCTAGCTCTGAAATTGCATTAATGACATCGTTAAAATTTTTATAGATGATTTCATTTCGAAAAAAAGACTGGTAATAGGTCTGTTTTAATTTTGATATTGTAGAATCAGGAATTGAAGAATAATTAATGGCATATGAAAGGTTCTTATAAATTAATGGACCTACGCTATTGCGAATTACATTGTTGGTAAAGTTATCCCAATCGTTTACGTTACTAATCAATTGCTCCATTGATAAAATCTCATCATCTGAAGGATGAAGTCTAGCTGCTGCAAATATTAGTTTATCTTCAACGGAAATTGTCATTTCAAAAGAGGTAGTTTAATTATAAGTATACATGAAATTTATCGTACCAATATTCAAAGATAAAACATTTTTGAGCTTGGGCTCAAATTTTTATCAACTACAATTAATGTTTTAATCAATGGAGCTTAAATTCAAAAGAATAATTATTAAGTGAACACAATTTATTTATGAAAATATTTTGTATAAAAAAAACCCACCGATATAGTGGGTTGTTTAAAATTGATTGCGGAGAGATAGGGATTCGAACCCTAGGACCCCTCGCGAGGTCAACAGTTTTCGAGACTGCCCCAATCGACCACTCTGGCATCTCTCCATTTTTGGGAGTTCTTCCTGACTGCCCCTCCCGATAACTATCGGGACGACCACTCTGGCATCTCTCCATTTTTGGTTTGCAAAGTTAGTAAAAATTGTTTCAAAACCTATTTATTAATTGTGATGTTCAAAATAATTTTCACCTGTTTTAATATGAAAAATGTTCGTTTCTTTTATTATTAACAATAAATTTTATATTTTTGAGTTTACAAAAGGGTGTTTTGAAAATTTAAAAATTTTATTATGAAAAAAACTATTTTTCTCTTGTGTTTATTGCCTTTTTTGGCTCAGTCGCAGATTACGTTACCAGTTAAAAAAATTACCATTTATAAAAATTCTACAGGAATGGTAATGAAACAAGGATTGGTGAAAAAATCGAATGGAAAATTCGTAATAACTTCTCCAACTAATGCTCTTTTAGGAACTTATTGGATAGCCACTGGTAAAGATTTTCCGATTAAAAATGTATATTTCAATAATGACACTGTAAAGTTATCAACTTCAGCATCCACAAATGCATTGGTTTTGCAAAATAGCATTGGCAGAGATGTCACATTTACAATTACTTACAGCGATAAATCTGAGAAAATAATAAGTGGTAAGCTATTAAGCTATTTTCCTGAAACCAATATGGTTAAAGTTAAGCAAGATAATGGAAAGACAAATTTTTTTAACGCTTCAGGAATTGTATTTATGGAATTTGCGGGTGACACAAATCCAATTTATCTTCGAGATAGTCTTGTGAAATCGGCTATTATTGAAATTGATAAAGGAGGGGAGAGTCAGAATGTCGTTGAGTATTATATGCAAGAAGGGTTCAACTGGATTCCCTCATATTTTTTAAGAATAATAAACGACAAAGAGGCTCGATTAGAGATGAAAGCGACTATCGAAAACTATTCAGAACCTCTTAATGATGTTGATTGCGAATTGGTTGTTGGCTCACCTCAATTGTATTTTGGTAAACAAAATGATCCAATGACATATGGTTGGATTACTTCGATAAATCAAAAAGGAGTTACTTACAATAATGATAACGCAATGAGCAATATGCAAGTTCAAACTGCTTATCGACAAGAAGTAGATGGTAGTAATGGACTTGGATATGCTGCGGATGTTACAGCTTTTGAAACCGAAGGTGAGAAAAATAATGATCTCTTTTACTATCAAATTGGCAAAATATCATTACCAAAAGGAACCAAAGGATTTTTCCCAATCTTTGCTACAAATTTAGCATTTAGCGATCGATATAAAGCTGATATTCCAGATAAAAATAATATGTCATACACTGGATATTGTGATAATTCAGAAAATTTTTATGATGTTTTTCACTCATTAGATTTAAAAAACACAACTTCATATCCATTCACTACAGCCTCTGTTATGGTTATTTCTGATAAAGGTCAGTTTATGGCTCAAGATTTATTTAAATATACTCCCGTTGGTGGAATGGCTTCAATTCGGTTATCTAAAGCTATCGACATTCAGTTAAAAAATGTGGAGGAAGAATTAGTTCGTACAGATAATGCAAAACGAATTGGCAAAACAATGTATTCAAAAGCAACAGTTAAAGGAACAGTTTCAATTTCTAATATGCAACAAAAACCTGTGATTGTAGATGTTAAGAAAAATACTGCTGGAACTGTACTTAACAACGGTGGAGCTACTGTTCATAAAAAAAGAGTTAATGGATTAGTAAATCCACAATCTGAACTTGAATGGAGCGTATCGTTAGCAGCCGGTGAAAAGAAAACCCTAACTTATGAATTTGAAGTCTATTTTATTAGCTATTAATTCTCATTTTTTTATAAAACAAAAAGCTCCGAATTTCGGAGCTTTTTGTTTTATATCACAATCGGATTTTTTGAAAACCCCATATCATTTATCGTTTCTTTTGATTGTTTGCCTGTTTAACTTGCTGTTGTTGTTTAGCAAGATTCTCAAGTTTTTGTGACCAACCAGATTTCTTTACAGGTTTTAGTTTATTTAGTTGAATTTTTTCGTGGATTTTTTTCTCGTCAATAAAAACTCTAAACAACCACATTTGTAAGAAAGTAATAACGTTTACTAAAAAGTAATAGTAGCTAAGTCCCGCAGCATAATTATTGAAAATTCCTAAGAACATAATTGGCATCATGTACATCATAATCTTCATTGTTTTGGCTTGCTGAGCGTTTGTAGAAGCCATCATGTCGTTGTTTATTTTGGTGTAAACCAACGTAGCAATAGTCATTAAGATGGTAAACAAACTGACATGGTCGCCATAAAAAGGAACCTTAAACCCAAAATCGTATATTGAATCATACGTCGATAAATCTGTTGCCCAAAGGAATGACTGTTGACGTAGTTCAATTGATGAGGGGAAAAATCGGAATAATGCAAGCAGAATTGGCAATTGAAGCAACATAGGCAAACAACCCGACATTGGATTTGCCCCCGCTGATTTGTATAACGCCATGGTTGCAGATTGCTTTTTCATAGCATCTTCGCTCTTTGGATAACGCTTAGCAATCTCCTCAACTTCTGGTTTTAATACTCTCATTTTTGCCGATGACATATATGTTTTATATGCAATTGGGAATAATACGATTTTTAATAATATAGTTAGAATAAGTATGATAATTCCATAATTCCAACCGTAATTTTCAAGCCAGTTAAAGACGGGTAGAACTGCAAAACGGTTTATCCAAGCCATAGGAGCAAAACTCCATCCAAGAGGAATCTGACGCTCTAAATCAAGGTTGTATTTTGCTAAGGTTTTATACTTAGTTGGTCCAAAATACATTGCCATATCAAAGTTGAAATTCTTTAATGAATTTGCAATAGGTACTTTAAATTCAGCAGTTAGTGTTTTAATCTTATCAGGATTGTCAAGGATTGCTTTTGTGTTTATTTTTGCACTTTCAAAATTGCTTTTTGCAATTAATGTGGTTGCAAAGAATTGTTGTTTAAACGAAATCCATTTTACTTGGGTGGTAATTTCTTTGCTATCGTCTTTTGTTTCAGTTAGATAATCAACTTCTTCGGTATCGCGGAAATAAACCGTGGTTGCATTTTTTTCGTTGTCATGACTTTTTTCTAGCTTGTTAATAGTGGTTTGCCAGAAAAATCCAAGAGTGCTAGTATTGCGATCTACATAGCTATCCATATTCACCATATTGAGGTTCATCCCAACCATATAGTCGTTTCCTTTAATGGTATATAGATATTCGATGTAACTATTTGTTGATGCAACGCTGTCGGATGTTGGGTAAAGACGAAGAGCAAACTGCAATGAATCTGTGCCTTTTACCACCATTTTTTTATTACCATCAAATTTGGGGTTTTTCCAAACTGGAGTGAAATACAGTTTTTGAGTTTCCACCAACTGACGATTTGAGAAAAACGAAAATCCCATGGTATTGGTGTCGCCAGTAAATAAAACCAACGGCTTTCCATCAAATGTTTTAGTGTTTTTAAGCTCCGCAGAATAAACACGGCCTCCTAAAGTGCTAAAAGTTAATTTAAGTAAGTCATTTTCAATAGTAAAAAATTCTTTGGTTCCAGTAGTTGATTTGCTGAAAAATCCCATTCCTAAAGTATCTCCATTCACTGCTAATCCTGATGAATCTTTTCTTGTGCTGTCTGCTTTTCCTGCAACAGCTGTTGATTTTGCTAACGAATCGCTGAGTAATTTCTTTTGGTTTTCTACTTTAACAATAGAGTCTTGTTTGAGCTTTTGTTGAGCTAATTCTTCCTTGGATGGTTGTTGCCATATACTAAAACCAATGAAAAGCCCAAAAATGAGTACTAAGCCGAAAATTGTATTCTTATCCATTTTGTAATTTGTTTTTGCGCAAAGATATGCGTTTTTGATGAAATTTAAAATTATGAATGATCAATTGTAATTATTAATGACCTATCGATTTGCCATTGAATAGCTATTTTGGATGTAAAATTCGGTTTTACTTTATTCTAACATCCGAAATAATTCCACAATTGTTGTTTGAAATAAATGATTTAATCCCTTTTGGAAAATATCTTAGAATCCCATATTGATGAACTGGCAATAAGAAAAACTGTGGTAAGTTTAGTCCGTTATTCTGAATGTAAATCGTTGTCATCTCTGGATTCCTGTATGGGATTAATTCCTTAGGCTTCGCAATAATACTATCCTTTTTGATAATATTATTCGTTTTTAATAATAAGGAATATTGCTCAATATTCTTTTCCGATATTTCTGTAATTCCTTTGTCTTCCGAAAATCCAAATAAAGGAATTGATTTGTTTTGTGAAGTATTACTTGGGCAAACCATCATATCAATTTGTTGTGATTCGGATTGGGTAATTCCTGTAAAAAGCTCCAAATAATCGTTTTCCATTTTAATCAACTGAGTATTCATAAACTCAAATGCATCTTTTGAATATGGAATTTCTTGAGTAGCAGAGATTAGCTCATACCGTTTTAAACGAAATTTTAAGATGTAATCTGCAGCTTCCTCTGCTCTTTGCTGAACAGTTTTTGTGACTAATGTCCGCTTAATGATTGGTCTAGACATCACAATGGTGTCCATTTTTACCGTTTCATAAACTGTGTCAATCTTTTCTATTTGTGATGCATCTGCATAAAGTTTAAAAAAGTTTGGATAGCTTGCTGTTGGCGGTGTAATTGAAAGCCTTGCACTTGATAATGTAGAATCTAACTTTCTTCGACTTCGGCTATTTATTTGGTCAATAGTTCCTAATCCATTTAAATGAAATCGCGATGATCTTCTAAAGAGGGAACATCCTTTTTGAGAAATCAAATACTGATGCGCAGTATCTGGAATATCAATGGCTGAAATCTTAATATTTGAGATTTTATATGAAGTTTGATTAAATGCAATTACGTTCTTTAACCCCAAAAGTTTTTCGGCATATTCTGCAAATGGTCCTTTTATCTTGGTCTCTTTTTCAACAGTAATGTTTGCAATCAAAGCTGTTTGTGGTAAAGTATAAACCAAACCAGTATTAACTAAATTTTGATTTGAGCTATTCAGATGTATAGCTTTATATGAAGTACATTGCCAAAGACTCATGGATAAAATCGAAAGAAATAGTGCGTTTTTGATTTTCATTTTTTTTCGAATAATTGTTTGTAATATTAAATGCAAAAGTAATTAAAATTTTCAGGAAATTACATGGAATTCATAATTAGTCAATCTGCCAAATCGAACTCTTTTTATTGTTTAGTTAGAAAATGAGAAAAGATAGTTGTTTTTTATTGTATCTCAAAACCAAGTTCTTGATAATTATAGGGATTACCTTGATAATTTGTCGTTTTTTGCAAAACAAGAATCTGACCGATGTTTGCCTTAAAAATGGACATTTTTTTTTCCGCTTTTTTGATAAGTTTGGCTTTAACAATCAGGCGAAGTTTTATGGTGCAAACCTTACAAAACAGTATCTTCATTTTTATAGAATTAAGCTCCCATTGTGGGCATAAACCGCCTTGAGTAAAAGAGCGTAAAGAACCGAGACCCGCCTTCGCGGGACGAGCTCTATACGACATTTAAATAAAATAAATATTCCCGTATAAAAAAGAAACAGTTTTGAGTTAAGAAATCGATGGTGTTTGACGACGTTAGACAAAATGACGGTTAGAATTGTTTTTTTACTTTCAAAATATCATTTTGACTATAAGGAGGAGTTCATCGGTTTTAGCAAAACTGTTTATTTTTTAGCACTTTTGCTACAGCGGCGGCATTTTTTGCTGACTTTTTTTTGCTGTAGAAAAAAAGCCAGTGCCTGTCCGGCATTAGGACATTTAGAAAACAAATTTAAGCATTTTCTTTTCTAAATTTTGAGTAGATACTTTATCCCATTTAATTGTACTATGAGATAAAAACTCAATCAGGAGAAATTAAAATTTATCACAGTTTATTGCGTTTTTTTCAAAATTGCATCTCAAGGCAAATCTATTGGCCTCGCAAACCTAGGGTTCGTAATAAAATCATGATCTGTGAGAGCGAGTAAAAATGCTTTAAGTTGTGTCTTCTCAATCGGAGTCAGCAGTGCACCTCCTTGGTTTATTTTATGCATCAAAGGATGAACGTAGGGAGAGGAAACTAATTGTGAACTATAGAATTCAATTACTTCATCGAGTGTTTTGTATCTGCCATCGTGCATATATGGCCCTGTTAATGCAATGTTTCGCAATGTTGGTGCTCTGTATGCTCCGTGGTCTGAAGGATTTTGTGTAACAGCAAATCGATCTCGGGGATCGTTAAAAACAGTGTCTTTGCCGTTGTTGTAAAATAAATTGGTCGTCATTAATGCATTTCCACCACCTCCATGACAGTGAAAACAATCCCCACCTTCTTCTGTAGTAAACAAAATATAACCCGCCATTTCATCTTCCGACAGATTTTCTTCACCTTGTAACCATCGGTCAAATTTTGAATTACTGCTCACTAAGGTGCGCACAAATTGAGCAATCGCTTTTTTAATTCGGTCAAAAGTTACTTCTTTAGTGCCAAATGCCGCTTCAAACATCGGTGGATATATTGCAATGGACGAAATAGCTGCAACTGCTCTTTCGGGCGTACTATACATCTCGTGTGGCGCTGTTAGTCCCATTTCTACAACATCTTCTATCGATCTTCGTTTTGAATTTGGATTTGTTTTATAAATTAACCCATTCCAAAAATACCCTTCGTTATTAAAAACTAAATTTTGCATAGGCAACATCACGTGAGGCGTTGGTATTCCTGTGACTCCAAATGGTTGACCGTCGGTATATTTTGGATGATTAATACCACATTCAAATGCATTTTCTTGCAAATGGCAAGTGCCACAGCTCATTAACGAATCGGGATTAGTGCCCAAATAACCCCGTAATCTGCCATCATAGAAAAGGTAACGACCCAATTGAATTCCTTCAACAGTCATCGGATTGTCAGAGGGATTATTAATGATAGTTGGAAAAAATCGAGGAATGGTTAACGTATAAGGTGTTGGCACATTTAGATGCTCTTGGATAAGCGCTTCTTTCTTGCACGAAAAAATTAATAGATTAATTCCGATTAATAACATTATAAAGATGATTGATAATGCCTTAATTTTGATTTTTGCCATTTGAGTTCCAAGATTAAAGAACTACAAAAATAGGCAATTTTTAAATTATTAACCGTAGTTATTTCGTTGTTATTACTATAATTCGTAATTTCGAAGAATAATTGGTTTTCCACACCATGAATAGGAATGTTTTTTTAGTTATTAAAATTCAAGAGAATTATGAAATTCACGATAGGTCAAAAAGTAAAATTTTTAAACGAAGTAGGAGGAGGGGTAATTACCAAAATAATTAGCCCAACAATGGTATCTGTAACCACCGAAGATGGTTTTGATATGCCATATATCACCTCCGATTTAATACCCGCATTCTCGTCAGATTCTGCCGGAAAAATGTTTGATCCGAAAGAAACCGATTTTTCAACAGCAATTCAGCCATCAGATTCAAATAGGGATGTGGATGAAAATGATTACGAACGAGAAACTCCATTAGATCGGTTCTCATCAGCAAAAAAAGATCCCGCCGGAATCTATCTCTGTTTTGTCCCTCACGATCAAGTATGGTTGCTTAAAGACGATTTAGATGTGTATGTTGTGAATAATACAAACTATGTCGTATTATATAATTTGATGATTAATAACCAAGAAAATCTGTGGGAAGGCATAGACTATGGCTCTATTAATCCAAATTCTAAGATGTTAATCAACACAATTCAGCGCGATGATATCAATAAATGGATTAAAGGAGCATTGCAAGTTATCTTTCATTCAGAATTAGATCAACGAGTTCATTTGCCAATTAATGATATGTTTTCGATAAAATCATCGAAATTTTTCAATAAAGATAGTTATCATTCGTGTTCTTTTTTAGCTAGTAAATCAGTGGTTATCAATGTTGGGTCAATTCCTGAATTTGTACAAACGAACCGCGAGGAACTTCAAAAATACGATGAGCTCACTGTTGCTGAAACCACTAGTAGAAATATTGTTACTAGCGTGTCGATGTTGAAAAACTTCATGACAGATTCAGGAGTCGCTGAAGTCGATTTGCACATTGAAGCCTTGGTCGATAATCCTTCGGAAATCGATACAGTTCAAATGCTTACCATCCAAACTTCTACGTTTAATAAATATCTCGAAGAAGCAATTCGCCTGAAATTGCAAAAAATTATATTTATACACGGAGTTGGTATTGGGCGACTAAAATCAGAAATTTTAAAAATTCTTCAGCAATATCCAAACTTACATCACTTTGATGCGCCAATTTCTAAGTATGGCTCAGGTGCTACCGAAGTCTGGATTAAGGACTAATTAATGAATGATTTTTACTTTTTGATTCGCAAATCTAGTAAAATGAGATTTTGTAAAACTTGAAGTAAGATTTCTTTTTGGGCGTGTCCTCGTCTAATGTTGTTAATATTAAAATAGAGCAGAAAAAACTAAATTTTCTGCTCTATTTTGTATAAATTACCGATACGAGGTCGGGCTTTTTGCTACAATCTTTTTTACCCTCGATTATGCTGTTTTAATCATTCCCCGATTTTCAAAAAAATAAATTCATAAACGGGGTTTTACTTTTTTTAATGATAGGAAGAAAAAAGGATTTTCGCGTCAATCCCTCACGCAAACAAAACCATATAGTAAAAAGGAATTTCATAAAAAAGAGGGATGAAATAACAGTTAGAACAATCCAGTAGAGAAAGACTTCACCAAAAAAGTTAAAAACCACTCTGTTTTGGATAAGATTGGTCTTAACGCAAACGCGGTCCTATGATGCAACTCTCACAAAACAAAAGTTTCATATTCAAAGAACTAAGCTTTCTTTGGGGGCATAAACCGCCTTGAGTAAAAGAGCGTTGAGAACCGAGACCCGCCTTCGCGGGACGAGCTCTAAACGACCTTTAAATAAAATAAATATTTACGTATAAAAAAAAACAAGTTCAACCACTTCGTGGCTGTAGAGACTTTCTTATATTTTTACCGTGAGTTGCACTCACGGTTATTCACATTCAACCACCTCGTGGCTGTTTTGGAGTTCCGATTTAGCGCTGAAGGCGCGTAATATCAATAACCGCCAGTAGAACTGGCGCCTGCCAAAATATCTGTGAAACTCAGCCCCGAATGGGGTTGAACAATGCTCAAGCAAAACAGGAGGTTCAATCACTTCGTGGCTGATTTCTGGTTTCCTTTTAGCGCTTTTGCGGCGACCTTTTTTTGCCACGCTTTTAGCGTGGTGACTCCCGCAAGGCGGGAGCATTAGGACAAGTAAAGGGAAATTTTTTATTCTTCTTCCACTCAAATTTGAAATTATGTTTTCTTTCTAATGAAAGAAAATATAATTTCATTTTACATACTTCTATCCCTACTTTTATTATTGACACGAAATTCTCGCAATTTTATACATAAAAAACGTACCTTTGCAATTGTAACAACGGATGGGTCTGTCGCTGTTTTCGGTAACGAAGAGAGAGGAAAGTCCGGGCAATACAGAGTACCATGCTTCTTAACGGGAAGGGGTTGTAAACGGGAGGTTACGACTACAGAAAGTGCCACAGAAAATAACCGCCACGCCTCGGCGTGGTAAGGGTGAAAACGTGAGGTAAGAGCTCACGATTAGTCTAGGTGACTAGATTAATGGGTAAACCTCATGGATTGAAAGGCCAAATAAACCGGGGCTTGAGGGCTACTCGCCTGATCCCGGAGGGTAGGTCGTTTGAGGTGTATGGCAACATACATCCTAGATAAATGACAGATGTTGTGCTTGCACAATACAGAACCCGGCTTACAAATCCGTTGTTACAAAACCTCCTTTTTTTTGTTTATAAGTTTATGGGGTTAAAGGTCTAATGGTTTATATCTTTATTGGGAGACCCAACATATCAATCCCGAAAAACAGTTCGCCAAAAGCGAAACGTTGTTTTTCGTGCCCCGTAAACGAGGGTTAAAAGATCCTCGAAAAATAACAAAATCAAAGATTTTTATTTTTCGGGACCTATCAACTCATCAACCTATCAACTAATAAACTCATCAACCCATCAACTATTTTGTTTATAGGTTCAAGGTTTATAAGTTTATAGGGAGACCCAATATTTCAACCTTCAACCTATCAACTTATCAACCCATCAACCCATCAACCTATCATTTTTTTTTGTTTATAAGTTCAAAGTTTATAAGTTTATAGGGAGACCCAACATTCCAACCTATCAACCCATCAACCCATCAACTCATTATCAAATTACGCTCTCTATTTTCTAAATAAATCACTCCAAGAAATTGGTCTTAATGCTATTTGCCAATTAAAATTTCTTAGTTTAATATCGTTCACGCTTATTTTATCTTCGGGAGACATAGCCGCCTTTGGTTTTCCTGAAATTAAAATTGAGCTCACTTGGTTATCTTGAAGCAATAATGTCATATAACTTGATTCCGTTTTATTAATTCCAATCAACTTATTAAAGTCATCCAACACATAATAAAGACTTTCTGCATTCCCATTTACATCCACATTATTGAGTTTGTTTTTAATAAAATCGCCAATCATGTATCTACCTTTTATTTGGTTAAATCTACTTGTATCAACAGCTGATATGATATACGCCGCAGAATTTAAAAACATCTTATGCAATTGTCTATTTCTTATCTGAAAAATAATTGTATCGGAGACTAATTGATTTTCTCCAGACCAAACTACTGGTTTTCGATGCATAAAAATCATAGAATCTGCCACTAAATAAACTAAAGAATCGCAAGCTCCTTGAATATCCGTACGAAAAAATTTACATTTTTTATAAGCATAAATCTGTTGAGGATTTTGAAGTGTGTCAAAAAACACTTTTAATGTGTCTGCATGCAAATAAAAGGTATCGATATCTTCAACAAGTATAGCCATTGCACTATCCGTAATATATGAAAGCCCACCTTGTTGGCGATACTCCGCAAAGTTCCCTTTAAATTGAACATTTTTGAGTGAATCAGAAATAGTTACATTTTTATACCCCAAACCGTAGTTTAACTTTTGATCAAAATAAAGACTATCGCCCGTTATTGTTTGTTTGCCATTTGTTATGGATGCATTTTTTCTAAAAACAGATTGATCGGTTTTGGTGTTATACCAACCTAATTCACAATACATATGGTTGTTTTTTGAAATAAAATTTGTTGGACTAAAAAAGTTTGCTGTTTGCGTTTTCGTATTAAACATAAGTGTATCAGTAACAATACGATAAGTTGGATTATGAAGCACAACACTATCTGTAAAAAAAACTTCTTTAGTAACAGAATTATATGTTCCGATTTTGCTTGTAAGTGTATCTTTTGCATTTCGAAGCATGCCACCAGTATTGTAAAAAGCAGTATTTAACGTTCTGTCGTAAATAAGCATTTCTGAGGTTAATCGTGATTTATTGTCTTTGAGGAGAACATTTCCTGTTACAGTTGCAATTTTTGTATTTCCATCATAATTAAGGTGATTTCCATACAACGAAACAGTGTCATTTAATTGAATTTTAATCCTACCAAATGCCTCCACTGAGTTAGTCTTATCGAAGAGCCAAGCACTATCACAAAACAATAGTGCTCCTTCATGTTCAAATATCACATTTCCCAAAATACGTTGCATCTCGCCCATATTTTTATCGTGACTAAGAGTAGCTGCTTGCTTAAGTTCAATTTTTGTAACATCTTGAGCTTGAATGATATTGGCATTAAACGTATAAATTACCATGATCAAAAAGGCAATTTTTGCGAAATAAAAAAATGCCTTTACTGAAGAGTAAAAATTGGTTATGTAAATATTATTAAGCGAAAAAATCATAATTAAAGAGTAAAAGAAGCGACAACATGCGCTATATCAGAGAACAAAGATATACATTTTTAAAAAATTGCGTTTCAAATTATTTATGTTTAAGAGTAATTAACGTAATTTCGGGCAAAACTCCCACTCTCGAGAGATAACCAACGGTTCCTAATCCAGTGTTGACATATAAATATTGTAACCGATTATTAACAAACATTTTGTGAAGTCCTTGCCAATAACGGTGAGCTAACGAAATTGGACTAATTTGATGTTTTTCACCAATGTACCCAAATTGCATTCCATGCGTATGACCAGATAAGGTTAAATCCATTGAAATATTTTGGCTGTGTAGCGATTGCCAATGAGATGGATCATGTGTAAGCAAGATTCTAAAATCATCATCAGAAATCCCTTTCATCGCTGTGCCCAAATCACCTTTAGAAGGAAATCGTTTATTCTCACTCCAATTTTCTACACCAATAAGTGTTATCGAATCTTGAATTGAATTCACAATTTGCAAATGTTCGTTACGTAATAACTTCCATCCAGCTTTATCATAAATGGAATATAACTTATCCATATTTTTCACTTTATCCTCAGGTGTTTCCCAATTTACATAATCCCCATAATCATGATTTCCTAAAATGGCATAGACTCCATAACGAGCCTTAATTTTCTTCATTTGTGGAATAAATTCTTCCGCTTCCGACGACTTAAAAGTTACTAAATCACCTGTGAATACTACAATATCAGGGTTTTGTTCATTAATAATATTCACAGCCTTTTCAAACCGTTTAGTACCAATCCAACTAACAAAATGAATATCCGAAATCTGAACAATCTTAAACCCATCAAAGGATTTTGGCAATCTAGAACTTTCAATAGTAACTTCTACAACTTTAAAACGATAAGCATCAACCAAAGATCCCCAAGCAAACAGCATTATAAAAATTGCTGAAACTAATATTCCTACACCAATAATAATTTTATTCCTTTTGGGTAATTTATGAGGGTTTTTACTAATAAATAAATGATGCAACAAATAAGAAGTAACTCTAGTGGTGTCTGATAAAAGAATAAAAATAAAGAGAATGAATTTTATTGAAAAAGCAATCATCACAGCGCCCGAAATAGCATAAGAAAGTGTATTTACGAATGCTTGATACCCATAAAAAGCGACACAAACCATTAGTCCAATAAGAACATATGAAGGTAACCAGTAGAGCGTAACCAGTAGATATTTAATTTTTCTTTGAAAAGAAAAAAACCAACTTCTGAATACTCTCCAAATATAGTAATCTCCAATAAAAAGTATTGCAAATACAATAATTCTGGTGATGTTTTTTGGGAAATAAGTTACCACCATTGATATTAAAAAGATTATGCAAATGAATAGGATAATTTTAAACCAATTTGCGCTAATGAATTTTCCCATAGTCTGAATGTCTAAAGTAGATTGATATTTTCAAGAATATTAACATTAAACGAAGTAGAATATTCTATAAATTTGCACAAAAATATACAAAGTACTTCAATTGCAATCAAGAAAAAATAAATTAAATAATATACACAACTATTTTACGTTGAATAACGTCTAGTAGATGTTAAAAAAATAACTAGTTCAGCCATTTTAAAACTCAATCTAATTTAGCAATGAAAAAAAGAATAATTGTTTTTACATTAATGCTTATTGCAACTCAAGTAGTTGGTTTTGCTCAAAAAAAGAAAAGCTCAACTGAAACAGGATATAATATCTCTGTAACGATTAAAGGTCACGCCGATTCGTTATTATATTTGGCAAATTATTATGGTGGAAATCAATATTTAAAGGATTCAGCTTATTCGAATAAAAACAAACCAGGAGTCTTTGTTTTTAAAGGCAAAGAGCCTCTTCTAGGTGGAATTTATATTTTAGCTACTCAAAAAAAAGTGAAGCTTATTGAGTTAGTTATCGATAAAAATCAAAATTTCTCTGTTGTAACTGACACGGTAGATTTTTTAAATAACTTATCTTTTAAAAACTCTCCCGAAAATGAAGAGTTTTATAGCTATGTTAAACCCACATCAAAGTTTCAGTCCGAATTAAGTCGACTACAAAAACAGCTTAAAGATGCAAAAAATGTAAAAAATGAGGAAGGAATAAAAACTACAGAGCAGTCGATAAAAGACAAAAGTAAAGAGCTTGAAAAATTCACCAAAGATTTCATTGCTAAGAATCCTGAAGCGTTAATTTCTAAAGTTTTGAAAGTTAACGAACAAATTGAAATTCCTGAGTTGCCAATAAAAGAAAATGGGAACTCTGATTCAACTTGGGGTTGGAGATATTACAAAACTCATTATTGGGATTATGTTGATTTAAAGGATGATAGACTTTTAAGAACTCCTGTTTTCACGAATAAACTCTCTACTTTTTTCAATGCAGTTATTATTCAAGACAATGATAGTATTAAAAAAGAAGCCGATATATTAATAGAAACAGTTCGGGATAATAAAGAGATGTTTAAGTACATTGTGTGGTGGATAACAAATCATTATGAAACCAGCAAGATTATGGGACAAGATGAAATATTTGTTCACATGGCCGAAAAGTATTATGCCACAAACCAATGTACTTGGGTAACACAATCTACCGTAGATAATATGAACAAAAGAGCGGCTCAAATTAAGGCAATTTTAATTGGAGCAAAAGCCCCAGAGTTAGTGATGCCTGATACTAATAATGTGTTTATATCGAGCCATTCTCCAAAAACCAAATTCACATTTATGTGGTTTTGGGATCCAGATTGTGGTCATTGCAAAATTGAAACACCAAAGCTCAGAGACTTTTACAATGCTCAAAAAGATTCATTAAGTATTGAAGTATTTGCAATTTCGACAGATCAAGACCTTGAACGTTGGAAAAAATACATTAAAGAAAACAAATTGACATGGATTAATGTAGGAGGAAATACTGCAAATATTGATTTTAGAAAAGTTTATGACATCTACAGCACACCAGTTTTGTTTATTTTAGACGAGAATAAAAAAATTATTGCTAAACGAATTTCTATTGATGATTTGCCTGATTTCTTTAAACAGTATAATAGAATGATGGAACATAATAAGAAAAAGTAACTAGATTTAGAGGTGTAATTTATTTATTTTCAGAAAAAATTTGGAGTTCCCAATTAAAGTTGTAAATTTGCACCTCCTAAACTGCGGATGTGGCGTAATTGGTAGCCGCACCAGACTTAGGATCTGGCGCCGAGAGGCGTGGGGGTTCGAGTCCCTTCATCCGCACAAAAAAAAAGACTGCATTTTTGCAGTCTTTTTTTTTGTGCGGAAGGGGCGAGAAGTTTATCCCGCTGAAAGCGGGAAGTCCCTTCATCCGCACGATTCTAAATATAAAAAATGAAAACTGCGACTTACATCAAAAAAAGTCGATGTTTTGGTTAAAAACGAGACAAAAACGAGACAAATTAATTTATGTTGATTAATTTATTGGGTTTCCCAACAAATCAATCCCGACAAACAATCCGCCAACCATGTGGATTTTTATTTTTCGGGACCCATCAACCTATCAACCTAACAACCCATCAACCTATCAACCTATCAACCTATCAACCTATCAACCCATCAACCCTTTTTGTTTATAAGTTCAAAGTTTATAAGTTTATAGGGAAACCCAACAGATCAATCCCGAAAAACAATCCGCCAACCAAGCGGATTATAGTTTTTCGTGGACCCTCGAAAAATCAAAAAATCAAAGATTTTTATTTTTCGGGACCCATCAACCTATCAACCTATCAACCTATCAACTCATCAACTCATCAACCCAATAAGCTTTTTTACAAAATAAAAAAAAATTAATTTTTTGCACAAATTTCGTCAAAAATTGAAACGATTCTTTCTTGCCATTTTTCCACAGCGTAATCTTCAACAACTGTTTTGCGACCTTGAGTTCCAATTTCGTGTCTTAATTCTACGTTTTCGGTAAGTAATGTAATATATTGAATCCATTCTTGATTGGTGTTTGCCAAATAGCCATTTTTAGCATGATGAATAATTTGGTTGTTAACCCCAACAGATGACATTACTACTGGAATTCCATAAGACATACATTGCAGACCTTTAAAACCACATTTTCCCCGAGTCCAATTATCATCAGGAATAGGCATAATGCCAATATCCATCGTGGTGAGTAACGAAAGCTCGGTTTTTGGAGACCATTTAATAAAGGTATAATCAATATTCTTCAATGATGGCTTTTTATCAGAAATCACGATCAGCTCAATTTTGTTTCCGAGCGCAGCAAAAAGATCCTCTAGCATCGACTGTGCCCATTCTAGATGCTTAATTGTAGTGGTGCTTCCAATCCATCCGATAACCACTTTTGAATTTTTACATTTAGATGGATAATGATGGTTAATGTCCTTCGTTTTTAGAACTGTAGGAATTGTAAATACTTTATGATTAAACTTTTTTGCAAAATGAGCAAGGTACTCATTGCCAGCAAAAACTGCAGTAGAATATCGAATAATATTTTCAGTTTTTTTTGGTTTTTTCAACCAACTAAATTTTTTATTTGCTTCGGAAACATCAAGTAACCAAATTGAGTCATCAAAATCATAAATGAGGGAACTGCGTTTTGCCAATAGTCTTTCAAAGGTTGATGTTCCCAACATTATTGCTTCACGTTGGACGAAAACAAGGTCATATTCTTTTGCTATCATTACATCATGAACACGCTTTATAATGGACTTTAAAATCAGAAATGACTTTTTAAGCAAATGTCCACGGTTGTAAAACCAAGCATCGTCGCGAGAATTAATTAATGAAGAATAGGTGATATCGTATCCAATAGCTTCAAAATATTCCATAAATTGATCGAATCGAAACCGTTGACTTGGCGAACGAAATGGGCGATGGATAGCTATAAAGAGTATTTTTGGCATAGAATCTTAGATTAATTTTTTCGAAATAATCCATACTTAATCACTGTCCAAAGAATTTTTAAACCATCAGAATTTTTAAATTTCTTCCCTTCACCATTATTTCGTGGAAAGTAATTAACGGGTACTTCAGCAACATTATTCTTTTTAACTCGCATGGCTTTAATAATCAACTCAGCTTCAAATCCAAATCTGTTATTTTTAATCTTAAGTTGATTGTACAAATTTTTATGGATAACTTTATATCCACATGCCATATCAGTTAGCTTAACATCAATTAAAATGGAGGTGATAAACGTGAATAATCTATTAGCCACATAACGTTTGTATGAGGATATTGGCCGCACAATTCCGGGTAAATATCTTGATCCATTGATAAACTCGACCTTTAATTTAACCATTGCTTCAAGCAAAGACGGAATGTCTGAAGGTATTAATTCAGTATCAGCATCTTGAACAACTAAAACATCTCCTTTTGCAACAGTAAATGCATATTTTACAGCAGCACCTTTGCCAGAATTTACTTCTGAATGAAGCGCAATAATGTTTGCATCTTGAGCAACAATTTGATTCATAATATTCCAAGTTTCATCGGTAGAACAATCGTCAATAAGAATAATTTCAATTTTCTCGACGAACTCAGGCATTTTTACTGCCTTTAGCGTTTCAACTACAGTAACGATATTATCTTCCTCATTATAAGCTGGAATTACGATGCTAACAAACATGATTTTGAAAGTTTAAAATTACAAATGTTGAGTATCTAAAATTATTTATCATCTAACGTAATTAGCTTGTTAGAATTGGATTATTATTTATCAAAAATATTGTCTTTTGGGTTTTCAACACTTCCAGCACAATCCGTTTCCACAGTAATTGGCTTTTGAGGTGCTGTAAAAGTTGCTTTTTCATCGAGCTTAAGCGATTTATCTTTATAACATTTTTTTATAAAAAGTGCCCAAACTGGAAGTGCTGTATTTGCCCCTTGACCTTGGGCAGTAGTTCTAAAATGCGCTGCACGATCTTCACAGCCTACCCAAACGCCACCAGCAAGTTGAGGTGTGAGACCCATAAACCAACCGTCGGAATTATTTTGAGTGGTTCCTGTTTTACCAGCAATTGGCATTTTTAACTCATACTTATAGCGTAATCGAGAAGCAGTTCCACCTTCAACAACCCCTTGCATTAATTTTATCATCAAAAATGCAGTTTGTTGGTCTATTACTTCTTGAGGCTTTTGAGTGGAGAAAGTTTCAATCACATTCCCTTTGTTATCACAAATTTTTAAAAGAAATGAAGGTTGATTAAACACTCCCTGATTAGCGTATGTAGCAAAAGCGCCAACCATTTCAATTAAAGTAAGTTCTGGTGTTCCCAAGCAGATTGACGGAACCGCAGGAATTTCACCAGTAATTCCCATTTTTCGACACAATGTAATTACTGCTTGAGGTGAATAACGCTTCATTAAATAAGCAGAAACATAGTTAACAGAATTTGCTAATGCCCACCGTAAGGTGACCATTTCGCCATCGCGAGCATCGCCAGAGTTACTAGGTGTCCATGTAGTGCCATCGCCCATTTCGAAAGAAACAGGAACATTAGGAACCATTGAACAAGGTGAGAATTCTCCTTCTTGCATCGCTAAAGTGTACACAAATGGTTTAAAAGTAGAGCCAACTTGACGACGTGATAAAACGACATGGTCAAATTGAAAATGCTTATAGTTAATTCCTCCTACGTATGCTTTAACTTGACCATTTTTTGGATCCACAGCCATCATTCCGCACTGCAAAAATGATTTGTAATATTTTATCGAATCATACGGACTCATCAACGTGTCTTTTTCCCCACGGTAAGTAAAAACTCTCATTTTAACCGGTTTCATAAACTCGTTTTTGATTTGCATATCGCTCATTCCTGAAGCTTTTAATGCGCTAAATCGAGGAGTTTGTTTAATAGCCCTCATCATCAATTCGTCGACTTCTAGTTGAGATAAGTTGTAAAATGGAGCATTTCGAATGCCTTTCCAATGCGAAAAAAATTGTTTTTGTAAATCTCCACCAAGATACTCTTTAACAGATTCTTCGGCATATTTTTGCATCTTAAAATTAATGGTAGTGTATACTTTTAGCCCATCAGTATATAAATTATATTTTGTGCCATCTGGTTTTACATGCGCATCACACCATTTGATTAATTCGCCTCGCAAAAATTCTCTAAAATAAGTAGCCAAACCAGCGGTGTGATCTTGAATTTTATACTTAGAAACATCAATTGGCTTCGCTTTAATGCTTTCAAACTGTTCTTTTGTAATGTAATCGTATTTATACATTTGATGCAACACTACATTTCTTCGTCGCAAGGCATTTTCTGGATTCCGAATGGGACTATAAGCAGAAGGCGCTTTGAGTAAGCCAACTAGCATAGCAGATTCTTCAATATTTAACTCTTTAGGTTCTTTGTCGAAAAAAGTTTTTGATGCAGATTTTATTCCGTGAGCCAAACTTCCAAAATCAACCGTGTTAAAATACATTGCAATAATTTCTTCTTTGGTGTAATTTCGCTCGAGTTTGGTTGCTACCACCCATTCTTTAAATTTAGAAAAAATAAGTTTGAAAACATTTGCTTTAGGATCTCTTGGAAATAAATTTTTCGCCAATTGTTGAGTGAGTGTACTTCCACCACCTTTTTTGCTAAATGTGAGCACTCCTAATGTTACACGCATAATTGCACGTGAATCAACTCCAGAATGTTTGTAAAAACGAGCGTCTTCAGTCGCTAATAATGCGTTTACTAAATTAGGGGAAAGCTCCTGATATGGTACATTAGATCGGTTTTCGATAAAATATTTTCCTAATAATGAACCATCATCTGCATAGATTTCGGTTGCGAGATTTGTTTTTGGGTTTTCTAACTCTTCAAACGAAGGCATAAATCCCATCCAACCCATAGAAATCATGAAAAACATAATCACGAGGATTCCGATGATGCTGAAGTATGTCCACCATAACCATTTTACCCACGAAGGTTTTGCACTTTTATTATTCATGTTGCTCAATTTGTTATCATCAAAAACTGATTTAATACTATTTGATTTTCTCTAAACGGATTCCAATATCTGAAATTCCAACAACTACTTGTTCACGCATTGCATGTTGGATATTAATCTTATATTTGCCTGTTTGTGAGAATCTGAACTTCGGTTTAAACATGATTTTGCAATCTTTAAAACGGTCGTTTCCTTTGCCATACCATTTTCCTTTTGGGTCTGCTAATACACATTCAAGTGTGTCCTTTGCCATCTGACCTTTTGGAAATGTGGTAGTTACAAACAAAAAGAGATTGCTGTTTCGGAAATCGGTTGTATTTCGGATGTTGATATACATATTATACCACTGCATAGAATCAGTTATATCAAACTCATGGGTGAATGTTTTGGCTAAATCCCATTTTTCATTTTCAATAGTATCATAACGTTCATACGCACAATTTTGATCACAAGAGCTGATAATAAGGGCTAAAAATAAAGGCAAAATATATTTTAACTTACTCATAACTATATGTTTTGATATTATATTTCTGAAATTGTAATGTGTTAATCTTCCAATTTTTTCTTATCAAATCTACTGAGGTCTTCATTCTGAACACTCATGTCGTATTCTGTTTGTTTAACGTTTGTTAAAGCAAAATCTTCAATAGACTCAGGCATTTTTCCTTTTAGATTTTCTTGAATTACAAAGTTAACCTTTTCGACAGGAATTGCATAAAGATGCATTTGGTCATGACGATATGAGTACCACATTGCTTTTTTAAAGATGTCGGTTTTTTGATAAATTGCATCTCCTTTAAGTGTTTTTAAAACGATATTGATATCTGGAAACGTTTTGTACTCAGCAAGATAAGTTTCGTACTCATAGTTTAAACAACATTTAAGTTTTCCACATTGACCGGCAAGTTTTTGAGGATTAAGTGTTAGTTGTTGAGCACGAGCAGTATTTGTTGTAACTGAGTTAAAAGAAGTTAGCCATGATGAACAGCAAAGTTCTCTTCCGCAAATGCCAATTCCTCCAACACGAGCTGCTTCTTGGCGAACCCCAATTTGACGCATTTCGATACGAACTCTGAATCTTTCGGCTAATGTTTTTATTAATTCACGAAAATCTACACGGTCTTCTGCGGAGTAATAAAATACTGCTTTTGTGCCATCTCCCTGGTATTCAACGTCATTAAATTTCATGGTTAAATGCAAATCAGAAGCTAACACTCTCGATTGCAACAATGCATTATCTTCTTTTTCTATTGTAGAAACCCATTTTTCCAAATCGGTAGCACGAGCTCTACGATATATTTTTTTGAGATCATCGGAATCTGGATCAATTTTTTTATTTTTCATTTGTAGTTTGACCAGCTCTCCATACAATGAAATAATACCAATATCGTGACCGGGGGATGCTTCTACAGCAACAACATCTCCTTCTTCAAAAACACCTTCTTCGGGTAATTTGAAAAAATCTTTACGATTGTTTTTAAAACGCACTTCAGCAACAGTAAAAGGTGGATGTTCTGTCCCTGTGTTAATATCAGATAACCAATTGGTTGCGTCGAGTTTGCAACATTGGTGTTTTAAAGGTTTATTGCAATTTGTTTCGCTAGGATTACCTGCCATTCCTCTAGTCAAAAACTTATTTTCAGAAATTTGAGTCCGCTCTACGCTTACGGGTGAGCTAATTATAATCTCGTCAATATTAATATTTTCTTCAGATTCGGTGCTTTTAAACTCTTGCACTTCATCTTGATCTTCAATTGTATTGGTTCTATCTTTATTCATTTTTATTATTTCTATAATCCTAATTTGCAAATATACAATTTTCGATTGAAAGATTTGCTAGAATTGACTTTTTGAATGCCATTGTTCGCTTTGGGATAGATTTTTAAACATTTTTTTCAATGCTTCTGCTGAAATCCCTTATAAAGTGGCACTGAAAGTCAATTGATTAGTAACTGGTTTTCAATATTTCCTTTTGGGTCATAATACAAGAGTGAATTGGACAGAAAATATTAAAAATTTATCTAACATTAGTGATTCAAATTAAGATTGAATTAGCATTTTTCTTATAAATTCTATGATTGTTGTCCGATATAAATTAATAAAATTGTTGTATAATGCAGATAAACATTAAATTGCAAGGTATTACACTGTTAAGGGCTTGGTTTATGAAATTGATATTTAGATATGATTTTCAATGCTTTTGCCCCAAACCCCCTAAAGGGAGCATTGAAAATCAATTGATTAATACTAAATTTTCAATATTTCCCCTCTAGGGGATAAAGGGGCTGAAAATATTGAAAATTTATCGGACAATAGAAAAATTCTATATATTTGTTGGAGAAATTTTGAGTTATTATTCGTTTATAGTTGGAATTTTTTTCAATAAATTTAATCTTTTATGTTATGAAAACATTATTTTCACTATCAATTATTATGAGTTTATCTATGGCAGTTTTTGCTCAAAGCAAAGAAATTGAGGCTATTGCAGAAATTAAAAGTGTAACCATTTATAACTCATCCGCAGAAATTAACTATCAAAAAGAAATTTCTTTGCCTCAAGGGAAGAGCGTTGTTGTTTTTACAGACTTATCTCCATTTATAGTTCCTAACACGATTAACGTTAGTACATCAAGTCCAGATGTTGATATTATAACCGTAACTGAAAAAATTAATTATACGAAAGAAAAAAAGGAGCAGAATGTTAGAATTTTAGCTTTGCAGGATAGTATTCTTCGACTTGAAAATGAAATTGGGTTTACAAATTGTAAAATTGAAGCATTTACAAAAGAGAAAGGATTATTGTTTAATGGTGAGTCTATTGGCGGTGTTGCTAAAGGTGTAGCAGTTACGGAAATAGAAAAAGCATCTGCGTTTTTTAGCAAGCGATATCTCGAATTGACAACCGATTTATATAAACTGGCTGAAAAAGTAAAAGCTATTGAAGTCAGTCTTGCAAAATGTACAAATCAACTTAATGAGCTCAGTGCAAACACGCAAAAGGCAAGTTCAGAAATTCAGCTAACTGTTATCAATTCGTCCTCTAAAAGTGTGATGTTTTCGTTTAAATACTTAACGCCAAATGCTGGATGGGCACCTTCCTACGATTGCAAATATCAAGGATCTGGGAAGCCTTTGCAATTTGTTTTCAAAGCAAATGTTTTTAATGCTTCTGGAACTCCATGGGAAAACGTGGATATCAAATTGTCTACTGCTAGCCCTACCGAAGGTTTTGATGCTCCTTCGTTGAATGCCCAACAAGGATCTACCTCCAAATCAAATCGAGCAAATGCCAATGGAGTAAAATTTGTCGAAATTGAAGTTTCAAATTCTATTGCCGAATACGATATAAAGCATAAATATAGCATACCGTCAGATTCAAAACCATATCTAATTGATGTTAATTCATACACGATTAATGCGGAATATTCATATTTAATTATTCCTAAAGTTGATCCATTTGGATTTCTTATCGCTAAAATTCCTGGCTGGAATAAATATAACTTAATTCCCGGAAATACTAATATTTACAACAAGGGTTCATTTATGGGTAAGACATTCTTGAATACCTATACCGAAAATGATACATTGAGCCTGTACTTAGGAAAAGATAATAACATTCAAGCTATTAGAAAAGAGGTTGCTATAAATAATCAAACGAGCTTAATTGGAAATTATAATATCGAAAAATCAGCAATTAATATTATGATTAAAAATAATTCTGCTGAGATGTTATCGATTCAGGTCTTAGATCAAGTTCCTGTTTATTACGATAATGAAAAAGTAAAAATTACCATCGAAAACATCGATCAAGCAAACATTAATAAGGTTGAAGGATTGTTAACATGGAACTTTCAATTAAAACAGAATGAAAGCAAAACTGTTGAATTTAAATACGAAGCCAAAATTCCCAAAAGCGATTATGGTAGATATAGTAATACTAAAAAGAGTAAAATGAGATCACTTTCTTGTCCAAGTTTTTAGTTTGTGATGAGTGGTTTGTAGATTTGATAAATTGTGACCTTAATCTGTTTTTGTAAAACGAGCTTTAAAATTTTGCCAGAATCAATGAAATTTATGAAGAAAAAGAGTTCCTATAAAATACTTTCTAGTCCGCTATTTATTGTACTATTCTTGTTCACAATATTTGTCTTAATTTCATTCAATCGAGTTATGAATAACGACGAAGGAATGTGGAGCTATATTGGAAGAATTTGGAGCGACAATGGAATTGCACCTTACCTAGGAGCTGTTGATAATAAAACACCTGGAATATTTGAAATCTATGCTATTTCTAATCTATTATTTGGCGTAAATGTGTTTTTTGTAAGGTGGCTTGGAGTCGCTTTGTTGCTCCTTTCATCTTTTATTATTTATTTAATTGCTAAAAAATTACATAGCCGATTAGCTGGTGTTATTAGTATGTATATTTTCGGATTATCTATGACGTGGGAGTTAATGGATGGTGCATACTCGTCACAAACAGAGTCGTTTATGGTGTTCTTTTCTGTATTAGCTTTTTATTTTGTAATTAAAGCAAAGGAAAAACAAAACGGATTCTTTTGGATTATCCTAGCGGGCATTTCTATGGGATTTGCAATCGCATTTAAACAAATTGCGGTAACTACAATGGTTGCATTGCTTTTCTTCTATTTGGTGTTTTCTGCAAAGAATAAAGCGAAAAAATCAGTTCTTTTTGGTGTAATATTTTTAGTTTTTGGCGTTGTAATATCTACAATAATAAGTGTGATTCCACTTTTGTTAAGTGGGGTTTCCTTTAATGATTATTTTGATGGTGCTTGGTTGATTTTATCAAATTCTGCCTCATCGGCTCCTTCTGTGGTGAGGTTAAACGGGTTTATTCATTTGTGGCTTAACTCCAGAATCGTGATTTTTTATCCTTTACTATTTTTGATTTTTATTCAGCGGGATTTGATTAAGAAAAAATATTTTTTGGGATTGATTTTTTGGCTAGTTTTAGATTTTATAGGAGTAAATGCATCAGGCTATTATTACGGTCACCAAGTTAAGCAATTGATGCCTGCACTGGCCTTAATTGTCGGCATTTTGTTGAGTAATAGAATTTTGGAAGTTCAAAAAATAAAATCAATGATTCATAAGCAAGCCACAATTTTAATAGCAACAATTATTATACTTGGACTTCCATATCAAGATATTTTGATTAACGGTTACATCATTACTGCGTATTCAGATAACAACAAAGAGATAGGTTTGTGGGTGAAAAATCACACAGAGAATGGTGATTATGTTTATTTATCAGGAAGTTACGGTAGTCCAATTTTAGCTTATTCAAAAAGGAAATCGCCAAGCAAATACTTTCATCCAATATTTGCAACTAATAAAAAAACACAGAATCAATTATTGACTGATTTAATGCTAAACCCCCCAAAATATTTTTTAAAACATCAAATAGATAAGAATATAGGGGAGGAGATTGAGGCTTTTGTTTCTCATAATTACTCGTACCAATTTAGTAAAGATTCATATGATTTTTACCTTTTTGATCCCAAAAAAATAACTATAAATGGAAGATTTTAATAGAGAAAAACATTGGAATAATATCTATCAAACCAAAGCGCTAAATGAAGTAAGTTGGTACCAGCCGAATCCAAATACTTCGCTTGGTTTTGTGAAACAATTTAATCTTGCTAAAACAGCTAAAATATTAGATGTTGGTGGCGGCGATAGCTTTTTTGTTGATGGTTTGCTCGACCTCGGATTTGTTGATATTACCGTTCTGGATATTTCTGAATCTGCTCTTGAAAGAGCAAAAATTCGACTTGGAACCCGAGCGAATAAAGTAAAGTGGATAGTTGCTGATATTGCGACTGTTAACCTATCTGAAAAATTTGATTTTTGGCACGATCGGGCTGCTTTTCATTTCTTGACAATTGAAAAAGAAATTGAACATTATGTTGAAATGACGAACTTAAAGGTTAATCCGAATGGATTTTTGGTGATTGGAACATTTTCAGAGAATGGTCCTAGAAAATGTAGTGGTTTAGAAATAAAACAATACACGGAAGCAACTTTGGTTGAAACATTTAAAGATTGTTATCGATTGGAAAGTAGCATTATTGAAGACCATAAAACTCCATTTGATACCGTTCAAAATTTTGTTTTTTGTAGCTTTTCAAAATTTATTTAATACAAATATCTTCACAAAATATTTATGTACAAACTTAAAAAATGGCTTTTCTGAATTTACTCATACCTTTTTATGTATAGTTCTTATGAAAATTAATTTTAATAAAAACCTTATTGTTTTACATCTAATTGTGGTGTTTGCATTTTGTATGATTTCAATCCAAGGATTTGGCCAAATAATATATGGAGATACCATTATTCAACACAACAAAGTAAAAGAAATGCATATTGGCTGGGCTAATGCCCGTGTTCCAGAATTCTCTAATGCACATATTTTACAAAAACACGAAGTTAGACTGAATTTAATTGGACGAAGTTCTTATGCAATAAGCAATAAAGTAGAAATATCATCTTATATTCCTCTTGTAATTACACCAAATATTTCTGTAAAATATAAATTTTTCGATAGTCAATTGTTCGCTTCTGCCATTGAATTTGGGACTGCAGTCGGTATTTTTCCAGTTGCATTAGCTGGTGGATTAATGTTCCCAGGTGGAGCTATTGGTATGGGAAGTATTGGCTTATTGTATGGCTCAGACAATCACGCAAAATTATTTTTAAGCCTGAAACCCTCTAAGAAATTGGCGTTTTCTGTTAGAGGAAGTATATCTGGAATTCATGCAGGATATATAGGTGGAGGAGCTTATGTCGGCATTGTTGGTGGTGGCTCAGCAGCTGGGCTAATTCCTGTTAATATGGGGAAACGCTTTCGCTACTATTCTGGTGGTTTTGAAACGGATTATCTCTTGAATAAAAAAAATGTTTTAGTTTTTAATTCATATATTGGTGGCTTTGAAGGCGGTAACAAACAACTTGGATTAGCCACTCTATCATGGACTCGTGCATTTATTCATTTCCATTATTCTATTGGATTATATGGCTTTTTTGATCCTCCAAAGTTCGAAATGGTCCAAGAATCGAAACTTCCTGTCTCTTTTTATTTTAATTTCTATTGGATATTGAACAATGGTCGAACAATAAAAAAAGTTTCATATTGATTTTTTTGAGTTTCTTGTTTTTTTTGTTCAGGTTTATTAATTTCAAAAAGTATTATTCATGGAAAAAGAAAATCAAAAATTTAGGTTAGTGGATACCTATTCAGATGATGAATTGATTGAAATTGTTGAAAATCCAGCAAAATGTAATAACTCAAGAATGTATGAAGCCGCAATTGTAACTGCGCTAAATCGTGAGTTGATAACCGATTATCAGGCTGATGAATTGTTAAATGGGAATATTTCTGTTTTAGAATATTATCCTAATAATTTGGGTGATAAGCCCAATGTTCTGGGATATGAAAACAATATTAAAAAGAACTTAATTGATTCCATTAAAGAAAGCAATATTAAATCTGGTTTATATGGAATTTTCCTTGGAATTGTTCTGATTTTATTTGGCTATTTCAGATCTACAAACCACATTTGGGGTGGTGTTAGTATACATTTTGGTGCTTTTTTATTAGGTGGACTTGCTATTTTAGTAGGGCTTATTATTTTTGTCTATGGTGTTTGGGAAAAGTTTAAAAGATAAACTTCATAAAGATGAAGAAATAAACCCTATTATTGCCTTTTTTAAACTGCTTTAATAACTAAATTTCTATTTTTATTTGCTTATATGAACAATGTTCATTATATTTGCAGTGTTCAAAATATAAACACTGATAAAATTATGGAAAAGAAAGAGATTCAAGAACAGCGAATGAGAGGGTATTTTATTGAAGCCACTAAATCATTAATTCAATCTGAAGGAGTCAGAAGTGTGAGTGTTCGGAATATCGCCGAACAAGCGGGGTATTCATTTGCAACATTGTATAATTACTTTAAGGATGTTAAAGTCTTAATTTTTGAATGTGTAAAAATATTTCAAGGAGAGTGTGAAGACTTTGTAAAGCAAAGAGTCGTTGATATTCCAGCAGGAACAGACCGGATTAAAGCAATTTCTAAAGCATATATCAATTATTTTATGGAATATCCAGGGATTTTCGACCTGTTTTTTGTCGAAAAATTGGGTACAATTGGTAATCCGCAAGAAATGGGTCATGCCATTTATTCCTTTCTAAATTATTTGTGTGATGAAGATTGGGAATTAATTCGTAAAAAAGGTGTTTTTTCTGAAGACAAAATTGAACGGATTCAAAAACAGTTAAATTATATAAGTGCTGGAATGCTTGTTTTTTACATGAATCGAGTTCAGCCTCAATCATATTCGGAATTTCAGGTTAATTTAACTGAACAGTTGGATGCAGTTTTTGAGAATTAATACCACGTGTATTGTTAATAAGCGATTCATAGGGGAATTTAATCAATATTCCTTTTTTGTATATATTTGCATAGGATAATTAAAAGCACAAATATGCCCAGAAACAAAATTCATATTCGTAACAGTACAACCGAGTTTTTAATTTTTTCCAAACAATCTGGCGAAAATTCAATTGAAGTGAGAATCGAAGACGAGAACGTTTGGTTGTCGCAAAAGTTGATTGCCATTCTTTTTGAAGTGGATGTTCGAACAATTAGTGAACATTTGCAAAATATTTTCAAAAGTGGTGAATTAGACGCAGATTCAGTTATCCGGAATTTCCGGAAAGCTGCAACAGATGGTAAAAATTATAACACTCAATTCTATAATCTTGAAACAATTATTTCGGTTGGGTACCGAGTGAATTCAGATAGAGCTTTGCAATTCAGGCAAAGTAACTGCTGAAATTGCTAAAGCTTTTGCCGAAAGCGAATTTGAAAAATATCGAATTATGCAAGATAAGTTATATGAAAGCGACTTTGATAAAATGATGAAACAGATTAATAATTCATAATAATTTTGAGAATCATCACTATTTTATGGTATCCTTTTTTTCTTTTTTTCCAAATATTGAGAAATGAACATATTTCTTTGGATGATTTTTCATATCCTTGAAAAGCAAATTAAGACTTTCAGATGTGTTTTGCAAATTGCGATATAACGTATCGTTGTTCGCTAATTGGCCTAATGTTCCTTCTCCCTTATTGACTTTATCGAGCATTAATTGTAAATCAGAGATGGCTTTTTCTCCAGATTTAATTGTTTTAGCAAAATTTGCTTTGGCTAAAGTGTCAGAAATTGAAGAGAAATTTTCGATGATATTGGTGATCTTTCGATTATTGTTTTTGATGTTTTTAGAAATGTCATCTAAACTTGCAATAAAATTTGATATTTTACTTTTATTTTCAGTTACAATAAAATCAACACTACTCATAGCGCTACTCAGGCTGGCTAAAGTTAATTGTATATGATTAAAACTAGCTGTTAAATTTTGTTGATTTTGAAGGTTGAAAACGCCTTTAACAGAGAGAAGTATTGTGTCCATTGAAGAAAGAATTCGTTCTGTTTTTTCCTTAATTGGGGCAATTTGCGTTGCTATTTGATCAGACATTCCAAGTTGTAGTTTGCCTATTAAAGTGTCCTTGTTTTTGGCAGCAACACCATTTCCTAATCTAAGTTCCACAGCTTTAGATCCCAATAAATCTGGACTGAATATTTCTGCAATCGTGTTTTTTGGAATTGTGATAGACTCGTTAATCATAAATTCTACAAGAATTTTTCCCGAGTTATCATTTGTAAAATCAATTTTTGAAACCATTCCAACTTTAAAACCATTTATTTGAACTGGATTAGCAGTCATTAAACCACTTATATTGTCGTAAACAGCATAAAATTTTCGTTGGTTTTGAAATAAATCATTCCCTTTTAAAAAATTGATTCCCCAGATAAATAAAACTAATGTAATGAAAAAAATCAGCGTAATTTTAATTTCTTTTTTTATTTTAAAGTTTTCAAACACAGAGTATTAAAGTTAAATGAATAATAAGAAGTAGACTTTGATGTTGTTTATTTCGCTCCAAAAATACAAAAAATCAACTAGACTTTACAAAATAGTCTGTTAATCTTGTTAGTTGCTTTGGCTGTTTAGTAATTTTGTAGCTTCTGTTGGTGAAATCCGAATATCGTTATTAAATGCGATTACAAAACAATCGATATAACCAATTGATTGCAACTTTGTTTGATATACAATGGCTTCTTTAATAGAGCTAAAAGCCCCAGCAGTATATTTAAAAGTATTTCCCTGCTTGTACTCATATACATTTTCTAAATTTTGAAACTCCTTATTTATGAGGTTTTTAGCTGTGGGAGAGGAGGCAAATTGAACTCGAAATACAATTTTTGATCCAGTAGATTGTTCTGTTTGCCCTTTTGGCTTCGTGTAAATAGCATTAGAATCAATCTTTGTTTTTGGATTTGAAATTATCTTTGGCGTTAGTCTTGGATTTGCATCAATGTATTTGTCGGTTAATGGGGTTATGTTCACGTGTGATGAATCTTTTTTTGTTTTTGTTCTATTGTTTTTAATTGGATGTGGGCTGTTCAAAAACTTATCAGTAAGTGGTGTTATGTTTATTCGATTTGTATCATTAGCTTGATTAGGTGAACTTTTGATAGTCATTGTATCTCTTGGGTCTTTTACCTGATCATACGTGAGTAACTGTGAATTCGGTTGTGCAATAATTGAAGTTCCCTCTATGGATGATTTGTAATTTAAAAATGCTTTGTAAAGTGAGTAAGCTATCGATTCTTGGCCATTTTCTTTTTTTAAATACAATTCATCTTTGGGATTGCTTACAAAGCCAGCTTCAACCAAAACACTTGGCATGGAAGTTTTGTATAGAACTAGAAATCCAGCTTGCTTTACTCCTCTATCAAACAGCTTTAAATTGCTTTTAAAATTTGATTCAATAGAATTTGCAAGCGACAAACTTTGGCTAATATACATATTTTGAAAAAGTGAAAATATAATATATGCTTCGGCAGAATTTGGGTTAAATCCATCATATTTTACAACATGGTCTTTTTCCATCAAGATAGATGCATTTTCTTTCTTAGCCACTTCTAAGTTTGCGGCTGATTTATGAAGACCCATGACCCAAGTTTCTACGCCAAATGGCTCACTTTTTTTCGAAGAATTACAGTGAATTGAGATAAATAAATCGGCTTTATTACTATTGGCAATTGCAGCACGTTTATGTAGTTCTACAAAAACATCAGTTTTTCGAGTGTATATGACCTTTATCTCTGGGTTGTTTTTTTGGATTAGTTTTCCTAGCTTTAATGCAATACTCAATGCAATGTCTTTTTCCTTGGCTTTTGTAAACCCAATTGCCCCCGGATCATGCCCACCATGTCCTGCATCTATCACAACACAAGTGATTTTCTTACCAGTTGTGTTAGTTTCAGCCATTAAAAACAATGGGAAAAAGGTTAAAATAACAAAAAATAGTTGCTTCCTACTCACGTTGATATTGGATTTTTGATTAGTTTTGATGTTTTAAATTGAGTTTGCTGTAAAGATACCTTTTTTTTCAAAACAAAATTAGTAAAAATTATTAATACGAACTAAAATTGCGACGTACCGATAAAAGTTTTCTTATTTTTCTCGTTCTAGTGTTTTTTATTAGTTTTTGTCATCAGTCCTTATTGGCTCAAGATACATTAACAGGTAATAAACTGCGAAAACTTAAGCATCCAATTCAGAACAACGTTGCCGATTCTTCAAAAACCTTACCGCAGAATAATTTATCCTCAGATTCATTGTTGAAAAATGTTTTTACTTCTCCTTCTGATACCTTAAAAAAAAGTGTTGAAGTTATTACTATTTCAAAAAGTGCAATTTCGAGTGTGGTAAATTATCAAGCAAGCGATTCAATAAGGTTTAATTTGAAGTTGAAAAAAGCATATTTATACAACAAAACAGATATTAAATATGATGATATTTTGTTGGAATCAAATTATATTGAATTGGATATGGCTAAGAGCCAATTGTTCGCATCTGGATGGGCTGATAGCTTAGGAAATATTACCGGAAAACCATTGTTTAAGCAAGGCCCGCAATCATTTCGAACAGAAAAAATTGCATATAATTTTATTACCAAGAAAGGGTTGATTACCACAGTGATAACTCAAGAGGGTGAAGGATTTATGCACGGTGAAAAGATTAAAAAAAACACCGACAGTACCACTTTTGTTTATCATGGAAAATTTACTACTTGTGATCGCGATGATCCTCATTTTGAACTTGCATTTACAAGAGCAAAAGTGGTTGCAAATCAGGTAATTGTAACTGGACCAGCATATCTTAGAATGCAAGGAATTCCTACACCAATTGCGCTTCCATTTGGATTTTTTCCAAATAAAAAAGGGAGGAAAAGTGGGCTCATTATTCCAAGTTATGGAGATTCACAAAATCGAGGTTTTTATTTTGAAAATGGAGGTTTCTATTGGGGTGTAAACGATAATCTGGATATGTCTTTCATTGGTGATATTTATACTCGAGGAAGCTGGGCCGTTAAATTGCGTTCAAATTATAAAGTGAGATATAAATTTTATGGCAACTTTAATATTGCTCACGCTACGAATATTTTAGGTGAAAAAAACACTCCATCGTATCAGAAATATAAAGATTTTATGTTAAGATGGGTGCATGTCCAAGATCCTAAAGCACATCCTGTTAGACGATTTTCTGCTGACGTTAATATTATGAGTAGTAAGTTTAAATCATTCAACCCAACTTCTGCAAACGACTATTTGTCAAATACATTTCAATCTGCAATTGCTTATTCTACGAGCTTTAAGGGGAAATACTTTTTGAGTGCAAATATGCGACACTCTCAAAATACCATTACACGTCAAATGAACCTAACTTTACCTGAGTTAGCTTTTTCAGTAAATAGATTCTATCCTTTTCGTCGAGCAAAAACGGTGGGAGCGTTACGGTGGTACGAAAATATAAGCATGTCGTATCAAACAAATATGCAAAACAATATTACCGCATTTGATAGTACAATTTTAGTTGGAAATATGTTTGACAAAATGCAAAATGGGATTAAACATACCATTCCAATTTCTAATTCAATTAAACTTTTCAAGTACTTCAATTGGACGAATACCATTAACTATAATGAACGGTGGTATTTTAAAACAATTGAGAAAAAATGGGATAATGATTTAATGATTGATTCGGTAATTGGAAATGTAAAAGTAGATACACTCGACGGATTTAAAACTGCCCGTGATTATTCTTTCAACTCTTCGCTTAATACCAGAATTTATGGTATGATTCAGTTTAAAAAAGGATATTTACAAGCGATTCGCCATGTTATTAGTCCTTCGTTGAATTTTTCGTACCGCCCTGATTTTGCTAGAAGTCGTTATGGATATTATCATTATTATTACGATAAAGGTGTTGTAAAACGCTATTCCATTTTTGACGGAACGATATATGGGTCTCCTCCAGCAAATAAAGCTGGTCAATTGAATTTTAGTATTGCGAATAATATAGAGGTAAAAGTGAAAGGATTTTCAGATTCTGTTGATTCGAAAAAAATTGTCTTAATAGAAAATCTTACCTTTTCAACAGCAGCCGACTTTGCTCGTGATTCTATGCAATGGGTTCCTCTGTCGATTAGTGGCAGAACAACTTTGTTTCGAAATCTTTATGTTGTTTATAATAGTACTTGGGATCCATATTACAAAGATCCAACAGGAATTCGATCTTCACAAACGGAATTTAAAATTAATAATCGTTTGTTTAGAATGGTTCAAACTGATTGGAATTTTAGCTTAAATTGGACGTTAAATCCAGATGCATTGAAAGCGAGTAAAACTCAAACTCAAAATTCTTCTATAGATCCAAATAATCCTAATAAAACAAACAGTCCCAACTTCTCCATTCCTTGGAATTTGAATTTTGGATACACGCTTTATTATTTGAATCAGGAAGATTACATTCCTTCAAAGTACACAAACTCTACAATTCAAACACTTTCTGTTACAGGAGAAGTTAATTTGTCAAGTAAATGGAAAATAAGTGCTTCATCTGGTTATGATTTTAAAAATAAAGAATTATCGTACACATCCATTGATATTTATCGTGATTTGCACTGTTGGGAAATGAGATTTAATTGGATTCCTATTGGCCCCAGAACTAGCTGGAATTTTACTGTTAATGTTAAAGCATCCGTATTGCAAGATTTGAAATATGTGAAGAAGAAAGATTTTAGAGATGCATTATAATTATTTGACCTCTAATAATCAACTGGTTGCTATTTTTGTTGCTGTTTTTTGAAAAAAAAATTTGGTGGAGAAAAAAAAAGTTGTAACTTTGCACCGTTGTAAAAATGACAACAATTTGAAATAAGGGCGTTTAGCTCAGTTGGTTTAGAGCACCTGCCTTACAAGCAGGGGGTCACTGGTTCGAGCCCAGTAATGCCCACAAAAAAAAAGCTTCGCATTTGCGAGGCTTTTTTTTGTTTAAAAAATTCTGGGCTCGC
>JBAXTE010000016.1:0-85600 GCA_037130365.1 Bacteroidota bacterium
GTAATTGACATTCAAAATGACATTACCAAAAACTACAAAGAAATCATTGACAATGTTAATCGGTCAATAGATTGGGCCGTGGAAAATGAAATTCATGTCGTTTACATAAGGCATTATAACTTATCTGACGGCACAAGGACGTTCAAACCTAATACACGTGGGTCTGAATTAGTTTCTGACATGAAATTGGTTTCCAAAAACATTTTTGAAAAATCCAAAGGCAACGCATTGACCAGCGAAGATTTTGCTGACTTTATCAAGAAAAATGAAATAAGCGAATTTTACATTACAGGAGCAGACGCGATTGCCTGCGTGAAATCAACCGTATTTAATATGTGTAAGGAAAACTACAAAGTTTCAGTCTTATCAGATTGTATTACGAGTTATGATAAAAGGAAAATTGACGAAATGCTGAATTATTACGAAAAAAATGGCAGTAAAATAATTAATTTGAATGACTTGTTAGATTCTAAATAAAAATTCCAGCGGCATAGCGTAACAGAGGGTTTGAAGGAAATTTGAAAGTTCAACAATCCCGATAATTATCGGTATAAATATCTTTGTTGTGGCTTGAAAGTAACAATATTCAACCAAACATAAGAAAAAAATTATGCTGTTTATTTTAATATCTAATTTTTTATTCCCTATATTTGCTAAACTAAAAATGCACCCCATTACAACTAAAACATGAGTGGTAAAAACATTTATAAGAACTATTATCTAGTTATGGCGCATTTTAAAGTCGAACTTTAAACAAATAATTAACATAATAATTGGACTGATTTTCCTTCAATTTGACACGGAAGATGGAGAAAGAGTTCGCAATTACTTTGAATAGCTAATGGAAATATGCTCGAGACGAAACTTGAACAACTTTATTTATGGATTTGACTCCTCAAAATAGAAACCATTCGAACAAGACCTTTGAAATTATTGGTCTTTACATTCTCGGACTTATATTTCTTGGGCTGTTCATTTATATTGATAATTCTCAGGAATTGAATGACTTTTTGAAAAAGGCTGACAGATTTAGAACAGATTGGGGATTCGGATTATATGTAATTATTGGACTGATAAAAATGGTTTCACTAATTTCAGGAGTGGCGATTCCGTTAATATTGACAATAAAATTGATTAGACAAAAAAGAAAGAAAAACACCCCATAACAGCGGGGTGGCACAATAGCGGGGTAGCGGGTTTTGATAGTTCACACAAATTAATTAACACGAAAGCGATCGTGATTGGTGTGTGGTGAAAGTATAGTTGCATTTAATTTGTAACGTAGCAAAGCCGGCTCCGTTAGGAAAAAGTTCAAAAAGGAAGATGACATACAAGGTGTGGTATTGATAAAATGAAAACATAGATAAAATGGCAATAGAATACGACAAAAAGAAAAAATACACTCCAGCAGAATTGATGGAAATGGCTTATCAGGAAAGTCTTTTTTCAATTCATGAACACGGCCATAAACCAGACCCAATAGTTGGAGCAATACTTACCACATCAGATGGAAAGATAATGGCTACTTCACATAGAGGCGAATTACGAATAGGAGAACACTGCGAATTTACCTTGATTGAAAGAAAACTAAAGTCTGAAAACTTAAAAGATTGCCATTTATATGTCACTTTAGAACCATGTATTGACAAAGTACGCAAGCCACCCAAAAGAGGATGTGCTACTCATATTTATAAAGCAAGACTTGCAAAAGTTTTTATTGGAATCCGTGACCCTGATATAGACATAGAAAATGAAGGAGCTAATGAATTGATTGCAAAAAGAATTATTGTTGAAGATTTCCATTCTGAAATAGCCGAAAAAATCCGGTTAAGCCTTGCCGAATTTATTAAATACAAAGAAGCTCAAAAATTAATCATACAGCAAGAAAGAGAAGAAAAACCGATTGCTTATTTGAAACAAGCTGCAATTAATACTACGATTTCCCAATTTTCTAGTACTGCAGTAAATGAGTTTGTAAAAAATTCTCAGGCTACATTTACATATCCATCAAATGCTTTCAACGATTGGGCCATTTCATTTGAATTAGCTAAGAAAGTTGGAGAAACAATTTTGCCTACCAAATTAGGATTGATGTTGTTTGGCGAACATGCAGACGAAACACTCTCACACACTATTTTCAAGGTAGAATTGGATTATGGAAATGGTAAAGCTGAAATAGAAGACTTTGGAGGTCCAGTTGCTACGCAACTTCCAAGAATAATGAAATTTATTAAGGATAAAGGGCTAAAACTTACTATTGATAGAAGTTCAGCAAAGCGGGAAACAGTTTCTGATTTTCCAATCGAAGTTTTGAGAGAAGTAATAGCTAACGCTATTATTCATAGAGATTATACCATTACCGAAGCGACAAACTATTTATACATTGGTAAGGAAAAGATAATTATTAAAAGTCCGGGCATACCCATGCCACCATTAACCATTGTTGATATTCGAACTATGGATTTACCTTCTATTAGCCGAAATCCAAAGATAATGTATGTATATAACCGAATGGGATTAGCTGAAGCAAGGGGCATTGGTTTGCGAAATATGAAGCGACTGCCCGAATATGGGTTTCCTTTGCCAACTTTCAATTTAAAGGGAAATGTGTTAGAGATTGTATTTGTTAGAGACGCTTCGTTAATACCTGAATTAAAGGGCGTTAATACTAAAGGTTTTACTCAGGAAGATAGAGTTGGTTTATTCTTTATTCAGCAGAACGAACTAGTTTCCGTGAAAGAATATGCCAGTCATTTTGGGTTGACAGATAAAACAGCTCAAAGACGAATAGCCAAACTATTTGATAAAGGCTTATTGGAAAAAGAAGGTGAAAATAGATGGATAAAATATAGAATTAAAAATTAGAAATCAAGGACAACATCGAAGACTTTTTGTCCTTGACTGATAATATTAAAACATCGTAACGCTTATCAAGGACAAATTCAAGGACAAAATGTCCTCGACAAATTAATACCGCTTCTAGATATAATATAGTCCATTTTTCAAACTTTAAATGAACTATTTATATCTACGAGCGGCATTAGACCAATCTTAATATAAAATATCTTTGGGCTATTTTATATTAAGATTTGGTATAATAAAACAGTTCGCGTTTGTAGGTAAATTCGGTGTTGTGGTTGTCTACTACTTTTTTTAGTGTCCAATTGCCGTTTGTGTCATATTCGAGATACTCTATTTTGTAGTTATCGATAAGATAAAATTTTCCTTTTCCATCCATTCCTGAGGCTAAGTGCGTAATTTCAGTGAGCTCGTTTTTTGAGTTGTATTTGTATTCGTCAAGGAGGTCGATATTGTACGAATTCTTTATGGTGTTATCCACATTTAGCCATTTTATAATGTTTCCATTGTTGTCGTAGGTGATATCGTCGTAATAAAAATCGAAATATTTAGGTTGTTGTATTAACGTATTCTTGTTTTTGGCTGTGGTATCTTTTTTTAGTTTTATCTCGGCAACGAACGAGATCAACCGGTCGATATTTCGTTCGTAGCTGGTTTTTGGAATTTGATAATTGTACTTCAGTTGGACTGAGTCGTGCGCTTTATTCCAAATGTAATTCAAGGTGTAATTAAACATCATTGCATCGTTGTTGTATTGCGAATTGGATTCGTAACGTTCATAAATTTCTTGATTTATGTTGCCACTGGAATCAATTATTTTAGTGGTTTTTGACGCATTCTGAGGGGTTCCGTTTAAGCTTTCAATCTTTAATAGTTGGCTTCCTGTTTCATTATAAAAAAAGTTTTCGATGGTGGCATTGGAGTGTTTTAGCGTCTTTAACGTATCTTCGAAATACAGCGAAAGTCGGTTGTTTTTTAAGAATTCATAGTGAATTGTTTTTGCCAAAACGGGCAATTGTCCAACTTCTTTTTTAGTAATGGTTTCGATAATACACTTTACATTTCCGTGCAACTGATAATTTTTGGTGGTTTTTATAAGATAATCGGTTTTTAATGTTTCGTAAAAAGTAGGCTTCAATTTCGGAATTTCGATGTTTGGAACTATTTGTCCAAAGGTAAAGTTGAGAAATAAGGTTGAGAAAAGAAAGAAAAAAAGCGGTAATTGTTTCATTTTAAAACACTTAATTAATAAAATCTTGAATAATTTTCGGACGATTTTTAAAACAAAAATAGTACCAGAGAAAGTAATTAAAAGGAAGAATTGTATGTTAAAAACTTCAAAAATTGATAAATTTGAAAAAATTACATCTGCCAACAAAACGCTAATTACAAAAATAAAGTCAATTGCATTTATCTTAAACTTCTATTCGTCCAAACCATAGTCTTGTCTTAAAATGGTTAAGAAGGTGCATTGGTTTAATTGAAAATAGAAGTTCTACTGAAATTTAGCATGCCACTTGTATTTTAATCGAATTGGTTTGCCTCTTTTTTTTGCTGGTACCCACTTAGGCATTAGTTTTATTATTCTAATAGCTTCCTTATCAAGTAATGGATGTATACTTTTAATAACTTTAATATTTGATAGTGTGCCATCAATTTCAACAACAAATTGTGTAATAACTTCACCAGCAATTCCGTTTTTTTTAGCTTCGATAGGATAAATTAAATTTTTATCAATAAACGAAGTCATTGAATTTTCACCATTAGGGAAATGTGGTAAAATTACATTTGTATCAACATAGATATCGCTATCGAATTTTCCTTTTTCCTGTATTTCACGAAATGGAAACTTCTCTTTTATTAATTTTCCTTTATCGTATGTTCTAGTGACCACCAAAGTGCTGTCATCCATAAATTCGGTGGATATTCCATGTTTTAAATTCAATTCAAAATTAGAAATTTCTTGAGGAGTTCCATTTTTGTGATATTCAATACCTTCTCCTTGAATATTGTTGTTTACAAAATTGCAGCGACTTTTTATGGCTCCCGTTTCGTAGTATATCATAAATTGGCCATTCTTAATGGGAGGACTTAACGTTGAAAATTCACCAATTTCTATTCTTAACGCTTTGTTATCGTAGTATTCAACCACAAATTTATTGTTGTTTTTTTTGATAATTCTGTAAAATGTACAAAATTCTTCTGAAGTATGGTTCCAACTGGCATTATAGAATGTTGATCCCAATTCTGCTTCATCCGAAAAATAGACTTTAATTGGAAAGACGATATAGGAACGAACAACTTTGTCAATATTTTTTCCAGGATTCCATTTTGGCATTCGTAATATTTTTTCCAAAATTTCATCGTTAATTGTTTTATTCAATTTACTTAATATTTCGGCATGACTTACCACACCTGTATTTTCAATAGTTAACCGAATAAACGTTTTTCTAAAAATGTTTTCAGCTGATAAGTAATCACTTTTAATGTTCGTTTTTAGATATGCGAAAAGTGCAGAATCACCACCTATATATGATGCTGGAATATCTGGAGTAGAATAAATGCTATCAGGTTTTATTTGAGCATTAAGTATCCCATTGTTTATTAAAAAGAATAGTAAAAATATTAACTTTTTCAATGTTATTTTAAATTTTAGATATGCTAACTTAATTTGAACAATATTGGCAGTATAAATTCAGTTCTTACATACTTTCCTCGTAGCATCCCAGGATTCCATTTGGGCATCAATTTGACAATTCTTACGCATTCCTCGTCACAACCGCCTCCAATTCCTTTTAAAACTTTTATATTTGTAATTGAGCCATCTCTTTCAACAACAAATTGAGTATATACAGTGCCTTGTATTTCATTTTCCAAAGCTTCTTGTGGATATTTTATATTGTTAGAAAGGAATTCAAGCCGAGCGTTATCGCCGCCTGGAAAATCAGGTAAAATTTCAACAACTGAATATACATCGATTGAATCTTCCACACCTTCAAAAGATATAAAAACACCATCTTTATATACTTTCTTCCGTAATAAACTATCGTTATCTAAATATTCAAAAGAAACACCATTTTTATTGTTATTTAAATAGTTGATCTTTGATTTCAATTTGCCACTTGGATAGTAATCAAAAGATTCACCTTGAATGGTGTCGTTCACACAATTATACTCCGATTTTTTGATGCCATTATCGTAAAATACAACAAAATGTCCATGTTTTATTTCTGGGGACAACGAAGAATATTCTCCTTGATCTACAATACCTCCACTTTTGAAATAATAATTGATGTTGTAAATTGTTCCATTTTTTTTCCTAATTCGATAGTAATCTGCATTTTCTGAGCTCGTTTTCTTCCAATCTTTGTTAAAGTAAGTTGTATCTATAACAGTTTCAACGATGATGTTTTTTAATTTTATCGGCATAATGACTTGTGATCTCACAATTACATTAATATGTTGAGATGGTGTCCATTTAGGCATGATTTTAACCATTCTCAACACTTCGTCATCAGTTTGTTTATTTATGCTTTTTAATATAACAGCATTGCTAATTTCTCCCGATTTTTCAACTACAAATTGTACGTATATTTGAGTTAAGTTGTTGTCAATATTCAATTTGTCGGTTATCAGATTTGTCTTGATAAATGCTATTCGAGCTGAATCGCCACCAACGAAAGTTGCAGGAATATCAGGAGTGATGTAAATACTGTCTGTTTTGGTTTGAGCATTTGCAATACTTAAACAAATAAGGGCAAAGAGTAGTAAGAAGTTTTTTTTCATGATAGTGATTTTTTAATACGTTGAACCTAATTTTTTGGATTTTTATCTTTATAAAAATTTTCCCACGCTTTTTTAGGAAGAATCACCAGATTTTCTGTTTCAAAATCAAAAATAGATACATATTTTTTGCTGATAACATAATGTTGTTTCCATTCAACAAATTCTTTGTACAGTAAAAAAGTACAAATATCAGTTGAACTAATACAATCGGAAAGCACATGAGAATGTACGGTTAATTTTAATTGATTCGTAGTATCCTCTGATTTATATGGTAATTTAAGCATAGTTTGATGAATCTTAATCCTTTTTTTGAATTTGTTTTTCTTGTTGTAGGTTAATAAATAGTCGTTGCCAATTATTACAATACCCGAATTTGAAGGTCCAGTTATGATAAAAACTCTCTTTTTGCCATTTTTTATCAATGGAATCAAGTTAAAAGATGTTTTTTTGTAAAAGGTGAAAAAATCATCTTTATTCTCTTTAATTTGGTTTAAAGCTTCTTGTCGTATGGTAATTAAATCATACTCATATTGTGATGCTATATGATTTGTTGTGTCTATTTGATAAGGTTTTACTTGTGGTAAACTATCAAAATAATACCTAAAAAGAATTTCGTACGGATTTGTTTTACTAAAAAAGATATTTACTACCTTGTGATTTTCTGATTCGTATGAGAGATATCCTCCAATATTTTCACGTAAGTCGGTAAATCTTACCAACATATCATCGGTGCCATACCATGAGGCTTTTTCGAGACGATAGAGAAGCTTTCCCTCTTCTAATATCTTTTGGGTCTCTTGGCTATAAGAGATCAACGTTAAGTTGAGTAATAGAAAAAGAAAAATTACAATTTTTTTCATAGCTAATATTTTTATGGGTAAAAATTACTAAAACTTGTATTTCAATAAGTCATATTTTAATTGCAAAGAATTTCTCACTCCTTGACAAAAATCATAATCACTTATTAATCTGCGATATGTGTAAATAATATGGCGAGAACTTTTCATTTAAAATTAATATAAAAAACTGATATTAAGAATCTTAGATAAAATACTACGATATCTAACACTAAGACACATAAATACTAGTATTGATTACAAAAATAGCAATTTAATTGACAATTTAACCTCTTTCTTTGGAGAAGAGATGAATTTTGCCAGAATTAAGTTTCTAAGCTTATTAATTATTGCACTTTACTACTGATGCGTTAATTTTTGGTGATTATTTGTAATGAACTATAATACTCCCTATAATTAGGATTTTAATTGCTATTTTGTTCAAATTTAACTTACAAAATATCGTTTCATGATATTTCTATTCAATTACAATATTACGAAAAAACAAAGAATTAAAAAATTACTTCATTAAAAACTATTGTTGAAGCCACTAAAGAAGCACAAAGCTTGTTCCAAGTCTATTGGTAAATTACGCCTCGCTGATAAAGATAATTTTTGAATTGAAAAAAGCGACAACATAGCGAACGAACTCAAAAATCAACTTAAATATGTTACTGGTGCACTACATTAATCGGTTTAATCACATTGCTAGGTTCAGCAATTGGACTAATGAATATCGAGTTGTTAATCCGCAAAAGAACCTAAATTCGAAATCGGCACCCGAAAAGCTACTGGAGCATAAAAATAGACTAAAAAATTTCACTTTTTAACCGAATCCATAGTAATATGACCAAATTGAAGAAATGATGGGTATCGTTCTCGAAATTGCTATCAGAGCCGATTTTTCTATGATTATTGGCTCAGTTTTTGTGGGATACATGGGCTTGCTTTGCATTGTCCTGGGTGTGATTCATTGTTTTGGCGATGGCGTTTTAACTGCTTGTATTCCTGCCAAAAAAGTTGCAAACCTTGATACAATAGAAGCATTGAGATACGATTAATAATTTGATTTTTTGAACTTTAAGAAGATGATTGAATTCAAAAAGAAGTACTTAGAATGGCAAATTCGTTTCCTAAAAAAAATATTAGGATCTATAAGTGTTATAGCCATAGTTAGTTCTTGTAACTATACTGAAAAACATTTAAAACAAGAAAACGATTCACTTAAAAATATCTTACAAAAGAAAGAACAGCAGGATTCTATTGAGCTATTAACTCTAAAAAAGGATAGTTTAGAAAAAGTCAAAAGTGATTCTATAGAAAAAAATAAAGTCACTAAAAAAACAAAACAAAAAACAAAAGTAATTCCAGTACAACCTCCTACATATGACCCAGGTACACCAGTTTTAGATTATGGTGTCTATCCAATTCAAAAAGTAGAACCCACACTTAAGAATTAACGTTTATGAAACAATCTGATTTCACTTGGCGACAACGTTTAGTTTTTTCGCTTCATGCTCGTTATGTTCGAAAAGAATCAGAATTACATAAATTAAGCTATCTTTTTTGGGAATGTACCTCACGTTGCAATATTGCCTGTAAGCATTGTGGGAGCGATTGTAAAATGTTTTCCGATTCACCTGATATGCTTGGAAATGACTTTCTCGATGTGCTTAAAAATATAGCAATTCACAATAATCCTGCTAAAGTAATGGTGGTAGTTTCTGGTGGTGAACCTTTGGTAAGAACCGATTTGGAGGATGTTGGAATTGAAATAACTAAACTTGGTTTTCCTTGGGGAATGGTTAGCAATGGTTATGCGCTTAATCAAGAACGTTTACATAAGTTACTTGATGCTGGATTGTGCTCAGTAACCATTAGTCTAGACGGGTTGCAGGAAAGTCATGACTGGTTACGTGGCAAAAATGGTTCATTTGAAAAAGCAGTAAATGCAATTCAAATGCTTTCCGAAATTCCGAATTTTTTGTTTGATGTGGTCACTTGTGTCAACACTAGAAACTTTAATGAACTTGAAGATATAAAATCGATGCTTATTGATTTGAACGTTTCAAAATGGCGACTATTTATCGTTGATCCAATTGGAAGAGCAAAAGATAATCCTGAGCTTTTTATTACAGATCATCAATTTAGTCAGTTAATGGATTTTATTGCCAATAATAGGCAATATGGAGAAATAATGACTGCTTTTGGGTGCGATGGATTTTTGGGGAAATATGAAGCCAATGTTCGGCAAGGAATTTTTTTCTGTAGAGCTGGAATAAATGCAGGTTCTGTGCTTGCAAATGGCGATATCAGTGCCTGTCCAAATATTAACCGAGGGTTTGTTCAAGGCAATATTTACAAAGATGATTTTATGGATATTTGGAATTCTAAGTTTCAACAATTTAGAAATCGAGAAGGTTTTAAAACAGGAAAATGTGAAGAATGTGAAGTCTGGAAGTGGTGCAGAAGCGATGGAATGCATTTACATGAACCTAATAATCCGAATCCAATAGTTTGCCATTATCAAAAATTATCTTACAAAAAATTATAAATAGATGATAAATATGCAAATAGGTTTATGTTATTAGTGAATTGCAATCAACAAGGTGTTAAATATATTTTAAATGCTTACTCTCTACATTACCAAAAAGCGATTTAATTGTATCTCAACTTAAAACAAAAACATCACATAATTCCTGATAGATCCTTTAATTGCAATACTTTTTTAATGAATCATTGGCATTCCTAAATCCAAGTTCAAGTGCTTTTTTCCAATCGAGACATGCATCTTTTTTATTTAATTGATGCTTTACATTTGCTCTGAAATAGTATAGCTCAGCATTCTCAGGAGATAATTCAATAGCATTATTAAAATCATCCAATGCACCTTTATAATCGAGCAACTCCGCCTTAACAATACCTCTGTTGCCATAAGCATTTGCATACTTTGGATTGTACAATATGGCTTTGCTGTAATCGGATATTGCACCTTTTAAATCTTTAATTTTTTGTTTTGCAATACCTCTATTACCATACGCTAATGGATTGTCTTGATACAGATTAATTGCTTTGGTAAAGTCAGCAATTGCTTTATTGTAATCCTTAATATCTAATTGAATAAGTCCTCTGTTATAAAAAATAAAATCTTTATTAGAATCAAGTTCTATTGCTTTAGTAAAATCACATAAGGCTCCAACGTAGTTTTTTAGCCTTCTTTTTTCAATTGCAATATAGAAATAAGTGTAAGCACTATTTTCATCTAATTCAAAAAGTTTGTTTAAGTCTGCCATTGCACCAGCAGAATCTTGACAGTCAACTTTAAGTACACCCCGACAGTAATATGCACTATAAAATATCGGATTAACCTCTAAGGCTTTATTGTAATCATTTAGTGCTCCGATGGTATCTTTTAGACGAAATTTCATAATTCCCCTAGCAACATAGGCTTCACAATAGTTCGGATTAAGTTCAATGGCCTTATCAAATTTAGCTTTTGCACCAATATTATCTTGAGCTCGCCCTTTAAATACACCACTCTGATAATAGTAACTTGCTCTTTGACAACCGGATAAGATTAAATAAGTTACAATTGAAATAAAAATTAGCTTTTTCATTCGGGATACATTCAATATTTTGTGCAAAATAAAGAAAAAATTCTTTGTCATAGCTTGAATATTTGAACAAACCTCTTTTTTATTCAAAGATATTTTTACTCAGAAAGGGCATTATTTGTATTATCAATTCATATTTTTTTTAATTTCGTTGCCTTGACGTAAAATTTAAACTAAAATTCTAAATAACTATGAACAAAAATGTATCCTTTATGGCAATTATTGCATTGGTGATTACCATATCCGTTTCGAGCTGTGGCAACAAAAAAGGAGCCCAAAAAGAATCTGCATCCGATTCGATAATGAAACAAAAAGTGGATGAATATGCTTCGGTTAAACTTACTGCCGACCTAAGTCGCTTGACCGAAAAAGAGAAAGAAATGCTCCCCTTCTTATTTGAAGCTGCAGAAATAATGAACGATCTTTATTGGCTTCAAACTTACGGAGATAACAAGAAAATCCTCGATTCAATTAAAGATGAGAACGTTAAGAAATTCTTTATGATTAATTATGGTCCTTGGGATAGATTAAAGGATAACAAGTCGTTTATTGCTGGTATTGGCGAAAAACCTGCTGGCGCAAACTTCTATCCTGCTGATATGACTAAAGAAGAGTTTGAGAAACTTCAGGATCCAAACAAAAAAAGTCAATATACCGTGATTCGTCGCAATGCTGATAAATCGTTAAAAGTAGTTTGGTATCACGAAGAATACAAAGAGCAACTTCAAAAAGCAGCTGATTTAATCACGAAAGCATCTGCATTTGCTGAAAATAAAGATTTTAAAAACTACTTGGAACTCACTGCAAAAGCAATCATGACTAGTGATTATTATGCAAGAGATATGGCTTGGATGGATATGCGTGGCTCTAACGTAGATTTCGTTTTTGGACCAACAGAAAATTATGAAGATGCATTATTTGGAACCAAAACAGCTTTTGAGGCATTTGTTTTAATCAAAGATATGGATTGGAGTGCCAAATTGGATAAATTTGCAAAACTTCTTCCTACCCTTCAAAAATCGCTTCCTTGCGATGCAAAATACAAAAAAGAAGTTCCTGCTGCTGGTTCAGATATGGGCGTTTACGAAGCAATTTTCTACCGTGGAGATTGTAATGCTGGAAGCAAAACTATTGCAATCAATCTTCCTAACGACGAACGTGTTCAATTAAAAAAAGGTTCACGAAAATTACAACTTAAGAACTCCATGAAAGCAAAATTTGACAATATGGTAATTCCTATTGGCAATTTATTAATAACTGAAAGTCAACGAAAAAACATCAAATTTGAAGCATTTTTCCAAAACACAATGTTTCACGAAGTTGCTCATGGAATAGGAATTAAAAATACATTAAACAAAAAAGGTTCTGTAAGAGAAGCATTAGGCGAAGAATATTCGGGATTAGAAGAAGACAAAGCAGATATCACTGGGTTATTCTTAGCTAAAAAACTTCACGAAATGGGCGAACTTTCCGAAGGTGAAGTGATGGATAACTATGTGACATTTGTTGCAGGTATTTTCCGCTCAATTCGCTTTGGAACTGCTAGCGCTCATGGTAAAGCGAATTTAGCTCGATATAACTTTTTAATGGGAAAAGGAGCAATTACTCGCGATTCTAAAGGATTTTACACCGTTAATTTTGATAAGATGACTGCTGCAATGGAAGAATTAATTGGGATGATTATGAAAATCCAAGGTGAAGGAGATAAAGCTGGTGCTAACAAATACATCACCGAAAATGGAGTAAAAACAAAAGACCTAACCAACGACTTAGACAAGATTAAAAATGCAAACATCCCTCGAGATATCGTTTTTGAACAAGGAATGGATGTAGCTGGAATCAAAAAGAAATAACCAATCATAATCATACAAAAAAGGCGAAGCTGATAGCTTCGCCTTTTTTGTTATACCAAATCTTAATATAAAATAGCTCAAAGATATTTTATATGCTAGATTGGCTTGTCCAGCTTTAGCGGGATCTAATGCCGCTCGTAGATATAAATAGTTCATTTAAAGTTTGAAAAATGGTCTATATTATATCTAGAAGCAGTATTACTTTTTAATCGCAGCCGTAGTATCTACTTTCGGCAACTCCACCTTTTCAGTTTTTTTCACAACGTATTTATCTATAGGAGTATGAATCCAACCATTTTTAGAAGCCACATACATCAGCAGAATAAATGCAACAAGCAAAACCAATATTACAGGTATAAACGGGAATTTCTTTTTAGCATACGGATCTCTTAGAATTCGAACTGAATTTTTTGGAAGCTCGGCCAAATCGGTAAGTGTTTTTCCAAAAACAATATTGATTAATGCTTTTGCATTCACGGCCCATCCATTAGCATCAAGAATTGGGGCTAAATTTCTTTTACGCAATTTGAGATATGCCAACAACATCGAAGGTCCGGAAATTGCAAGCATAACTCCCACCATAGCGATGGGCATTTGCCACCATTCCAGTTTTAAAAAACCAGTAAATATCGCCAGCAACATGGTCCCTATAGCCCCCAATGCAATCCCAATGGCGGCAAAAATCCCTGCAAATTTTGCAATATCAAAAGGCTCTTTAGGCTTTGCTTTTAGCGCATCTGGATTGACTGGATTATTATCCACATTCTTAGCGGATGATTCCGCAATTTCTTTATCTTTAGCAGAGGCGAATTTTTCTATTTGGTTGTTAATCATTTTACTCACCCGCTTGTAAGGCATCCAAAATGCTTGCTTGATACTCACCGGATTGTCAATAATTTTCACAACGATGGCATCCCAATCATTGCCATGTACATCGTAAAAGACTCCATTTCTTCCGACGGTCAGATCATCCACATCTCCATTGGTAAGCGCTGCAACAATCGTCATTTTAGCATTCATCTTTTGAGAAACACAATCACAATAAAGCAAATAAATTCCACTCCGACCTGCAGATGCACTGTGTTTAGCTACATCATTAATCTTTACACAGAGCTTACAACTTCTGCGATCTATGTATAAAACCCCACACTGGAAAACGGCATTGCTTTTTAATGAATAAAAATCGTTGAAGGTGACAAAATTGGACACCAACGTATAAATGTCACGGTAATACCGAGCCAGTTTATCTACATCAGAAATGGCGTTTGCCTCCTCTTCTAGTTCCAGATCTTTGTCTATTAATTCCAAAAGATTCGCTTGATAATCGTCATCGACAAACTTCTTCATAAGGTCGTATCCCAATTCTTCAACTCTCGTGATCGGTTTCTTAGCCTGCCATTCATTAAAGGCAAAAAATCTATCACAAATCAGTCGCCATTGCGGTTCATCGATGCGTGACACATCACCAAAAAGGGGCACTACAATCTTCGTTCTGAAAGCTTCCATTTCTGAATTCCACGAAGGATTTATCTGATCCAGAATATTTAATTTCATCGATTCATCGACAAAGGAAAGCGGCAATTCGGACAACTCTTCTTTACGAACCACTGAATTATTTAATACGATGGCTTCGTATTTAGCCGAAAACTGATTAAAGGAGTTCAACGAATTTTCGTCAAATTTAGCCATATTGCATCGCAAAAAATAGTCGTTGATTTTTGCTTCCACTTTAGCAAAAAGCGCATACACTTCAACGGTTGATTCTCCTAAAAATTGAATATTGGTATCATTTTGAGTTCCTTCTTCCACCCATGCAATATAATTTTTGCAATCATCAAAAAAATGATTCACAAGCTCAGTGTTAATACCGAGCAATCCACAACGATCGATAACAGGCTCTGTAACGGAAATAATCTGCTCGACACAACTCCTCAGCGATTCATTCTGCGTTGAAATTGGGGAGATAACTCCATCCCCATTAAAAGGAGTATCTGCAAATATGGCAACAGTATCTGAAGTCTCATTAACAGTAAGGGAATCGCCATCAGGTCGACCAATATGGTTTAAGATCTGTTTGGCAGAATTCAAAACCCGTGCTCCGTTTTCGGTATCCGACTTAATCAAGGAAAGCGGAAATGCTGGCTTTGGATGAATGAGCTCATCGGGATCATTTATCAACTCTTCAACCCATTTGATAGCAGTCAAAACCTCATTTACCCGCAGCCTTTTATCCTGATCGACATCCATATATTCCAATGTCTTGGAGTCTATTTCCAGACCATAAACAGGACAACTTAAAGCGGTCCATAGCTTTTGATCCAACTGATAAAGATTTACCAAATCAGCACCTGTTTCAATAGTCACTCGATCTATGCCCCCAACACGAGCAAACTTCCATTTATGATTTTTTGCCATAGTCTAAATATTAAAAGAACCTTTTTGAAACAAATCAAAAAGGTTCTTGTTTGAAAAAACTAAATACTTATTTTTCTTTTCTATGGGTTAGCGGCAATACACCAGCCATTTCTCCAATTACATTTACCAATTCTGATCCTGTAGGGATAACAACTTTAGCATTATCTCTTAATGAATTTTCTACTGTTTCTAGTTTTCTTAAGAGTTGAGCATTTCCTACAAAATATTTATCAGCAGCTTCGTTTACTAATTTAATAGCTTCTGCTTCACCTTCAGCATGGAGAATTTTTGCTTGTTTATAACCTTCAGCTTCTTTAATCTTAGCACGTTTAACCCCATCAGCAGTAGTTTCGGCAGCTGTTGCATAGTCAATTGCAGCAATTTTCTCATTTTCTGCTTTTACAACCTTATTCATAGTTTCTTGAACATCTTTAGGAGGATCAATCTCTTTTAACTCCGTACGAACAATTACAATACCCCACGATTTAGTCTCTTCGCAAAGTGTACGATGCAATTCAGCATTGATTTTTCCACGTTCGCTATTTGCTGATTTCAAAGTAAGTGTTCCGATAATATTTCTTAAGGTAGTGCGCGCTAAGTTCACAATTTGCCAGCGATAATTATTCACATTATAAACAGAGTTTTTTACATCTTGCTCATTTTCTAAAACTCTAAAATATACTTGAGCATCAACTCGAGCATTTAAGTTGTCGTTTGTAATAATTTCCTGAGGTTCTGCATCTACCATTTGTTCAGTTACATTTACCTCAAACATACGATCTACGAAAGGGATAATCCAATGAAAACCAGGCTCAGCGTATTTGCTATAACGACCAAAACGCTCAATAAGACCTCTGCTAGTTGGACGAACGATTCTAATACCAACAAAGAAAAGCAATAAAAATGCTGCTATTCCAATAAAAACTAATGATTCCATGAGTGACTCCTTTTTTTAGTTAATAATTATTTTTATCAAAGGTATTATTTTTTTAATCACAACAATAAATTTTAAAAAAAATGGGGAAAAAAAGTAAATTAATTTGATAATTTGAAGATTTGAAGATTTAATAATTTGAAGATTTAAAGATTTAAAGATTTGACAATTTGAAGATTTGACAATTTGAAGATTTGACAATTTGAAGATTTAAAGATTTGACAATTTGTTCCGAAAAACTTTAAATCATTGATTTAGCTATTTTTCGGGATTGATGGGTTGATGGGTTGATGGGTTGATAAGTTGATAAGTTGATAAGTTGATGGGTTGATAGGTTGATAGGTTGATAGGTTGATAGGTTGATCAGTTGATGGGTTGATGGGTTGATGGGTTGATGGGTCCCGAAAAATAAAAATCTTAGATTTTGTTATTTTTCGAGGATCTTTTAACCCTAGTTTACGGGGCACGAAAAACGACGTTTCGCTTTTAGCGAACTGTTTTTCGGGATAGATGGGTTGATGGTTTGGGTCTCCCTATCAACTTATAAACTTTAAACCTATAAACAAAAAGGGTTGACGGGTTGATAGGTTGATCGGTTGATAGGTTGATGGGTTGATGGGTTGATGGGTTGGGTCTCCCTATCAACTTATAAACTTTAAACCTATAAACAAAAAAATAGGTGATTAATGATTACTCAAAGTATAGCGGAATAGGGAACAATTCAAAAGCACAAAATTATATCAAACCTGAATTGGAAGCCAATTCTTCAAACTGTTTAATGGCTAATCTTTTATTAGAATCTAGCAGAAAGGAAATATTATCTTTTAAATAGCTCAATGCTTCATTTGGAGGCACTGGCAAGTTTTCCGAAAAATAATTTAAGGATTCCTCTATATGATTTACTCCAAACTTCATCATCTCATTTATTCGTTTTAAATCTACTGGCATTAACTCTTTATTGGAAACCCACACCGCAAATACAAATGGCAATTTCTGAAAATCAAACCATTCTTGCGCCAAATCGAAAGTGTAAGGGTAAGCATCTGAATAATCGGCAAACGCTTTATCTCCAATCATTACACGTGCATCGGCATCATTTACATTCGCTTCAAACGGTGTAATCTTCCAGTAATTTGCAGCAAGAACTTTTGTCAGCATGTTCGAACTCCTAGAATCTGTATCGTAGCAAATCGACTGAATTTTATGAATTGGTTTTTTCGAAATCAGCAAAACCGTTTTAACCGCGCCTTCAGCACCGATACAATAATCAGAAATAATATGCCAGTTTTTATGTTGCAAGAAAGAAGCTAACGGCACCAAACCAATATCAATGAAACCATCTTCGAGTCGTGATGCAATTTCTGACGGAACATAGGTGTTTATTTCGTCATCACAAGAAGACTTAAGTCCAAATCTAAATGGAAAAGAGTTCAAATAGCTTACATTTCCAATTCTCATTATTTCCGATTTTTAATTAAATCTTCGTAGCGAAGAATAATTTCTTTAATATTTTCTATAGGAATATTCTTAGCAATAATTCGTTTCCTTTCATCAAACACAAATACTACAGGAGTGGCAACAAGATCGAATACCATAGTGTAATCAATATTTGCTTTTTCTCCGCCCACATTTATCCAAGTCTGATTATTATCTCGAATGTACTTTTTCCAACGATCAAGATCCTTATCTAACGAAACGGCAAAAACTTCTACTCCCAACGAATCTTTATATTGTTGATAAAAAGCCTGAAGCTTAGGAGTTTCTACTACGCAATGCGTACAATCGGGATCCCAAAACCACATGATGGTGTATTTAGCTCCTGTTTTATAATTCGATAATAAAACTCCCGAAGTATCTTGCATAACCAATTCTGGAATAACAGCTCCAATTAAAATTGATTTCAACTGAGCCGCTCTTTTAGAATAAATCCGAATCATATTTTCGGACATCCATGGAGCCTCTCCCGACATAAAATATTTTTCGACCAAATGCACAAAAACAGCATCATGACCAACCACTGTAGATTGTTGATAATGATCGGTGAGCCAAGTGAGTACATATCGGGTCATTTCTTTAGAAGGCTTAGTTTTACTCAAAAACAAATCGATTTCAGCCATTATTGAATCAGGATGTTGGTGGATTAAATCATCAAAAAACACTTTAATTTTATTCCCAAAAACAGGAGTTCGTACCATTCTCACATCTGTTATATCAATGTTATCCCAATAATGTGTTTTGTAATATTGCCATCCCCAAGTAGAATCTTTGGTACCATCGGGAAGTGTTGGTAATGGTGGCATTTCTATCTCCTGATTCATCTTTAACACTTTTGCAATGAGATCTTTAGGATGCGTAGCAATGAATAAAGAAGTGTATTTTTCTGTTTTATTAATGGCTGCCAAATAATCAACATATTTAGATTTAAACAGGGCATTATTCTGAGTTTGTTGAGCGTAATCCAAAACTTTTTCAATCTCTTTAACAGAATCTTGTCGTTGAGTTAATCCCCTTAAATACTGATAAAACAATTGCGTTTCGGGTGAATTCTTTACCACAATTGTGTTAATAATATTCATTGTATCAAGTTCTACTGAAATTCTCTGAGATTTATCCACCACAAACTCAAATAGTTGCATGTGACGCTGATTAACAACCATATATATCCCCGATTGTAAACTTGTATCTGATTTAAACACAAATTGGTTTGGAGTAGCTTTTTGAGTTGTAGTAGAATCGACTTTTACTCTTTTGTTGCCATAATAACCCACCAGATAAAACAATGTATCTTTGGGCGTCGACCTAAGTTTTACTTTTACTTGATACCCTTGAGATATGTTTTGTTTTGGATCGCTTATCGTCTTTTTTTGAGCAAAAGCAGGAAGCACCATCACACAAATGGTGAACAATAATAAGTTTTTTACTGATTTTATCATATTTTATAGATTATCTGAGTCCAAAATTACTTAATCTTTTTACAATAGACCAACTCTTGATGAATATTATCTGATAAATTTATTTTTTATATATGACTATCTGTTTTAGCCCTAACATTGATTTTGGCATAAAAACAGTCTTGCTTCGCAACAATTTTTTCGCCATAATCTTAATTTTCATACATTTATACCCAGTGCTTCACTTCGACGGGCTCAGTGACCAGCACGGGGTTAGTAATATTTGGCATAATTCGGCAAGCTTAGTTCGGCAAGCTCACCACATCGCATTACATCGCCTTCAGTGCCATAAAATAGCATCAATAGTATAGAAAAAGAAAAATCATAATATTTCATACTCCTTTCTGAAGGTTTATCTAACCTCAAATTATTTGGGCTGATTCGATTTTAGAAATCTTCATTTTTAACTGAATCAAATAATCCACACTGTTTAAATCAAATTCAGCAGGAGCCCAGGGAGCAAAGTTTTTGTCATTATCTGGATCGTATGGACCATCTTTCAATTCAAAATAAATAGTCCCGGGTTCATGACACACTACAGAATGCCATTTTCTAGATTCAATTTCCACAATTTTGCAGTTAGAATTGTTAGATAATCTGAAAGCATGTTCAATTTCGCCCAAATCATTAAAAATCAATACCGAAAGATTACCACGAATAAGCATAAACAGTTCCCGTTTATCCGGGTTTTCGTGTTTATGTGGACAAATGTATGTGTCTGGTTCTAATGCATTTAAAAGTCGTTGAATTGGATCTACCGATTCAGTATGTAAATTTAAATTTTTCCGAAGTCGTTTAGATAGTTTTGCCTCTTCAGATAAAGAGTCTAGCCGTTGATTGTCAATGATTTTCATCGAAAATAATATTAAAACCCAATTATCTTAAATTCAGTTCTTCTATTTAATGCACGTCCAGCATCAGTATCGTTAGTTGCAATTGGTTTTCCCATTCCATAACCAGCACTTGTTAACCGCTCTTTCGGTATCCCATGATCAACCAAATATTTCAACACTGCACTTGCACGATTCTGAGATAATGTAACATTATGCTCTTTACTTCCTTGATTATCGGTATGACCGCCAATTTCGATTTTTATTCGAATATTTTTCTTCAATAAATCAACCAATCGATTCAACTCCACTTGAGATTCTGTTTTTAATACAAACAAATCGGTATCGAAAAAGACATTATTTAACACCACTGTTTCTCCAATTTTGAAGGTTTTTAAAGGCACATCTTTAATAAATGGATTTGTTTTATCGTGTATTCCTGAAACGGCAAAATGTTCTGAATAAAACAGGTAATCGGGATGACTCACATTGAGAGAGAAATCTTTATTTGTGGGCAAACAAATTAGAAAATTACCTGTGGATGGATCAGATTTAATTTTAATAAATGTTTTTCCTGTATTAAGGTCAACTAATTCTACATCAGCCTCTATCGGTTTATGGGTAACTTCGTCAAAGACATTTCCTTTGAAATAGTTTACAATTACGGGCTTTATTTTATCATCCAATTCAAACCAATACAAGTCTAAACCGCCATAGCCACCTTCTTTAGATGAAGAGAGATAACCTTTATCTCCAGTTGCGTTCACAACCATATTCAGTTCATCGTCGGGAGTATTTATTGGATATCCAATGTTTTTGGGTGTACCCCAATTTCCGTTTGAGTCAATTCTGCTGATAAAAAGATCCTTTCCTCCAAAGCCCCGATGCCCTGTACTTGCAAAATATAAGGTCTGATTATCGGGATGCAAAAACGGGGAAACTTCATCACCTCTGGTGTTTATAATATTTCCTAAATTCTCTGGACGACTAAAATCACCTTCATTAATCATGGTGGTTTTCCAGATATCAGAACCACCTACTGAGCCATATCTATTGCTCACAAAATATACAGTTTTTCCATCCGAAGAAAATGTTGGTTGCGATTCCCATGCATCCGTATTTACCGGCTTACCGAAATTTCGAGGAGTTGTCCATCTATTCCCAAGACGTTTTGACCAATACAAATCACAACTTCCATATCCATCATCACGATTGCAAATTGTAAAAATCAAATATTTACCATCAGGAGAAACACATTGAGCACCCTCATTATAGGAAGAATTTATTTGCTTTATGTCATATCTGGGCGCCCAATTTCCTTTAGAATCTTTTTCGGAGCAGTAGAAATCCTCTTCGGTTAAGCAATCTCTGCAAATTGTATTTTTATCTCTAGGGCGTCGAACTGTAAAAACAAAAACATTTTCATCGGCAGTAATTGCTGGGAGATATTCATCAGATGTGGAATTTATTTCTGGTCCCATATTAATCGGGTTGTATTTCACTGGATCTTTCATCATCTCAACAGCAAAATTAGCCTCTTCGAGATAGTCTTTCACCATTTTCGCTCTCCCAGGATTTGTATTTGGCAGGTTTAGATACGTTTCAAAATGTGCTACCGCTTCTTGATATTTTTGACATTGTAACTCCTGTAAACCAGCTAAATAAAATGTTGGTGGATAATATTCTTCGTCAATTCTAAGAGCATTATAATACGAAATTAGTGCATTTTTGCAATCGCCCATATACATATAGCAATCACCTTTTACAATCCATGCATCAATAAATTCGGGATCAACAGTGGTAGCTACATTTAAAAAAACGATTGCAACTTCAAACTTTTTTTGTTCGACTGCTTCCACTCCCTTTTCATAATTTTTCTTTGCTTTCGACGATTTTGTTCTCAGTTTTCTTCCTGCTGGCTGTGCGAGAGAACTAATTACGATAGAAAATATAATACAGAGTGATATTAATTTAGCAAAATACTTCATCTTTAAAACTTTCAGAATGTTACTATGGAATTCGCATGTATTTATGACTTTGCAAGGAAATTTGCCATTTTGGATGATTTAATATATAATCAACTATTTTAGGCATCATCAGATCAATCTTACTCCATTCGGGTTGAAGATACAAGAAGCAATCTTCTCTAACCAAAATTGCATTTTCTTCGGCCCATTCAAAATCAGAATCATCAGAAATAATCACTTTTAGCTCATGAGCTTTGATAATTTCGCTCTCTAATGGATGGCTAATTTTTTTTGGCGATATACAAATCCAATCCCACATACCCGTAATCACCTCAGAACCTGAAGTTTCCAAAAATGTCTCAAACCCAATACGCTTTAAATTTGAAGTAAGATATGTTAAATTGTATAATGCTGGTTCGCCACCAGTAACTACTACTGAACGTGCAGAAAATTGTAAAGCGTTATTAATCACAATGTCAGCACTAATTAATGGATGCAAATCCGCATTCCATGATTCTTTAACATCGCACCAATGGCAACCCACATCGCATCCGCCAACACGAATAAAATATGCTGCCTTTCCTGTATTTCGCCCCTCGCCTTGCAACGAATAAAATTCTTCCATAATTGGCAAAAGTTTGCCTTGCGATAACAATAATTCCTGCATGAAAATTCTTTAAATATGAATATTTTCTTATTAATTTAATTAAGAAAATTAACGACCAACTACCCTTAATTGGCAAAATCAAATTATTAAGCATCACAAAAGTATTAAAAAAAACTTCACCTATAAATATTGATTTCAATTAATCAATTAATAGGCAACAAAACATAAATATTTATTGTCTAAAGATAGGTTTATAAATAATAAATTATTACTTTAGCTCAAAAATATGGGTTAATTATTTTTATAAGAGGGGAAATTATGAAGAAAATTGTTTTTTTATTATTAATAATTGCATATTGTGGCTATTTCAACGATGTATTTAGTCAAACGCAAAAAGATAAAAACTCAACGATTAACCAAACACATCAAATCAAAACATTTCCTGCAGATAGCATTATAACAAAGCAGTGGAAACCATATACTGTTGCTGATTCTTTACTTTTTAATGGAATTCAACGCTATAATTTACCAAATTCTACTTTCAGTATTATACCCCCAAAAACTTTTAGACTTGATAATAGTGGAAATCTTGTTCATGATTGGACTGGAGCTTCAATTCAAATTAAGATAATCAATACTGATTATTTAGCTTTGGTTAAAAGCACAAAAAAAGAGACTTTTGAAAAACAAGGTTTTTCTTTCATTAATCAACAATCTATTAAAACAGATTTAGGAAAAGAAGCAACACTTTATGTTATTGGATTTAAAGCTAATAATTACGAATACGAACGAGTTGTTTTTTTTATTGGCAACAACAATCGTACAGCTTGGGTAAGTGCAAATTATCCAGTAATTATGAAATCATTGTTATATGAAGTAATCGAACATAGTTTATTATCCATTGATTTATAGAACAATATACTATGAAAACAAAAATAATTAGTAATATTTTTTTAGCACTTCTTTTCTGCATCTTTGGATTATCTGTTTATGGGCAAGTGGAAGAGCCAACAAATGATTTAAGTTGTGATATTCATTTTGATGCACAAAACAGAAATATGTGGGGTCCCGAAGGTGAACCTTTTAGCTTAGATTTTGATTATGACATCTTTTGGATTGAACCAAGTTTTAATCAATCTATTGGCGACATTTGGGAAGACCCAATTTTTGGATCTCAATGGGGAGCCATTGTAACGATTGATTTTTGGAGTTTATTAGGAAGTAGATTTAGCATGCATGGTTTTCAAACTGGGCATGTTGATGTTACATATAATGCAGAAATAAATCACAATTTTCCAAATGATTTAACTTTTAATCCTGGTGAAACAATTACCGTTGAGTCAGACTGGGCTCCTTTGCCTGGTTGGGATTTATCCACACAGTTTCCTACAGCTGGTTGGGTCTCTCTTGACTTTTTTATTGGCATTCATTTTATGGTTAATGCTCAAATATGTGTTGGTAGTTGCACTGATTTTAGTTTTGGCATCAACAATCCCACTCATCAGTACGACTCCATTAACATCTTTTATTTAAATACATTTACCGGTGAATACAATTATCCATGTGTCGTAAATAATATTCCTCAATTCTGTAGTGGTGATTTTCTTCCGATTATTATTCCCGACTTTTTCAATATTGGATTAACTGGTTATATTACAATTCCCTATGTTGAAACCACCGATTATCTTGGATCTGACAACTGTTTGCATGCTCATGGAGATAGCGCATGGTGGGGATTCCAGTTAGACATTATTCAATTTCTCTCACAAATTGCCACGTTCATTCCTCCACCAGCAGGACCAACGATATCAACCATTTTAAGCTATCTTAATGGCTCTTATGAAATCATTCCTGGGGTTACAATCTCTTGGGATCTATTATCCATGGAGATAGGAATGGATAGTCATTTAACCCAAGATTTCACCTTTTGTCCCGATATTAAAACCAGGCTCACTTTTCCCACACCGGTCAGCTACACCGAGGTGGATGCCAATGGAGCCATTGTTACTCAAGGAACAAATAATATTGTTATATATAATACGGGAAACGATTTAAATTTCACTTACCCTTGTTGGGGTTGGCCTAACATGCCGATTCAAGTTGACAATATTTTTGGTAACAACTTTACAAATCACACTTGGGACAGTATAGCTTTTTGGTTCCATATCAGTGTTTTAACAATAACTGTTCAGATTCAATTGGGACCTATAGATGGGGCAATCGCTCCTTTAGAATTACCAGAACTCATTCTCGATGTTCCCACTCCATGTCCTAACAATCCTGATTCTACTTGCTACACTCAAATCAGTTCTGATTCATTGGTAACACCGCCTGTAAATACTCCAGATATTGATTTTTCATGGAGCTTTGGTCCATTATACGAAAATACTTTTCCTCTAGGATATCTTCCTTTAACTTGGTTTAATCAAACTTGGACTCTGCTTCCAGTTATCGATACTATTTGTGGTATTGTAAATATTATTCCTAATCCCGAAATGCAAATGGATTTAGATTTTTGTACTCCATTAATTTGTTGGGGAGATTCAACTGCTTGTATTAACGCTATTGTTCAAAATGGAACGCCTCCTTTTACATATAATTGGTCAACAGGAATAAGCAATACTTTAAACGGACGAATTGATTCACTAACAAATATTCCATTAGGCTTTTATTCTGTAACGGTAACAGATGCTAGCGGTTGTTCATTAACAGATACGCTCACTGTTTCGCCAATTGATCCACCACTTCATCTTGATCTTGCCAAAATTGACGTTACCTGTCTTCATGGAAGTGATGGCGTACTTACAGCACTCCCTAGCGGAGGAACACCAAATTTTCAATATCTTTGGGTTCCAACAAACTTACATACTGCAACTATAGGATCGTTAACTGCTGGTGCATATTGCGTTACAGTTACTGATGCATTAGGGTGTACAATAACCGCATGTGATTCATTGATTGAATTACACCCACTTCCTCCAGTAAATATTTCTTCTGACATAACCGAAGGATGCGAACCTTTATCAGTTCAGTTTTACGAAAATTCTCCATTAGAAGGTCAAACATATAATTGGAATTTCTACAATGAACCTCCCTCAACATTAAGAGATCCAATTCATACCTATACCAACGATGGCACTTATGATGTCACATTAACTGTTACCTCCGTTTATGGCTGTGATTCTGTATTGACAATTTATCAAATGATTACAGTATGGCCTAAACCAGATGCTGCATTCACTCAATTTCCAACAAGTGTAGATTTAATTGATCCACAAGTGTTTTTCCACAACAATTCAACTGCATTAACTCAAAATTTATGGGATTTTGGAGACAGCACAATCAGTTCCGAAGTTCATCCAATTCATAGATACACAAATCCTGGACAATACACTGTAACATTAATTGTTGCAACTGGCCAAGGTTGTTTAGATACTGCTACTTATCAATATATACATGTTAGCGATTATTGGACAATTTATGTTCCAACTGCATTTACACCAACAGGAGATAATCAAAATGATGATTTCCGTCCAATCCATCATAATCTTTCTTTAAAAGGCTATAATTTTAAAATATTTGACCGTTGGGGAGAATTAGTTTTTGAAACAACAGATCCATTTAAAGGCTGGGATGGTTCGGTAAAAGGGACAAAGGTTAAAACAACCACATTGTTTACTTGGACATTAGTTTTTAGAGATTTGAATAATTTATTAAGAAAGATGAATGGTTATGTTACCATTGTTGTACCTTACTAATATCTTCTACATCATAAAAAAAGAGACTGCCAAACGACAGTCTCTTTTTTTATGATGTAAAATCAAATTATTTTTTTGCATATTTAAATTTTGGCCCAACAAATATTGCATTTTCACCCAACATCTCCTCGATACGCAATAACTGATTGTATTTTGCAATTCTATCGGTTCTGCTTGCTGATCCAGTTTTAATCAACCCAGAATTCATTGCTACAGCTAAATCAGCTAAGAATGTATCTTCTGTTTCACCAGAGCGATGACTAATTATAGCAGTATAACCATTTCTGTATGCCATATTAATTGCATTGATAGTTTCGGTTACCGTGCCTATTTGGTTCAATTTTATAAGAATAGAATTAGCTACACCAAGTTCAATACCTTTTTCAAAAATCGAAGTATTTGTTACAAAAAGATCATCTCCAACTAACTGAACTTTATCTCCAATGGCATTGGTTAACAACTTCCAACCATCCCAATCATTCTCAGCAATACCATCTTCGATAGAAATAATTGGAAATTTCTCAGTCCAAGATTTAAGATAATCTACCATTTGAGCTGAAGTTAATTTATTGCCTGTTGACCATTTAAAATGATACATCTTTTCTTCTTCATTATAAAATTCTGAAGAGGCAACATCCAATGCAATAAATACATCTTTTCCAGCAACATAACCAGCTTTTTCAATCGCTTTAACAATTAGCTCAACAGCTTCTTCGTTAGAGCCAAGGTTAGGTGCAAATCCACCTTCATCACCAACATTTGTCGACAACCCTTTTTCTTTTAAAACTGTTTTGAGATTATGAAATACTTCAACACCCATACGAATAGCATCGCTAAATGTTTCTGCACCTACAGGCATAATCATAAATTCTTGAAAGTCAACACTATTATCAGCATGTGAACCGCCATTAATAATGTTCATCATCGGAATTGGGAGTGTATTTGCATTAACTCCGCCTAAGTATCTGAACAAAGGTTGACCTGTTTCTATGGCAGCAGCTTGAGCACAAGCCATTGAAACAGCGAGCATAGCATTAGCACCAAGTTTTGATTTATTTGGTGTGCCATCAATCTCAATCATTTTTTTATCAATTTCTGCCTGATCGGTCACAATAAAACCTCTAAGTTCTTCTGCTAAAATAGTATTTACATTACTTACGGCATTAAGAACCCCTTTACCAAGATAATAACGTGCATCATTATCTCTCAGTTCCACAGCTTCCAGAGTACCAGTAGAAGCACCTGATGGAACAGAAGCGCGACCAATAATTCCTTCTTGCGTCATTACATCTACTTCAACAGTAGGATTTCCTCTGGAATCAAGGATTTGGCGAGCAAAAATATTTACAATTTGACTCATATTAAATATAGTTTAAATGGTTTGATTTTTAAAATCTGATTTTGGCAAAAATACAAAAAAAAACGGATTGAATTTAAGAATCAATCCGTTTTGAATAAAAAGAAATTCAAATATTATTCTTTTACATCTTCAATTTGAGATGGTTCAGAAGTTTTATCAGCAACGTCAGTTTTTTTCTTAGCTGCACTACGACGAGTTTTTGGTTTAGCTTCTTGAACTTCTTTTTTAGCAACAGTGTATGTTTCGTTATAATCAACTAATTCAATAAAACACATTTCAGCATTATCGCCCAAACGATTTCCTGTTTTTAAAATTCGAGTATAACCGCCCGGACGGTTTGCTATTTTAATAGCGATATCTCTAAAAAGTTCAGTTACAGCATATTTATCTTGTAAATAACTAAAAACCAAACGTCTTGATTGAGTAGTATCATCTTTTCCTCTATTGATAAGCGGTTCAACAAATTTTCTCAAAGCTTTTGCTTTTGCTAAAGTCGTATTGATTCGTTTATGTAAGATGAGAGAAGAAGCCATGTTTGACAACATAGCATTGCGATGTGCACTTTTTCTACCCAAATGGTTTATTTTTTTACCGTGTCTCATTGCTCTTAATCCTTATCTAATTTATATTTTGCTACATTCATTCCAAATTCAAGGTTTTTAGATTTAACTAAATCCTCGAGTTCGTTAAGTGATTTTTTGCCAAAATTTCTAAATTTAAGCAAATCATTTCTTTCGTACGATACTAAATCGCCAAGGGTTTCAACATCAGCTGCTTTAAGGCAATTAAGTGCTCTAACCGATAAGTCAAGGTCTGTAAGTTTAGCCTTTAACAATTGGCGAATATGCAATGATGTTTCATCAAATTCTTCATCAACTTCTTCAACTTCTTCTTCAAATGAAATTTTTTCATCTGAGAAAAGCATAAAATGTTGAATTAATATTTTAGCTGCTTCTTTAAGTGCTTCTTTAGGATGGATTGAACCATCTGTATCAATTTCAAGAATCAACTTTTCGAAGTCAGTTTTTTGTTCAACTCTAAAATTATCCACAATAACTTTTACATTGCGAATAGGAGTATGAATAGAGTCAATAACAATAACGCCAATACCACTATGAAGAGTTCTATTATCTTCTGCCGCAATATAGCCACGTCCTTTATCTATTGTTAATTCAATAGACAACTTAACGTTGGATTCCATATGACAGATGATTAATTCAGGATTTAAAACTTGAAAACTGTTTAAATATTTATTGATGTCTCCAGCTTTAAAAACGTCTTGTCCACTGATGTTAATAACAACTTTTTCGTTTGTAATAGAGTCAATTTGATTCACTAGACGAACTTGTTTTAGATTTAAAACAATATCGGTAACATCTTCAATAACTCCAGGAATAGTTGCAAATTCTTGATCAACTCCTTCAACTTTTAAAGAAGTGATTGCATAACCTTCTAATGAGGACAAAAGGACTCTTCGCAAGGCATTACCGATAGTAATTCCGTATCCAGGTTGAAGAGGACGAAATTCGAAGACACCGCGCTTGTCACTTGCTTCAAGCATGATAACTTTATCGGGTTTTTGGAATGTTAATATAGCCATGTTTATCCTTTTTTTAAAAATTCAATGATTATTTAGAGTATAACTCAACGATCAACTGTTCTTTGATATTTTCAGGGATCATATCTCTTTCTGGGTAACTAATAAATTTACCTGAATATGAACTTAAATCCCATTCTAACCATGGATATTTGCTATTCGAGCGAGCACCAATAGCATCAACAACCACTTCAAGAGATTTTGATTTTTCTCTTACAGAAACTACTTCACCTGGTTTCATTAAGTAAGATGGAATATTTACAACACTTCCATTTACTACAATGTGTTTATGTGAAACTAATTGACGAGCAGCAGCTCTTGTTGGAGCAATACCCAAACGATAAACTACATTATCCAATCTTGCTTCTAATAATTTGAATAAATCATCACCAGTACGACCTTTCATACGAGCAGCTTGTTCGAATAATTTTCTAAACTGACGCTCTAAAATACCGTAAGTGTATTTTGCTTTTTGTTTTTCCATTAATTGGATACCATATTCTGATACTTTTCCACGTCTTCTGGATTGTCCGTGTTGTCCGGGTGGATAGTTCTTTTTTTCAAAATATTTATCAGGACCATAAATTGCTTCATGAAATTTACGTGCAATTCGAGTCTTAGGGCCTATATATCTTGCCATTTTGTTCTATTTTTTATGTTGTTAAAATTAAACTCTTCTTCTTTTTGGAGGACGACAGCCATTGTGAGGTAATGGAGTTACATCCATAATTTCAGTAACTTCAATACCGGCTGAGTGAATAGTGCGAATAGCAGATTCTCTACCGGAACCAGGCCCTTTTACATAAACTTTCACTTTTCTTAAGCCTAAATCATAAGCTACTTTAACACAATCTTGGGCTGCCATTTGTGCAGCATAAGGAGTGTTCTTTTTTGATCCTCGAAAGCCCATTTTTCCAGCAGAAGACCAAGAAATAACTTGACCCTCATTGTTGGTTAGAGATACGATGACGTTATTAAAACTTGCCGAAACGTATGCTCTACCTGTTGCTTCAACTTTAACAACTCTTTTCTTTGTTACTTTAGAAGTTTTTGCCATAATACGATTAATTACTCTTCTTTACGTTAATTACTATTTAGTCGCTTTTTTCTTATTAGCAACTGTCTTTCTTTTACCTTTACGGGTTCTTGCATTATTTTTAGTACTTTGACCGCGTAATGGGAGACCTAAACGATGACGAATTCCTCGGTATGAACCGATATCCATCAAACGTTTAATGTTTGTTTGTACTTCAGAGCGTAAGGCACCTTCTACTTTAATTTCTCCGATAATCAAACGAATTGAAGACAACTCATCATCGTCCCAATCTGTTACTTTTTTATCATAATTTACGCCAGCTTGTGCTAATATTTTGCGTGCTGTGCTTCGTCCTATACCAAAGATATAGGTCAGTCCGATTTCTCCTCTTTTGTTGTTAGGTAAATCGACACCTGCAATTCTTGCCATATAATTTACTTTTCTTTAATAAGTTACTACTTTATTTCTAACCTTGACGTTGTTTAAATCTAGGATTTTTTTTGTTTATCACAAATACGACCCCTTTCCGTCTCACTACCACACATTCAGGAGATCTTTTCTTTACCGATGCTCTAACTTTCATTTTTTTTAATTTTTATATTACTTGTATCTAAATGTTATTCTTCCTTTTGACAAATCATAAGGCGACATTTCTAATTGAACTCTATCGCCAGGTAATATCTTAATATAATGCATTCTCATTTTACCTGAAATATGGGCGATAATAACATGTCCATTTTCTAATTCAACTCGAAACATTGCATTTCCTAAAGACTCAATAACCGTCCCGTCTTGTTGTATTGTTAATTGTTTAGCCATTTTCAGTTATTGTTTATAATTTGTTCAATGTATTCATATGTAGATAATAATTCAGCTTGATTTTCTCGAATTACTATTTGATGTTCAAAATGTGCTGATGGTTGCCCGTCTGCTGTTCGAACTGTCCATCCATCATTCTCGAATATGATAAATTTCTTTCCAAAATTAATCATCGGTTCAATACAGATTACCATTCCACTTTTCAACTTATATCCTGATCCCTTTTGACCATAATTTGGAACGTTTGGTTTTTCATGTAATGATTTCCCAATACCATGACCAACTAGTTCACGAACCACAGAATAGCCTCTAGATTCCACGTACGATTGGACAGCATAACCAATATCACCCGTATAATTACCCGCTATTGCTACTTTTATTCCTTCAAATAAAGAATCTTTTGTAGCTTTAACAAGCTCAACGACTTCTGATCTAACATTTCCAATAAGAAACGTGTACGCATAATCGCCATGATATCCGTTTTTCTTAACGCCACAATCTACAGATACAATATCGCCATCTTTGATAATATTATTTCCCGGAATTCCGTGAACAACATGATCATTAATAGAAATACATAATGAAGAGGGAAATCCATTATATCCCTTAAACGAAGGAACTCCTCCATTATCCCTGATAAATTTTTCTGCAATATCGTCAAGCGATTTTGTAGTTACACCAGGTTTAATAAATCGTGCTACTTCTGCTAAAGTTTTTCCAACAAGCAAAGAACTTTCTTTGATTAATCTTATTTCAGATTCTGATTTAATTATATTTGATAAAATGTTTTTCAATGTACTAAATTCCTACTGAAGATCTTCCTTTAATTCTACCAGATTTTGTCAACCCATCGTAATGGCGCATCAATAAATGACTTTCAACTTGTTGAAGAGTATCTAAAACAACACCAACTAAAATAAGTAAAGATGTGCCACCAAAAAATTGAGCAAATTGAGTATTAACTCCAAATAGGCGAACAATTGCAGGCATAACGGCAACAAAAGCTAAAAACATAGAACCTGGCAACGTAATTCTTGACATAACATTGTCTATAAATTCACCCGTTTTTTTACCCGGTTTAATTCCTGGTATAAAGCCACCATTTCTCTTTAAATCCTCTGCGATTTGATTTGGATTTATTGAAATTGCAGTATAAAAATAGGTAAAAGCAATAATCATTATTGCAAAAGTAATATTGTATGTTAAGCCATTGTAATCAGAAAAAGCGGCTGCAATTCCTGACATACTTTCAGAGTTTGAAAAAGAAAGTAGAGTTAATGGCAAAAACATAATTGCTTGAGCAAAGATAATTGGCATAACTCCAGCAGCATTTACCTTTAAAGGTAAATATTGACGAACACCGCCATATTGTTTGTTTCCTACAATACGTTTTGCATATTGTACAGGAATTTTACGAGTTCCTTGTACCAATAGAATTGTAATCAATACAACTCCTACTAATATCGCTAACTCTAAAATAAATACGACTAAGCCACCTCCTTGTTCTTCCATTCTAGAAGCAAATTCTCCAAAAAGGGAGAAAGGCAATCTAGCAATAATTCCAATCATAATGATTAATGAAATACCATTACCAATACCTTTATCTGTGATTTTTTCTCCAAGCCACATAACAAACATAGTTCCTGTAACAAGAACAATAACAGCAGTAGCAACAAATAAAGGAGCAATTGCGGAATCGGGAAGGAATGGATAAAACGCTTGAGAAGGCATTTGGCTAACAAGATTAGTGATATAAGCAGGAGCTTGAAGACCAGTAACCAAGATTGTTAACCAACGAGTGATCTGATTGATTTTTTTTCTTCCACTTTCACCTTCCTTTTGAAGTCGTTGAAAATATGGAACAGCCATTCCAAGTAATTGAATTACGATGGATGCAGAAATATATGGCATAATTCCTAAAGCAAATATTGATGCTTGAGAGAAAGCTCCACCAGAAAAAATATCTAACAATCCTAATAACCCTTCTTGGGAATTACGTTTAAAATCAGTAAGCATATTTGGATCGATACCAGGTATAACTATATGCGAACCTAATCGATAAATAACAACGATTAGAATTGTATATATAATTCTTTTACGTAAGTCTTCAATCTTATATATGTTTTTTAAAGTTTCAATCAGTCGTTTCATGTAATATTAGATTTTAGTTGCTGTTCCACCAAGCGATTCAATAGCTGTAACTGCTGTTTTTGAAAAAGCATTACCTACAACATCAACTTTAGCTGTTAATAAACCTTTTCCAAGGACTTTAAAAATTTCGGATTTACTAATCAATCCATGGTTTTGAAACACTTCATGATTAAATTGAACGATATTAAAGTCATCATGTAAGCGTTGAATTGTGCTTAAATTAATAGCAGTATACTCAATTCTATTGATGTTTTTGAAACCACCTTTAGGTACGCGTCTATAAAGAGGCATTTGGCCTCCTTCAAATCCTCCTTTACTGGAATAGCCAGATCGAGATTGAGCACCTTTATGACCTCTAGTTGCGGTACCACCACCACCAGATCCTTGACCGCGACCCAATCTTTTATTGTCCTTAGTTGAACCAGTTGCGGGTTTAAGATTAGATAAATTCATATTTTGTATTTTTCTAAGTTCGTTAAAATTATAATTCTTCCACCTTAACAAGGTGTTGTACTTTGTTTATCATTCCCATTATTTGAGGTGTTCCCACCACTTCTATTGGGCGATTCATACGAGTAATACCAAGCGCAACTAATGTACGTTTTTGACGTTCTGGGCGATCGATACCACTTTTTACTTGAGTGATTTTATACTTTTGCATTACAATTTGTTTTATTTTTTTACAGAAAACGTGCAAATTTAAAAAAAATCTACATATTTACAAAATTATCCGCTAGAATAACGACGCAAAGTTATCCGTTGAAAACTTTATTTAAGTCTATTCCGCGTAGTTGAGCTATAGTATATGGATCACGCATTTGAGCTAGAGCATCAAAAGTTGCTTTAACAACACTATGAGGATTAGAAGAACCTTTAGATTTTGCAAGGACATCTTTTACTCCAACACTTTCCATAACAGCACGCATAGCACCACCTGCAATTACTCCAGTTCCAGGAGCTGCAGGACGAAGTAAAACAAGTGCACCACTATATTTTCCTTCTTGCATATGAGGTACCGTTCCTTTTAAAACAGGAACTTTTATTAGATTTTTCTTGGCATCATCAATGCCTTTTGCGATAGCAGCGGTAACTTCCTTCGCTTTACCAAGTCCGTATCCAACTACGCCGTTTTCATTTCCTACAACAACGATTGCTGAGAAGCTAAAAGTACGTCCACCTTTAGTCACTTTTGTAACACGTTGAATACTTACTAAACGATCTTTAAATTCGATATCGCTTGATTTTACTTTTTTAACATTTACGTTTGGCATAGCTTATAATTAGAATATTAAACCACCTTCTCTAGCACCTTCTGCTAAAGATTTAACTCGACCATGATATAAATAACCGTTTCTATCAAAAACGACATTTGTAATTCCTGCTTCCAAAGCACGTTCAGCTAGATTAATTCCAACTAATTTTGCTTTTTCACACTTAGTAACTTTTACTTCAGCGATTGCAGGCATTGCAGAAGAAGAAGCAACAAGGGTTAACCCGTTTAAATCATCTACGATTTGAGCATAGATTTGTTTATTGCTTCTATATACAGATAAACGTAAGCGTTCAGGAGTTCCATTAACCACCTTACGAATTCTGTGTTTGATGCGAATTCTTCTGAATTCTTTTTTATTTTTAATAGCCATTTTTTAATTTTATTAATTCGATTTCCTAATACATTACTTTTTCTCAGCTGATTTACCTGCTTTTTTACGCAGAACTTCACCTTGAAAACGGATACCTTTTCCTTTATATGGCTCAGGTCGGCGATAAGAGCGAATTTTTGCAGCCACTTGACCTAAAAGTTGTTTATCGATACTTTTAAGAATAATAGTAGGACTTTTACCTTTTTCTGCTGTAGTTTCAACTTTAATTTCGTTTGGAAGTTGAAAAATAATATTGTGCGAATAACCTAAAGATAAATCTAATATTTGACCATTAGAAGTTGCTTTATATCCAACACCAACAACTTCTTGGATGATAGTAAAACCTTCGGATACGCCTTTTATCATATTAAACACTAGAGCTCTGTATAATCCATGCATAGCTCTATGTCGTTGTTGCTCAGTAGCTCTAACTAATGTTAACACATTTCCTTCAACTGATAAAGATATTGCAGGATCCACAGCTTGTGTAAGTTCTCCAAGAGGACCTTTAACTGTAACTACATTATTACTATTTACAATTATTTCAACGCCTTTAGGCAGTGAGATAGGAAGTTTTCCAATTCTTGACATTCTTATTTCCTCCTTTTTAGCTTATGTAACATATTACTTCACCACCAATATTATTTAGACGTGCTTCTTTATCTGATAACAGACCTTTAGAAGTAGAGATTACTGCAATCCCCAAACCGTTAAGAACTCTTGGCAAGTTCTCGGAGGATACATAACGTCTAAGACCAGGTTTGCTAACACGTTCAAGTGTTTTGATAGCACTCTGTTTTGTACCTGGATGATACTTTAAAGCAATTTTAATTACACCAGGGTTTTTGTCATCCTCGAATTTATAATTGAGGATATATCCTTTTTCAAACAAAATTTTAGTAATTTCTTTTTTAATGTTTGAAGTAGGTACTTCTACCATCTTATGATTTGCCATCACGGCATTACGTATTCTGGTTAAGTAATCTGAAATAGGATCAGTATTCATTTTTTTTGAATCTTTTGTTTATTACCAACTTGCTTTTCTAACACCAGGTATTAACCCTTGGGAAGCCATTTCACGGAAGTTAATACGTGAAATACCGAATTGTCTCATATATCCTTTAGGACGTCCTGTTAATTGACAGCGATTATGTTTTCTAATAGGGTTTGAATTGTAAGGTAACTTTTGCAACCCAATATTATCGCCAGCCGCTTTCAGGGCAATTCGTTTAGCTTCGAATTTTTCTACCATTTTTGCTCGCTTTACTTCACGAGCTTTAATTGATTCCTTTGCCATTTATGTTTTCTTTATTTTTGATTTTTAAAGGGTAAACCGAAATGTTTTAGAAGTGACATACACTCTGCATCTGATTTTGCAGTTGTCACAAACGTGATATCCATCCCATTGATTTTAAGAATCTTGTCAATTTCCAATTCAGGAAATATGATTTGTTCTGTAACACCTAAAGTATAATTACCTCTTCCATCAAATCCCTTATCGTTGATTCCTTTGAAATCACGAATACGAGGAATTGAAACGGAGACTAAACGATCTAGGAATTCGTACATTTTTTCGCCACGAAGAGTTACTCTAGCTCCAATTGACATTCCTTTACGAAGTTTGAAGTTTGAGATATCTTTTTTGGATTTCGTAGAAATTGCTTTTTGTCCAGCTATTGTTGTCATTTCAATAATAGCAGTATCTAAGATTTTTTTATCTGCAATAGCAGATCCTAATCCTTGATTAAGTGCAATTTTAACTAATTTTGGCACTCTCATAACAGTCTTAAACTGATATTCGGCTGTGAGTGCAGGGATGATTTCTTGATAATATTTATCTTTTAATCTTGGTGAATAAGCCATTATTTAATCTCCTCTCCACTTTTTTTAGAATAACGAACTAATTTTCCTTCGGAGTTATTACGACGGCCTACACGTGATGCCAATCCTTTTGAGTCAACAACCATAAGGTTTGACAGATTGATAGGTGCTTCAATTTTAGCAATACCACCTTGAGGCATTTTAGCATTAGGTTTTGTATGCTTAGACATCATGTTAACTCCTTCAACTAAGGCACGAAGCTTTGAGACTTCTACTTTGAGGACTTTTCCAGTCAATCCTCTTGAGTCACCGGCTAAAACTTTTACCGTATCTCCTTTTTTAATATGCAATTTAGCGCACATAATTTTTTTTTTATTTTCTCACTAATTAAAGCACTTCTGGTGCTAAAGATACTATTTTCATAAATTGTTTCTCACGTAATTCGCGAGCAACGGGTCCAAAGATACGTGTTCCACGTAGTTCTTCGGTAGCTGTAAGTAGAACACAGGCATTATCATCGAAGCGAATATAGCTTCCATCTTTTCTGCGAACTTCTTTTTTAGTTCTAACAATTACTGCTTTAGATACAGTACCTCTTTTTACAGTACCAGAGGGAATAGCATCTTTTATTGTTACAATAATTTTATCGCCAACGCTGGCATAACGTTTTTTAGTACCGCCAAGTACTCTAATGCACAAAACTTCTTTTGCACCACTATTGTCGGCAACTCTTAATCTTGATTCTTGTTGTATCATAATTACTTAGCTCTTTCAATAATTTCTACTAATCTCCAGCGTTTGCTTTTACTTAAAGGCCTGGTTTCCATAATACGCACGGTGTCGCCAATATTGGAGTCATTGGTTTCATCATGAGCTGCAAATTTGGTAGTTTTCTTTAAAAACTTACCATACTTAGCATGTTTCAATTTTCTTTCAACTTGAACCACGATAGTTTTTTGCATTTTATTGCTAACTACGATACCTTCCCTTACTTTTCTTAAATTACGTTCCATATAAGGTTTTCTGTTTTATAATGCCTTTGTTTTACTTTGATTATTGCGTTTGCAAATCTCAGTTTTAAAACGGGCGATTGTTTTACGGTATTCTTTTATTTTATTAGGATTTTCGATCGGAGTAACAGCGTGATTAATTTTTAATTTCACTAACTGTTTTTTTTCCGATTCTAGTCTTTCAAGAAGATCATTCATTGAAAGCTCATTAATTTCACTCTGTTTCATCGCTCTTAAATTGTTTCTTCACTATAATCTCTTCTTACTACAAAAGAAGTAAGAACGGGCAGTTTTTGAGCAGCTAAACGGAGTGCTTCTTTAGCAACAGCTAATGGAACTCCTTCTGCTTCAAATAAAATTCTACCGGGAGAGATACGTGCAACGAATAATTCGGGAGCACCTTTCCCTTTACCCATACGGACTTCTGCGGGTTTTTTAGTTACAGGCTTATCTGGAAAAACTCTGATCCATATTTGACCTTCTCTTTTCATAAAACGGGTCATTGCCTGACGTGCAGCTTCTATTTGACGTCCTGTCATCCAGCATTCGTCTAAGGATTTCAATGCAAAAGAACCAAAAGCGATTTCGCTCCCTCTTTTTGCATTTCCTTTCATTTTGCCTTTTTGCTGCTTTCTGTATTTGGTCTTTTTTGGTTGTAACATCGATGTTAATTTAATCGTTGATGTAATCTCTGTTTGTTACTTTCTTCTTCGTTGTTGTGGTCTTCTGCTATTAGCATTTCCATTGTTGAAAGAAGAAGATCTACTTTCTTTTTCGTCTAGATTAACGCTGAAAAGATCTTTCTTTCCATAAACTAGTCCTTTGCAAATCCATACTTTAACACCAATTCGGCCATAAGTAGTATGTGCTTCAGCAAGAGAATAGTCAATTTCTGCGCGAAGAGTATGTAGCGGTGTTCTGCCTTCTTTGAAATGCTCACTACGAGCCATTTCAGCACCACCAACACGACCTGAAACTGAAATCTTAATTCCTTCAGCACCAGTACGCATTGTTGAGGCAATAGCAGTTTTAGCAGCTTTACGATAAGAGACACGACCTTCAATTTGTTTAGCAATATTTTGAGCAACTAACACCGCATCTAATTCTGGGCGTTTAATTTCAGAAATATTAATTTGAATCTCTTTATTCGTAACTTTTTTTAATTCTTCTTTTAATTTATCTACTTCTTGACCACCTTTACCTATTATTAAACCCGGACGAGCTGTATTAATAGTAATTGTGACGATTTTCAAGGTTCTTTCGATATAAATTTTAGAAATACCTGCTTTTTGAAGACGAGCATTAAGGTATTGTCTAATTTTAAAATCTTCAATCAGTTTAGCGTCAAAACTTTTTCCGCCGAACCAATTTGAATCCCATCCTCTAACGATACCAAGTCTTAGACTTATTGGATTAACTTTTTGTCCCATTTACTTTAATTTTTACTGTCAATGATTAATGTAACGTGGTTTGAGCGCTTTCTAACTCTGTATGCGCGACCTTGAGGCGCGGTATGAATTCTTTTAAGCATTTTTCCACCATCTACGAATATTTCTTTGATATACAAATTTGCATCTTCTAATCTTGCACCTTCGTTCTTCTGCTGCCAATTTGCAACGGCAGAAAGAAGTAGCTTGCGCAATTTTTCTGATGATTCTTTGCTGCTATATTTCAAGACATTCAAAGCTGGCTCAACCCTCATACCTCTTATTAGATCAGCCATCAATCTAGTTTTTCTGGGTGAAGTTGGATTGTTTACCAAACGAGCCATGTAGGTATTCTTCTTGGTTTCTTTATTTATTTCGGCTCTTAAGCGTTTACGTGCTCCCATTTTTTTACTATTTTCTTATTTTTTGCCTTTATCTTTATTACCTGCATGTCCCCTAAAGTTACGTGTTGGAGCAAACTCGCCTAGCTTATGTCCTACCATATTTTCAGTAACATACACGGGGATAAACTTATTGCCATTATGAACAGCAATAGTTGAAGCAACGAAATCGGGTGTGATCATAGATGCACGTGACCATGTTTTAATAGTTCCTTTTTTTCCCGATTCTTGTGCTTCTAAAACTCGTTTTTCGAGTTTATAATGAACATAAGGTCCTTTTTTTAACGAACGGCTCATAAATTGTTTCCTTTATCGTTATTTTTTTCTACTTTCGATTATATATCTGTTTGATCTGCTTTTCAAAGATCTAGTTTTAAAGCCCTTTGATGGTAACCCTTTACGTGAACGAGGTTGACCTCCAGAGGAGCGGCCTTCGCCACCACCCATTGGGTGATCTACAGGGTTCATAACGACTCCACGAACTCTTGGACGACGACCTAACCAACGTGAACGACCAGCTTTACCTGAAACTTCTAAGTTATGTTCCACATTTGAAACCATACCAATAGTTGCTCTACAAGTAGTTAAAATCATTCTTGTTTCACCTGAAGGCAGTTTAACAATTGCATATTTACCATCACGTGATAATAACTGAGCATATGATCCTGCACTTCTAGCCATTTTAGCCCCTTGACCAGGACGAAGTTCGATGTTGTGAATTACGGTACCAAAAGGTACTTCTGATAGATATAGAGTATTGCCTAAATCTGGAGAAACACCGATACCCGATGTTAGTACTTGACCAACTTGAAGACCGTGAGGTGCAACAATGTATCTTTTTTCTCCATCAGCATATACGAGTAAAGCAATACGAGCGGATCTGTTAGGATCATACTCAATTGTTTTAACCGTTGCAGGAATGTTCTCTTTTTCTCTTTTAAAATCTATGACGCGATACATTTTCTTGTGACCTCCTCCAAGGTATCTCATTGTCATCTTACCCGTATTGTTTCTACCACCTGAGCGTCTTTGAGGAGTCAATAAACTTTTCTCCGGTGTTGCTGTAGTTATCTCGTCAAACGTACTTATTAATTTAAAACGTTGACCGGGTGTTACTGGATTGAATTTCTTTAAAGCCATTTACTTAAATATTGCTATAAAAATCAATTATTTGACCATCTTTTATCTTCACGATTGCCTTTTTAAAGGTACTTTTTCTTCCGACAATGTACCCAGACTTCGTATTACGTGCAGTGCGTTTTCCACGTTGAACAATTGTGTTTACCGCTTCAACTTTAACTTGATAAAGTTCTTCAACTGCATTTTTGATTTGATATTTATTGGCCTTTCTATCTACCACAAATCCGTAGCAGTTACGTTTTTCCCCTGCAGCGGTCATTTTTTCAGTGATAATGGGCTTAATAATAGTGTTCATGCCGTTTTTTTAATATTTTTTTACTCTTCAGTTGTGTTCAAATTGTTTATATTTGCTATCGAACTTTCAAAAAAGATAACAGTCTCTGCATTTAAAACTTCGTAAGTATTTAAATCAGAAACGTTTATAGTTTTAACCTTTTTTAAATTTCGAGAGGACAAATATACGTTTTTTATTGATTCGGAAACCACAAATAATGTTTTTTTATCAACAAGGTTAAAGTTGTTCAATAAATTAATCATTTGTTTCGTTTTTGGAGTCTCTAAAGAATAATCTTCAAGTACAAGAATTTTGCTGTTTTGACACTTATATGTAAGTGCAGAATAGCGAGCTAATTGTTTTACTTTCTTATTAATTTTAAAGCTGTAATCACGAGGATGTGGTCCAAAAGCTCTTGCTCCACCAGGAAATAAAGGGGACTTAATGCTACCAGCGCGGGCGCCACCAGTTCCTTTTTGTTTTTTAATTTTCCGTGTGCTACCAGAAACTGTAGATTTTTCTAATGAACTATGTGTTCCTTGACGACGATTTGCCAAAATTTGCTTTACATCGAGCCAAATAACATGATCGTTAGGTTCAATATTAAAAATAGCATCGTTTAAAGCTACAGTTTTAGAAGTCTCGCTTCCATCTATTTTATATACTTTTAACTCCATCTTTCAAGTTTTAAATATGAACCCTTAGGTCCTGGAACAGAACCTTTAATAACTATTAGATTTTTTTCTGGAATAATCTTGATAACTTCAAGATTGAGGATTTTCACTTTTTGATTACCCATTCTTCCGGCCATTCTCATGCCCTTAAAAACGCGTGAAGGGTAAGAAGAAGCTCCAAGCGAACCCGGTGCACGAAGACGATTATGTTGTCCGTGAGTTTGACCTCCAACACCATGAAAACCGTGACGTTTTACAACACCTTGGAAACCTTTACCCTTAGCATGACCTGAAACGTCAACAAATTCGCCTTCAGAAAAGATCTCTACATTTAGAGTTTCTCCGTAGCTTTTGCGATGTTCAACTTCAAAACGAGTAAACTCCATCATAATCCTTTTTGGAGTAGTTCCAGCTTTTTTAAAGTGTCCTTTTAAAGGACCATTTGTGTTTTTCTCTTTTTTTTCGTCAAATGCTAATTGAATAGCTTCGTAGCCATCCTTTTCAATTGATCGAACTTGAGTTACAACACAAGGACCAGCTTCGATAACGGTGCATGGTAAATTTTTACCAGAGGCATCAAATATGCTAGTCATTCCAATTTTTTTGCCAATTAATCCTGACATTTGTTTTTGTTTAACTTGTTTGTACTAATTTTTACGATACTTAAACTCACACTTTAATCTCAACTTCAACGCCACTGGGAAGTTCGAGTTTCATCAATGCGTCGATAGTTTTCGACGAAGTACTATAGATATCTAGTACTCTTTTGTAAATTGATAGCTCGAATTGTTCTCTCGACTTCTTATTAACAAATGTTGATTTGTTAACTGTGAAGATTTTTTTGTGTGTAGGCAGAGGTATCGGACCATTTACAACTGCACCGGCAGTTCTAACGGTCTTTACAATCTTAATAGCTGATTTATCAACTAAGTTATGATCGTACGATTTTAATTTAATTCTAATTCTCTGATTCACGTTTGTTGTTTTTATTATGGTTATTTATGTTACGATTTTTTTTCAAGAATGTCTTTCGCGATGCTATCTGGAGTTGGTGCATAATGGTCAAACTCCATTGTAGAACTTGCTCTACCCGACGACAATGTTCGCAAATTAGTTACATACCCAAACATTTCCGATAATGGAACTTTAGCATGTATTAATTGAGTACCAATTCTTGATTCAATATTTTCCACAATTGCTCTTCTTCTGTTTAAATCACCTGTAATGTTACCAACATAATCAGTAGGAGTATTAACTTCCATTTTCATAATTGGTTCTAGTAAAACTTTTGTTACTTTTTTACAGGATTCTCTAAATGCCATTCTTGCGCATAATTCAAATGATAATGCGTCTGAATCAACAGGATGAAAAGAACCATCTATTAATCTAACTTTAAGGTTTTCAACTGGAAAACCAGCCAAAGGGCCATTAAGAATAGCTGTTTTAAACCCTTTTTGTATTGAAGGAATATATTCTTTTGGAATATTTCCGCCTTTTACATCATTTATAAATTGGAGACCTATGATGTTTTCATCTGCTGGTCCAATTTCAAAAATCATATCTGCAAATTTTCCTCTACCTCCAGATTGTTTTTTATAAACTTCTCTGTGTTTTGTAGATGACGTAATTGCTTCGTGATATGCTACTTGAGGGTTTCCTTGATTACATTCTACTTTAAATTCTCTTCGTAATCGATCTACAATAATATCAAGGTGTAATTCTCCCATCCCACTGATAATTGTTTGACCAGATATTTCATCCGTTCTTACTAAAAAAGTAGGATCTTCTTCAGAAAGTTTATGTAGACCATTAGATAATTTATCTAAATCGTCTTTAGTTTTCGGTTCAACTGCAATATGAATTACTGGTTTAGGGAAAACAATATTTTCAAGTATAATTGGATGTTTTTCGTCACAAAGTGTATCTCCAGTATGAATATCTTTAACTCCAATAGCCACACCAATATCTCCTGCCTCAATAAAGTCAATCGGATTTTGTTTATTAGCGTGCATTTGAATTAATCGAGAAATTCTTTCTTTCTTTTGTGATGAGCTATTTAAGACAGCGGTTCCTGCTTCTAAACGACCAGAATAAACTCTGAAAAAACAAATTCTTCCAACATAAGGATCTGTTGCTATTTTAAAAGCAAGTGCAGAAAATGGTTGGTTAATATTTGCTAATCGAACTTCTTCTTTTTCTGTTGTTGGATTTATACCAGTAACAGATGGTTTATCTAAAGGACTTGGAAGATATCTTAATACAGCGTCTAATAGTCGTTGAACTCCTTTGTTTTTGAATGCAGAACCACAGAAAACAGGTGTAATTGCCATACTAATGGTTGCCTGACGAATTGCTTCAATCATTTCATCCATTGATATAGAATTAGGATCATCCATGAATTTTTCTAGCAAAACATCATTTTGTTCAGCAACGGCTTCAATTAAAAGTTGACGGTAATTGTACACATCGTCTAACATGTCCTCTGGAACAGGTATTTCTTTTATTTGAACTCCTTTAGAATCTTCATCCCAAACATATGCTTTGTTTTCCACTAAATCAACAATTCCGCGAAAGGTTTCTTCCGCACCAATTGGTAATTGCATTGGAATTGGATTTGCTCCAAGACGTTTTTTAATTTGATCAATTACATGATAAAAATCAGCACCAGCTCTATCCATTTTATTAACAAATGCTAAGCGAGGAACTTTGTATTTATCAGCTTGTCTCCAAACAGTTTCAGATTGAGGTTCTACACCACCAACTGCACAAAACAGAGCAACTGCTCCATCCAATACACGGAGTGAACGCTCAACTTCTACAGTAAAATCAACGTGTCCAGGAGTGTCTATAATGTTTATTTTATACTCAACATCATCTAAATTCCAAAAAACAGTAGTTGCTGCAGATGTGATTGTGATGCCTCGTTCTTGTTCTTGAACCATCCAATCCATGGTTGCAGTTCCTTCATGAACTTCACCAATTTTGTAACTCTTACCTGTATAATACAAAATACGCTCGGTAGTTGTTGTTTTACCGGCGTCAATATGAGCCATAATTCCAATATTACGTGTGTTTTTCAGTTCGTTGCTCATTAGTTTGTATTATCCTTGTGTTAGTGATTTAATATTGAGTTAGTTTAGAATTTGAAATGTGAGAATGCTTTATTTGCATCAGCCATACGGTGCATATCTTCTTTACGTTTGTATGCTGCACCTTCTTCTTTTGCACCAGCCATGATTTCTTGAGCAAGTTTCATCGACATTGATTTATCGTGACGCTTACGAGCAAAATTAATCATGTTTTTCATTCCGATAGAAGACTTACGCTCGGCACGTATTTCTGAAGGAATTTGGAATGTAGCTCCACCAATTCTACGGCTACGTACTTCTACGGCAGGAGTAACATTGGTTAATGCTTTTTTCCATATTTCCAAACCATCTTCTTTGGTTTTTTCGCTTACTACATCAATTGCATCATAAAATATGGTGTAAGCAGTGTTTTTCTTCCCTTGTAACATTAAGTTATTCACAAATTTTGTAACGAGCATGTCGTTAAATTTTGGATCTGGAAGAATGATTCGTTTTTTTGGTCTTGACTTTCTCATGTCTTGGAAATGCTAATTTCTATTTAATAACGATTACTTTTTCTTTGGTCTCTTAGTACCATACTTTGATCTTCTTTGGTTACGACCATCAACTCCTGATGTATCTAAGGCACCACGAATAATGTGATATCTTACTCCAGGTAAGTCTTTAACACGACCTCCGCGAATCATTACGATTGAGTGTTCTTGCAAATTGTGTCCTTCGCCAGGGATATATGCGTTAACCTCTTTACCATTGGTTAATCTTACCCTCGCTACTTTTCTCATTGCAGAGTTTGGTTTTTTAGGGGTAGTAGTGTAAACTCTTACACATACTCCACGTCTCTGCGGACAACCATCCAGAGCCGGTGACTTACTCTTGTAGACTAATTTTTGTCTCCCTTTTCTTACTAATTGCTGAATTGTAGGCATTTTCCTCTTTATTTGTTTTTCAGTTCAATATTAATTACCCAATTTTATTTGGGACTGCAAAGGTAATACTTATTTTCATAATATCAATGGGTTGCCTCAAATTTATTTCATGTTTTCATTCATTTCATCATTCTTAAATCGTTTTTTATAAATTTTATCAACATACTATGGTTAATATTTTTCTATCTTCTTGCTTATTTTTTTAGTGATTTCAAGACTGAAAAAAACGGATATTATAAAATGATAAATTATGATTAAGGATAACTTCGTATAAATTTAGTGTAGATATTTCAAACATCATCATTTCATCTCTGGAAAGATATTAATAATTGCAACAAAAAAAGAATAGCGTTTTTTATTACCTTTGCAATATAAACACTCAATTTTTTATAAATGGCGCTCAATTCAAACTTTCTTAACGACCTAAATCCAGTGCAACAAGAAGCCTCAAAATCTTTTAAGGGGCCAACATTAATTATTGCAGGAGCTGGTTCTGGGAAAACCCGTGTTCTGACCTATCGAATAGCATATATGATTCAGCAAGGGATTGACCCTTTTAATATTTTGTCTCTGACCTTTACGAATAAAGCAGCTAAGGAAATGAAGGAGCGTATAACCAATCTCCTTGGTGGCAGCGAAGCTAGAAATGTATGGATGGGAACTTTTCACTCAATTTTTGCTCGAATTTTGAGAATTGACGGTCATTTATTAGGATACACTCAATCATACACAATTTACGATATTGATGACGTGAAAAGCCTACTTAAAGCTATCGTGAAAGAATTAGATTTAGACATTAAAGCTTATTCTCCAAACTATCTAATCGGTCGCATTTCGATGGCGAAAAATAATTTAATTTCTGACACCGAATACAACCAAAATACTGAAATTATTACGACTGATGCGGCTACACAAAAGCCCAGAACTGGCGAAATTTATTCGATTTACAATAAAAGATTAAGGAAATCAAATGCAATGGATTTTGATGATTTGCTTTTTAACACGAATGTGTTGCTTCGCGATTTTCCAGAAATTCTTTTTAAATATCAGCAGAAATTTAAATACATTTTAGTAGATGAGTATCAAGACACGAATCACGCTCAATATTTAATTTTAAAAAAGTTATCTGCAGCAAACGAAAACATTTGTGTAGTTGGCGACGATGCTCAAAGTATATACGCGTTTCGAGGAGCCAATATCCAAAATATTTTAAATTTTAAAAAGAATTATTCCGATTATAAACTTTATAAACTTGAACAGAACTACCGCTCTACTAAAAACATTGTAAATGCTGCAAATAGTGTAATTAAGAAAAATCAAAAGCAAATTGAAAAAGATATTTGGACTGACAATGATGAAGGGGAAAAGATAACAATTATAAGAGCAGAAAGTGAAAATAATGAGGGATTATTGATCGCTCAATCCATTTTTGAAAATAGAGAAAAAAATCAACTTCAAAATTCCGATTTTGCCATACTTTATAGAACCAATGCTCAATCAAGAGCTTTTGAAGAATCGTTGAGAAAGCTAAACATTCCGTACCAAATATTTGGTGGATTATCCTTTTATAAACGTAAAGAAATTAAAGATTTAATAGCGTATTTTAGATTAACCATCAACCATTACGACGAAGAAGCGCTCAAAAGAATCATCAATTATCCTGCTCGAGGACTAGGGCAAACAACCGTAGAACGGATTGTAAATATTGCTTCAGAAAACAATGTATCTATTTGGGATGTGGTTGAAAACCCAAAAGGATATAATCTACCAGTAAATTTGCCAACTCAAGATAAACTATCTGACTTTGCAGTGAAAATTAAAAGCTTTACTGCTCAATTAAAAACGTCAAATGCTTACGACTTAGCTTTTTTGATTGCACAATCCACTGGAGTATTATCCGATTTGCAAGAAAAAAGCAAAGAAGAACCTGAACATCTTCAAAATGCAGAAGCATTATTAAACGCAATGCAAGATTTTGTAGATAGCGAAACTGAAAACCAAATTGATGAATCGGAGGTTACATTAAAAACCTTAGATTTGTTTCTGAGTGAAGTATCTCTGATGACGGATATTGAAGATATAGACAAAGATAAAAACAAAGATGTTGATTTCAACAAAGTCTCTTTAATGACAATTCACAGCGCTAAAGGGCTTGAATTTGGTTATGTATATATTGTAGGATTAGAAGAACAATTATTTCCATCATTTATGTCCGTTGGCTCTCGAAGCGAACTTGAGGAAGAACGCAGACTTTTTTATGTAGCTCTTACTCGTGCCGAAAACAAAGCATACTTAAGCTATGCAGACGGAAGAATGCGTTGGGGACAATATAATTTTACAGAACCAAGTAGGTTTATCGACGACATTGATCCTAAATTTATTGAAATGGCTTCAATCAAAGAAAAACAACCTTCGTCTGGTCATAAAGAATACCAACAATCACCCAAAGGAGCTTCGTATAATTTTGATTCAATCAAAGCAAAACAATCAAACGTCTCTCCTATTTCAAAAACGATTGCTTCTAAGCCCAATTTTACTAATTTGAAAAAAGTTGAAACTGCTAAATTTCAAAATCTTGAAACATCAAATATAAATTTAATTATTCCTGGAATCGATGTAGAGCATGCAAAGTTTGGGCTTGGGCAAGTAATTTCTGTTGAAGGAGATGCAAATAATAAAAAAGCAATTATCTTTTTTGATGGTATTGGTGAAAAAACATTACTTTTGCAGTACGCAAAATTAACGGTTCTATAGTTTTTATCAGACAAATTGCGATTAGATGGGGTAACCACAATCTCACAAGTAAAGAAGAGTACCGTTTAATATTATATAGATAACGAAAATAAACCCAAAAGAACAAACGAAACATTGATGGAATATAATACTGTTCGAGACTTTTTAGCCATAAGGGAATATGGTAGAAATGTAAAAAAAATGGTTACTTACTTACTTACTGTTGAAGATCGCGAGAAGCGTACACAATTAGCAAATTCAACTATTAAAGTAATGTCACAACTGAATACAGCGAGCAAAGACACGCAGGATTATTGGCATAAGTTATGGGATCATTTGTATATACTTTCAGATTTTAAATTAGAGGTTGATTCTCCATATCCAATGCCTGAAAGCACCATTTTAACGAAAAAGCCAGATCCAATTTCATATCCAAAAAATAAAATCAGATTTCGTCATTACGGCAAAACAATTGAACGGATGATTGCTAAAGCCTGTTTGATGGATGATGGTGAAGAAAAACAAGCCTTTGTCTCTGTAATTGGAAATCACTTAAAAAAATTATACATCACGTGGAATCGCGATTCAGTTAATGATGAATTAATTTTTGACCAACTGGCGTTGTTGTCAGGTGGTAGATTAAGACTTGATGAAAACTCCCAATTAACTAGAACTCACGATATTATTGTTCAAAACAACCAAGCACCTGCAGATACTTCAAATATTGCAAACAGATCAAGAATGAACAACAATAACAATCGTAAAAAAAGTAATGGTCAGTCAAAGTTAAAACCTTACAAGAAAAAATATCAACAAAAATAATTCTTGATTAATAATGTCAACAAATATTCTTGAAGCAAAAAATATTGTCAAAAAATATGCAGAGCACGTTGCATTAGATGATGTAAGTTTATCTATTAAAAGAAATACTATTTTTGGGATGCTCGGTCCGAATGGAGCTGGAAAAACTTCTTTTATTCGAATAATAAATCAAATTACAGCTCCCGATAGTGGCATTATAACTTTTGATGGTGCTCCCTTAAACAAAAAACACATTACCCAAATTGGTTATTTACCTGAAGAACGTGGGTTATATAAAAAGATGAAAGTTGGTGAACAAGCCATTTATCTTTCCCAACTCAAAGGGCTCACCAGACATGAAGCGATTAAACGACTGAAAATATGGTTTCAAAAATTTGAAGTTGAAGGCTGGTGGAACAAACGAGTTGAAGAGTTATCTAAGGGGATGCAGCAAAAAATTCAATTTATTGTTACTGTTATTCATGAACCTCAGTTTTTGATTTTTGACGAACCTTTTAGTGGATTTGATCCAATCAATGTTGATTTATTAAAAGATGAAATTCTACTTTTAAAGGAAAATGGAGCTACAATTATTTTCTCCACACACAATATGTCTTCGGTTGAAGAAATTTGTGACGAAATTGCCCTTCTAAATAAATCAAAAATCATCCTTGAAGGAGAAGTTAATGAAGTTAAAAACAGATTTAAATCTAATATCTATAACCTAGAAATCGAGACGCCTGCTTTTGACATAAAAACAATAATTCCGGAAGACTTTTCTTTTGTCACTTCAGAGGAAGATCATAATATTTCAAGACTTCATATACGAATTCCTAAGGAAAGATCATCAAATGAATTGCTAAAAATCTTTTTGGATCACACTACAATTCACAAATTCAATGAAATTTTGCCCACAATGAACGAAGTTTTCATTTCGAGTATAAAAAGCAAAAATAACGCTAATTTAGAGATGTAAAATGATGAATAATATCACACTAATTATTAAGCGAGAATATATCACCAGAGTAAGAAAACGTTCTTTTATCATCATGACGATTATTGGGCCCTTGCTAATGGCTGCATTAATGATTGTCCCTACGATTATTTCAAAAATGTCGGATGAACAAAAAAAAGTTGCAGTTATCGATGACTCTGGTTTTTACAAAGGTCTTTTAGAATCAACTGCGGATGTTAAGTTTGTAGATAAAAATACTACTGTTGAAGAGGCAAAAGCGAATTTAAAAAAAGACAACTTTGATGCATTATTGTACATTCCAAAAAATGGAGTTCCAAATAGAGCATACTTGTACTCAATTAAGCAACTTGGTTTAGGAGTTAAATCTCATATTCAAAACAGTATGAAATATCATCTTGAGCGATATTTTATTAAGGATATGTATAATATTGATTTAGATTCGATAAAAGCTATAGAGTCTAACAATCGGATAATGATTGATCAATGTACAATTAATGAATCGGGTGTTGAAGAAAAGAGCTCAACTGAAATAAATACGTTCTTAGGATTAATAGCTGGGATTGTAGTCTATTTCTTTGTTTTTATGTTTGGTTCTCAGGTAATGAGGGGCGTAATAGAAGAAAAGAGCAATCGAATTATTGAGGTTATTGTCTCTTCGGTAAAACCTGTTCATTTAATGTTTGGAAAAATTATTGGAATTGCAATGGTTGGTCTGACCCAATTTTTGCTTTGGATTATCCTAACTTTTTTTATAGTTATGGGATTTCAAAGTTTTCAACCTGAACTTTTCCCGAACAAGAATTCACAAAACAACTCCTCTATTCAACTCAGCAAACAAAATGTAAATACACCATTAAGAGGCGCAGACCTCCAAAACGCGAACCAACAACTCAAAACAGCCAATAATCAACAAGTTATGGGTGAAATTACAGATGCATTAAAAACTGTAAATTTTGGAGTGATGATTTCGATGTTCTTATTTTACTTTATCGGAGGATATTTATTATATGGTTCATTGTTTGCCGCAATTGGGGCCGCTGTGGATAGCGAAGCTGATACTCAACAATTTATGCTTCCAATTACAATACCACTAGTATTTGCATTGGTAATGTCACAATTTGTTACAAATAACCCAAGTGGTCCTGTAGCATATTGGTTATCGATTATCCCATTTACCTCTCCAATTATTATGATGATACGAATTCCGTTCGGAGTTCCATATCACGAATTAATACTTTCTATGACATTATTAATTTTTGGATTTGTGTTCACCACATGGTTGGCTGCAAAAATATATCGGACAGGCATTTTAATGTATGGCAAAAAAATCAGCTACAAGGAACTTTGGAAATGGATTAAATATAATAATTAATCAGAATTAACATGAAACTATCAATTGTAATCCCCGCATACAACGAAGAGCGAACCATTCATTTAATTTTGGATAAAGTTTTAGCTGTTTCACTCATTTGCGATATTGAAAAAGAAATTATTTTAGTTAATGATTGTTCTAAAGACGCTACTAAAGAAACTATAGAATCATACATCTCGGCTCATCCAACAAGTAACTTTATATTATATAATCAACCTATTAATAAAGGTAAAGGCGCTGCAATTCATCAAGGAATTGAAATTGCAACAGGCGACTTTGTTATTGTACAAGATGCAGATTTAGAATATGATCCATCTGAATATAATAAGCTTCTTAAACCAATCATTGATGGATTTGCTGATGTTGTTTATGGTTCAAGATTTATTGGTGGAAACCCTCATCGCATCCTCTTTTTCTGGCATAGTATCGGAAACAAAATGCTCACTTTTGCCTCTAACATGATGACAAATCTTAATCTTACAGATATGGAAACATGTTATAAGTTGTTCCGTGCGGATATTATTAAATCGCTGTATTTAAAAGAGTGTCGGTTTGGATTTGAACCAGAAATAACTGCCAAAATTTCAAGGATTAAAAATATTCGTATTTATGAAGTGGGAATTTCATACTACGGTAGAACTTACCTTGAAGGGAAAAAAATAAGTATGAAAGATGGTTTTAGAGCTATTTGGTGTATTCTAAAATATAATATCTGGAATAAAAAAAACCTGAAATAAGAGGTCAATGCCAAAATCAGGGGGAGAGCCTCAAATTACAAAACATCTTACATGCTTTATTTTGACTTAAATTTAATATGAATGTAATGTAATTAGTCAAAATAGTTTGATATCTTTAGATGAAATATATATATTTTGTCGCCTTACTTTTTGTCTTGACACACCTGAGCGAAGCGAAAGCATGAGTACCTTGTAACCTTAAAATTATAATACGAATAAAAAGTAACCAAAATCCCGATAATTATCGGGACAAGACTGCACCAAAAAAGCTAAAAATCAGCCATTTATACTGAACGATGCAAGTCATGGACATTATTCAAGCAATGAGATTCACCCGACGGTTTAATCTGCTTGTAATTTATTTTCATTGCACCACCCGCCTCGTCTTAATCGCATAAATGGTTGATTTTCTTTACGTTTTTTTGATGAGGTCGATTCTAAGGCTACCGCGGTGATTTTTTAACATCTAAGAGTTTCCTTATCAGAATTGAGGAATGATAATCTTTGCAAGCCTCTTCTTGTGAGGGCTGAACCGCCTTGAACAAAAGAGCATAAAGAAAAATAAACTGTTCTGCGTAAAGAAATCGATGTTGTTTGACGACGTTAGGCAAAATGCTTGTTAGAAGTATTTTTTACTTTCAACATATCATTTTGACTAAAAGGAGGAGTTCGTCGATTTTAGAAGAACTGTTTATTTTTTAGCACTTTTGTGATAGCGGCGGCATTTTTTGCTTACTTTTTTTTGCTGGAGAAAAAAAGTAAGTGCCCGTCCGGCATTAGGACATCTAAAAGGAAAATTTTATTCTTCATTTTTCATAAGTTTGAGAATATTATTGCTCTCTAATGATAAGAAACAGATTTATTTTTATATGCTTTCCACTTGGCTTTTGCGTTCATTCGTAAAAAGTTTAAAATTTTAAATATTCTTACTATTGCAGGATTTGCTCAAAAAAATGCCATAAATTTTCATTCGGAACTTTAGCGGTAGCATGAATATTTAAATGGGTAACTGGGTGTTCAAAATTCAAACTTCTTGCGTGTAAACATATTGATCCATCTGGATTTGATCGAGGCGCTCCATATTTTAAATCTCCTTTAATTATGCACCCAATATTTGATAACTGCACTCTAATTTGGTGATGTCGTCCGGTGAATAATTCAACTTCTAACAAATGATATTTATCTGACGAGGCTATTAATCGATAGCCTAATTCAGCCCTTGTGGCTCCAGATTGAGTTTCTTGGACAATATATGATTTATTTAATTTTTCATTTTTCATTAAATAATTCACCAAGCGATCTTCATTTTTTGGAGGAGATTGTAAAACAATTGCCCAATATGTCTTTTCTATTTTTCGTTCTTTCACAATCTCATTCATGCGAGTGAGCGCCTTGGATGTCTTTGCAAATAAAACAACACCCGTAACTGGACGATCTAATCGATGAACAACTCCTACAAACGCTTTACCTGGTTTATTATATTTTTCGCTTAAAAAATCTGAAACATCCTCAGACATAGGCTTATCCCCCGTTTTATCTCCTTGCACAATATCTCCAGTTTTTTTATTTACAATGATAATATGATTGTCTTCGTAAATTACATCAAGCGAGTTTTTCATCAATTTTTTTTTGCAAAGATATTATAAAATTGCCAAAGCAAAAGAATAATTCAAAGGAACATATTCGACCTATTAATTCATTTTTGATAACCAATCGAACGGCAAAAGGCATATGGTTCACGGTACTTTAACGGTAAATGGTAAATGGTTCAGGGTACACGATTGCTCCGTTGCATCCCATCGTTCGTTTCACGTTTTTCTTTTCACTCCCGATAGTTATCGGGATCACGGAATATCTTTTCACGTTTTCAACACTCAGTCCACAAAGAAATATAAAAGCTATGTTATTCTTAAAAGAGAAATTTATTAAGATAACACATTGATTTTGTGAATGAAACAATATTTTAATCAACAAATTTTCAATTGATTTCACTTTTGATTTTCTACTTTACAAAGACTTTTAATTATTGGCAATGTTGATTTTTATCATCTCATTGATTGCAAATTAATCGCAAAAGTGATTCCTCTATTTTTTCACCTTTAGAAATACAGATATTCAGATTGATACATGCATTTTTTAAATCGTTTAATTTGTAATATGTTAGCCCTAGATTATAATAATACCAGGAATTTGTATTGTTTGTACTAATTGCTTCTAAAAAATATGTTTTAGCCAATTCGTATTGTCCTAGAATAAAAAATGCAGTTCCGGCATTATAACTTTCAATATCTGAAAGCTCTTGATTATTTTCTATTGTACTTCGAGCTCTCACTCCACGAATAGAATCGTTGGATAAACTGGAATTATCAATATGTAATTTTTCAAACACAAAAGCATTCCACTGCTCTAATTTCTTTTGATTAATACCCCGTTGTACTTCTTTTAAATATCTTTCATGAACAGCTTCGAGTTCCTTAACATTTGATTCATAAACGATTTCCATTGCATTTACCGTCTTTTGACATTTGCTTAGCTCATCATTTAATTTAAGCCTCTGAATTTCTATTAAATCAAAATAAATATTGATAAAGTAATTTGTGTAAGATTGCTCTTGAAGATAGTAATAAGATTCATCCAAATCAATTATTGAGGCTGTGATATAAGAAATTGAGTCGTTAAATTTGTTAATATCTAAGAAGAGTTGTCCCTTTAAATCAAAAAGGTTATATGGAACTGATGAGTGATCATCATTTTTAAATTTATTAGAATTAAGAGAAAAATTATATTTTTTATTAAGCGACTTAACTGTGATTCTTGACGAAGCCGACCATGTTTGTTTTTTTACAATAAATAAACTGTTATCATTCGAATTCAAATCACTATAACTTAACAATACACCATTTTTGGCGAAGAAATCAACATAGTTTTTTTTCTTTTCACTTAATTGTATTGCATCATTATGGTCCCAAAACCATTGGTTATAGGGAAATGAAAGAATTTTGTCATAATCAGCATAAGCGTTGTTGTATGAAAATTTTGGTTCAAAAAATAACTCTTCTTTATCAAATAAATATATAATACCATTTGAACTTATATTTTTACTCGAAAGGTCATCGGTATATTTAAAACAATAATTAATTTGAATATAATCTAATTTAGAAATTGAACTATCGTTGGCAAAAGTGTATATTAGCGAAAGCGAAATAGAGTCAATTTTATGCGATGGTTTAATAGTTGAAAATGGTTGATATGAAAGAGTTTTATCGTTTGCATTTTTAATCAATTTGATTTTAAGCAAGTTGAAATTACTATTATCAATCCATATTTCACCAGAAAAGAGCGATGCAGGTTCAATTTTGCGTGTAAACTCGATATGATAAATATTTTTTGATGAACCACTTATTGACAATAGCTTTAAGGAGTATGCTTTCTTAAGCATTTTGAGCGACATCTGCAAAGGATTCATATTCAGGTATTGTTGAGAGTCTGAATATTTTGAAACATTATCGAATAGATTATAGGAAGTTATTATTTCTGAAGTACTTAAACTAACAAAATAAGAATTACTGAACGGAGCTAATCCAATTTTTCCATTTTTCAGTTTCAAATTTTTAATAATATTGTTTTTTATTTCTGCATTGTAGTAGCACTCAATAACTTCAACCGGCGAATCACTCGATTCAGTTTCTAACGAAAAGTATGCTTTACTGTTAAAAGAAGGTGTTTTTCTTGTTTTTTCGCTGCATTTATTAATTAATTGATATAAGTAGTCTTTGTATTCAATAATCGTGAATTCACTTAATTCAAATAACTCTGGTTGCATATATATTTTAATTTTTTCTTTAAAAAAAGAAGATGCTATAGTTTTTGATTGATAGCCTAAATAAGAAATAATTAAGGTGTCTTTCTCAATATTCGCTTCGATTTCAAACAACCCATCTTCGTTGGTAATGGCTCCTTTTACTGTCCCTTTAATTTGAATAGAGCAATAAGGCATTGGTTTTGAACTTGTTCCATCTAAAACAACCCCTTCTATTTTAGATTGACCAAAAACTTTACTTCCAAAAAGAAGCATACAGACTAATCCTAGACATATTATTACTGGGGAAAAATTAAGAATTAGATTTAGCTGTACACTTCTATATTTCACATTCATTTCTTTATTTAAAAATCAATTTTTCTTTTTTACCAAATAGTTCATACGATGATGTAATTACATTTTCACCGCGCTCTAAACCTTCTAAAACTTCATATTTTTGCGTATTTTGACGACCAATTTTAATTTTTCTTTTAGTCGCAAAAGTGCCTGAAGCATCTACTACATAAATCCAATTTCCACCAGTTTCCTGATAAAAACTACCTTTTGGCAACATTTCTGCCTGCGAAACCCCGCTGAATTTTAATCGCATTGAAATGGTTTGTCCCCTTTTAATATCTTTTGGAGTTTCTTGTGTAAAAATTAAATCTGTTTCAAAGCTACCACCAGCAACTTTGGTATATATTTTCTTGATTACCAATGTATAATTTTTTCCCGAAACCTCAAGTTCCGACTCTTGATTTAAAAAAACACGTGAAATATAGCGTTCATCAATCTTTGCTCTCATTTTAAAACCATTTAAAACATCAATTTGACCGATATTTTGTCCTTGTGATTTTGTTTCTCCAACTTCGCAATCAATCAATGATAATTGCCCACTTACAGGTGCTTTGATATAGAGGTTTTCAAGATTTTCTTTAAGCAATTCTAGGTTTTTACTCAGTCTATCTATTGAAGACTTAATTTGAACCACTTGATTTATGTAGTACAACGAATCGTGTTTTTGGGCTTTAATGGTTACCATCAATTGCTTGATTAGCAATTCATACTCTCTTTTTGCATCCTCATACTCCACTGTTGAAATCACTTTATCTTTATACAATGACGATTTACGATCATAATCCTTTTTCGATTTGTCGATCTTATAATTTAAATCGATAAACTCTTTTTCTCGTTGGAATTTATTTTGCTCAATATTCAGTTTTGTGTTTTGCAAATTATTAATGATGTCATACATTTGAGTTTCACGTTGCATGTAATCCAATTCAAGGCTCGAATTAGAGAGTTTTAAAATAACATCTCCAGCATTAACAATTGCTCCATCTTCAACAAATATTTTCTCAATTCGTCCACCCTGAATTACATCTACAATAATTGATTTTATAGGCATTACAACGCCATCAATTGGAATAAATTCTTGAAATTCTCCTTTTTCAACTGTAGAAATAGTCACTTTGTTCTTATCTATATAAAACGTTGAATTGGTTCCTTTAAAGAATAGAAAAAAGAGAATAAATATCAGAACTAACCCTCCAAGCGAGAGTGCAATTATCTTTTTCAGAGTCCATTTTTTATGCTCAATTTTTTTATCCATAAATTCAATATATCCAGAAATGTATAAATTATTGTCACTAATTGTCGACAAATGGCAAATAAAGGACAACCTTAATGCCATTTATCCATTCGTCGTATAATCAGTAGTATACGAACACAAAATATATAAATCAGAACTAAAAGTGTAAAATTATTTGACACACAGTTATAAATTGTTATACATTTGCGAAACAAATTACAGTTATAGAATTAACTTTGAAACTTATTTCACATGCAAAAAAAAGGCAAAATTCTTATCATTGACGATAACAAAGAGATTATTGAAGCGCTAAGATTTTTTTTGGAAGATGAATTCAATTCCGTCATGGCAATTAAGAACCCTAACCAGATTCAATCGACAATTAAAGCAGGAAACTACGATATTGTTTTGCTTGACATGAATTTTTCGGCAGGAGTAAACTCAGGAAATGAAGGATTGTTTTGGCTGAAAGAGATTTTGAAACTTGATCCATCGCTGATTGTAATATTGATTACCGCTTATGGAGACGTGGAACTAGCCGTAAAAGCAATTAAGGAAGGAGCCATCGATTTTATTTTAAAGCCTTGGAATAATGATAAGTTAATGGCTACCATAAAATCGGGATTAAAACTACGTGAGTCGAAGTTAGAAATTGAAAAATTAAAAATTGGACAACAGCATTTAACCTCGGAACTCGATCGTCAATATCCTGATTTGATAAGCCATTGTGATGCAATGAAAAAGATTATCAACATCATAAACAAAGTTTCAAAAACAGATGCAAGTGTCTTAATTACTGGTGAAAACGGAACTGGAAAGGGGTTGGTTGCGAGGGAAATCCACAAACGCTCTATGCGATCGAAAGAGATTATGATAACCGTTGACATGGCTTCGTTAAACGAAAGTTTGTTCGAAAGTGAGCTTTTTGGTCACAAAAGAGGTTCGTTTACCGATGCAAAACAAGATCGTATTGGTCGGTTTGAATCAGCATCGTCAGGCACATTATTCTTAGATGAAATTGGGAATTTATCGTTGATGATGCAAGCAAAAATTCTTTCGGTTTTGCAAGAACGAAGAATTACTCCTGTTGGCTCAAATAAAAGTATTCCAGTGGATATACGTTTGATTGCTGCTACCAATATGAACTTAGAGAAGATGGTTGAAGATGGCACTTTTCGAGAAGATCTTTTGTTTCGATTAAACACCATTCAAATTGACCTTCCCCCGTTGCGCGAACGAGAAGAAGACATTGTAATGTTGGCAAAAAACTTTTTGAAAAAATTTGGCGAAAAATACATTCGTCCTTCATTATATTTTGATGAAGATGCACTTACAACACTAAAAGAATATTCGTGGCCTGGAAATATTAGAGAACTAGAGCACACCATTGAAAAGGTGGTTATTTTATGTGAGAATGATAAAATCAGTACTTCTGATTTGCAATTAAAAAAGCAAGTAGATTTTAAATCAATGTTAGATTCTTCAAAAACGATGGATGATTTAGAAAAAAATGCTATCGTAAATGCGTTGCAGTTAAATCACGGGAATCTTAGTGATACAGCAAAAGCGTTGGGTATATCGAGACAAACTATTTACAATAAAATAAAAAAATATGGTCTATAAAAAATTTTATCTGATAATAATTCTCAGAATCATTATCATAAGTGCTTTGTCGTGTTTTTTCTTTTTTTCAATTGCAAACTCCTGGAGTTTTGTGTGGGCAATTATTGCTGGTTTTTTATTTTTATTTCAGGTTTTTGCCTTAATCGCTTACATCAATAAAATAAATCGAATGCTTGAGAATTTTTTCAATTTTCAAATAGCAGGAGATCATACTGGGGTGTATTATAAATCGTGGAAAAAGGATGAATACAAGGAGTTAAACCGCTGTTTCGATTTAATAAACCAAAAGTTGAAAAAGGCAAAAATGGATTACGAAATTCAGAATAAATATTTTGAAACGGTTGTGGATCATATTGGAGTTGGATTAATATCATTCGCTCAAGATGGTAATATTGAATTGTTTAACAATACAGCAAAGCAACTTTTTGGGATTAACATTGCCAAACATGTTGATAAATTAGACCATTGCAAAAAAGATTTTGGAGAGGAACTTCTAAAAATGAAACCCTCTGAACCCAAAATATTCAACATCTTAGTAAATGGCGAACAGAAGCAGTTACTCGCGAAATTAAATATTTTTAAAACTAATAATTCTAATTTATCGTTGATCTCATTTCAGAATATTAAAAGTGAACTGGAACAAAAAGAGATTGAATCGTGGCAAAAATTGATTCGTGTGTTAACTCATGAAATTATGAATTCCATTTCGCCAATTACCTCACTAACCAATAGTTTAATCCGAATTTATAAACAGAAAGAAGGAGTAGAAACCAATGTTCTCGAAAAAATCAATCCTGCCATCATCGAAAAAACGGTAAAAGGACTTGAAATAATAGAAGAGAGAGGTAATGGATTGATGCATTTTGTGGACAATTATCGAAGCTTAACATTGTTACCAAAACCAGAGTTTCAGAAACTTGTTGTGCTTGATTTATTTATAAAAATGGAACAACTTTTCGAACCCGCTTTTACAACCAAAAACATAAAAACAGCTATCAAATGCGATGATAAAATACAAATTAATGCAGATTCAAAATTGATGGAACAAATGTTTATTAACTTAATTCAAAACGCAGTAGATTCACTTGAAAACGTTGTCGATTCGACTATTCATCTTACTGCTTATCGGGTTGATGAGCAGGTTGTATTAGAAGTTTCAGACAATGGTAAAGGAATTCCAACAGAAAATATTGAGAATATATTTGTCCCGTTTTTTACCACTAAAGAGAAAGGTTCTGGAATTGGATTGAGCCTCTCACGCCAAATTATGATTTTGCATCAAGGAACAATTTCAGTAAAAACATCTTCGATAGATACCACTTTTGTTTTGAAATTTCGGAATTGATTGTTTCTTTCTTAATTTACAATAGTGTATAAATAATTGACACTTTTTGATATCTTATTAAAAACATATTTTATAACACATTAATAATGTGCATTATGCACATAGTGGCACATTCCTTGAATATTGTTGACGAAAATATTTTAACACATGAATAATTATGATAAAACTTAATAATCTTACCAAAATATTCAGAACCGATGAAGTAGAAACTACGGCCTTGAATAAGATAAGTTTTGAAATTAAAGAGGGTGAATTTGTAGTAATTATGGGACCTTCGGGTTGTGGAAAATCAACTTTACTAAATATTCTTGGAATGTTGGATAATCCAACCGAAGGAGAGTACTTCTTTAAAGATCAGGAAATTTCGAAATTTAACGAACAAAAGAAAGCATTCTTAAGAAAGAGCAACATTGGGTTTGTGTTTCAGAGTTTTAACCTAATTGATGAATTAACCGTTTTCGAAAATGTAGAACTTCCACTCATTTATTTAGGAATTTCGGCAAAAGACCGGAAACAAAAAGTAGATGAAGTATTGGAACAAATGAATATGTTACATCGAAAAAAACATTACCCAGTTCAACTTTCGGGAGGACAACAACAGCGTGTAGCCATATCGAGAGCCATTGTTGCCAATCCATCCATGATTTTAGCCGATGAACCAACTGGAAATCTTGATTCTGCCAATGGAGAAGACGTGATGAACCTTTTGTGTGAATTGAATAAAAAAGGTACAACTATAATCATGGTAACACACTCTCAGCGTGATGCAGAATATGGTCGAAGAATCATTCAATTGCTCGACGGACATTTGTTAACGGAAAATGTCAAAGGTTGAGTTTTATTCAAAACCAGCTTCCGATAACTGACGGTCGGTATTAAGCTGGTTTTTTATATTGCATAAATTGGCTTAAAAAAATAAAAATCATTTTATATGTATACGAATTATTTAAAAGTTATTATACGAAACCTGATTCGGAACAAACTTTTTTCAATCATCAATATACTTGGGCTTACCATTGGAATGACCGCATGTTTGTTGATTTTATTTTATGTGAATTTTGAAAAAAGTTACGATAAATTTCACGAAAACAGCAATCAAATTTATCGACTTCGTTACGAAAGAACAGATCAGAGTGGCGATGCCGTAAGATTTGCATCATGCTGTCCTCCAGGAGGATTAGTAGTAAGAAGTCAATTTCCTGAAGTAGAAAAAGTTGCACGTTTATTTCATGTTACCGCTGCCGTTGCCAATGGTGAAAAGAAGTTTTTAGAAGAAAAAATCTATTTTGCAGAGTCTGAATTCCTTCAGATTTTCAATTTCAAATTTGTGACAGGCGATCCCAAAACAGTAATAAATGAAATAAACAGTGCTGCTATCTCACAAAGTATGGCTAAAAAGTATTTTGGCGATGAGAATCCGTTGGGGAAAACAATCAAAATGGATAACAGAACGGAATATAAGGTAAATGGAGTGTTTGAAGACATTCCATTAAACTCGCATCTCAAATTCGATTTTCTATTATCTTATAAAAACCTCATGAATAAATTTGGTCCACAGGCTGAACAAGAGTGGGGCGAAACAGGCTGGTTTACCTATCTATTATTTAAAAATAATGCGGATCCTGAAGCGTTTCAAAAAAAGTTAACCGCTTTTGTTGATAAAGAGATCAATATTAACTTAAAGCAGTACAATCTTCGCATGGATTTAAAAATCCAACCCCTGAACGACATTCATCTCAATTCCCATTTTATGCAAGAGTACGAGCCAAATAGCGATGAGGAAACCGTTAACATTCTCTTTATTATTGCCATTTTCATCATCGTAATTGCATGGGTAAACTATGTGAATTTATCCACTGCCCGTTCGTTAACCCGAGCAAAAGAAGTTGGACTTCGAAAAGTAGTTGGAGCTACTCGTATTCAATTAATGATTCAATTTTTCCTTGAAATTACACTTGTAAATAGTATTGCTATTCTACTCTCTTTACTTCTTGTAGAACTTTTATTACCGCTATTTTGCGCCTTAACAGGATTGCTTCCCATTTACTTCGTATGGAGCGCGGGTTGGCTTTGGCAAGCAATTACAATCATGTTGGTAGCCGGAATCTTTTTATCAGGGGTCTATCCCGTTTTTGTAATGTCTTCATTTAAGCCAATTACCGTATTACGTGGCAAGTTAGGAAATTCAACGAAAGGAATTAGTCTCCGTAAAGTTTTAGTTGTATTTCAATTTATCATGTCACTAGGGCTAATTACGGCTACAATTACAGTATTTGAGCAAATTTCCTTTATGAAAAATCAAAATTTGGGAATTTCAATTGATAACACATTGGCAATCAGGACACCTCGTATTAGGGATGCTGAATTTGCAAACAAAATAGTCACCTTCAAGAATGAGCTACTAAATAAAGCGGTTATCAAGAAGTTTTGTGCTTTGTCTGAAGTTCCTGGACGTCAGATTTTGTGGGATGCTGGTGGAATCCATCGAGTGGGTTCTGATGAAAATAAAAACTATCAAATTGTTGGAATTGATTATGATTTTGCCGATGTTTTTGGGGTAAAGTTTGCCGCTGGTCGTAACTTCTCAAAAGATTTTGGAACAGATACTTCAGCGCTTATTCTTAATGAAAAAGCGGTACGATGGATGGGATTTAAAAACTCGGAGTCAGCTATAGGCCAAAAAGTTAGCTATTGGGAACAGATTTACACCATTGTTGGAGTAATGAAAGATTATCACCAACAATCGCCAAAGCAAGCTTATGAACCTCATATTTTCCGATTAATGCCACAAGGACGTAGTGGTTCGAGAGGTTTTTTTGCTCTAAAATTGAACTCTAAAGAGACTAAAACATCATTAGAAACAATACAAAAATTGTACGATGAGTATTTCCCGGGTAATCCATTCGACTCGTTCTTTATTGATGATTACTACAATCAGCAATACAAATCGGATGAACAGTTTGGAAAAATCTTTGGGATATTCTCTTTCCTCGCAATTTTTATAACCTGTTTGGGTATTTTCGGATTGGCCTCGTTTATAGTGACTCAACGAACCAAAGAAATCTGTATCCGAAAAGTGCTTGGCGCAAATGTTTCAGGGATTTTATACCTAATAGCCAAAGATTTTGTAATTCTAATCATCGCATCGTTTATTGTTTCAACTCCAATATGTTATTTTGGATTAAATCGTTGGCTCAATACATTTGCTAATCGTATGGATTTGAATGTCTGGTTGTTTATTATCCCCCTATTAATAACACTTCTATTAACTGGAATTACGATTGGCATTTTAGTAATTAGAGCTGCTCGTCAAAATCCAGTTGATAATCTAAGATATGAGTAGGGTATTTATCAAAAGGAGAATTTCAAAAAATAACAAAAAAAAGTAATTAAATCGATTTTTTAAATTGAAAACGACTAATTATGAAAAGACTAATAATCATTTTAATTGTGGCGATATTTAATCTATTTTGTGCAAAATCACAAACAATTGTACCCGATTCAGTTGCAATTAAAGTTACCGTATTAAATTACATCGAAGGGTGGAATTCTGGAGATACCGTTCGAATGGCAAAAGCGTTGCATCCAAAACTTGCAAAAAGAGGAGTTGTGATGTCACCAAATGGCAAAATAGCTGAATTACAAAGAGCAAATTATTCGGATATGATGACTTGGACTGCAAGCCGAGCAAAGTTACCAGAAGTAAAAGAAGATATAAAAATTGTGATTTACGATATCGGAAAAAATATCGCCAATGCGAAATGTATAAGTAAAGAGTATATCGATCATTTGCATCTGGTGAGAATAAATAATGAATGGAAAATTTTAAATGCAATTTGGGAACTAAATTTACCCTAGTAAAATTAAAAAAACACAATATACCCTAGTTTAACAATCAATAATTAGCAAAAAGTCCCGAGCGAAACAAATAAAGGTGAATCTCCAATATTTAATTTTCAATCGGGCTTTTGTTTTTTATTTAATTTATGATTTGTATTAAACCAAAATACTTGAATACAAAAGCACTAAAAAGTACATAGGCTATTGTCATTCAAAATTGACTTCGTCGAACTTCGTTTCTGTATTCTCTTTTCACGTTTCACGAACCGGAACGAAGTGGAGCTCAGCATAGCTAAAAATCTTTTCACGACTCAAAAAACTAAAAACTTCTAATTCTACTTCTTCCTTCTTTTCACGCTTTCTCCACCCTGATCACTGAATATTTAAATGGTGCAATCTTCGACAAAGGGTCTTGCTCGTTCCGAGTGAGTGCATTTACTGGCGATTCGTGGAAGTGCCACGGCATAAATGCTTCACCAGGTAAAACACCATCGTTTACGGCAGCTTTTGTGGTAATCTTTCCCCTGGGGGATGTCACAGTAACCATTTCACCGTCTTTTATGCCAATTTTTAGCGCATCTTCGGTGTGAATAATGATAAACGATTCGTTTGAATATGCATTCAACAACTCACTTTTGCGAGAGAGAGTGGCGGAGTGATACTGAAACAGCATCCGACCAGAATTTAAAACCATAGGGAATTCTGCAGATGGAGTTTCGCTTTGAGGCATATATTCCACCGGAAATAATTTTGCCTTTCCAGAAGGTGTGTTGAATTTGTCTAAAAACATAGTAGAAGTACCATGATGATTTTCGTCAGGACAAGGCCATTGAATTCCTTCATAATCGATTCGCTGATAGCTGATTCCAGACACAATTGGTGCTGCCAGAGCAATTTCCTTAAATATATCGGAAGCGGAAGTATAATCTCCAAGATTTACACCCATTTTTTTTGAAATTTCGTAGGTAATCATCCAGTCTTCACGTGCTTCACCAGGAGAGTTAATTACTTTTCGCAAACGCAACACCCGACGATCGCTGTTCACGACGGTTCCATCTTTTTCGAATAGCGATGCAGCGGGCAAAATAACATCCGCATATTGAGATGTTTCGGTCTCAAAAATATCTTGAACAACTAAAAATTCTATGCTTTTGAGTGCTTCAATCGTGTGTTTTTGGTTTGGGTCAGTAATTACGGGGTTTTCACCCATAATATATAGCGCTTTCACTCGACCATCGTGGGTCGCATCCATAATTTCCAAGGTAGTCAACCCAGGAATTGGGTCGAGACTTTCGTATGGAACATCCCAAATTTTGGCAACCCGTTTTCTGTTTTCATCGTTGATAACAGGAATATAACCGGGATAGTTTACCGGACTGGCGCCCACATCGGTAGCACCTTGTACATTATTTTGTCCTCGGGGAGGATTTATTCCGCATAATTCGCGACCGATTTTCCCAGAAATCAAACACAGGTTGATGAGCGAAAATACATTATTGGTCCCTACTGTTTGCTGACTCATGCCCATTCCAGTGGCTATCAAAGCTGTGGAAGCAGAAGTGTACATCTTTGCAACAGCATAAAGTTTCTCTTTGGCCACGCCAGTAATCTCTTCGGTGACTTCAGGTGTGTATTTTTCGACCATTTCCTTTAGCAACTCAAAGGATTCCAAACCACCTTCAACACGCTGAGAAATAAAATCGGAGTCAATCCAGTTTTCTTTAATAATGATATGCATTAGCCCGTTTAATAGCGCCACATCAGTAGCCAATTTAGGCTGTAACCAGATGTCAGCGTATTTAACCAGTGGAGTCCAACGTGGATCTACCACGATTATTTTTTGACCACGGGCTTTACCTCTTTTTACATAAGTGGCTGTAACTGGGTGTGTTTCAATAATGTTGTTTCCAATCACAAAAAGGCAATCGGTGTTTTCAAAATCCTGAATTGAATTACTGCCCGCACCATCTCCAAATGCTTTAATCATAGCCGTAACTGTTGATGCATGGCACAATCGAGTACAATAATCGATGTTGTTGCTGCCAAAAGTAAGACGAATAAACTTCTGAAAAATGTAGTTATCTTCGTTGGAGCATTTGGCGGAGCTGTATCCTGCCAATGCTTTTGCGCCATTTTTTGCTTTAATTTCACTGAAACGTAGTGCGACATAATCCAATGCCTCTTCCCAAGAAGCCTGCTCAAACACCCCATTTCGTTTAATTAATGGATGGGTTAATCGCTTTTTGCTATTTGCATATTGATATCCAAAACGTCCTTTTACGCATAATCTGCCATCGTTGGGTAGGATATTTTCCACGCCATCAATTCTAACAATGGTGTTGTTTTTAACCATTACTTCGGTTTGACAACCCACACCACAGTAAGGACATGTTGTAATTACCTTTTCAATAGCTTCTTCCACATTGATGATTTCACGAAATGGTTTTTCTACAATGGCACCAGTAGGACAAAGCTGAATACATTCACCACATCCATCACATTCCGAATTTTTCCACTCACCATAACCGGCAACAATATATTTACTTATTCCGCGATCGGCAAAGCTTAAAACACCTTTGCCCTGAATTTCTTCACACGCTTTAATGCAACGGAAACATTTAATGCATTTTGATGAATCATAGGTTAAAACGGGAGATGAATCGTCAAAAACTTGAGGAATATTTTGCCAAATATTTTTTATTGATCGTTGCTCTGGCGTATCAATATTGTATCGTTTAATGAGTGGTCTAATTTCGTCTTCGTAACTACCATCATACATTTCGTTGTGTTCGGCCAGCAGATATGACAAAGTGTGGCGACGATTCTGTTCCAACTCCTCATCAAATGCGGTTACTTTCAACCCATCTTTAACGGTCACTGTACATGACATTATTACACCAGGTGAATTTTCAATTTTTACAACACATAACCGGCAAGCGCCAGTGGGAGTTAGCTTGTGATGAAAACACAGTCCAGGAATATTAAATCCATTCTTACGGGCAACTTGTAAAAGATTAGATCCCTCTTCGGCTTGGATTTGTTTGCCGTCTATTTCTATTTGAACAAGTTTCTTCATAATAAAATGTCATTTTTGAAATAATTAATACACGAGCGAATCGGCAAAATCGGGCTTTGTCCTAAGGGACACAATGAATTTTTTGCAATATATTCCGCTTCAGACTGCATCCACATTAAATCGGTTTCCGTAAGATTTTCTTTTTTTATGGTGTCTGCTAATAGTGCAGTTCCGATTCTACATGGAACACATTTTCCACAAGATTCATGCTTGAAAAATGAGAGAATGGAGGTGAGCAATTCGTGGATATTGGTTTTGTTGTCAATTACAATAACTGCTCCTGAGCCCATAGTGGCCTGATGTGCTTTCAGCGTTTCGTATGCCAATGGGACATCAAGTAGGGTTGCATCCACAAATGTACCTGCTGCACCTCCTAATAAAGCTCCTTTAAATTCAAGATTTTCTTTCATTCCACCCGAAATTTCAAAAATCAGTTCGCGAAGAGTCACGCCCATAGGAAGTTCAAACACTCCTGTTTTGAACACATTTCCGCTCACACAAAACAATTTTGTTCCTTTAGATTCTGTTGTACCAATTTTCGAATAGGCTTCAATTCCGTTATTCATAATGAAAGGAAGATGCGAAAATGTCTCTACATTATTTATTAATGTTGGCAATCCCCACAAACCTTTCTCCGCAGGAAACGGAGGTTTTATTCTTGGATAACCACGTTTCCCTTCGAGAGATTCAATCATGGTAAGTTCTTCACCACATAGATATGAGCCAGCACCAAGGAACACTTTCATATCGAATGAAAATCCAGAACCTAAAATATTTTTTCCTAAATAACCATTTTTGTAACAAGAATCAATCGCATTTTTCATATTTTTAATCGATTGATGGTACTCTCCACGAAGATAAATATATCCATATTTAGCTCCAATAGCATAGCCAGCAAGCATAATTCCTTCAATCAACAAAAATGGATCAGTTTCGATAATGAATCTGTCTTTAAAGGTTCCAGGCTCTCCTTCGTCTGCATTACAGATTACAAAGCGAACATCATGATCACTCAGCGAATTACTAGCAAATCTTTGCTTAATTCCAGTCGGAAAACCGGCTCCTCCACGACCACGAAGTCCAGATTTTTCAACTTTTTCAAGTAACTCAATCGGTTGAAAAGTGAACGCTTTTTTAATTGCTAAAAATCCGTCTGTGTTTATAAAATCATCAATCGATAATGGATTGACTTTCCCTAACCGTTGTAATGAAATATTTGGAAATAGTTCTATCATAGCTCTGTTTGTTTGATATTCAACAAGATCTCTTCTAATTTTTTCAAGTTTAAATCAGTATAAACCTCTTCGTTAATAATCATAGAAGGTGCTTTACCACATCTACCAAGGCATTCACAAAGTTCAAGCGTAAATAATCCGTCTTGCGAAGTTAAATTAGCTTCCAGTTGCCAATTGCTTTTTAAGTAATCAACCAATTTTGCAGAACCCATCATTTGGCATACAGGAGATTTACACAACCGAATAAGATATTTTCCTCGTGGTGTTACGCTGAACATGCTGTAATAGGTAACAATACCAAATAATTGTCCTTTGGTTATATTGAAATATTTAGACGTAAAATTCAGGATTTCCTCGCTGAGATAGTGTTGTGGATGCTTGTTTTGCAATTCATGCAAAGCATTAATAATAAATTCCTTTTGAGGTTGAAATTGATCCAAAATGGATAGTATTTCTTCTTTATTTAATTCTTTTTGCATAGGATTCAGCATTTAATAAATCTTCCTGATAATTAATATTGAAAAATGCAACATCATAATCTATATCCAAAGGTACATTAAAATATCTCATATTGCATTTGGGAAACATTTCTCTAATTCGATAAATTTTATTATTTAACATCTCCTCAATCACAGGAAGCAATGTTTTATGATAAATAGCATGAAGTGGCTCTATCTTCTCTTGATATGTAGGAATTAATATTTCACAGGGATTTTTTTGAATGCTTTGTATCATCAGCTCAATCAGTGGTGCTGATAAAAAAGGCATATCGCACGAAAAGACAAAAATGTATGGCGTCTCGGCAAACGAAAGAGCAGCATGAATTCCAGCTAATGGTCCAGCTTCTTGATAAGAATCTTTGGTCGATTTTATTTCAGAATATTCTTCCGGATGATTTGTGACTACAAAAACATCTTTAAAAACCAGTTTTAATACCGACAGTTGTTTCTGAAATATAGTCTGATTATCAACAGATAGCCACGATTTATTCATCCCGCCAATGCGAGAATTTTTACCTCCGGCTATAATGGCTGCTGAAATATTCTGCATAATTCTTAATTATTTAAAAAAACTTAAAGGAATCAACAATAGTATAAACTTCAAAATTGCCAAATTGTTTAAACTAAATTCACAGAGTTTTAAAGAATAAAGTAAATAAAAAATACTTGGGCGTGCCCTCGCCAAATAGCACCAGGGCGAGGTCGGGCAATTTACTGCAATCTTTTTTCTAAATTTCGGGTGTAATGGGCAGGCGACTTAGAGTCGCCTGCCCATTTATAACCACAAGAAAGAAAAAAGGATTTCCGTTTCTATCCCTCACGCAAAAGGAAAAGATCAATGTTTTTAATTTTATATTCGTTGGGATATGATAATAATGGAATATCAATTACGAGTTGTCATAATTTGTTATTCTAAAAAATCTAAAAAAAAAGTAAATACACTTAATATGAGTCTTGAAAAGTTTAATTTCAATTCTCCTAAAATGAATTAAGCTAACTTTCGTCAGAATATTTGCACCGCAAGTTTTTCCTTCAAGTCATCTTCCCTCATTGATATACCACCTTTAGAATTGTTTGCTTTTCTAACCATTTGCGGATTGGGGATCGACATACCGACATTGGATTCAATTGGGCTGGAATTGGATTCAGTTATTGATGGGTTAATTGAATCCTTATAAAAAAGAGCACTTTGAAGCTTTTTGTGATTTTTTGGGCATTCTGTTTCAACATAGACCGTATCAATAACACGTTTTTCTTTAATCAACGTGTCGATTTGAGTAAGGTATTTTGTGTTTTGTTTTGGATTCCATTGAAAAAGAATAAAACAAGTGGTTATCAATAGTGTAAAACTTGCAGCAACCAACCATAATGGGACTGGTCGATTGATAAAAATATATTTATTTTTGGGTTTGTAATGAATTGCAAATGCAGTCATAATTGAGTCTTCAGCCTGTTTCTGTAAAAGCTCATTTTGAGGTTCCTTATTAAAAATAAACTTCAATTGTTTCGTGTTGTATCGCATGTTTTGATACTCCATTTCTGAGATGCTTTCTGGCAGGAATCTTTTTTCAGAATCAGTCAGTTGGCTATATTCTTTAGTTAGGAGTAATTTTTCAATTATTTCGTAGTTTTTCATTATTGCTGATTTTTTAGATCGTAATGCGCCATTTTTATCGTGATACTTTTCAACGAATAGAATATTTTTGATTTGACAGTTCCTTCAGGCAGATTGGAAATTTGTGCAATCTCTTTGATTGTGAGTTCTTCCCGAAATCTAAGAAGTAATAATTCTCTTACCTCTGGACTCAATTTTTCCATGATGCAGATAAGTTCGTGGGAGGCAAAATTGTAATCAATCTGCTCTTCTGTGAAATCATGGTGTACCGGAAAATTTAATGTTTCACACTTAATATACGTTTTCTCATGTTCGAGCCTTCTGAATTCATTTTTACACATATTGGCAGCAATAGAATAAATCCATGTTGACAATTTCTTTGTTTTATCGAATGATTCCCCATTTTCAATTATCTTAAGAAATAGGTCATGGGTGTAATCTGCAGCTTTGAATTTGTCAAAATTGAACATACAAGAAAAGTAATAGTCCAGTCTGCCTGCATAACGTTTATATAATTCTGCGAAAGCAGCTTTACTCCCACGAGCAGACTGAACCATCAACTCTTCATCATTTAATTTTGGGTATGTATTATTAAACAATTTCATTTGCCAAAATTGAATCTACTTTTGCTTTTTTAATTCCAGGATATACTCGAAATACTCTTTGTTCTCCGCTTTTTGCGTAATCAGAATCATTAAGTCCAAAATAGAATCGGCTTTGGATTTTTCTCCAGATGTTTTATAGTGATTGTAAAGCTGTGTGAATGGAAGCAAATAACATAAACTAGTTTGAGAAACCATTCCTGAACTAACGTCATTCAAAAGTGGTTTTTTGATATAATCGAGTAGATATGTTTGTTCGAAATTTCGCTTAATTACCGCAATGTTGTCATATCTTTCAGAACTGTATTTATACGCCAGTCCCTCAAGGTAAAGACTATCTTGAATAAAGTTGTAATTGCTTGGTTGCATAGCTGACGAGAAATATATCGGGCGATTGTGTGAATTTTTTAAAATATGCATTATGATTGCTTGTGTGAATTTTTCATAACTACCACATTCTTGAATGGTTATTGTGAATGCGGGCATTTTTAAATCAGCAATTGTTTTATTGCGAAATTTGTCTACGGATAAAAACGAGACTAATATCACTTTTATATCGGTCCGAATACTTTTAACTTGCTGTAGCCATTCTTTTTGGTAAAAGTCGTTATCCCCATCCACAAATATGATTGCATTTGAATCCAATCCGGCGATCATGTTATAATTCCATGTAATCAACCCTTGGGAAGGAGTTTCGGTTTCAAACCATCTTTTCAGTATTGGTGGAACTTTTTCGTTTTCTCCCCTGAGAAGATATGCAGCAATCAGATCAGACATCCCTTCTGGCCTATTCGGGTCAATTTGATATGCCTTTTCGATGTAATTGAATTTGTTTTCTGCATCATTTCCAGAGGCGTAATACATCAAATGGTTGTATTCGAATGAATTGGGAATGTACTTTTTCATTTGACTCAGTATGGGTTTGGTGATTGAATCCATAATTTGCCATTTATTCTGATTAAATACCGAGTCGCCGTTGCACATCAAAATTGAATATCTGGTTGCTCTGTAATAATTGCTCCAGGCATTAGCATTCTTTTTGTTTTTCTGTGTCTCTTTCTTCCATATGTTTGCCTGTGTCTTGTACCATTCGCAGGGTCGAGATTCTTTTGCAAAAGAGATTATTTTTTCCGGTTTTTGGGCAATGCTATTTAAAGTTAAAAATATTACGGCTAAAATACTTATAATTAAGGCTTTAATTCTCATGATTATTGTGTTTAAATTAAAAATTTGCGATGACTATGGAACGTTCACAACAAATGATACACTTAACCTAGACAAACGTTCAGATGAATTTAAAAAATCTCAAAATATTTAATGCTTTGAAGTATTTATCATGATTGAAATGTCAGTTGTTTTAGCAACAATCATTGAAAATTACAGGTATGTATAAATAATTTGTTTGATAAAATAATGTTTTATAAATCTTCAACAAATTGATTAACAGCCTCTTCTTTGGTCGCCCAGGAAGTTACAAGACGAATTACAGAATTTTCATCATCAACTTTAGCCCAAACATAAAACTCATATTTCAAACTAAGCTCTTCTATTATCTTATTAGGAAATATTGGAAAAATCTGATTGGTTGGAGAATCACTTAGAAATGAATAGCCAGCATCAGTAATCCCCTTGGTTAGTTTCTGAGCCATCTTATTGGCATGCGCCGCCAACTCAAAATATAGATTTTCGCGAAAAAACTCTCGAAATTGAATTCCAAATACACGCCCTTTCCCCAAGAGCGCACCACGTTGTTTGAGATGATAAGGAAAATCAGCAATAAAATCGGGGTTGTTAATTACGATTGCTTCACCAATTAAACCCCCATTTTTGGTTCCCCCAATATATAAAGCATCTAGATATTTTGAAAGTTCAATCAGCGTGATGTCGTTCTTTTCTGAAGTGAGTGCTGAAGCTAAACGCGCTCCGTCCATAAATAAATAAAGGTTATTGGCTTTGCAAACATTAGAAATAGCTGCAATTTCATTTTTTAGGTAAATAGTTCCAATCTCTGTAGAGTTCGAGATGTACACCAGTTTTGGTTTTACCATGTGCGGAGGATCATTTTCATGCTCATCAACCACATTTTGAATATCGGATGGTTTTAATTTTCCATCAGTAGTGAAAATTTGATTTATTTTATGCCCAACTGCTTCTATTGCTCCCGTTTCGTGGATGTTGATATGACCTGTATTCGCAGCAATTACTGATTCAAATGGACGAAGCATAGCTGCAATTACGATTAAATTTGCTTGAGTGCCTCCCGATAGGAAAAAGACACCTGCATTTGGATTTTGAATCTTTGAACGGATAAATTCAATCGCCTCCAAAGAGTAATCATCGTCGCAATAACCGTTTTGTTGATCAAAATTTGTCGTGGTAAATGCCTCTAGAATTTGTGGATGCGCACCTTCACTGTAGTCGTTTTTAAAGCTATATTTAGACATAATTCATGATTTTTATACAAAGATATTGAAAAGTATGGAGTTATAGAATCTTAATACTTTTGTTTGATTTAATTCTGTAAATATCTGCCATAAAAACTAAATTTAACATCAACAATCAATTGGATTTAGTATATTTGAAATGTTAATAACATTTTATCTAATACACGTGATGAACTATGAAAACGCAAGCACTATGGATGATAACACATTAAACAAATATCTCTTGAATTTAAAATTTATTGTTCTTGTAGATTGTAAAACCTATCAGCCCGTGGCACTTTTTTTTGGTTTTGGTCTACCAAACTTGCATAGCGAAATACTTGAAGAAGCAAAAAGACAATATTCAGAAAAAGGAATAGCTGTTTCAATTGAAGGTGGGGGTAGAATTACAAAAAAAGATCATTTTATTGTCTTTCATGGGCGATCCGAAAAGTACGGCAGATATGATGACCAAACGGTACTTAGGCTTGCTAAAGAGCATCCATATTTCGAAAATCAAGAATATATTTTCCTTTCAAAATCTGGAATTGATGATGTAAATAGAATTATCCATTCATATTCTGGCCCCAATAATAGTTAGTCTTTTTTTTCGAAACTTAATTTGTTTTAACGCTGACTCATTGATTATCAGGATTTTTAAATACAAAAAAAGCGCACAATGTGCGCATTTTTTGTGATCCAGCTGGGATTATACCTATTTTCGTCTAAAATAGTCTATATTAATACATTAAAAGTATTAAATAATCTATTTTTATCATGGTTTTATCAATAAAAGTCTATTTTTATACAATTAAGGTCGATAAATATCAATAAAATTTTTTATTTTCGACAAACTAATTCTTAATTTATACAATTATACTTTATTTTCTTCAAAATAATTGTTGCATTTACTTCTTCAATTTATTTTTATAATTTAATATTGATGAGAATTCCCTTGTGAGTCAAATAAAATTAAAAGATATAAACCTGAATTTAATATTGATAAATCAATAAATGCATTTTGGTTAGAAAGTTTTCTATCATTAATTATTGTTTGACCAAAACTATTTGTAATTCTAAAAGAATATTGCTGATTCTCATTTAATCCTATAATTTTTATTAAATCATTAAATGGATTTGGTTTAACTACAATATTTTCAAATTGCATTATACAGTTAGCAACAATTGGATTGTGATTTTCCATTTACCGTTAAAATCAACTTGCTTCAATCTATAAATATGTAATTTTAGGTGCATCAAAATCATCTTCATAAGAATATTTTATCTTAATATTACTATTACCAGCACCTTTAATCTGTGCTATTTTTATAAAAATTAATACCATTATCACTACGTTCTATATCAAAATAATCATTATTGTTCTCAGATTCTGTTTCCCATAATAATTGTATTTTATTTGTAATACAAGAAGCCAAAAATATTATACTTAAGTGAGTTATTTATAAAAAGACATCCATTTAAAAATAAAAAAAGAGACGTAATATAAACTTTGTCTGATTCTTTTATTGCCTTTTTAAAATATATTTCAAAGCAGCAGATATTGAAAACCATTTGAAGAACCATTATGTAAAAGCTTTTAATTTTAGGTAGTGCTTAAACTAAAAAGCATCTGAACTTATTTTTGGGGACAGATGCTTTTTTATTTAAATAAATACGATAATCATTATTAAAATGTACTTAAACGCTAGATGTAATGCTTTTACAACTCCTTTAGTATCTATATTTATGTCAAATAATCTACCTTTTATACCAAATAATCTACCTTTTATACCAAATAATCTACCTTTTATACCAAATAATCTACTTTTTATGTCAAATAATCTACTTTTTATATCAAAAAATCTACTTTTTATACCAAAAATATTACTTTTCACATCCCAAAAAGCGCTTTTTAATACTTTAATATTCAAAAAAATTATGTTTTTAAGCTAAAAATATTATTTCAAAATGAATTTAAATTTAAAACAATTATTCAACTAGTAATATCTTAGAACTTTGTATATAATGTGATTAAAAATTAAAGCAAAAAAACAGAATAGTATTTAAGATTTTTAAGAATAAAATGTTTTAAACAGCAATAATGTTTAAATTTAATTGCTGCTAGATATATAATGTTCAAATTTTATAATAATGATTTCTTCAATCTGAAAAATTGTCCTTCTGAAGTAATTATTTGATTAAATACGTATTCCAGATAGAAGGAAAATACCAACTTAAATAAGCAATTATAAAATACACTAGTATTGTGAGTGGATATAAAACACTTATGCTAATTTTTCTATTTCGCAAAGAATCTTTCATGTGTTTTTCAAACTCTTTTTTTGGCAAAAATTCTCTAGTAATATTTTTCCAATAGTACATTTCTTGCTTAGATACTTTTATATCATAAAGATCTACAATTGATTGGAATATTGCTGAAAGTATAAAATAAACGGCAAAACCTTTAAATACATAATCGATTAATTTTGCATCATTGAGCTTTGTTATTTCAGATACTTTTGTAAAAAAGCTAAAACCAACTAGCAAAAAGCCCGCTAACACATCTCGTAACAAATTGCTTAATAATGATCTTATTTTGGTTGAATACAAATCAGATTGTGCTTTTACGTCCTTTAACAATTCTCTTAACTCTTTTAGATACTGATCTTTTCTTTCAATTATAACAAAATTGTATCGTTCTTTAGCTTGCTGATAAGAGCTTTCAAGAATTGGAATAAGTCCTTCTGCATACGATTTTTCAAAGTCGAGATCTAGGGTAATCCTATCAATAAATAGTTTTATTCGGGTTTCAACTTTGTCTTCATAAACCCATTCTACTACTTCTCTTAAATTTGTAATATAATTTAAATCGAAAAATGCATTTTGTATTTTTTTACTAAGTTGCAATTGAATCCTTTTTATGCCTCTTAATATTATTTTGTCACTATTATAAAACTCACTGATTAAACAAGATGTGAGCACTATAGCCGAATTATTAAAGAAAGGTATTGCAGATTTATTTTTGATATTACCAAATGAAATTAAATGATTTTTGGGATTAATTACAATTGTATCTTGAGAAATCACATGAACCGTTTCTGTTATTATATTTTCTGCGGGCAATTTGTAATTAAATGAATCGAAAGAAACAGCTGATAATTCATTACATACTAATAAATTGGGACCGCCAAATGATTCATGTAGATTCTTTACAATAATATTTAAAGGGTTTTTATTGTTTATCGGATTCTTTGGACTAAATGGATCTAGGTTCTCGCTCCAAGAATCAAACTCATCTTTTGAAAAAAAGAAATTTGTATAATGGTTTGTTTTATATTTTTCAATAAGTGGAAGTTTATTAATATGAATTAACCAACTACTATTTAAAGTTAAGGTGCTTTCAATCTCATCAACATCAACAGTTTCATTATCTATCTTTATTGTTAAGCATCCAGAATCATCGTTTATTTTTAATAATAAACATAATTGTGTGATAAAATCTTTTACACTTTGATTATAAGTACCCTCAATTGATAAATACCCCCAATTTTCTGAAATTTTTGTTTCAATTGAATTAAAAACTTCTAATTTGGTTAATAGATTATTGAACATATTATGAAACTATGGTTATTTTACTTGTTTTAATAATAATATGATATAAACCATCATTATTATCGGGACTATTTGGTATTTCTATATTAACAACATTTGGTTCTCCCTCCCATTCGAGTTTAAGACCTTCTGAAGTTAATCTTACATTCTTTTTTGTTTTCTTTGTTAATGCATCTTTATTGGGAGTAAAAGTTTGCCCTGCTATTCCCTTATCAATTAAATAATCATTGAACGAATTTACTAAAATTTCTTTTCTTTCAAAATTCTCATCATAAATTACATAATCAATAAATTCATTTGTGTCAAATACATTGTGGCTGTTTAAATAAGATACTGCCCTTGCTTTATAACTCGAAGTATCTTGAGCTGGATCTAATTCTTTTCGTTTTAGAACTGCCCATTGGCTTGTGTAACTAATTGCTTTCTCTGTTAATTTAAAGGGCGTTTCTTTTTCTTTTACTTCTAAAAACTTCTTAAAATATCCAGTTATTCCTGTAGGTTCTGTTCTGTCAAAAGCAAGAACATCCCAACTGTAATGATCACTAACATCAACTAATGCAACTTTTTGGAGCACTTTTTTATCTTCGATAAATGTATTTTTAACCTCTTCAAGTAAAGCTTTATTTCCCTTTTGTTTGTATTCATAAACAATTTTATGATCAATTTTTATCAAAAAAACTAATTTCCTTTTGTCTTTAATTTGAGCTAAAGCTACAATAAACACACCATCGGAAGTATTTTTATTATGATGAGATTTAAATTGAGCTGTTATTGTTTTTGATGCTTGTAAAAAATTATGTTCAACAGAGTCAACAATTAATTTACATTGCTTAAATATTTGAGATGTCGTTTTATCGGTAAACAAATATTGTGTGCCCTGAGAAGCATCAATTAATCTATTTTTAAAGAACGTTAATTGGTTCTCTGTCAAAACAACTTCTTCTAAATAATGTGGTTTAAAGTCATCTTGTATTATGATGTGAAATATAATTTTTTGAATTTCAATTGAATTCTTTTCATCTTGAGTTAAAACACTTTCCTTTGCCATTTAATAATATTTTAAATTCTGAGACCGAAATTTACTTAATAATTTGAGTTCATTATATAAAGTTTAAAATAAAATAATTTTTTATATTTAATATTTTACAATAAAGTTAATACTGATTTTCAGTAATTTTAATACAGAACTTCATAAAAGAATACATTACTCTTCTCTTTAATGCCATTTTTTAAACCTAAACATACTTAAATATATTATAATAATCCTGTTTTTTAATATTGTAATTTTGTTAATTCATAGAATATCAACATTGTATGATTTACAAAATCTAAAAAGCGCCACTTGGCACATTACCGCTACATTATAAAAGTACTCTTTGGGACATTGCTAGTTGAGGGAGACTTATTTATCTTTATCTATGGATATAATAAACCCAATAACTGCAAAGACTGAAGAAATTAATAGATAAAAAGGAAATCGTTCAATAGATTCTTTCATTGTCAATGCTCCATGATTAGTAATAGGTGAGTTTTTGCCACTTCCATAACCAAAAAAAAATTCAAACAAAAAGAGAATGACAAATATGCTTATAAAAAACAAACAACTCATTAGTATTTTTTTTAATAGCCAAAAAAAGTATTTTTTGTTCATGATTAGATTTTTTTACAAATGAAAAGTAGATAAAATTGATTTTTGTTGATATGGTTTTATGTTCTTATATGGTACACCTGTTGATGAAGATTTTATAGTATTTTTGTTTTTATAACTATTTGATGAAGATTTAGTGTTATTTTGTGCAGGAATATTATCTGTAGAAAGATTGATTTCTGTTTGACCTTTTTCATAATAAGCAAACAACAATTGCATGCTTTGGTTTACATATTCAGCAGGCACTGTTGACATACCTGGGATTGCTCCAGGATCAGGACCAGCTGCCATTTTGTTTATAACAAATGCATAAATTGCTCCCGCCATAAGTTGTGCATATTCACTAGATGCGTATGCAGCTTTAAAGTCAGATCCAATTTCTAAAACTTTCAAAGTAGCACTGGCGGTTTTTGCCGTTGTGATAGTTGAAGCCACTTCGCTTCCGGCAACACCGCCCATGTATATTACTCCTCCTACTGCAATAGCTTTTATAAAAGGATCATATTTTATCATAGTTTCTGTTTCAGGAGCTATAGTAACACTGCTCCATTTTTCTAAATTTGATGGAGTTGTAGTGCAAGTCCCGTTATTAGTTGGAATTTTAATTGTATTTTCTAATACAAATTTATCATTTAATGATTTACCACTATAACCAGCTCTTGCATTATCTTGTGCACTTGTATATCCTGTAGAAGTAAGTTCTGAATTTTTCATTGGAGTCGCTTCTTCCAAGCCATCCAAATCAATATATGTTATCGGCTTATTCCCCGCATATTGATACGGCGTATAAATCGGATACTTAAATTGCAGTGGATCAACGCTCACAAACCGGCACAGCCACGCAGCATAATATCTGGCACCGTAGTAATAAAGACCGGTTTCCTCATCTCGTTCCTTGCCTACGTATTTGTAGCGTTTCAACGAAGCTTCAGTTTCGGTGCGGCCCGAACGGTACGAAGTGGTGCCGTAAGGGTGATACTCCTCGTAGCTGATAATGGCGGCCGTGGTGTCCAGCTCCAGACAGGCGCTGCAGAGGTGGTTATTGTACTGGTATCTTACCACCGGGGTGTTTCCGGTTTCAGTTTCTATCATGGCAAAGCGGTCGCGGTCGTCAATAATGTGAACGGTGCATCGTTCGGTGTCCAACTCTTCGTTTATATATTTGCGGTAAATTTCGTAATCGCCCATATAGTAACGCTCTTCGCGGACATTGCTTTTTACCACTACTTTTCGGCTGCGATTACCTCCCAAATCATAATTGTAATACGAAGTAAAAGTGCCGTTGCCTGCACTTTGCAAACGGTCGGCAAAATCCCAGACCATACTGGTAAGATGTGGCATGGTGAGCATGTTGCCATGCACATCATACATGTAGTCGTCAAGAGTTTGGTAGGGGTCGTGCTTTAGCAAACGGTTGGTGTCAGTATCATACACATAATCCTTCCAATTGTCGCTTTGCATGTTGCCCAACTCATCAAACACATAAGAATGATCGTAGTTTTGCATGGCGTTGGCGGCCGTGTTGTGTACTCCAATGTTATTGGCAAAATCTTCATTGGTAGGCATTGCCAAACTGGTTAGCTCTCGTCCTGTAGCATTAATTAGTCGGTATAAGGGATCGTAAGTGTAAGTGCAATTTGGTGCAATTAACTGATTGCTGTAGTAATGTGTTTGCTGGGCGTTGTCGTTTTGTTGTACAATGTTACCTACCGCATCAAAGGTGTAGTTTAAATCCTGCATTATATCCACTCCGTTGTTACGGGTGGTTAGCAGTCGTTTTAAGCGGAAGGTTTTAGCATCGTAAAAGCTTTTGGTTTTGGTGTTGTTGCCGTAATAAACCTCTTCCCGTTGCCCCTTTTCGTTGTAGTTTATATTACTAATATACCTTGTGGCATCGTGTATCACTTGTTCCAATAACCCGCCCTTGTTGTAAACATAGCTTGCAACAGTATTATCGGGCTGTGTTATGGTTAATGGACGGTTCAAGGCATCGTAGGTTGTTTGGGTTATAAATTCTTCGTTTTGTAAGTTTACATTTTCATTCCAATCAATTTTATTTTGGTAATCCACTGTAAATTGTTTCCTCAAAGTTAATACATTATTCTTGAAATCGTACTCTTGGAATTTAGTTTTTCCATCTTGTGAATAAATATTTTCGATTTGTCCGATATTGTTTTTTATTACCAATTAAGAAGTATTGAAAGCCAATCTTAAACTGAATTTCAATACTCTAAACTATTTCTGCTTTTTAATATCTTACATTTATTAATTCACTGAATATCAACACCGTATAATTTGTAAAAATTAAAAAGCGCCACTTGGTACAATTCCCAATTTTACCATTTATACCTTAAATCAGAATTTAAATAAAAACCCCTATAATGATGGTTCGCTCCCCTATCCAAGAAAAAATCAAACTTATATGACAGTTGCCCTTTACAAATAAAATCATTTTTTGTACATTTGTATTTTTTAAGCAAATGATCAGATCTTACAATCGTTGATTTGTCATCAAATTCAATTATTATAGCTGTGTTTTCTAAAAAATTGAATTTCCCAACCGGTTTAATAATCTTCTTTATAGTATACATTTCTACAAATTCGGGTCCCCATAATGAAGTTTGTACATAATCAAAAACAGCCATAAATTCAATTGGTAGATGCTTATTTATTTTCGAATAACCTTCTGAATTTACTATTCTAACAACACTGTCAAAGTTTTTATAATATGCGACATTATTAATATAGAAGACCTTTTTTTTATCAATTTCATCCAAATGACTTTTGAAATGATCATCAAGTTCCGGTAACTTTTTGAGTTCTTTTAAATATCGATCGATTTTCAGACTGTCAACCGTAGATTTTTTCTCTTTATTTTGGCTGTTTTTGTCTGTTTTACCACTGTTACAGGAAATAGTCAATAAAGATAGCATGATAAATATTATTCCAAAATTATTCTTTTTCATATGACTTATTGATTATTAGATTCTGTTTTTAATTTAATTATTGCAGACATTATTTGTTCTTGAGATATCGCTCCCTTTTGTGTTGTAGTAAAAAGCACTTTCCCATTATAATACACAACTCTAGTATTTTGCCGATAATCATTATTCTCATTATCTGGCCCAGATTTATGAAAATGAGCAATAACTACTCCAAATTTTTTACCTGCACTGTATAGTTTTTTTGAAAATTCTATTGCAAAATTATCATCCGTAAACATTGGTCCTTTTTTGTCATCCATGTACCCAGCTGTTGCACATCCGTGTAGTTCAACTATTGCGTCAATTGTAAAGTTGTTAAAATTAATATTACTTAAATTATTTGAATTACCTTTAAAAAGAGCATTATTCTTAAATTGCAATTGCAATGAAGTGTATAAGTTGTTTTTGTCCCCATTCTTAGATTCCTTAAAAAAGATACCTTCTTGACTAGAATGAGCTATTATATCCAAAGTTTTTATGGTATTCTTTTTTTGCAAATTAATATACTTAACAATATCATTACCTGAATTCACAAATGAAACGGAGGGTTTTGAATTATTTTTTTGATTAGATAAGTATTCTTTTTTTAAATTAAAACCAAACTTTTTAAAACTTTCTGTTGATTTATGTTCTCCTTCTTCTTTATTGTTAGTACTTGCAAAAATAAGATTTTTCCCTTTTATAAATCTACTCAAAAAGTTCACTAATAGTTTAACAACTCCTTCCAATCCATCAATATCTATTAATGTTATTGGATTATTAGAAGCATATTGATAAGGAGTAAGTTCAGGATACTTAAACTGCAAAGGGTCAACACTCACAAACCTACATAACCAAGCCGCATAATATCGAGCACCATAGTAATACAATCCCGTCTCCTCATCTCTCTCTTTTCCCACATACTTATATCTTTTCAAAGAAACTTCGGTTTCCGTTCGTCCACTTCTATAACTTGTAGTTCCAAAAGGGTGATACTCTTCGTAAGATATGATATTCGCAGAATCATCAAGCTCCAAGCATGCAGAACCTAAGTGGTTACTATATTGGTATCGAATATTAGCAACTGGATTCTGAATAGGTTGCCCATTCTCAATTGTTTTAGTTTCAATATTAACTATTTTATTATTATGGTCAATTTCGTACGTGGTTTGACTCTCTTTTTCTTCGTCTTGCTCTTTTTGTGCAATCTTTACACTCAAAACATTCAACGATTCCCTTTCAAAATCCAAGTCTCCACTAATAAATTTCCGAAAAACTTCGTAGCCATCAACATAATAGCGTTCTTCCCGTACACTGCCTTTTTCTACTACCTTGCGGCATCGGTTTCCGGTGCTGTCGTAAATGTAATATGCAGTATCGCCACTTAAATTAAGTTGTACTCGCCTTAATCGGTCTGCAAAATCCCAACGCATTTGGGGTAAATGTGGCATTGAGGTCATGTTGCCATGTACATCATACGTGTATGAAAATACATCTTGTCCAACTTGCGTGCTTCTTAAATAATTGTTTGTTGTATTGTTATAGTTGTAAGTTCTTGTCCATCGATTTTGCGAACTCATGTTTTGAATATTTCCCAATTCATCGTAAACAAATAGTTGGGTGTAATTCTGCATCGCATTCGCGCTTGGATTGGGTACGGGAATACCATTTGCAAAATCATTACTGTCGGGAGCATTTAATGAACTCAACTCCCGTCCTTCGGCTTTCAATAAGCGATACAACGGATCGTACTCGTATCTGCCCGTAGGTGCTATTACGGCATTATCAAAGTAATGTATCTGTTGGGCATCGTCTCTCATTTCGGTGATGTTTCCTATCGAATCATAAAAGTAATAAATATTTTGCAATATATCAATACCTGTGTTTCGGGTAGTTAATATTCTGGTTACACGGAATGTTTTATAGTCATACTCATACTTGGTTTTACTGTTGTTTCCATAGTAAATATCGGTGCGTTGTCCTTTTTCGTTGTAATTAATATTGCATACATACGATTGATAATTACCTTGACCAAGGTGCTGTACATCGACCTTTTCGAGCATTGCTCCTTTATTGTAGGTGTATTTTATGTTGCTATCATCGGGTTGAGTTAATAGCGTTGGTCGGTTGAGTGCATCATATTCAATGGCTTGATTAAATGTTTCTTCTTGCAACGTTGGGTTTTGACTCCAATCAATATCGTTTTGATAATCTTCACAATATTGTTTTTCACTTGTTAGCGGGTTTCCTTTAAAGTCATACTCAATTATACGGGTTTCTCCGCTTTGGTCTTGTATTTTTTCTATTTGTCCAACATTGTTTACTGACGCATCGCTTCCGTACACCTGTTTTTGCACTATCTTTTCGGTGTTGTCTTCGGTAACAAACATTTCCAACGGACGCTGCAATATATCGTAGGTGTTGCGGAAGCTGTGCCCGCGCTCGTCCCATGCACGAATGGGCTTACCTGCCACATCGCCAACCATCCAGCGCTTGCCCGAATCGATATTTTGGGTGGAGAGCGGTTGTTTGTAGGCGTAGAAATGGTGGGTCATTGCCCGTTCCTTGGCATCGGTTACTTGTGTGGGTCGTCCTGCGATATCGAGGGTGTTGTGTACTCGGTATTTGCCAAAGGTGCCGTTGTCATCCTCGATAATAAACACGCGTCCCATACTGTCGAAATATTGGGTTTGTGGGGTATTGTTGTGTGGTATTGTAATCTGTGCCGCCCGTTTATCTTCGGCACTTGCAGTGCTACTTGGGCTGCGGTCGGTGTACCATTGGCTTGCTAGCACGTTGTCGTTTTGGTCGTAGCTCTTTTGCTCCCACGGGGTAAACTCCACTTTGGTAAAGGTGCCGTCGGGAAAGTCGGTTTTTATGTTTCGAGTCAACGGGTCGTAATGCAATATGGGCGTTACTCCGTACTCGGTCAGTTCGGTTTCGGGTTCATAATCGGGTGTGGTACTGAACCAGGGTTCGTACTGTTTTACGGCTTTACCTTTGTTGTTCAGAATGGTGCGCCCGGTGGCTACCCAACGGTCGGTGGTCTCTATTTGGGTGGGTTCACCATTATTAATTTTCCATGCCAATCCATCTTCAGCTTGTACTTTTGTTTGTACCTCTTGCCCCAGTCCGCTGGTGTAAGTGTAGCTTTTCATCCAATTGGTATCGGGGTCGCCATGTGTTTCTCGGGTTTTTATATGCGAGTAAACCGGTTTTGCATTGTTTTTCCAGTTGTGCAAATCGTATTGGTAGATGATGGTTGGTGATGTCAGGGTATCGCCTTCGCCATTTTTGCCCATTACTACCATTGCTTTTACCATGCCCAAGG
>JBAXTE010000017.1:0-83104 GCA_037130365.1 Bacteroidota bacterium
CAAGTACGGTTCCGTGAGAGGTTTGGGGGTGAAAATCCCCCTTACCTACTCGATTCTATCTTGTGTTTGATTTGTCCCTTGCATCTTGAATAGTTTGACTTGTCAATAAAAGGTCAAGCATTGCCCAAACTCTCATACTTCTATTTATTTTCTTTCCTGCTTTTACTTCGTGGCTTGGTCTTATTGCAGGACCCAAATCATATAAATAATGAGGGTCCCAAGTCACTGTAGGTATTGTTGTGAAATGAATTGATGGGTCAGTAAATACTTCATATTTCTCAATGTGATGAATACTTTGAAGTTTACCACCATAGCGAAATGCGATATAGTTTGGTGGTTCTGCAGGCCAACCACCTTTGCTTCCGCCAACTGGATGAAAATACTTTGAATGCTTGTTAACAATGTCTTGCCACGAAACACTCCATTTGTCAGGTATGCCGCTTCCGAGTGAAACAACGTAAACCCAATTGCTGTCTATTTTTTGCATACTGCTTATTTTGTCAAGGTAAATATTAAGTTCTTTTAAAAGTCTATTTTCTGTGTCACGTCCGATTGCTTTTGAAGATGATGCAATTTTTTGAATGTCGTTCCACGAAACAACTTCTACTGGAATTGTCCTGATTGCCGTAATGCCAAAATGTGTCTTGGTAAATGCGGGGATACTTTCGTTAAAAACAACAATTCTTTTGTCTTTAGCAGTGGAAGAAACAAAGGTCGGTCTTGTTGCATATTTGTCCAGCTGGTCTTTTGTAGGGAATGTCCAACCGCGTTTTGCTTCTACTATTATATGAAATTCATTATCTTGAATTATTTCAAAGTCTGTAAACCCCTTTTCTTTTTCGTGAGTTTGAAGTCTGATTTTTATTTTGTCAGGGTCAAAAGGTGTTTTGATTTTGATATGTTGTAAAAACTTTTGTAAAAAATGTCGGCAATTTGAAAAAGCATAACCAACACTATAAGAAATATCATTTTCTTTCTGTCCAAGTAATTGAAAGATGCTTTCAATCTTGTTATTATATATGTATAAGTCTGCCATTTTTTATTTTTCGTTGTTGTCTTGTTGAACGGTCGTCATAGCCTTGCCACTAACGGAGGCGGCTTTGCGCAGTAGCGGACTAAATCCCACCAAAACTTTCACCGCACACCAAAATTAATTAATTTGTGTGAACTTTCAAAACCCGCCACCCCGCTATTGTGCCAAACCGCTGTTAGCAACCGGTGATTCCTTACTTGTCCAACGTTTGTTTAACGAACAGTTTCAAAGAATTTCTTTTGCGAATTTCCAGCCAATTTAAGTTTTTGTTGTCTTTTTCCCCACCAAAATTCTTTTCAGTCAAAGCAAGTTTTGTCAAAGTTTGCTGAAGTTTCTCAACGAAGAATTTTCTTTCAAATTCGGTTTTCAAGTTCAATTTCAAAGTACAGTTTCCATTTCAGTTTCGAGTCACAAAAACGAAAACTTAAATTAGTAAGAGCTTCCAGCCAAGATTCAATTTTCATTCAAATAATCGCAAAAGTTCCCAAAAAATTCTGTAAAAAAATCCTCTAGCTTCTCTCCTTTCCCCACCTTTTTCAAAAAACCCAAGTTTCACGTCTAAAAAATCATTCTGCTTGCTAACGGAGGCGGCTTTGTGCAGTAGCGGACTAAATTCCACTAAAACCATCACCGCACACCAAAGTTAATTACTTTTGTTGAACTTTCAAAACCCGCCACACCGCTATTGTACCAAGCCGCTGTTAGTGGCTGTTGTTTTTCTACGCATAAATGTCTATCCAGTCATATGGTGCCGGATTTGTCAATTTAAAAATTGTCTTTTCTCTATCAGTAAGTCCGCTATAGTATTTGTAAAACTGAATTAAATAATCTTCTCCTTTTCCCATTCTCCAAAACATATCGTGTTTGTCAATGTTTGGAAACTCAGCCCAAGGGGTCTGTTGTGCGTTGTTAAGTGGTTTGAATTGTCCAAATTCTTTTAATAAATCTCTAACCTCCATAAGCGCAAACCCAAGTAAGTTAAGTCCTCGCCATGCATAAATGTTGTCTATGTCATGGCTGTCTTGCGAAAATCCAATGCCCCAAATAATGTCAATAGGACTAGCTTCAACTAAAACTCGGTCACCTGTTTTTAATAAATAGTCAGCAAGATCAGGATTTTGATTGAACTTGTGAATATTCCCAATCTTTACAATTTCAAATCGCTTGTCGTTCCATACTTGGTCGTCAAAACCTAAAACTTGTCGCCCAAGTTCTTTAGCTTCTCCTGGATTTCCGCAATTGATGATTTTGTCAAAGTTTTTTTTGTCTCCAAATAACAATGCTTTTTGAGCCATCATCCAATGCTCTGAAGTCTTGTAGGTTTTGTTGTCAATAGTGAAAGGACTTTCAAACCATTGACTAAAACAGAATTTACCGACTTTCTCGTTGAATTTATTGGTGTGTCCCCAAAAGTAAATGAACTTCAAAGTGTCACCTCTTTCAAAGTTGTCTGTCAACCATTTTATGTCGTAATGTTTTGTCATTTTCTTGTAATTTTTTTTCATTAAGCATGGTCATCCAATAATAGCCACTAACTAGTTTATATGTCTGACTTCGTCAGACATATACAGCCGAAAATGGGTGGATAGGTCTGAAATGGGTGAGACATTATTTATATTATTTCTTTCAATTATTTCAATATTTCGTATTACCGCGTCTTGTAATAAATCATTTTCGGCAAACTTCTGTTTTGTTTGTCCGCGAGTGTATCGTTTTATCTTTTTAATACACTGCATTATGTGAATTATATATGCTAAGTCGTCTTTATGCATGATAAATTATTTGCAAATCCTTATCAATGCTTTTTCTTATTACTTTGTTTTTTATTGAAGCATCTGTTACTAAATCAACTTTTAAACCGAGCTTTTCACTTAATTCATTTTCAATCTGTATCATCTTCAACAACGAAGGCGTTTTTTTAAAAACAACTAAAATATATATGTCACTCGTTTTGCTTTCTTCAAAACGAGCATAAGATCCAAAAATGCTAATCTCTTTTACTTGATAACTAATCAAATAGTTTAATATCGTTCTTTCAATTTCCTGCCTAGTCATAATTGGTTGTTTTTCAGCTTTCAAATATAAAACTAATTTTTCTACAAATCATCAAATGGAGATTTTATTTTTTGTAAACTTTTTGTCGATACATGCGTGTAAATTTCTGTCGTTTTACTGCTTTTATGGCCTAGCAACTCCTGAATATATCGCAAATCGGTTCCCGATTCCAATAAATGTGTCGCATAACTGTGTCGCAACCAATGCAAAGTAACAGGTTTGTTTATGCCTGCCTTCTCTACCGCTTGTTTTAATACACTTTGTAAACTTTTTTCGCTGTATGGAGTCTGTTCTTCTTGACCTTCAAATAACCAAATTTTTGGTTTATACAGCTTGTAATAAGCGCGTAACATCTCAATAATATTTTCCGAAATAGGAATTATTCGATCTTTTTTACCCTTCGCATTAATAATCTTTAAAATGTATCTTTTAGAATCAATGTCTTTTGGTCTTAAGCTTAATAATTCGCTCCGTCTCAATCCACAGGCATAAATTAAACTTAACATGGTTCTGTGTTTCGTGTTTTTTTGACACGTTAAAATGGCTTTCACCTCCTCTTTGCTCAATACATTTGGCAATTTATGTTCCCTTCGGGGACGTTCAAGTTTTTCAATATCCAAAGGACTTTTAATCACCTGCTTGAAAAACAGTTTGGCACTATTCACAAATTGATTTTGATAAGAATAGCTTAAGTTGTTTCTGATAATGTACTCATTAACAAATCGAATCATATCATCAGCAACAATTTCTTGGGCAGTTTTAGGCAGCATAAACACCAAAAATATTTGCAAAGCCTCCGTATACGTACAAATCGACGAAGGACCATACCGCTTATGTTCCATCCATTTTTTAAAAAGTGCAATGTGCGCATAAATCTCTTCCGTAGGAAGTGCTTTTTCTGGTTTTACAGCTCTGCTTTTTACAGCAATCGGTTCATTATCTTTAATTGTCAGCTTGGATAATCTTTTGCCAAAATAACTCTTTAAATCCTCAATGGTTTCATCATAATTTGGGATTTCCCATCGATAATTGTCTGGATTCCATCGACTAAATTTGAGGGATTTTAGAAATTTAATATCCGCTTCATTCTTGGGAACCTTCAAGATAATTTTATCACCAACCACTTCTATAACAATGCTTTGATTATCAAACCAAGTTCGTTCAGAAGTAATTTTTTCAGGATAATCAAACGACTCAAATTGAGGAATATCCTCCTCTTTAAAAATAGCATGTAATTGGTTGAATGCCACCTCTCTATGAGGAATAAGCCATGCTCCATGAGTTTGACTCCAAGCATAACCATCAATCTTCTTGATGGCCTCTGCAATTTTTGAATCAAATGGAAATTCAATTTTCAAACGATTCATGCCACGATGAAATACCTTACTAATCTTTACCATAATCGGAAATTATTAATCATATTTATTTCAAATACAGAAAAATATTGAACAGATTTGCAATCCTTGAGTGTAAAAGAAAGATTAAGAATTGTAAAAAATTGTATTTTCATGAATAATTTACTACAGAATCATTACAGCTTCGCTCTTTCAGTCCCATCAAAAAACAGAAATGATTATATTTTTAAAATTGTATTAACTTTTAAATGCACAACGTAATGTATTAATTATAAAAGGTATACACTAATTTTTAAATCTAAAATAAAGTCTAGTATTAACAAAAAAACATAGTGAGAGTAGATCTTTTAATTATAAAACAAAATAAACTAAAAAACACCAAAAAACCAAATATTTTAATAAATAAAATACAATTGTCCGATAAAATCAATAATATTGCTTATAAAGGAAATTTCTTCAATCAATTTTCGCTTCAATCCGCCAGCTGGCGGATGAATTGATTTTCAGTAATTTACATCCTTTAGGACCGAGGCAAAAAATTGCGGAAAATCAAGAATGTTAGTGTTTGCCAAAGTAAGCCATGTCTCAATAAATACATTATAATATACTGATATTTAGTTATTTCAGACATCAATGTAAATAAAAGGATATTTTGAAAATCATTTATTTTAGATTTTAGTCAAAAACGGTTTATGCTAAAAGTCGGAGAGGAAACCTAATTTTTCATTGCTTCGCAAAATCAGATTATAATTTGGTATAACATCTTATAATTTCATATTTTTGCATAAAACAATATATCAATGAAAAATTCACTTCAAATTAAGATAGTAAACCAATCAAAGCATGAACTTCCAAATTATGCAACAGCGTATTCAGCTGGTATGGATTTAAATGCAAATTTAACTGATTCCATCACTTTAAAATCATTAGAACGTGCAATGATTCCAACTGGGTTGTTTATTGAGTTACCCGAAGGTTTTGAAGCCCAAATCCGCCCTCGTAGCGGTCTTGCAGCAAAGCACGGAGTAACCGTATTAAACTCTCCTGGCACAATTGATGCCGACTATAGAGGCGAAATAAAAGTTATTTTGGTGAATTTATCACCCGAACCTTTTGTAATTAACAACGGCGAAAGAATCGCCCAAATGGTTGTCTCAAAACATGAATCTGTTTGTTGGGAAGAGGTACAATCGCTTTCGGAAACCATTAGAGGAGAAGGAGGATTTGGACATACGGGGAAGTGAAAAAGGTACACGGTTGATGGTGCAGGGTGGAATGGTGCAGGGAGCAGGGTAAAGGGTTGATAAGTTGATATGTTGGGGTCTCCCTATAAACTTATAAACCTTGAACCTATAAACAAATAATTTGATGGGTTGATAAGTTGATAGGTTGAAGGTTGAAATGTTGGGTCTCCCTATAAATCCCGAAAAACAGTTCGCCAAAAGCGAAACGTCGTTTTTCGTGGATCCTCGAAAAATCAAAATCCACCGGCTGACGGATTTGTTTTTCGGGACCAATAAACCTCAAACTTATAAACAAAAAAATTAAAACTCCCGCTAAAGCTGGACAAGTTGTGCTAATCAAGAGATCAAATTGGTTTTAAATTTCATAAGAATTTGAATTTTCATCACTTCACCCTCTAGGGCAGGGGCAAAAAGTGTTGAAAATTTCCTTTTAAAAACTAATTGAGATAGCCAAGATTGATGATTTGAACTTTTGTTCCGAAAAACTATAAAGCTATAAACAAAAATAGTTGATTGGTTGATGGGTTGATAAGTTGATAGGTTGAAATGTTGGGTCTCCCTATAAACTTATAAACCTTGAACATATAAACAAAAAAAAAGAAAATCCCGCTAAAGCTGGACACACGCCATGGCGTGGTAGGCAAGTTGTGCTAATCAAGAGATTAAATTGGTTTAAAATTTCATAAGAATTTGAATTTTCATCACTTCACCCTCGAGGGCAGGGGCAAAAAGTGTTGAAAATTTCCTTTTAAAAACTAATTGAGATAGCCAAGATTTATGATTTGAACATTTGTTCCAATAAACCTTGAACCTATAAACAAAAATAGTTGATGGGTTGATAAGTTGATAGGTTGAAGGTTGAAATGTTGGGTTTCCCTATAAACTTATAAACCTTGAACATATAAACAAAAAAAAATGAAAATCCCGCTAAAGCTGGACACACGCCATGGCATGGCAGGCAAGTTGTGCTAATCAACAGATCAAATTGGTTTAAAATTTCATAAGAATTTGAATTTTCATCACTTCACCCTCTAGGGCAGGGGCAAAAAGTGTTGAAAATTTCCTTTTAAAAACTAATTGAGATAGCCAAGATTTATGATTTGAACATTTGTTCCAATAAACCTTGAACCTATAAACAAAAATAGTTGATGGGTTGATAAGTTGATAGGTTGAAGGTTGAAATGTTGGGTTTCCCTATAAACTTATAAACCTTGAACATATAAACAAAAAAAAATGAAAATCCCGCTAAAGCTGGACACACGCCATGGCATGGCAGGCAAGTTGTGCTAATCAACAGATCAAATTGGTTTAAAATTTCATAAGAATTTGAATTTTCATCACTTCACCCTCTAGGGCAGGGGCAAAAAGTGTTGAAAATTTCCTTTTAAAAACTAATTGAGATAGCCAAGATTTATGATTTGAACATTTGTTCCAATAAACCTTGAACCTATAAACAAAGAAGTTGATAGGTTGATAAGTTGAAATGTTGGGTTTCCCTATAAACTTATAAACCTTAAACCTATAAACAAATAAGTTGATGATTTTTCTCTTTTTTCAAGGAAGAAGTTATTGTTTTGCATTTCATCGTAAAAAACAGCGTGTTTATCTAAAATATATCCAACTATATCTAAAATTATTTATATATTTACACCGTATATAAAACCAATAATTTATGAAAATAGGGAAAACATTTTTACTGGTTTGCATGTGTTCTGTAATCTTTGGTTATGGTCAGCAAACTAAATTATCTGAAATTGCAACTACCCGTTATGGAACCAAATGGGTGCAAATTAAAGAGGGGACAAATATTAAAGCAACCCAATTGTTTGAAGTCTATAAAAGTGCTTTTGGCCTAAAAGCAGAAGACGACATGCGATTATTATCAACAGAAACGGACGACCTTGGCTTTACCCATTATCGTTATCAACAGTTTCACAAAGGAGTTGCCGTTAATGGTGCAATTTATTTGTTGCACGAAAAAAACGGATTTCTTAAATCTGCAAATGGAGAGATTTATACTGCGATTACCAGCACTTCAAATGCTTCAATTAGAGCAAAGCAAGCGGTTGAAAATGCCATTGCTTCGGTTTCAGCAGAAGAATATGCATGGCAAAACAAAGTGTTTGAACAAGATATTAAATCAATAAATAAAAGCAAAAATGCCACGCATTATCCAAGTGCATCATTAATGTATTATCGCAAAAGTTCAGCTCAAAATAAGGGCGACTTCCGTTTAGTTTATCGCGTAGAAGTGCTTGCAACAAAACCTTTAAAAAGAGTTGCTGTTTTTGTGGATGCTCAATCTGGCGAAATTTATCACACCACAAATATTCTTATGAATATCGATAAACCCACAAAAGCGGTTACTCGATATAATGGAACAAAAGACATTGTGGTGGATTCTATGTCGGCAAGTCAGTATATTTTAAGAGAATCTGGCAGAGGAAATGGTATTACCACAAAAGATCTTCAAAACCTTGGAGATATGGTTAATGTTAACACCACCGCAGCCGTTAATATTATTGAAACAGATACTTTTTTCAACAACGATTTAACTGCAAATAGCGCACATTGGGCTTCCGAAATGACTTATGATTATTATATGGTGAAGTTTAATCGCAATAGTTATAATAATTCAGGAGCTGCTATGTACAGTTATGTTCATTGGGGAAACAATATTGCCAATGCTATGTGGACTGGCTCTGCAATGGTTTATGGTGATGGAGATGTTTCTAACGGCCCATTTACTACTGCCGAAATCTGTGGTCACGAAATTACACATGCGGTTACCCAATATACTGCAAACCTCGAATATGAATATGAATCTGGGGCACTTAATGAATCTTATAGCGATATGTTTGGAGCCATGGTTAATTATTTTGCTACGGATACCATTAATTGGATGATTGGATTGCAAACAGGTTCTGCATTTCGGAATATGGCTAATCCAAAACAATTTCAAAATCCTGATACATACAAAGGACAATATTGGCAGACATCTTCTGCCGATAATGGAGGCGTTCACACCAATAGCGGTGTAGGAAATTATTGGTTTTCTCTAATTGTAAAAGGGGATACTGGTACAAACGATTTTGGATATCATTACAATATTACTCCAATTGGTTCTGAAAAATCAGAAAAAATTGCGTATCGTGCATTATCTCAATATCTTACACCCACCTCTCAATATTTTGATTGTTTTCAAGCAACAATTCAAGCAGCAAATGATCTCTATGGCCAATGCTCACCAGAATCTCAAACCGTAGCGGCTGCATGGGCTGCTGTTAATGTGGGTTATCCATTTGATACAGCTGCTGTATATGTTACAGAAGTTTTATCTCCAATTCCTGATTGTGGTCTTTCAAATGAGCAATTAACCGTTAAACTTTTTTACAATGGTTGTAACAGATCTCTCAACGTTGGCGCTAAAATTTACATTATGGCCAAAGTTGATTTAAACACCACCTATTACGACACACTTACGCTTACATCTGCTTTTGTAGGTGGAACATCTATGGATTATTCGCTCACTCCATTAATTAATGTTGCAACAATTGGAAATCATCGTGTTGATGTATGGGTAAAAGGTGGATCGCTTACAAGCTATTCCGACAGTGTGAAAAACTATGTATTTTCTAACCGAGTATTACAAAACATAGATTTTGCCCCTGTTCAAGTGTTGAGTCCATCTACTTCATGCTTCTTAGGAACGCAAGAAACTGTTTCGATGAGTTTTACCTATTTAGGTTGTGCACCGCTTCCTGCTACCGATTCGGTTCGATTAGCATTTAAAGCAAATGCTTCGGATACTCTATTTGAATATAAACATCTTACTCAAGTAATGAATTATGGTGACACATTAACCTATACTTTTCTTGGAAAAGCTGATTGCTCGTTGATTGGAGCTAATGTAATTCAAGTTTTTGCCGTTAATCCAACCGACACTTTTCGAGTAAACAATGTGAAAAGTATTTCTCTTACAAAACCACAATTTACAAATGGTCACGGACCGTTTATTTTTAGCGAAACCGATATCAATAACTACTATTACAAAGAAATTGTAAATGTTGGTAAAGTAAGAACTAAGGTTATTACAGGTTATCCAAACGGAAGAGTGTTAAATTTAACTGGAGGAAATGTGTTTAGTTATTACGACCAACTTATATTTCCAACTCCAGGACAAGAATGGTCTGTAAACGAAATGCTTTCTGCTAAAGCTAACTTTTGTGTAGATGCTCGTTTACTCACACGTTTACATATTGGATTTGATTTGAAACAAACAAGTGGTGGCGATTTATATGCTCAATATCTTGGTGCTGGTGATTATTCTTCGGCAAGTATAATGAGAATTTTAGTAAATGGACAACATCTTAACAATCAAACATATAAACCAACGACTACTGGTGCCGATCCTTTTGTGAATAGAATTGTTGATTTATCTGGTTTTATTGGCAACATTCTAGAAGTTTCGTTCGAAACTAGAAATATTGCTTCTGACACATTGGGATTTACTTTAGATAATACCTATATTGATAACCTTCATTTTATTGAAAATTCTGGAGACAATGTTGCAGAACAGTCTGCTGGAATGAGCGTTGCTCTATATCCAAACCCAGCTACACATCAAACAAACCTTTATTTAAATGTTTCGGAAATGATGATTGGCAATCTTCAAGTAATAGATTTTCTTGGCAAGGTGTTGGTCGCAAAGCCAGTGTTAATTAATTCTGGAGAAAACATTATTACCATCGATCTCAACGGTTTTACGAATGGAATTTATATAATTAAAATTCAAACTCCTCAAGGAGAAATCAATCGTAAGATAATGATTTCAAAATAAAATTCTTTTATCAGATGATGCAAAAAGGCTGTCGTATTTACCGACAGCCTTTTTTGTTTAATAGAAAAAAACATAGAAGACTGTCCATTTTATGTAATTTTGATGCTGCTTTATGGCGCTGAAGGCGCCAAATATTACTAACCCCGTGCAAAGCACGGGGTTAGTAATGTATAGAAATAAAGATTTTGGCGAAAAAATTGTTGCGAAGCAAAACTATTTTTATGCCAAAATCAATGTAATGGACAAAAATGGATAGTCATAAAAATCAAAAGCTATCATTATTGTTCAGCTTATCCCAATTGGGGCTTTCAGGAAAAATGAATACTTTTGCTAAGTACAAAAATATGGATGAAAGTATAATTGAATTACAATTATGAAAAAAATAAACTTTATTATAATATTGTTTGCAGCTACAAACTTAATTGTGTCCTGTCAAAGTTCGAGCAACCAAAATTCGGAAAAGAATAATAGTAAAATAATTGAAAAAGCAAATTGGTTAATTGGGGTTTGGGAAAATAAATCACCAGAAGGAATAGCAACTGAAATTTGGGTAAAACAAAATGATACAGCGTATTATGGAACAAGTTATTTTGTAATCGGAAAAGACACTGTATCTTCTGAAACAATTAGTCTTACACAGGTTGGAAAAGATTTATTTTACATCCCAACCGTAAAAAATCAAAACAACGGAAAAGCAGTAAAATTTACATTAACAACTTTATCAGACAATCAATTGGTCTTTGAAAATCCAAAGCACGATTTTCCACAAAAAATTTCATACAAAAAAATTTCAAACGACAGTTTAGTTGCTGAAATTTCAGGAATTTTGAACGGAAAGCAAAATTCACAACTGTTTCCAATGAAAAAAATGAAATGATTATACCAATTTGCAAAAAAAAATACGTGTTAATTTTTCGGTTGCAGAGTGTTTTGAAGAATTTTAATTTTGAAAAAGAAAATGTATGAAAAAACAAGTTTTTGCACCCGGTTGTGCTTTAATGCTATATAAACCCGAATTAGCAGAAAAAATTCATTTAATGCTGAACGAAAATATAGATGAAATGGAAAAATTGATGATATGTTGTCATCATGACCCAAAATTTTCAACAACGACAGAAGTAATAAACATTTGTCCGGGTTGTGATAAACGATTTGCAAACGATTATCAAAATTCATCCACTATTTCGTTGTGGGAAATTCTAGCAGAAAGTGATTTTTTCAACTTCCCAAATTATCAAGGCACACGTATGTCAATCATTGACGCATGCCCAACACGCGAAAAAGAACAAGTTCAAATTGCAATCAGAAAATTACTGAAAAAAATGAACATACAGTTGGTTGAACCATTGAAAACAGGAGTTAAAAGCACTTGTTGCGGTGATAGTTTTTACGGTATTATCTCAGTAGATAAAGTAAAAGAACAAATGAAAAAGCGGACTTCGGAAATGCCATGCGATGATGTTGTTGTTTATTGTGTATCATGTGTTAAATCTGTTTATATTGGGGGTAAAAAGCCTCATTATTTAATTGATTTACTTTTTGCTGATGAAACAATTCCTCAAACTTTTGAACCAGATGAATGGCATAAAGAAGTTGATAATTATATTGAAAAACATTGAGATATAATATACAGAACATACACATATTGTTTTCCCTTATGGTCAATGGTTCGACAATAATTGTCAGCTTTAACAACCAATACCTTTGCGGTGAAAAAAAAATATTCACCATATATTTACGGTAATTAATTTGTATATTTACCTCAAAATTATATTAAGTAATGGCAAAGTACATTTACGAGAACAAATACTGGACAGATTTTTCGTGGCAGGATAAAGCTATAAATCTCGTATTTGGCAAAGTGCAGCTTATGTAAGGTGAAATAATAGGACATATGAACACTTTGGGTTTTACTGTAAATTAATGCGATTAGCGACAAGAATTTGGGACTTAATCCTCGCCAAAAAGCAAGTCGAAAATGTTAAAGCCAACACTGAAAAACAAGAATTAAGAGAATAACTGAAGAAAATTTTATATTTTTAATAATTATTGTCCGATAAAAATTAAGTAAATCAATGTAATATAATGATTAATTGATGTTTACAAGTGATGTAAGAAAAGGAGCTTGGTTTTTACTATTGATATTCATTAGTGATTTTCAATACTTTCCCCTTTAGGGGGTCGGGGGTAAAAAAATATTGAAAATTTATCGGACAATAGAGATTTTTAATAATTGATTATAATGATAAAATTTGACATTAATCTAAATTAAAAAAGAGACTCCTAGTAGATAATTTTTCTTTTAAAGATAGCTTTATTATGAATGACCAAGACAAATCAAAAGAACAACTTATAAATGAGTTGCAGGAATTAAGGATTAAATTCGATTCATTGAATGTAATTTCAAATATTGACATCTCGAGGCTTAATAAAACTGAAAGTAATCTACAAATCAGTGAAGCACAAAAGAAAAATATCTTAAATGGAATTACTTCAAATATTGCTTTTGTTGATAAGGAATTAAAAATTCTTTGGGTGAATAAAACGGCAGCAGAGTCCGTTCACAAACAGCCAGAAGAAATGATTGGTCATACTTGCCACCATTTTTGGGCTAACTCATCAAAGCCATGCGAAAACTGCCCTTCCTTAAAGGTTCTGGAAACTCAAAAACCAGAACATACAATAATGTGCACTCCCGATGGGAAGGTTTGGGAAGAACGGGGTGAACCCATCTTCGATGATAATGGAATTATGATTGGTGTTGTAGAAATAGCCACAGATATTACCGAACGCAAGCAAGCCGAAACAGAATTGCAAAAAAGTGAAGAGAAATTTCGAAAAATCATTGAAACTTCACCAGATGGAATTGCAATTACTTCTCTAGATGGAATAATACAATACGTAACAGCAAAAGCAGTTGCTATGTGGGGGTATTGGCAGAAATACCATGGATTTTATTCATTCAAGTTATCACCAAAAGGCAATTTATTTGATAACCGAAATGTTCAATGGCAATTTTACTGGTGCTGCAGAATACTTGGTAGTCCGCAAAGATGGAAGCCTGTTTTATGCTGAGGCAAATGCAAATATTTTGTGTGATGATAGCAACAATCCAACTGGTGTTTTGTATATCCAACGAGATATTACCGAACGCAAACGGAGTGAGGAAGTAATACGATTAAGCGAAGAAAAATTTCGCAAAGCGTTTTTTACTAGTCCCGATTCAATTAACATTAATCGCCTTGAGGATGGGTTGTACATTTCCATTAATAAAGGATTTACCCAAATTATGGGTTACACTAAAGAAGAAGTCCATGGGAAAACTTCCATCGAATTGAATATCTGGGCAGACATTGATGGCCGCAAAAAATTGAGTGAAGAACTGAAAACAAAAGGTTATGTTGAAAACCTAGAGGCAAAGTTTCGCAAAAAAGATGGTAAGTTGGTTTATGGTTTAATGTCAGCAAGCATTATTGAACTCGACGGTGTGCCTCATATACTGAGCATCACCCGCGATATAACCGAGCGAAAACTATCAGAATCCATATTTAAGGATATTATTGAAAAAAACCCAATGTCAATCCAGATATTGGATATGGAAGGCTATCTGATTCAGTTAAATTCGGCACATACCAAACTTTTTGGAGCAACGCCTCCTTCTGACTATTCTGTTTTAAAAGACCCTCAATTATTATCATTAGGGTTTGACAAATTGTTTGAACGTATTAAAAAAGGAGAAGTAGTTTACTTCCCCGATACATATTATAATGTTCGGGATGTTGATCCATCATTTCCTGATTCTCCGACATGGGTTAAGGCTATTGGTTTCACATTAAATGATAACTATGGAAATCCCAATAGAATGGTTTTAATGCATGAAAACATTACAGAACGAAAAAATGCAGAAGCATTGTTAAATGATATTATTGAAAACAATCCGTTGTCAATTCAAATTGTTAATAAAGAAGGATATACGCTTAGATGTAATCCTGCATTTATCGAGCTATTTGGTTTTGTTCCACCTCCTGAATTTTCAATTTTTGATGATTTAAGTAAAAGCACTGAATTGGGAGATTTAGTTTCCCAAGTTAAAAATGGTGAGATTGTTCATTTACCAGATGTCTATTACAACGCACATGATGCAGTTGCAGAAGCACCCGATATTCCGCTTTGGATTCGTGCCATGATATTTCCATTAAAAGATAGTGCAGGCAAGCCCGAGCGCTTTGTATTTATGCATGAAAACATTACAGAACGGAAAATAGCTGAACAGGAACTCATTAAAGCCAAAGAAAAAGCCGAGGAAAGCGAACAAAAGTTCATAGATATGGCAAAAAACGTTCCTTGTGTCATATATCAGTTTAGAGTAAAATCTGATGGTACTGTTTTCTTTAGTTATATAAGTGAACAAGCGTCTGATCTATTTGGGCTTTCAATTGAACCCTACAGTCCCCAATGGGACTTAGGGACACAGATTCCAGAAGAAGACAAAGAAAAATTCATGAATTCTATTATTAAGGCTATTGCAGAGAAATCTCCTTGGGGTTACGAAGGGAGAATATTAACAGCTTCTGGTGTAATAAAATGGTTTAGTGCAAAATCAATTCCAGTAATGATTGGCAATGAATTAGCCTTTAATGGTATAATGGAAAACATTACTGAACGGAAAATAGCAGAACAGGAACTCATTAAAGCCAAAGAAAAAGCCGAGGAAAGTGACCACCTCAAATCAGCATTCCTTGCCAATATGAGCCACGAAATTAGAACTCCGATGAACGGCATTTTGGGCTTTTCTGAACTATTGAAAATGCCTGGGCTTACTGGTCATCAACAGCAAGAATATGTCAGTATTATAGAGAAAAGTGGCGTTCGTATGCTCAACATTATTAACGATATTGTGGATATTTCCAAAATCGAAGCTGGTCTGATGAACGTTATTATTAAGGAAACAGATATTAACGTGAAAATCGAATTCATTTATACCTTCTTTAAACCCCAAGTTGAAGAAAAAGGAATGCAACTTCTGCTTATAAACACTTCGCCGAAAAAAGAAGTAATTATTAGAACAGACAGCGAGAAAGTATATTCAATACTTACCAATCTTGTTAAAAATGCCATTAAATTCAGCGAGAAAGGTTCAATTGAATTGGGATATGGACGAAAGGGGAACGATATTGAATTTTTTGTAAAAGATACAGGCATTGGCATACCTACAGATAGGCAGCGAGCAATTTTTGAGCGTTTTATTCAAGCAGATATTTCCGATAAAATGGCCCGACAAGGAGCTGGATTAGGCTTGTCGATTTCAAAGGCTTATGTGGAGATGCTTGGCGGCAAAATTTGGGTAGAAAGCCAAGAAGGTATTGGCTCAACATTTTATTTCACGTTACCTTACAATCCATTAGCGGAAGAAAATAAAGTTGTTGGTAAAGTTGTTACTGCACAAATAGAAATCAATCAGATTAAGAATCTGAAAATATTAATTGTTGAAGACGATGAAATATCGGAAATGCTTATTACAATTGGTGTTGAAAAGTTTAGCAAAGAAGTTTTAAAAGCAAGAAACGGTTTTGAAGCGGTTAAAGTCTGTAGAAATAATCCCGATATCGATTTGATACTAATGGATAATCAATTGCCCGAAATGAACGGGTATGAAGCAACAATGCAAATTAGAGAATTTAATAAAGATGTGGTAATCATTGCTCAAACAGCATATGCATTAACGGGCGATAGAGAAAAGGCAATTGAAGCTGGATGCAATGATTATATTTCAAAACCCATTAAAAAAGATGAAATGATTTTGCTAATACAAAAGTATTTCAACTAATATCTAAACATAACCAGACAATTAAATGTGGAACTAGAAGCGACAAACATATTAATAATTCTCGCTTCTTCTAATTTTTAACAATCCCAATTATTTTGCGGTACAATAATCTTTCGTCAATCGGTTTTGCTATGTAATCATTCATACCAATAGCTTTGCATTTTGCTAAATCAACGGTGGTTACATCGGCAGTTAATGCGATGATGGGTATGTTTGAATTCATTGTGTTGCGAATGTAATCTGTAGCTTCAAACCCATTCATTTCTGGCATCTGCAAATCCATCAAAATAAGATCGTAGGATTTCCTTTGTAACTTTTCAATGGCTATTTTCCCATTAGAGGCAACATCGCGTTCAAAACCGAAATCATCCAAAATTGTTTTAATCAGTAATTGATTAAGCGCCATGTCTTCTACAACTAGTACTTTTATGTTTTTAATTTCAGTATCCAATTGCGCTATTTCTGTTTCTTCCCGATAGCTATTAGGATTAACTTCATCTTTTGTTTTCAGAAAACTTAATCTAAAACTAAAAGTAGAGCCTTTACCAATTTTGCTTTTCACACGAATGGTTCCACCTTGCAATTCTGTTAATTGTTTAACAATTGCAAGACCTAATCCAGTTCCCCCAAACAACCTTGAAGTACCACTGGATGCCTGCTGAAAGTTCTCAAAAATAGTTGAAATTTTATTTTCCGCTATTCCAATTCCTGTATCTGTAATTGTAAATTCAATGCATGCTTTTGTTTCGTCTTCGCGTAACAAACGAACACTTACCGTAATTTTCCCCTTTGTTGTAAACTTAATTGCATTACTCACAAGATTTAAAATAATCTGACGTAAATGCACAGGGTCTCCAACCAATACATCAGGAATGTTTTTATCGTATTCTTTAACCAACTCAATATTCTTTTCCTGTATTTTTTCCTCAAACAAATGAAGCATGCTTGATATGGATAAGGCCATTTTAAATGGCGTTTGTTCAAATGTCATTTTCCCTGCATCTACTTTTGCCAGATCGAGTATATCGTTGATGAGCAAAATTAATGCATCACCACTTATTTTTATGGCAGTTAAATATTCTTTTTGTTTTGCTGATAAATCTGTTTTCAATACCACTTTTGTAAATCCAATAATCGCATTCATGGGTGTGCGAATTTCATGACTCATGTTTGATAAAAATTGCTGTTTCGATTTCACGGCACTTTCTGCTTTATCTTTTGCTTTTTCAAGTTCATTGTTTATAATTTCTAATTGAGAAGTCCTTTCAATCACCTTCTGCTCTAATGTTTCGTTCAGTTTTCTAATTTGCTCTTTTTGAACTTTTAATTCCTGACTTTTTTTATGCAGCTCAATAAAAACGGCTACTTTAGCTTTTAATATTTCCGAAGAAAATGGTTTTATCATATAATCAACAGCACCTGCCTGATACCCTTTGAAAATATGTACAGGACTATCCATACTGGCAGTTAAAAAAATAATCGGAATAAGTTTAAGTTTATCGGTTTTGCGAATTAGTTCGGATGTTTCAAATCCATCCATCATTGGCATTTGTACGTCCATTAATATGATGGCAAAATCTTGATCACGGTTAAGAATTTCTAATGCTTCCTCGCCAGAACTTGCTCTCACACATAAATAATTCTCATCTGAAAGAATTACTTCTAAGGCAAATAAATTTTCCACCCAATCATCTACCATTAAAATTTTAACAAGGTTGTTCTCTTTCATTTTCATTATTTTTATTTACTATTGTCCGATAAATTTTCAATATTTTCAGCCCCTTTGTCCCCTGAAGGGGAAATATTGAAAATCATGCCTAAATTTCAATTTCATAAACCAAGCCATTCTTAGAAAAAAATATTGTAATTTACTGTTTATCTGTATTATACAACAATTTTATTAATTTATATCGGATAACATTATTTTTATTTACTTAACCATACCCGCATCAGTGATAAAATACGTTCTACGTCAATAGGTTTAGCGATATAATCGTTGGCACCTGCATCAATGCATTTTTGTTTATCATCTTTCATCGCTTTTGCAGTGAGGGCAATTACGGGTAAGTTCTTAAATTTCCCCTGAGATCGTATGCGCTTCATTGCTTCGTAACCGTCCATTTCAGGCATCATAATATCCATCAATACCATATCAACCTTAGGATGTGAATCTAACATCTCCAATGCAATTTTTCCATTTTCTGCTTTTAATATTTTCATTCCGCGCTCTTGCAGCACTTTAGATAAAGCAAATACATTTCGAGAATCATCATCTACCAATAATATTGTTTTTGAATGGAATACAGCTTCTTTATCATGCAAATTATTTATCATAGATTGTTTTGATTCCGGCAAATTGCTAATTGTCCTGTGAAGGAAAAGAGCGGTTTCATCCAGCAATCGTTCTTCCGATTTTACGCCTTTTACAATAATACTCTCGGCATATTTATTAAGCTCATTGTTCTCTTCTTTTGTAAGCTCCTTGCCAGTGTATATAATAATAGGAGGTATGTTATGGTCTTTTATATCCTTCAACTTATGGATAAGGTCGAATCCACTCATGTCGGGTAAACCAATATCCAGTATAATACAATCAATATAATTTTCCTGATACATAGCCATGGCATCTTTGCCGTTTCCTGCTTCAAGAAATTTTATATCACTTTGTCCGATGAGTATTTTCATTGCTTTTCTGGAATTTTCATTATCTTCTATAATGAGCAGGTTTTTTATTTTTCTGCTGACAAATTTTTCAATTTTGTTAAATGCCTCTTCCAAATCTTTTTTATTTATAGGTTTGGTCAGATACTCTATTGCTCCTTCTTTGATTGGTTCTAACGAATGTTCATTTGCCGAAATAATATGCACCGGAATATGCCTTATGGATGGATTTGCTTTTAATTCGAGCAATACGTCCTGCCCGTTTATACCTGGCAGACCCATATCGAGAATGATTGCTTGTGGTTTGTATTTTGCAGCAAGCAATAAACCATCTTCTCCGGTTGCTGCCGATAAGCATTTGAATCCTTTTTTGTTCGCTTGTTGTAAAAGGATAGAAGCAAAATTCAGATCATCTTCAATAATGAGCACTACTTTATCATCCTTGGTTATTGAATTTCTGTCATCATCAATCGAAGGATAATTCAGGAATTTAACATCGCTTTCCTCCCGATAGTTATCGGGACGTGGTTTGTACAAAACAGTTTTTTTTACTGTTGGGGCAGAAAAATTTCTACCTGTACTGTCAGACTCCTGTTCGGGATGTATTTCCAGCGGAATAATGATTGAAAAAGTTGAGCCTTCGTTTATCTTGCTACTCAATTTAATTTCAGCTCCTAATAATTTTGCGAGTTCACGAGAAATCGAAAGGCCTAACCCCGTACCGCCATATTTTCTGGAAGTGCCCCCTTCGGCTTGTTGAAAAGCTTCAAATATGGCCATTTGTTTGTCTTCCTGTATTCCAATACCGGTATCGGCAACAGAGAGAATCACGGTGCTTTCCGTGTATCGTTTGATACTTATACTTACACTTCCCTTTTCTGTGAATTTAATAGCATTTGAAATTAGATTTTTCAATATCTGATTCAAACGTTGTGAATCAGTGTGGATAGATTCGGGTAAATCTTTATCTAATTTTGCATCTAGCTTCAATCCTTTTTGCTCTGCATGATGTTTAAAATTGCGAATGAGGTCATCAGTGAAAATTTTCAATGATACGCGTTCAATATTTATTGACATTTTTCCTGCTTCAATCTTGGAGAGATCAAGAACTTCATTAATTAGTAAAAGCAGATCATGACCACTTTTATATATTATTTCTGCGCTTTCAACCTGGATGTTGTCCAGATTTTTTTTTCTGTTTTCAGATAGATCTTTCGATAGGATAAGCAAACTATTAAGTGGTGTTCTTAACTCATGCGACATGTTTGCAAGGAATTCCGATTTATACTTGCTGCTTATTTCGAGTTGTTTTGTTTTCTGTTCAATGTCGTTTTTTGAAGCTTCAACTTCTTTGTTTCTCTCTTCCAATGACTGGGTTTGTTCTTCCAGTTCTTCATTGGTCATTTGTAATTCTTCCTGTTGTTGCTTCAGATTTTGCGCCTGTTCTTCCAGTTCCTCATTCATTTGCTTCAATTCTTCCTGCTGTGTTTGAAGTTCTTCAGTTTGAACTTGCGTTTCTTCTAGCAATTCCTGAATGCGTTTTCTGGAAACAGCCGAATTAACACTTACAGCTATACTTTCCATAGAAACTTTGATGAATTCCTTTTCTGTTTCGTTAAAATAATTAATGCTGCCTATTTCTATTACGCCCAATGTTTTACCTTCAAACAGGAATGGTGTAATGAGTAAATTTTTTGGTTTGGCATTCAGAACGGCAGACGTGATGCGGATTTGCTCTTCGGTTAAATCGGTCAAAGAAATTTGTTTTTGTTCCCGCGCCACCTGACCAATCAGTCCTTCATTCAGTGTGAATTTTTCTTTTGTGTCTTCTGATGATGAAAAGGCATATTGTCCGCTAAGCACTAGTGCATTGTCTTTATCATTTAACAGGTAAACAGCTCCTATGCTTCCTTTCAGGTAAGCGCATAAAAAACTAATTGTATTGCTTGCCAAGTCCGTAATACTTTGATCTCCTTTTAATGTTGAGTTGAGTTGGTTTTGCCCGGCAGTTAACCAATTATGTTTTTCATTTGCTGTTGTTGTTTCACGCAATGAGCGTGTCATCTTTTTTAAAGAATTACCTAAGATATCTTTGTCTGAGCGAGGTATAAGGTCAACGGAATAATCTCCCGAAGCAACTTTGTTGGCATTTTCGGTTATTTCGCGGAAACTTTCATTCACACTTACCAGTGAATTAAATAAAGGTTTTAATTCATCATTTGTGGAATCTTCCAGTTTATCATTTGAAAACTCACGACTGGCAATTTTTTCGGCTTCTTTGGCTATCACTGAAATTCGTTTTGTAATACTTAGAATGACCCAGAAGGAAATAATAATAGCCAGTATGATGGCAGAAATAATTAAAGCGATAATCAAACTTAAGGCAGTATTATAAGCCTCATTATTTTCTATTTTAGCATCCTCCATGCTCTTTTCATTTTTAATAATGAGCCGATCTAATTGAATAATAGCAGCATCTCTTGCCTTTAAACCGTTCTCAATGGAAATTTTAAATGCTTCATCCTCATTATTTTTCATTGATAATAAGATGATTTCATTTAGATTAATTTTGTAACCAGCATAAGTGGTTTTAAATTCGTCCAAAATAATTTTTCCTTTTTCATCTACCAATTCTTGCAACTCGATTGTTTTTTTATCAATTATATCCAACGCCCGATAAATTTTATCTTTCGAATAATCCTTTTCAATTATATTTTTTTCCAGAATAATATTTTTTTCATTACGCGCTGCATCCAGCATAGCAATCATTATTTCATTGGAAAGATTTACCTTTTTGGAATATAAGTTTACAATATTATTCAACCGATTGTTGGATTCGGACAATTTATTGGTCATAAAAAATGCCATAGTAATGATTAACACTATAATGATAGTGAAACCTACGAGTAATTTGCTTCTTATTGTTAAGTTCACGATGCTGTATTTTAATTTTGTTTGTCTAATTTTATTAATAAATCAATTATATCCTCCAGAGATAAAATATAATCCGGCTTAATAGCCGCAATTGCCGATGCAGGCATATAAGATGATTCTGCCGTTTTGGGATCTTGTGCGATTGTTAAACCGCCGAGTTCTTTTATTCGTTTTATCCCTTTTGTTCCGTCATTATTTGAGCCTGTAAGGATCACTCCAATCAATTTGTTTCTATATGCTTCGGCGGCCGATTCAAATAATACATCAATTGATGGTCTTGAATAATTTACACGTTCATCTATCGTTAGAGAGAACGTTTTATTTCTTTCAATCATCAAATGATAATTAGGCGGAGCGATGTAAACGTTTCCATGTTCAATTTTTTCTTTTTCATCTGCTTCTTTTAAATTGAGTTTGCTGTTGTTATTTAATATTTTTATCCATTCGCTATCGGAACGAGCGCCAATATGCTGCACTATAATAATTGGTGTAACGAAATTCTTCGGTAAAAGTGAGAATATGACTTTCATTGCATTCATTCCTCCGGAAGAAACTCCGATTACAATTGCTTCATACTTCATTTTTTAATATTTCTTTTTGAATATTCGTTGTTTTTTATCTAGCTCAGTATATTTATCGTGCAAATCTGTAAATTGTATGCTTTCTTTTGATCCCAAACATAAAATCCCACCATTAATCAGACTATTATAAAAAATCATTTGCACTTTATTTTGCAAAGTTTTATCAAAATAAATAAGCACATTTCTGCATAATACCATGTTCACTTCAGCAAATACGGTATCTGTAACCAAATTGTGATTTGCCCATACTATGTTTTTTTTCAAAGATTTATTCATGATCACATGATCATAATTGGACGTATAATAATTTGAAAAAGATTCTATTCCTCCCGACAATTGATAATTGGCTGTATATTCCTTTATCATTGCATTAGAGAAAATTCCTTCTTTGGCCTGATTCAAAGCCTGTTGGTTGAAATCAGTAGCATAAATTGTAGTTCTGTCGTACAATCCTTCTTCCTGCATAATAATGGCCATTGAATAGGCTTCTTCGCCCGTTGAACAGCCAGCATGCCATATTTTTATAAACGGATAGGTTTTTAAAATAGGGATTACATTTTCTCGTAATGACTTATAAAAGACCGGATCGCGAAACATTTCAGTTACGGTTATTGATAAGTCCTGTAAAAAGTTGGCCGCAAATATTTCATCACTCAAAACTTTAGATTGCATTTGAGAAATATCCTTTAATCCCGACATCGCCATTCTGTTTCTGATCCTACGCCTAATATGGGCTTCTGAATAATGCCTGAAGTCATAACCGTATTTCTGGTTAACAGCTTCCAATAACGATGAAATTTCAAATTCAGACGTATCTTTATTTCTCATTTAACGGTACAAAATAATTTTCATAAGTACAAAGATGAGCATCTTAATTGCGATAAGTATTACATAATTTTTTGAAAAGCTTACATAATTCACACATTATTTATTTATTGTCTATATTTAATAAGCATAGTTGCAGATTATGTTTTCAATTAATTGAAATTCAATTAATTGCAGATATCTGCGGAATTAAAGTTAATTTGGTATTGACTAGAAAAATTTTAAAGAATAAAATATGAGTTATGGTGGTCGTGTTCTGGATATGATAAACAGAATTAAACAAAATAGAGATTTATTTGAAACAAGAAAAAACAAACTAAAAAAATTCAAATCAATATTATTTATACCAATTATATTTATAAAACAGACCAAAAATGTTTTATAAATTAGAATGGTTTACCTTCGCAAAAGCGGGGTTAATACTCGTTTCTGTACACGAAAATTGCAATTTTCTTTACTAATAATAGAAAATAATTGGACTATTTTAAAAACAGAAACGGTATAGTTGCTTGTTTTGAAGCTGGAAATTCTAGGAAATCTGCTATGAACTTTGAAATAAAATCAATCACTCGCCACTATAGATATAAATGTCCCACTTCAATATTAAAAAGTGCATACTTAAATGAATAGTACTAAATCACCTTTGGTGATAATTAAAAAAATCGACACATTTTTACTTCAGATTTTGATATCTTTTTGCCAGTAAACAATTGATAAAATTGCAATTATTAATAGGCAACTTGATTCCGAAATGACGAAGAAGGATATTTCAAGTAAAATACTTTCAAAATACAATTAACAAATTTAAAATTTAATTGTTATAATGATACCTTTAAAATTAAAAAAAATGAAAACTAAACTTCTACTTCTGTCAATATTCTTTTTAATGACAAACATTGTTTATAGTCAATTGGTCTCTATTCATATTATACCAATTAATCCTATTTTACCTCAAAATACTGCTTACAATCTAAGAGCAATTGGTGTTTATGCGGATAATCACACGGAAAATGTAACAGGAAGTTGCTCTTGGACTAGTGCCAGTATTACCATTGTGCAAGCATATAGTGCTGGACAAGCCTATCCTTTTGGAGGTGGAACTGCATTTGGAGGTGAAATTATTACTAGTAATACTGATGGGACATCAATAATAACTGCTAATATTGGTGCAATAAGCGCGTCTACATTAGTAACTGTTTCATCGGATGTAGATAGTGATGGTGTAACGAATAGCATTGATAACTGTATTTTGACCTATAATCCAGCACAAGTAGATTCTGATGCTGATCAAATTGGTGATATGTGTGATTGTTCCCCTTCAATTCCAAACCCAGGAGATCCTTATGCTAAAGATGTAATTATTTATGCTTTTCCTAGTAACACAATCAATACTGGCCAAAAGCTTACATTTTATTCCACAGTAACTTCTTCTATAATTAATACTGCTGGTTCTGTTTTTAATTATCAATGGACAAAAAACAGTATACCAGTTGGCATTAATTCACCAGAATATATTGACAGTACATTGGTTAATGGAGATGTAATAAATTGTATAGTGACCGATGAATATTACTGTATTCTCGGAGGTTCTCAAACTAGTAATACAATAAACATTATAATTAATCCGCTAACAGTATTTGAGAATGATTATTTAGACGATAACATTGTTTTATTCCCAAATCCAACATTCAAATTCCTTAACTTAAAATCTAAATCAACAATCATTTTCACTAAAATTACTGATATCAACGGAAGAACCATTTTATCTTCATCTCAAAATGACAATCAAGTCAAATTAAATATTGAAGATTTTAAATCAGGCATCTATTTCTTAAAAGTAACAACAGAAAATGGAAGTAAAATTCGGAAAATAATAATAAATTAATAACGACTAAAACACAATCTCCAAGTGTTATACCAATTCTATTTATAAAACAGTCCAAAGGTGTTTTATAAATTAGAATGGTTTACCCTCGCAAAAGCAGGGTTATACCATTACTTATTCCAAATTAGTCCAATAGACAATTTGGAATTTAGTTTGGCATGCCCTCGTTGTTTAACGGGGTTTAATGCTCGATGCGTAATATGCAATATTGAATTATATTTTGAATATTGGATCAATTTATATTAGCATACGGTATTACCGTTATAGGCTATGATAGGCTACTTCAAACCGAACAAGAAAATTGTATCACGAAATGAACATAAATTATTAAAACTTGCATATTTTGCGTGTTTTAATGATTACTCGTTAATCAGAGTCGGCGATTGCTATCATAAGTTTTTCCATCAAATCTCGGATAGCCGAAGATCGTTCGTTGAAGTTGTTGATAATCAATGCAAATGTAAGAAGTTTTCCATTTCTATTGGTTACATATCCACCATACGACCTTACCCGTTCAATGCTCCCACTTTTTGCTCTAAGGTTGTGAGCAGCTGCTGTTCCTTTAAACATACGCCCTATGGTTCCTGATTCGCCTGCTTCTGGGAGCGAATGAACAAATATGCCATAAGAACCACTTTTATACATCATCCTCATGTATTTACAGATAAATTCAGGAGTAACTAAGTTGTTTCTCGAAAGGCCACTTCCATCTACATTGATCATTTCGCTTTGAGAAATACCTTGTTTAGATAGAGCTGCATCAACGGCTCTTACCCCATTGTAATACGAACCTAAACCAAAGCGCCGATATCCTAAAGTTTTTAAAATTGCCTCAGCAAACATATTATGACTTACCTTATTTGTAAACGATGCAATAGTGTTGTATGAAGGCGAATAATAGGTATAAATCAACTTGTTAGCTGCATTAGTATCGGTTGGAGTTCTGTGTGATATTTCGCCATATTCATTATTTGTAATAACACCATGATTAACCAAATAATTATTAAACGCTAACATAAAACTGTATTCAGGATGAAAATTAGCTCCTTTTACCAAAAAGGATGATTGTCCTAGAGGAATAGAACCTCGCAGTTCAATTATGTTGCTATTTGGTGAAGAATAAATCACAACATTGTCCCCAGTGTTTGATGCTGCCGAAACTACATAATTTCGATATTCGATATTGGGTATAACCGGAAAAACCGAATCAAGAGTAGTCGGCATTCCTATACTGTCGGGAGAATGAAGCCAAACATGAATTATATTTTCGTTAAAAGCTAAAGCAGATGCTCCAGCTCCATAATAGTTTCCCATATCGTTCCATTGCCAATTGGGAGCCATTTGTAAGTCGTCGAAAATAGATTTATTTGAAACAATTTTTCCTTCAATTTTTCGAATACCGATATCTTTAAGTTTGGCTGTAAACTGAGAAAAAATTGTATCTGGATAAGTTTGAGCCCATCGAAAACAGCAAGTTGTGGGGTCGCCGCCTCCTACAATAATTAAATCACCTTTTAAAACAGAGTCTTTGGTTATTGTACCAGAATATTCAAGTTTTGTTTTAAATCTAAAATCAGAACCCATCTGTAAATAGCCAACGCCAGTAGTAATAGATTTCATCAGCGAAGCAGGAATTAGTAGCATTTTTTGGTTATGAGCTGCAATAACTTTTCCCGAATTAGCATCGGCAACCATAATTCCCCATGATGCATTTTTAAGCAAATCACATGAATCGGATGCAGATATTAAATTAATCAACTTTTTTCTTCCTGGAAATGCGGCTAACGAATCTGGCTTTTCTACATGAACAGATTTAATATTCTTAAGGTAAGAAGGACGATATTGGCTGTATGAATAGCTAATTTCTAAAAAGAATAAACAGAAAAAGAAGAAACTTCGCATTTTGAAAATATTTAGTTTCACAAACTTAATCAACTTTTAGGTATTTTGCAACAATAAATTAGAACTTCCAATCTCGCAATCATTAAAAATTAATATTTTTCAAACTTAATTTGAATGTTTTAATATTCCAAAAGTTTTCATATTTTTGCATCCATTATTTCTAATCTATGAAACAATAATTCTTATGAAAAATGTTTTCTAACAATTGTTTTATCAACGTTCACACCCATTGTGCAACAACAACCGAGGATATTACTGCAATTGTAAATACCGATTATAAATCAGTTCCAACGGAAATTGGGGTCTTTAGTTTTGGAATTCATCCATGGCATATTGAAGAAAATCCTCTAACTGAATCTTTGCCCATGCTAATGCAAGCAATTGCTAGCCCTAATGCAATCGCTATTGGTGAAGCTGGTTTAGACCGTGTAATTGGAACTTCTTTTGAGTTGCAAGAAAAATATTTTAAAGCACAAATCAGTATTTCGGAGTATTACAAAAAACCAATGATTCTTCATTGTGTAAAAGCGTATTCTGATATTCAAATGATTCGGAAAGCTGGTAACTATAAAATGCCTTGGATTTTGCACGGTTTTAATGCAAACAAACAAATGGCAGATCAACTTATCAAATTAAATATGTATTTTTCGTTTGGTAAAGCAATCTTAGACCCAGAATCGAAGGCGGCGCAAGTTTTTCCACTGATACCAATAAAATGCATTTTTTTAGAAACCGACGATAGCGATATTGATATTCGTGATTTATATACCGAAGCAGCAAAACTTCGTGGAATTACATTAGAAGTATTAAAACAAAAAATTGCCGATAACGCACGCCAATGTTTTAAATAATGGCAGAATGGAACGAACGCACAGTCTTACTTATTGGCGATAAAGGATTTAGTCGATTACAAAAAGCACATGTTTTAATTGCTGGATTGGGTGGCGTTGGCGCTTATGTTGCCGAAATGCTTTGCAGGGCAGGAGTAGGTCAACTAACGATTGTGGATAGAGATGTGGTTTCTGCATCAAACAAAAATCGTCAATTAATAGCTCTCGATAGCACTTTGGGTGAACCGAAGAGTAAATTAATGGCTCAACGACTCAATGATATCAATCCTGAAGTTAAGTTAAATGTGATTCATGATTATTTAATTGATGATAAAATAGAAATCCTTTTTAGCTCAAATAAGTTCGATTATGTAGTTGATGCTATTGATACCATTGCTCCAAAAGTTTTTTTTCTATTTACTGCATTAAAATATAATCAGAGAATTATTAGCGCCATGGGTGCTGGAGGAAAGCTCGATCCATCTAAAGTTAAAATTGATCAAATAGAAAATAGTACGCAATGTAAATTGGCTTTTTTAATTCGTAAACGGTTGCATAAACTTGGAGTAAGAACCGGTTTTAAAGTAATATATTCGACCGAGGTAGTGCCAAAAGATGCAATAAAAATGAATGAGGTAATAGAACAAAACAAACTTACTACAGTTGGGACAATCTCTTATATGCCAGCTATTTTCGGCTGTTTTGCTGCTTCTGTGGTTATTAATGATTTAATTGCAGATGCTTGATGTGATAATAATCAAGAATAAAAATGGAAAATATTTTGGAATAGTATTTGCAAATGTCGCCGTTTTTTAATAATTTCGTACAAGCATTTGTTTCAACAGTTCTTTTTCAAAATTTCAAAAATAAATAATTTAAATTCTAATCAATAAATATTAAAATTATGCGAAAATTAATTAATTACCTTCTGCTACCAGTTGCCTTTATTTTCCTTTTAAACTCATGCGTTAAAGAAGCAGACGTTCCACCTACTAAAACAAATATGGAAGGCGTTTGGACAGTTTCTAACGTGGTTACTTCTCAAGGCGTCGACATTACTAGTCGGCTAGCATTTCCAGTTTTAGCTTTTCACTTAAGTAGCGATGGTACTGTGATTTCAACAGCTGGTCCATTAATTATGTATGTTGTATATGGTGATAGTAAATATACCCAAATTGCTTCACAAATAGATCAAGTATTTAACTATGCAACATTGAGTTTTAATGGTGGTGAATTTTTTGTTGGCGGTGGCGAACAAAAACGATTTACTTTGGAAATGAAACTTGAAGGACTTCCTGGTCAACATACACTCACCACTCTATTGCAAATCATGGGTCTTGATGCAAGTTTTCTTGAATTTGTTGTGTATCATAAATTTATGAATGTTGGAATTCAGTTTGCTGATAATTATTCTACAATGATTTGGGATATTGATGCAAACACAACTGCCGTATACAACACAAAAGACAATAATGGAAATTATTTATTATGGAATGGATGGCCAGTTAATAATTTTCAACATTGTACAATTCGTTTTTCTAAACAATCTGTTGATATTCGCGAAGTTGTTAGAAGCGCTTCAAAAAAATAATTAGAAATTAATTTTTTCCCTTTTAACCGGAAGGTGATAAGTGATAAAAATACAATACTAAAAATATTTTGCTCAGTCCCGTATTATTATTTATACATGTTAAATGCAGTATAAATTTTATACGGGACTTTCAATATTAAAAGGTGGAGGTCTTTTATATTGTTGAAAACGCCAGAAATGGACTAAGAACTTTTAGCAAAATAAAATTCTCAAGTCATTTTAAAACGAGATTCTATCATAAACGAGTGGCATGCTTTTCAATTATTGTATGTATTCAGTTGATTATTAAATAAAAAATAAATATATTTGCTCTAAATTTCTGATTATCTAATTATGATTTTTGTGAAGTGAATACCAGTTTCTAAATAGACGCTCGGACTCTAATTGCAAATATCAATCAATAGCTAACAAAAAAAGGACAACTAACAATCAAAATTAATTCAGAAATATTAAGCTTCAGTTCAGGATGTTTTAAGAGTTTGGTTTATCATTAAACCTAATGTAACTATGAAAAAATTTGTATTAATTTTAGGCGCTTTAGTAACATCTTTTTTTGGGTACAGTCAAAACGAAGATGTCTACAACAATAGTGGTCTTTCAAAAGGAAATATTAAAGATTACAAAGGTGCCATTGCAGATTTTTCGAAAGCAATAAAAATTAACCCAAAGGATGCTAAAGCATACTATAATAGAGGCTTTGCAAAAGGCAATCTTAAAGATTTTCAAGGAGCAATTGCCGACTTTACAAAAGTTATTGAAATTAATCCAAACGATGCTAAAGCCTATTATAACAGAGGTGTTGCAAAAGGTAATCTATTGGATTACAGAGGTGCTATTGCCGATTACACTAAAGCAATTGAAATTAATCCGACTTCAGAAATTACATACTACAATAGAGGTTTTGCTAAAATAACAATAGGACAAAAAGATAGTGGATGTTTAGATTTTAGTAAAGCTGGAGAACTTGGCTATTCGGAAGCATACGAAATGATAAAAAAATATTGCAAATAAAGCGATTTTAGTAGAATTATAAACCTAAAATATGTTCATTTGCAGAAGATAGAACATGTTGCCAAAATTATATGATTCTATTGACTTCGTTCTACTGACTTAATAATACACGATGGAAACAAGGATAGAAAAAGATACTATGGGCGAAGTGCTTGTAGAAACCAATAAGTATTGGGGAGCACAAACCCAACGATCACTCGAAAATTTCAAAATTGGTGGACAGCGAATGCCATTAGAGCTCATTATTGCCATGGCTATTGTAAAGAAAGCTGCAGCTTATGCCAATACAAAATTGGGTGGATTGCCTGCCGATAAATGTGCATTAATAGCTCAGGTTTGCGACGAAATTGTAGATCACCGCCTAGATGAGCATTTTCCATTGGTAATTTGGCAAACAGGTTCTGGTACTCAAACGAATATGAATGTTAACGAAGTAATTGCCAATCGTGCAGAAGAGATTAAACGGGGCATTTTTGGCGACGGCACGCTTTATATTAAACCTAACGATGATGTAAATAAGTCGCAATCTACAAACGATGTCTTTCCTACTGCTATGAAAGTTGCAGCTACTATGGTTCTGACACAAAAAACACTTCCAGCTTTGCGCAATTTAGCAGATGAGTTTGGCCGAAAATCAGATTCGTTTAATTCAATCGTTAAAATTGGGCGTACACATTTAATGGATGCCACTCCAGTTACTCTTGGACAAGAATTTCAGTCCTATCAATCACAACTATTACACGCAATTAAGTCTGTCGAAAATAGTTTAGTACACTTGTATGAACTTCCGATAGGAGGAACTGCCACTGGTTCGGGATTGAATACTCCCAAAAATTACGACGTAGAAGCAGTTAAAAATATATCAGAATTTACGCAAATTCCATTTGTTATTTCACTCTGCAAATCTGAATCAATGGCGGCACACGATGCTTTGGTATGTGCTTCGGGAGCATTAAAACAAACAGCAGTGAGTATTATGAAGATTGTTAATGATATTCGGTTATTAGCATCTGGTTCTCGATGTGGAATTGGAGAACTCAGTTTGCCCGAAAACGAGCCTGGTTCGTCGATTATGCCTGGAAAAGTAAACCCAACTCAGTGTGAAGCTCTGAGTATGGTTTGCGCACAAGTTATAGGCAATGATGTAACCATTTCTATAGGCGGTATGCAAGGTCATTTAGAGTTAAATGTATTTATGCCTATGATGATTTTTAATTTACTCCAATCATCAAATTTAATTGCTGATGCAACACAGTCATTTCTAGATAATTGCGTGGTTGGAATTGTTGCCAATAAAGAGGTAATCAAAAACAATTTAGATAATTCACTAATGTTGGTCACTGCACTTAATCCACATATTGGCTATTATAATGCAGCTGCTATCGCTCAAAAAGCACACAAAGAAGGACTTACACTAAAACAATCCGCTCTTGAAAGTGGTTTGTTAACATCCGAAGAGTACGACTTATGGGTAGATCCTGCAAAAATGGTATAAGAGTTAAGTCATTTTAATACTTCCATATATATTGTTTATATGCACAATTATTAAAATTATAATCCGTCTAATTTTCATGAAGCGCTTTTGTTGTTGTTTTTTTGTACTTTTGTGCCATAAATTTCGCAGAAAATCAATAAAACAATGAAAAAGATTTTAGGTATAATTGCATTATCTTTCTTTGTAAGCTTCATCTCGGCACAAACCACAGTAAAAGTTATGGACGAAAAAAGTCAAACAATGATTTTGGTTGGAGAGACCAATATAATGGACATAAAAGAGGGCGTTTTTGGAGAAAATTTCAACACCGAGTACGCTAAATATCGAATTGATACTACCCTTTTACAACAAATTAACACCTATTTAAAGTCAAATTCTAATGTTATAAAACTCACCATAGTTTTAGGAACTTGGTGTGGAGATAGCAAAGAACAAGTGCCACGTTTTTATAGTATTTATGACAAAATGACGACAAAATTTGCTGATATCACATTGATTGGTGTTGATCGTTTGCGAAAAGCTGGTGACTTAGATATATCTGATTTAAAAATTGAGAAAGTTCCTACATTTATTTTTTATCGCGATGGAGTTGAAATTGGAAGGATTACAGAAACTCCTATGAAAACGATTGAAAATGATATGATGAGAATACTTTCTACAAAATAAAGCTAACAATGATTATTTGTCGCACAGTGGTAGAACTGCAAAAAGCCATTGATCTTCTTAAAACTCCAAGTGGAAAAATTGGATTCGTGCCTACCATGGGAGCATTACATTCTGGGCATCTCTCTTTAATTCAACAATCTGCGACACAAAACGAAGTTACTGTTTGTAGCATTTTTGTAAATCCTACTCAATTTAATAATACAGAGGATTTGATAAAATATCCTCGCACTCCCGATAAAGACATTGCTTTGATTGAGAATTTCTGTCAGATTCTGTTTATGCCCTCAGAAAAAGAAATATATCCAGAAAAAGCTTCAGAAACGTATAATTTTGGCAAATTAGAAACGGTAATGGAAGGTGCTTTTCGTCCAGGTCATTTCAATGGAGTTGCTTTGGTGGTAAACCGGCTTTTTGCTATTGTGCGTCCTGATAGAGCTTACTTTGGTGAAAAAGATTTCCAACAATTGCAAATAATTAAAGCCATGACTCGGCAATTACAATTGCCCGTTGAAGTGGTTTCGTGTCCAATTATTCGTGAATCTGATGGTTTAGCAATGAGTTCAAGAAATGCACGTTTGTCCGATGACGACAGAACTTTGGCCACCAATATTTATAAGATTTTGAATACAACTCTCCAAAAAGCAACACACAATTCTCCAGAAAACATTAAGAAAAATATATATTTTGAATTTGAAAAATTTCCACAATTTAAAATCGAATATTTAGAAATTGCCGATGAACTCACCCTACAACCAGTTTGTAATTTTCCCTCAAATCAAAAAGCGAGAATTTTTATTGCTGTATGGCTTGGTGGAGTTCGTCTCATTGATAATCAAGTAATAAATTAAGATAACAGAAGAAAAAACAATAAAATGCATATCGAAGTATTAAAATCAAAGATTCATAGAGCTGTAGTTACCGAAGCAAACATTGATTACATTGGCAGTATCACCATTGATCAAGATTTAATGGATGCTGCAAATCTTATTGAAAACGAGAAAGTTCACGTCGTTAATCTTAACAATGGAGAACGGTTAGAAACCTATGTAATTAAAGGAAAACGTGGTTCGGGCGTTATTTGTTTAAACGGTCCAGCTGCTCGAAAAGCCCTCGTTAACGACGTGGTAATTATTTTATCGTATGGATATATGGACTTTGAGGAGGCAAAAGTGTTTCGTCCAAACGTAATTTTTCCTAATAATAACAAGATTTAACCCAAATTGATTTGAAAAAGACGCTATACACCATAATAAAGGTTCTCTTTTTTTTAGGATTGGGCTTTTTCTTTATATGGATATTTGTTCATAAACTTACACAAGAACAAATAGATCAAATCTTTAATTATATTCAAAATGCAAATTATTGGTGGTTAGCATTATCGTTTTTCCTTGGAATATTAAGTCATTATGCCCGTGCAGCTCGCTCAGTGCTTATGCTTGAGACCATGGGATATCATCCAAAAGTATCAAATTCTTTTTATGCAGTAATGGTTGGTTATTTGGCAAACCTAGCAGTACCGAGACTTGGGGAAGTATTACGATGTACTTTTTTAAAACAATACGAAAATATTCCTTTTCAAAAATCTTTTGGAACAATAATCACAGAACGTGCTATTGATATGCTCATTTTTGTGATTCTGTTTTTTATCGCTTTTGCTGTAGAATTTGAACGGATTAACGATTATGTTAATCAAAAGGTTTTTACTCCATTTATTGAAAAATTTGGCTCTATGGCTGGCAATTTAGCCATTTATGGCTTTTTGGCATTTATTTTAGCGATTGTAATTTCTTGGTGGTTTCTTCGAAAATGGCTTCAAAAATTTACCATATACCAAAAAATCGTTCAATTATTATTAGGCCTTTGGGAAGGTATTATTTCCATTACTAAACTAAAACGCCCTTATTTATTTCTATTTCACACCGCACTTATTTGGTTCTCATATTATTTTATGACGTATGTCTGCTTTTTTGCGTTTGATGGACTTGTTAATTTATCCCCAAGCGTCGCTTTTGTCTGTTTGGTTTTTGGAACAGTTGCTTTTATGCTCGTGCAAGGAGGTATAGGCTTATATCCGGTAATAATTGCTGGCGTTCTCGGCCTTTTTGGTGTTTCAAATTTGCTCGGTTATGCAGCTGGATGGGTAGGTTGGAGTGTTCAAGAAGGCATGATCTTAATTTTAGGACTTTTGTCGCTGCTTATGGCATCGCTGAATAAAAAGAAACATGATGCAAATTAATCAAATCGAAAAAAAAATCCTTGCGGGTGATAACCTTCAAAGGATGCTTGCCTTCTGGCAGTTTAAAAACAAAAAAATTGTGTTTTCAAATGGCTGTTTCGATATTCTTCATCGTGGACATATTGATTACTTAGCAAATGCCTCCGATTTAGGAGATGTGCTCATAATTGGAGTTAACACCGATGCTTCAGTACATAGATTAAAGGGAACTACTCGCCCAATAAACGATGAATATGCACGGGCATTATTGCTGGCTTCCCTTAAGTTTGTTTCGGCTGTTGTTCTTTTTGATGAAGATACTCCTTACGAACTTATTTCAAAAATTCAACCTGATGTATTAGTTAAAGGTGATGACTATAAACCTGAGGATATTGTTGGTTATGATATAGTTAAAGCCAAAGGAGGCGACATAATTACGATCCCATTAGTTGAAGGATATTCTACTTCATCAGTTGAAAAACGAATTATAGAATTGCATAAATTAGGCAAGTAATACGGCAAATAATGAATGTTTCAGAGATAATCAATCAGTTAGGAGAAAATCGTGACCAATACTTTGGCGCCATGGTTCCACCGATTATTCAAACAAGCAATTTTAAGTTTAACACCGTTGAATCTTTACGTGGCGCCTTGCTGAATGAGTTTAACGAACATGTGTACACTCGTGGAAACAACCCGACTGTCCAAATACTTCGAAAAAAACTTGCTGCCCTCGAAGGAGCAGAAGATGCATTAGTTCTGAGTAGCGGAGTCTCGGCAATTAGTATTGCAGTTTTGTCGGTGCTAAAAGCTGGAGATCATGTAATTTGTCCAAACCATGTTTATGGCTGGACTGATGCGCTTTTTAATAAGCTACTACCCCGGTTTGGCATCACTACAACTTTTGTGGATGGCAAAGATGTAGAAAATTTTAAATCTGCTGTTTTGCCAAATACGACGCTCGTTTTTATGGAATCACCAAACACGATGTTGTTCGAATTGCAAGATATTGAAGCAATTTGTACGTGGGCGAAATCACTTGGGATTACTACAGTCGTTGAGAATACATATTGCACTCCACTTTATCAAAATCCTATAAAAATGGGGGCAGACATTGTTGTTCATACTGCAACAAAATATCTTTCTGGTCACTCTGATGTGGTTGCTGGAGTTATTTGCTCTTCAAGTCAAAGGATTAAACAGATTTTTGCAAATGAGTTTCTTACCCTTGGGTCAATTATTTCCCCAAATGATGCATGGCTATTTATTCGTGGATTACGAACATTCGAAATTAGGATGGAGCGTATATCAAATTCAGCTAAAAAAGTGATTGAATTTCTCCAAAATCATCCAAAAGTGACTCAGGTAATTTATCCATTTTCGCCTCAAAACACTCAATTAGAGCTAGCACAAAAACAAATGATTGGAATGGGAGGGTTATTTTCGTTTAAACTTAAATCTAAAGAAATTTCACAAATAGAGCTATTTTGCAATACTTTAAAAGTGTTTAGTTTAGCTGTATCCTGGGGTGGTTATGAATCTTTAGTTTTTCCAGTTTGTGCCTCTTACTATTCTTCCGAAGATTTATATAATCATGCTTTTCCAATAAATTTAATTCGATTATATGTCGGTTTAGAAGACCCAAAAGCGCTAATTGAAGATTTGAAATTTGCATTTGATACGATTGAATAAAATTTCTTAAAATCAAGGTTGTATTGTTGAAATCGCTTTTTCATTGGCTATATCAATCCAATGAGCATTCAATATGTAGTAAAAAATGATTACTTTTGGTCTAAAAAATATCGATAATGAATAACTCAAAAGTTGAAATTGCCATTTGTTTAGGTAGCTCTTGTTTCTCTCGTGGAAATAAGGAAGTCCTAATGCGAATTAACCAATATTTAAAAATGAATAAACTTGAAGATCAAGTTAATTTTCATGGCAAACATTGCATGGGCATTTGTGCCGAAGGACCAGTTTTGGAAATTGATGGAGTGATGCACAAACACGTTACCCCCGAAGATATTACGTTTATTTTATCCTCAGTTTTAAAAAAAGATTAATTGTTTAAGTCATGGAAAACCCATTATTTTTCGTCGAAACGCAGAAATGTACTCTTTGTTTTGCATGTATCCGTACTTGTCCCGTTAAAGCAATTGATGTAAAAGATTTAACCGAATGGGCTGATATTTCTCCCGAAAGATGCATCGGATGTGGAGTTTGTTATAAAAATTGTCCGGTAGATGCAATCCAATATAGACAAAACATTGATGATGTTAATCAATTGTTGGCAAATAACCCCAATGTTGTTGCGATTTGCGACCCTGCAATTTCTTCAGAATTTATAGATATTACCGATTACAAAAAGTTTGTTTCGATGATTAGAGCGCTTGGTTTTAGCCGTGTTCACGAAGCTGCTTTTGCTGTAGATATTGCTGCAGTACGATATGAAAAATTATTTACCGATTTTAAAGGAAAATACTACCTTACCGCTAACTGCCCATCTGTGGTTGAACTAATCGAAAAGTATTATCCTCAACTTATAGATAATCTTTCCCCAATTCCATCTCCAATGATTATCGCAACCGCAATAATCAGAGCTTTGTATGGCAAAGAAACTAAAGTCGTATACATTGGACCTTGTATTGCAAATAAAAATGAAATTAATAAATACAGTGGAGAACTTCGTCCAGATACAGCAATTACGTTTGATGAACTCCGTAAAATGTTTGACTATCACCAAATTACTGTAGGAAAAGTTGAGTTCTCTGATTTCGATTATCCCATCGGTGAAAAAGGGGCTCTTTTTCCAATAAGTGAAGGACTGCTTGAATCGTGTTCTCCCGATAAATCATTGTTAACTCGACCTATTCAAACGGCAGATGGCGATGCTGACGTTCTTGAAGTTGTAAAAACATTTTTTGAAAGCATTGAAATGTTGCACAAGCATTTAAATTTGTTTATGTGTGAAGGCTGCGTTATGGGGCCAGGAACAACAACTTCAGACAATAAACACACCCGTTGTGCGCACACTATTGATTATGCAAAAAAAAGAATTTCCAGCTTAAATTACACAAAGTGGGAACAAGAAGTGCAAAATTATCTCGCAATTGAAACTCCAGCAGTTTATATTGCGAACGACCAACGAAGAGAGCCACCGGCTGAAGAAAAAGTTGCTCAAATTTTAGAATCCCTCGAAGCTACAAGTTCTCATTTAGAACACGGTTGTGGTGCTTGCGGATTCAAAAATTGCAAAGAATTGGCTATTGGCATTGCCCAAGGAACAGGTCATCCAGATATGTGCCTTCGCCGTTCAATTAATAGCCAGAAAGCATTATCACGATTTATGAAACAAAATGATGAACGAATCAGGTTGTTGAAAATCGAAATAGCCCAATATAAAGATGTTGCAGAAAAAAATAATGAACTCTTTTTACACTCATCAAATGCATTAACTATTCTTATTGATAAACTTTCTGCAGGAGTTGTTTTAGTGGATAATCGACTGAAAATTGTAGAAACTAATCAAAAATTTATTGATATTGTTGGCGAAGATGCTCAAATGATTAATGAGGTGATTCCTGGCTTAAAAGGCGCCGATTTAAAAACATTAATGCCTCCATCTATTAGCAGTATGTTTGAATATGCAATTCAAAACAATGAACTTATTGTAGATAAAGATATTAGTCTTGGAGATCAGAAGTTTATTTTGAATGTGTTTACAATTGCAACAGATAAAATGGCGGGTGCAATTATCAGAAATTTTCACGCTAAAGAAGTTCGTTATGATGAATTCGAAAAGCGAATTAACGACGTTATCGATGAGAACTTAATGATGGTTCAGAAAATAGGCTTTTTGCTAGGAGAGGGCGCGTCTACAACAGAACGAATGCTTAATTCTGTAATTGAGTCTTTTAATAAAGAACAAAAATAAGGGTTATGGAAAACGACGTTTATATCGAGGTGAGTTATTCGCAACGCTATTATCATGATCAACGGATTTGTGGTGATGTTTTTCTATCCGAACGATTAAAAGACGAAAACCGTGTAATTGCAGTCCTTTCTGATGGAATGGGACACGGCGTTAAAGCGAATGTCTTGGGAACGCTTACCGCAAAAATGGCTATGAATTTTACTAAAGAACACCGAAACCCTGCACGGATAGCCGAAATTATTATCAAAACTCTTCCAATTTGTAGCGAACGCAGAATTGCGTATTCCACTTTTGCGGTTATTGATATTGAACCCGATGGAAAAGTAAATATTATTGAATATGAAAATCCTCAATGTGTTATTACTCGTGGAGGAAAATTATTTGAACCCGAATGGCAATGTCTGATTCTTAATACTCCTGATAAATCAAAAAGAGAACTGCTTTACTGCTCTTTCTACGCCCAAAAGGAAGATAGAATTGTTCTGTTTTCCGACGGAATTGAGCAGTCGGGGATGGGAACTGAAAAAAACCCATTTGGTTGGCCTCGCGAAAAAATTACCGAATACATCTTGAGTCTGATTAATCAAACCCCAGATATTTCTGGACAAAATATTGCGAACAAAATGGTTAACAGAGCCAATATGCACGATAATTATGCTCCGCTCGACGACACCACTTGTGCTGCGATATATTTTAGAGAACCTCGAAAAATGTTACTTTGTACTGGACCTCCTTACGAAATGGATCGAGATGTAGAATATGGAAATATTGTTAAAAATTTTAATGGGATAAAAGTGCTTTGTGGTGGAACTACAGCCGATATTATGGCCAAAGTTCTCAATCGTAAAGTGGTTGATTTGTTTGAATTCGAAGATCCTGATTTGCCACCAATCTCCAAAATGGATGGAATAAATCTGATTACAGAGGGAATATTAACCTTGAGTAAAGTGAATAGAATTCTAGATGAATATAGCAAAAAGACCTTTTTAGGAAAAGGTCCTGCTGATATGATTGTTAAACATTTTTTAGAAAGCGATGAAATTAGATTTGTAATTGGCACTCGTATCAATACGGCACATCAAGATCCAAATCTGCCTATGGAATTAGAAATCCGCAGAACGGTGATTAAGCGAATTGCACGATTGTTAGAGAATAAATTCTTAAAGTACGTTACACTCGAATACATCTAGCTCCAGATTCGAAATACATCTTTTTGTAAATTACTAGTCTAATTCCATCTTAAAGATTAACCCTTGCTTAAAACAAGATGGAATTAATCATTTCCTTTCGAATATGTTAGCTGAATAAATGTGTCGTCCGCAAAACTTATCCACATTAGTTTAATATCATCTACATCAAATTTCTTGGAAAAACAAAGTACTTGTTCGTGAAAACCTTTGCCGCCACCTTCAATAGAATAGTTTACTAAAAAATCTCCTGATTCTGCTTTTGTTGTGTAATTGTAGAAAAGCGAGTTGTCTTTTAGTAAAAGATACACCTTATAATCTTTCCATTTATATTCGCCATCAGCCTTATTCAGAATTCTCATTGTTAACTTTGAGTTTTCAGAAGCAGCGCTATAAACAAAGGTTTTCGGATAAATTCCAACAATAAAATTTGTTGTTTTACTTGTGTTAGAAATGGTTTCAATGTAAACGGGGTCACTCGCCGTCATTTGAGCTTTTAAAGTGTATGTGAACATCATACAAAAAGCCATAACTAAAAATTGATTTGTTTTTTTCATATTTATTTACTTTTTATTTGTTATAATATAACACCAGTAAAACATAAAATGTTTAATAGTACATGAAATATTTTTTATTTATTTCAATATATTATAAATTAACACTTTACTCGTATATAAAATACGAAAATTGTAATTTTTTGTTTATAGATTTGCACTTAGATTATGGAGGTACTAAAAAAACAGATCAAAATAGCAAGTATTGCATTATGAATAAAGTTATTTCACAGCTAAAAGAGTTTATTCAATCAGATTTTGAATGGAAGACCTATTTATGGACATTTGTTTTCATTACCACTGCAATTACCATTAATTATACGTTCGGTTTTGAAAATAAAATCATATACAATCATCCTGATATGAAGGTGATTATGATACGGTTTTTAGGGTTTTATATGCTTGCATATTTTGCCATCGCTATTCCTAAAATGTTTATTCAGAATAAGCAATATTTGTTTGCAAATCCTATTTTTTGGGTGAAAATCAGTTTGTTTTTACTGTTAATAAGCATCACATCTGGGTTTAGATTTGAATATTATTGGTTTTCTGCAATTTCAGATTCACAAACAAGATTGTTTGTTTTGAAATTAAGCTCTCAACTCAAATGCTTGTTTTTATACACCTTTCCGCTGATTATAATGTGTAGAATTTTCGACAAAAACCAAGAAGGAATTTACGGGTTGAGTTGGCGTTTTGGAAATGGGTCGGTGTATTTAAAAATGCTGCTAATTATGATACCGATAATTGTAATTGCCTCATTTACTCCAGATTTTATACAAGCATATCCTCGGTATAAAGTTTGGCAATTTGAGACGATGGATATTATGCCAGTATGGGCAAGCACTTCAATCTTTGAGTTTCTGTACGTTGTTGATTTTACGATGACAGAATGGATGTTTCGTGGTGCGTTGGTGCTGGGAATGGTCGCTATAATGGGAAAAGATGCAGTTTTGCCTATGGTTTCTGTATATGTATTTCTACATTTTGGTAAACCATTGGGAGAAACAATCGGAGCTTTTTTCGGGGGTTATATTTTAGGTGTATTAGCATATACTACTCGCCATATTTGGGGTGGCGTGCTTATTCATGCAGGAATTGCTCTAATTATGGAATTTATGGGATTCTTTCAATACTATGTGATGGGAATACATCGATAAAAAAACTGTTGACTGCAGAAAAATAGCTATACAGGCAACATCTTTAAAATTATATGACTGTCTGTTTTCTATACTATTGATGCTACTTTATGGCGCTGAAGGTGCCAAATATTAATAACCCCGTGCTGGTCACTGAGCTTGTCGAAGTGAAGCACGGGGTTATTAATGTATGAAAATAAAGAATTTGGCGGAAAAATTGTTGCGAAGCAAAACTATTTTTATGCCAAATTCAATGTTAGGGCTAAAAACGGATAGTTATATAAAATTATTAAAGACCTAATTTCTTTTTTAAAACTTCTGGAATTGCTTTTTTGTTAATCATTATGTCGGTAGTTTTTGCTTTAACAAATGCTTCCGAAGCATAAAAATAACCTTTATAATCGTTAGATTCTGCCCATGAGTTTTTAACAATATAAAACTTATTACCGTTTTGATCTTTTGCAATTCCGGTAATATGCATCCCATGATCATCCGTAGTTTTGTAATTGTCAAATTCTTTTTGACGGTCTTCTTGGGTAATCACTTTTTCTTTACCAGGTTTGTCAAAAGTGTATAATTCTTTATCTTTTTCTTTCTGTGATAATTTATCCCAACGTGCCATTTCAAGGTTGTTTAATGCAGAAATGTCTTTTGCAGGAACAATTGCTACTCCATTTTTAAAAGAAAAACCTTTTTCGCTCACATCACTGCCCCAAGCAATGGAATAACCATTTTGAATCGAGTTATCAATAATTGCAATTAAATCTTCCATAGGTACATTGTATGATTGTTCCCACATCCAATTGTCTTCAATTTCGAGTGCAAATGGTTTGTAAAATGGATGATGCATAAATGAAGTAACACACACATAATCGTCGGAATTTAATCCTATTTCTTTGGCATACGATTGAGGAGTGTAATCTTTTCCTTTATAGGTGAATTTTTCTGGAACTGGTCCAAAATAGGCATCTAAAATTGCTTTGTATGCAGTGTACCAAGCAGTTGAAATTGTTTTGTTTTCATCCTTAATAATTGCATCTAAAAATGCTTTTAATGCTGCATCTACCTCTCCATGTACATGATTTTTTTCGCCATAATTTAATCCACGATAAATTTCTTCTGGTACAATCCCGTATGAGCGAATCATATTCGTTACATCATGAAAAGCACCACCTTGTCCGAAGTTGATTTTTCCATGCATACGGAAATATTTCATTCCTTTTTCTTCGTAAGCACGACGAACAATATACATTTCTGATAAATCAGTTTCACCTTTGTCCATTCTCAAAACTTCAGATTCTAAAAAAGATAAACCAGAATAGCTCCAACAGGTGCCGGCTCTATATTGATCTTTAACCGATGTTGCTTTAACCTCTTTTACTACGGTAAACTTATAACCTTCTGGTTTTGTTTCGGTTGAGGTTTGTGCGTTAAGAGTTGACACAGAGATTAATACTCCAATTGCCAACGATAGAATTTGTGTAAATTTTCTTTTCATTGTTTGTTATGTATTTGATTTCGTTTCTACAAAAATAGATAAAAATAATATGCAATTTAGTAAGTAAAAGTAAACAGACTTTTTTCTGCAAAATATTAAACCAACTTTTATCTATTTATTTGCTATTCAATTAGAATAACAAAGTTAATTTCAAAATGTTTTTTTTCGGAATTTAATCGATATAATCTCTTATTCGTAAGATGAAAGTATCAATTTACCCTGTTTTTGAATATTAATAAGTATAAAGTCAGAATAAAACTTCAACTAATCATTTTTTCGTTTAGGATAGCTTTTGTAGCGGATATTCATTTCAACTACAACATCGTAAGGAGTTCCATTTATCATCAAGTTTTCAGATAGCTGGCAGAAATCAAGAAATTGCTCTAATTCAGATTCGTCGGTTAAATGATACGCTTTTATCAATACTTCCTTAGGGATTTTATCATAAACCACTTCCCTTAGATTATCTTGATAAATTAAATTTGCTAACTTCCGTTTGTTTTTTGCCTCCTTGCTAAAAACGCTATAGAGTAATGAGATTGGACCAGGCAATACAATTCCTCCCTTAGGATTATATTGTTTATCAGAAATTCTATCAAAGAGTTTGTTTTTAGGTTTTTCATGAAGTTTTAACGATACGAATTCTTTTTTAAAAAGAGCATAAGTAGGAGGAAAGCCCCTTATAATTGCTTCTTTGAGCATAATAGTATCGGCAAGCAAAGTAACTTTAACATTAAAAACTTTATACGCAAGTTGAGAAGGAACTGTAACTCTATAGGGCTTGTAGCCCATTGAAGAAACCAACATACTATCGCCAGTTGCTGCAATAATTCTAAATATGCCTAAATCATTCGTAATAGTTCCTAGTTTTTTTGAAATGTTTAAAACATGAGCATTGACAATTGAAGAACCGCTACTATTCACAACACGCCCCTCTATAATTATGTAGTTTTGAGCATTGGCGGAAATTTGAATAATGGTGACAATAGTTAATAAAGTGATTAAATTGAAGTTTGATTTAATGTGTTTTATCATGTTGTCGTGACTAATTAATTCTTCTGAAATTGGTCTAATAGATTAGTTAAAAATATGAATTTTAAAGAGCTGCTTGCAAAAAAGTGATTAAATCAAAGAAACGTGTATTTTGAATAAAAGCGTTCTTTCAAAATCCCACAACAGAGAGTAATTGAGAAAAGAGATCTTTCTTAACATCAATAAAAAGTAATGGTTAGAAAACCTGACTCTTCACATAAGTGCAAAATTATCTTTATTTTATTTACAATCACTAATTAACTTGAATAAAAGCCATTTATTGTGTTTGCCATACCCGTTAATAAAGATTTGTCAATTAATGAATTACTAGTTTATACATAAATTATTTAATCAGATTTCGTTTGGTTATTTTGAAGCTACAGCCATTGAAGCTATACTTATTTTCGTGTTTTGGTAGGTGAGCAATTTTTGAGCTGATGACTCGATAGTGGAACCTGTTGTAATTACGTCATCAACAATAAGTATATGTTTGTTAATAAAAACGTCAGGATCAACGCATAAAAATATATCTTTTACATTATTCCATCGTTCATATCTGTTTTTTTTTGTTTGGGTTTCAGTAAAAGTATTTCTGATGAAATTTTTCGTGTCCATAGGGATGTTTAAAGCTTCTGATAATCCGGCTCCAAATCGTTCACTTTGATTATACCCTCTAATAATTAATTTTTTAGGATGAAGCGGAATTGGAACTATTATATCTGGAATAGGACAACCAGATTGTAAAATTTCTTCACCATAAAGTTGGCCAATTTTTACACCAATTTCAGGGCTATTTTTATACTTAAATTGATGTAATAACTTTTGAACATGCCCACCCTTTCGAAAATAATAATACGCTCCAGCGGATTCTACAGGAAATCTTCCCCAAAAAAGTTGATCTACAATATTCTCTTTCCCCAAACTTAAATGTGCCCTAGGCATTGAATATAAGCAGTTCGTACAAATAACATCTTCATGTTTAAGCAAAGAAGCGTTGCAAGCACTGCAAATGCGAGGATAAAACAAATGAAAAAAATCATTTAAAAAAGTAATCCCTTTGAGCATAGCAGATTGAATAGAATTTAATTTTAGGCTCCACAAATATAATGATATTTAGTTGTGTCGTAACATGTTTTTACGTTATTATTTAAAATAATTTTGTAATTTTGCCCATTATATCAAAGTTAATTTATTAATTATCAACATGGAAACAGGCAAAGATATTCGAAAATTTAAAATTGCTACGATTCTATTATCATTTGTTGTAATAGGTCTAATAGTAGCATTGGTGCTTACTAGTGTTAAGGTGAGAACTATCGTTGTTGAAAAAGATAAAGTTGGCGAAGAATCAATAGAACTAAAAAGCGAACTCGATTCTCTGATGAGACAACACGAATTGATTAAAAAAGAGAACTTGGTTATAAGCGGAAAATTATCTGAAAAAGATAGTATTATCTTGGCTAATGCAAACGAAATAAATGTATTAATTGCAAAGAATACCGACTATAAAAAAATAAAAAAGAAATTAGACTTACTTCGCAATATGACCCAAGGTTACCTTAACCAAATTGATTCTTTAATTACGGTAAACCATGGTTTAACCACTGAAAACACTAAATATAAAACTGATATCACTAAATATAAAGAGACCACTACTACGCTAGAAACGGAGAAAAAAGACCTTACTGAAAAAGTAAATTCAGCAGCTAAATTAAAGGCTTACAGTGTAATAGCAAAAGCAGTTAGATTGAAATCTAAAGGGACAAAAGAGGAAGTTGTAGAAAAAGCAAGTAAAACGGAGCGCATAAAAGTAACATTTACGTTAAGCGAAAATGCTGTTGCAGCTGCTGGTAACAAAACAATTTATTGCAGAATTGCTCGTCCCGATGGTAAAATCCTGATTTTAGGAGAGGATGATGCTAACAGTTTTGTCTCTGGTGGAAATCGCTTGCAGTTTTCAGTTCAAAAGGTAATCAAATATGAAAACACATCACAATCGATAACTCTGAATTGGGATATTAAAAACGCTAAAGAAGAAGCGATTAAGGGTAGATATTACGTAATTCTATATGTTGATGGATATCAAATTGGAGATAGTTCGTTTGATTTGAAATAATTTGAATATTGACATTTAACACGTTTTGTTATCTGTATGATTTTTTTAAAAGAGTTGCCAATTTATTCGGGCAACTCTTTTTTTGCTTTCAATATTATGGACTCTTTAAATTCATAGAATTCCATAATATGGTTTAAAAAAAATGTATCTTTACCACAAAAAATGGCATCAGATTTTACTCAAATTTCAAAATATTTTAGCCCTAAAAGAGTAGCAATCCCTATTGTTATTGGTTTTTCTGTAGCTCTTTTTTTACTTATTCGTGACTTTAATCCCGACTCTTTTTCTAAAATAAATATTAACTTTCAGTTTTTCTTTTATCTTTTTCTTGCAATTTTTTTTCTGGTATTGCGTGACTTCTTTTACATTCTTCGACTGCGAATACTAACAGACAAAAAAATAAGCTGGAAGCATGCATTTCAAGTGATAATGTTATGGGAATTTACTTCTGCAATAACTCCGTCAGTAGTTGGAGGCTCTGCTGTTGCAATGTTCATTATTCATCAAGACCATATTAGTTTGGGAAGATCCACCGCAATTGTTATGATAACCGCAATTATGGATGAGCTCTTTTATATCATTGCCGTTCCAGTTGCTGTTATAATTGCAGGTGCAAACAACGTTTTTACGAGTGCTTCGTTTAATACTTTTGGGATGAATTTTCACACTCAAGAGATTTTTTGGATTGGTTATGTATTTATAGTAATATTGATTTTTATTTTATCATTGGGTGTTTTTGTTAGTCCTAATGGCTTTAAATCATTTATTACTAGAATATTTAGAGTAAAAATTCTTAGAAAGTGGAGCGCAAAATCAGAACACTTTGGGGATGAAATTATTTTAACATCTAAACAACTCAAAGGTAAGCCAATTAAATTTTGGGCATCGTCCTTTGGTGTAACAATGTTATCTTGGACTTCACGGTTTTTAGTAGTTAATGCATTAATTGCCGCTTTTTCAACCGTTTCTGCTGCAGATCATACTTTGATTTTTGGTCGTCAGTTAATTATGTGGGTAATTTTATTAATAAGTCCAACGCCTGGGGGAAGTGGAATAGCGGAATACTTTTTCCCAGTTTTCTTAGGTGACTTTCTGCCAAATGGTATTGCACCCACGCTTGCATTTCTATGGAGATTGCTCACATATTATCCATATTTATTTGTTGGAGTAATAGTTTTTCCACTTTGGGTTAAGCGAGTAATAAAAAACAAGTCTAAAACTTGAAAGATTGATTAGACCTTGCCGAATATAAATAATTTAGCCCCGCAGATTTCAAATTGAAATCTGCGGGGCTAAATTATTCTTCAAATTCAATAATTATTTATGACTGTCCGTTTTTTATACTATTGATGCTACTTTATGGCGCTGAAGGTGCCAAATATTAATAACCCCGTGCGATGCACGGGGTATAAATATTGTCGCGAAGCAAAACTAATTTTATGCCAAAATCAATGTTAGGGCTAATGACAGATAGTCATATTACTATTTACGAACTTTTTTAATGAATTCTTCTACTTCTGGAACACCTCCTTGGAATACCAAATATCCATTATATGGTTCTCTTTCAGTGGTTTCGTCGTTAATAGGAGTAAGCATCATTCGTTTTACTTCTTCTGGATCGTTGGTTTGACCTAAAACCCATCCTAGTTTAATATATGCAGTTTCTGGAAGCATGTTTTCTGCTGGTACTACACCGGAAGCCATTAAATCGCGACCAGTATCATAAACAAACATGTGGCAAAAACCATACATCGTTTGAACAGCCATAAACATGTGTACACCTTTTGCTTGAGCTCTTTTTATTGCAGGATATAACGGCTTATTTACGTGACCAAGGCCAGTTCCAGCAATGATAATTCCTTTGTATCCATTATCAACTAAAGAGTCAATAATGTCAGGTTGCATATTTGGATAGTAATAAATTAAGGCTACTTTTTCTTCAAAATAAGGTTTTATAATTACATTTCTATCTTTACGACGTGGGTTATATTTTTCTTTTATTGGAACAACACCTTTACGAGTAACTGTTGCGCAAGGTGTATCGCTGAGTGTTCTGAATGTAGACCGATATGAGGAATGCATTTTTCTAACTCTTGTTCCACGATGCAGAAATCCATAATCATCAGATGTTGGTCCATACATACATACGAGAACTTCAGCAATATCGCCATGACCAGCTGCGGTGCACGCATGCATTAGGTTTAGAGCAGCATCAGAACTTGGGCGGTCAGAAGAGCGTTGCGATCCAACCAAGATAATGGGAACTGGAGAGTTTTGAACCATGAAAGTCAATGCAGCAGCAGTGTGAGAAAGGGTATCCGTTCCATGGCCAATTACGATTCCGTCAATTCCATTTTCAATTTCTTTTCCAATTGCAATGGCTAGTTTCTTGTATTGGTCAGGTCCCATATTTTCACTAAACACGGCAAACAATTTTTCTGTATCGAGGTTGCAAATTGAAGCTAATTCTGGAACTGCTCCATATAACTCACCAGGTGAAAAAGCAGGAATTACGGCTCCAGTTCTATAATCGAGGCGAGATGCAATAGTTCCTCCAGTTCCTAATAGTTTTACACTTGGTAATCCTTTGGTTGTTGGGAACTCTTTTTCTGGTATTTTATAATTCGCTTTTTGGTACCCCGTTTCGGACATATTCTCGATAGTTGTAATATCAATACCAATATTATATCCCGTTATTACCTTCATTACTATATGCTGATCGTCATCGTTTTCGGAACGTGGAAGAACTGTTCCAACGAATGTTCCTCTAATTGTATTTACAGTAGCTTGTCCCCAAACTCTAACATTATAGCGCTTTAAAACTTCAAGCGCTTCTCCTTTATATCCTTGAAAAATATCTTCACTCATGATTAATTATCAATATTCGGTTTAAATAATACTATTTTTTACGGACGTTTCTAGTTCTTTCATCGATACATTTCCTATTGCAATTTTATGCAACTGACCCATCACCCAACGAACTCTAGCTTCATTATTCTCTTTCTCGAAAGCAGTTTGTGCAAATTTCAGATTGAGAAATGAGATTTTAGATTCTATTTCTTCTTTTGAAATTCTTTTGAAGTTGATAATCGATAAAATTGAATCAAAATCCATTTGTGGGTGTTCGTAGGCAACTGGTAACATCACTTTTGCTAAATCAATTTCAATTTTGTGAATTTGTAAGTATTCTAAAAGATCAGCAATGCGTTGATAACTAAAATCACTAGCTGGTTTGTGATGTCCTTCAATAAATTTTTGTTCATGACCTAATAATGTACCAATAAATGAAGGTTTGATATTCGTTTTGGTAATTATTTCTTCAATTAATGGATAAAGGTTTTTCTTAAAGATATATGTAAAAGTATCTTCAGGAATTCCCCAGTTCTTCATCTGTTGGTAACGATAAATTATCTCTGATGGTAAGTCAGCTCTAAGGGTTTCAATATATTCATTCGTAAGCGGAATAGGAGCAGAGTCGGTGTCAGGATACATTCTATCTGCACCAGGTAATACTCGTTCAAAAATTGTTGAACCGTTCGCAAATGATTTTCTTGTTTCTTGAGGTACACCTTCAAAAGCCATTATACAGCGTTCTTCGATTGTTTCGAGGGCTGTGTCAATATCCTCAGCATCTGCCCAGAATAGGATAAGTGCATCTGATTCTTCGGTTTCTAGTTTTTTCCCAATTTTCTCCCATTCTTCATACGTAAATACAGGATAAATTTCTTCGGAATGTAACATGTTTGGCTTTTCGAGACAAGCAATTACCTTTAATCGATCAGAGATTTCATCAGCAAACATTTTTTCTGGTTGAGTAAAAAAGGAAAGCACTCCTTGAAATTGTGGAAGTTTAACAGCAATAATTTTTTTATTATTGTTTTCTGCTTCAATTAGAGGTTTATAATTAGTCCCTAAAAGAGCGAAATCTAATTGTTGATGAGATATTTTCCATGTCTCTTTATCTGAAATTGACTGATTGAGATAATCGCGAATTTTGAGTAATGCCCATTGTCTAAAACACTCAATATGAGTTAATTCTGGAATCCACTTTGTGTGTGCAACTCCTTTAATCTCAACTCTAGTACCACCTTTACAGCTAACATTAACATCCTCTCGTCCAGCTCCAATACCTGTTCGAACCAAACCGGTGCTCCGATTTAAAAAACGGATATAATTACAAGCTTCCATTACTTCAGCAGGATTTACCATATCAGGATAGGTCACAGTTTCGATAAGTGGCATTCCCAATCGGTCGGTGCGGTATACTCTAGTGTGACCAATATCAGATACTTCTCTGCAAGAATCTTCCTCTATGCTAAGTTGAATGATACGAACTGTTTTGTTTTTTAAGGGAATTGAACCTTCAACACCTAAAATTGCAGTACGTTGAAAACCTGTAGGAATACTGCCATCAAGATATTGTTTTCTGGTGATGTGTATTTCTCCTACAATATTCAGTTTTGTGAGCAAAGAAATCTTTAACGCTCTCTCAACAGCTTGTCTGTTAATTGGAAAAGGCGGCGTGTCATCTACTTCATATGTACACGCAGTTTTGTTTTTAATTCGATAAACGATGTTTTTACGAGTTCTAAACTCCATTAAAGCAGTTCCATCGTAGCCACCAAGCTCACTTAAAGTTGGACGCATATGTCGGATTATCTCCGCATCAAAATCGTCTGCTTTTTGAAATATTCCTGCAGGGCAATTGCAAAATAATTTTTTATCGGTTAATAGTTGTTGGTGAACTTCTAAACCAGACATAAATCCAATTTCATCGTAAGTGCTCTGTGATGCTTTTTTTCGAGGCACGTAGCCTACCTGCTTTTTAGTCTGATTGTAATTTTCTAATGGATCGAATCTCTTTTTCATCTATAATTCCACTTATGTTAAAGATAATATTTGCTTTGAACCCCAAAAGTAATAAAATAATCACGATTTTTTTTATTAAAGTTGTTTTTTTTAAAATTCTTTTGCCAACACTTTCTTTTGATGTTTGTTTATCTCTTAAAAACAGCTTTTAATTCATATGGAGAGAGAAAAAACAGCAAATATTCTATTCGATTGGTATAAAATTAATCAACGAGATTTGCCATGGAGAAAAACAAGAGATGCTTATTTGATTTGGGTTTCTGAAATTATATTGCAACAAACCAGAATTGAACAAGGAACACCCTATTATTTGAAATTTATAAATCGGTTTCCTAATGTAGTAGATTTAGCAAATGCTTCTATTGAAGATGTTTTGTTAGTTTGGCAAGGATTAGGTTATTATTCTAGAGCTCGAAATATGCACTTTGCTGCAAATCAAGTTGTAAATACATTTGACTCCGTTTTTCCTACTTCATACCAAAATTTAATTCAACTAAAAGGAATTGGCAAGTACACTGCAGCCGCAATATCTTCGATTACTTCATCTGAAAAACACCCCACGGTGGATGGAAATGTAATTCGATTTATTTCCAGGCTATATGGTATTGAAGAATCTGTCGACAAATTATCAACTATCAATAAAATTGAAAAAATTGCCTCAGAATTAATCGAAAATTATGACTCTGGTATACAAAATCAGGCGATGATGGAGTTTGGAGCTATGGTTTGTGTCCCACGAAATCCAATTTGTAGTGACTGTATCTTTGTGTCATTTTGTAAAGCATTTGCGATGCAAAAACAATCCACTATTCCTATAAAACAATTAAAAAATAAATCGATTAAGCGATACTTTAATTACTTGTATATCACCGATAAAAATCAAAGAATTTTAATTTATCAAAGGACAACACTCGATATTTGGCAAGGATTGTTTGAGTTACCGCTTATCGAAAAATTAAATTTATCACCCATAGAATTAAGTGCTTTTTTAGGGGTTGATGTATTAAGAATTGATTCAATTCCGATAATTAAACATCAACTCAGCCATCAGCAAATTCACACGATGGCTTGGTTGTTAGAATGTTCTCCTTCACAATTTGATAAAATTGCAATAAGCAACAATTTTTTACCAATTAATAAAAATGATATTTCAAAATTTCCAATTTCAAAATTAACGGATATTGTTTTATCAACAATTTCAAAATTCCAGTGACCAAACTTTTTGAATGGGATATAACTTCTAATAATTCCAATTTATATTAGTACTTTTGTCATACAAATATAACGAATTTAATATGTTTTTCTCTGTTGTTATTCCCGTTTATAATCGGCCCGAAGAAGTTGATGAACTGCTTAGAAGTCTATGCGAACAAACGGCCACAAATTTTGAAGTTGTGATTGTAGAAGATGGTTCTACGATACCTTGTAAATCGATCGTTGAAAAATATAGTTTACGACTCGCAACAAAATACTTTTCTAAAGAAAATACCGGTCCAGGAACAACTCGAAACTATGGAGCAGAAAGATCTAATGGTGATTATATTGTTTTTTTTGATTCCGACTGTATAATTCCACCAAATTATTTTCAATGTGTGAATGAGTTTCTTTCATTAAATTCTATTGATGCTTTTGGTGGACCCGATAAAGCTCATCCTTCATTTTCTATCACACAGAAGGCAATAAATTATTCCATGACCAGCTTTTTTACTACTGGTGGTATTCGAGGTGGAAACGAGAAAATGGATAAGTTTTTTCCACGCAGTTTCAATATGGGGTTTTCACGAAAAGTTTTTGAAGTAACTGGTGGGTTTTCAACTATGCGTTTTGGTGAGGATATTGATATGAGTATCAGGATAATATCTAATAATTTTAAAACAGCACTCATTAAAAACGCTTTTGTGTATCATAAGCGCAGAACCGACCTGAAAAAATTCTTTAAGCAAGTTTTTAATTCAGGAATGGCCAGAATTAATTTATATAAAAAACACCCTACGTCACTAAAGCTTGTTCATCTTCTGCCTTCAGCTTTTCTGGGCGGTACAATCTTATTGCTAATTCTTTCTGTTTTTTGTAGTCTTTGGTTTTTATTGCCATTAGCTATTTATATAATTGCAGTGTTTTTTGATAGTTTAATTAGAAATTTGAGTTTTGCAGTAGCACTACAATCAATTTTAGCATCGTTTGTTCAGCTTTTTGCTTATGGATCAGGCTTTATTACTGCATTTTGGAAACGAATTATCCTTCGCAAACCTGAGGTTTCGGCTTTTGTTAAAACTTTTTACAAATAATATTTTTGTTTTTTCAAGTAATTCAACCGTTGACGAATTGATTGAAAAGTAGTACCTTTGCACCCAAATTAGAATAATTCAATGGAAAATTTAATCGACAAATTAGAAGTAGTATATCATCGTTGGATTGAAATCGGAGAGCAAATTAATGAGCCCGAAATCATGAAAGACATGAAACGATATGTCAAACTTAACAAAGATTATAAAGATTTAGAGCCTATTATTGAAGCATATAAAACGTATCGAATTCTTTTAGAAAATATAGATAATGCCAGAGAAGTATTAGCTACCGAAAAAGATGATGAGTTTAGAGAAATGGCTAGAGAAGAGCTTTCTACATCAATTGATCAAGTTGCAGTTTTAGAAGAAGACATTCGGTTAATGTTAATTCCATCTGATCCTCAAGACAGCAAAAATGCGGTAATTGAGCTTAGAGCAGGAACTGGTGGAGATGAAGCAAGTTTGTTCGCTGGAGATTTATACCGAATGTTTACTCGCTTCTGCGAACGTCAAAACTGGAAAATTGAAGTAGTGACTGTTACCGATGGCACTGTGGGTGGATATAAAGAGGTGATATTTAATGTTATAGGTGATAAGGCTTACGGAATATTAAAATATGAGTCTGGTGTTCATAGAGTTCAAAGAGTTCCCCAAACCGAAACTCAAGGCCGTGTTCATACTTCTGCCGCAACCGTGGTTGTATTACCCGAAGCAGACGAATTTGATGTAGATATTAAAATGTCTGATATTAGAAGGGATACGTATTGTTCTTCTGGGCCAGGAGGTCAATCTGTAAATACCACATACTCCGCAGTTCGTTTAACTCACATGCCCACAGGAATTGTTGTTGCCATTCAAGATGAGAAATCACAACTTAAAAATCATGATAAAGCAATGAAAATTCTTCGTACTAGAATTTTTGAATTAGAATATCAAAAATATCTTGATGAAGTTTCTTCAAAACGTAAAACCATGGTGTGTTCTGGTGATCGCTCAGCTAAAGTCAGAACGTATAATTATCCTCAAAATCGGGTTACCGACCACCGTATAAATTATACAATGTACAATCTTACCAGTTATATGGATGGAGATATTTTAGATTTAATTGAGGCACTTCAGGTTGCTGAAAATGCTGAGCGACTAAAAGAAGCTGTGAGCTAGATCTTAGTATCGACAATACAGACACAATGGTTAATCTTGATTACGAAATCATCTTATATGTTGAAAACCAAGAGATAAGTACTAGGTTTTATCAAAGCATTTTATGTCAAGAACCTTCGTTATGTGTTTTCGGTATGACTTCTTTTACCTTGTCCGACAATGTAAAACTTGGATTAATGCCAAATAGTGGTATTTCAAAAATTATTACTCCTAAGATGCCTAATCCAAAGTTAGGTTTTGGAATTCCTCGATGCGAGCTATATATTAAAACAGAATTGGCTGAAGAGCGATTTAATAAAGCATTACAATTAGGAGCTAAACTTGTAGATTCTTTTTCAAATCGCGATTGGGGAGATTGTGTTGGTTACCTTTCCGATCCAGACGGTCATATAATAGCTTTTGCCAAAAAGCAGATTAACCAGTAATTACTAAATTGTGATTAAATGATTAACATTTTTTAAATTTTCACCTTATCATTTTTTGTAATTTTGCTTAAAATTAGAATTATATTATAATAAATTGATATTGAACTCATTAATAATACCACATGTTTAAATTTCTCAAAAGATCATATCCTTTCAATGATGATTTAAAACATAATACTAAAACAATTTTCATCATTAGTATTGCTGTCTTTGTTTTTTTAGTTTTATTTCAACCTCTAGGGCTTAACCAACTTTCTTTCGAAGATAAAGCAATTTCACTTGCAGGGATAGTTATTGTTACATTTGTATCACTATCAATAAATCTTCTATTAGTACCATCGCTATTTTCAAAATTTTTAAATTCTGATGGATGGGTTATTTGGAAAGAAGTGTTGTGGAATGTTTGGATTTTATTTACTATTTCGGCTGGTTATGTTGGTTATTATAAGTTATTAGGTTTAGCTTTATTTGATGTTGGCGTTGGCACTGTGGTTAAAATACCTCTCCTAGGAATTGTGCCTATAACCTTTTTAATTTCTGCAAATCAAGCACGGTTAAGAAAGTTTTATAAAAAGAATGCCCTCTCTCTAAATCAACGAATTGAGGAAAAACATTCGTTACCAAATATTACCGTTGTATTTGAATCAGAATACCAAAAAGATTCATTAACAGTAAAAATCACTCAACTCTTGAATGTTAGTTCAGCAGGGAATTACATTGAGGTGTTTTGGCTCGATGACGAAAATGTTTTAAAGAAACAAATGGTTAGAACAAGCTTGTTAAAAGCCGAAAAACTACTAGCCAAATATGCATTCATTTTTAAATGTCATAGATCTCATTTAATTAATATCAACTTTATTGATAAAGTAGAGGGAAATTATCAAGGGTATCGTGTTTTTATGCATAATTCAGTTTTGCCTATCCCTATTTCGCGAAATTATATCGATAAATTTCAAGAAATTATTTAAAAAACCCTCTGCATTTAGTCCCTAAAATATTTTTTTCAACCCTAAAATCGACCAAAAATCTCACTTTTACTGAATTTTGGCACTAATTCCAAAACCACTTTTACAATATCACTAACTTCGCCAAAAATTATAAATTTCGAATTTCATGAATGGATTTAACATCGGAGATTTACACGTTGATTTGCCAATTATTCAAGGCGGAATGGGTGTGTGTATTTCTCTTTCAGGATTAGCATCAGCCGTTGCAAATCAAGGAGGAATTGGCGTAATTTCAGCTGTTGGTATAGGAATGACTGAACCAAATTATCGAAAAAATTTCAGACAATCAAACAAAATAGCGCTTCAAAAACAAATAAGACGAGCTAAATCACTTTCAACAGGAATAATCGGAGTCAATATAATGATGGCCGTGTCCGATTTCGATGATTTGTTTGAAATTGCGGTACAAGAAAAAATTGATTTGATTATTCTTGGTGCTGGATTGTTTTTAAAGCTTCCAGAAAATGTAACTTTTGATATGATTGATCAGGCTGGAACTAAAATTGTTCCGAAGGTATCGTCTGCAAAAGCTGCTCGTTTGATTTTTGATTATTGGCTGTCTCATTATGGTCGAACTCCTGATGCCGTTGTTGTTGAAGGTCCTCTAGCTGGTGGTCATTTAGGTTTTAAAGCATCTGAACTTACCAATCCTAACTTCTCAATAGAAAAATTAATTATTGACACAGTTGCCGAAATTAGCAAGTTCGAACAACTCACAGGTAAAGAAATTCCTGTTATTGCTGGTGGTGGAATTTATACCGGAGCCGAAATGTACAATATTATGCAGTTAGGAGCCAAAGCCGTAAAAATGGGTTCACGCTTTGTAACTACTCATGAATGTGATGCTTCAATTGATTTTAAAAACATGTACATTAACGCCACAGAAAACGATACGCTTATTATTCAAAGTCCTGTCGGATTGCCTGGTAGAGTAATCAGAAGTGCTTTTGTTGACGAAATTATGGCCGGTTCAACAAAACCAATTACTTGTCCATGGAAATGCCTAAAAACATGCGATTTTAAAAAAGTTCCATATTGTATTGCTGAAGCCCTTTTTAATGCTGCCCAAGGAAATCTTGATCAAGGTTTTGCATTCTCAGGTGCTAAAGGTCCCTTAGCTACAAAAATAATTTCTGTTGAAGAAACGATTAATGCAATAAAGTCAGAGTATGAATTAGCTGAAAATAGCAAATAAAAGATAATCAGATAGTTCTATTGTATTTCGATTCAACCCCAATTTTCAATTATTGTATTGGTTAGATTACGCTAATCATAAATCAGCTATCTTTGCAAAAAGATATTATTATGATTGTAATTGATGATACCATAATTAGTGAAGATTTATTAAAAGTTCGTTTTGCTTGCGATTTATCCAAATGTTTTGGAGCTTGTTGTGTGGAAGGCGATGCAGGTGCCCCACTCGATGAAGAAGAAATAGGAATTATCGAAGATGTTTTAGATAAAGTTAAGCCATACATGACTCCAGAAGGAATTCAAGTTGTGGAGAATCAAGGAGTTTTTGACTATGATGAAACTGGAAATTTTGTCACTTCACTTGTTAATGATCGTGATTGTGTTTTTATCTATTTTGATGGGAATGTTGCTAAGTGTGCAATTGAAAAGGCCTACTTAGACAAAAAAATAAAATATCAAAAACCAATTTCTTGTCATCTTTATCCTGTCAGAATTACTGAATATCCAGATTATGATGCGGTAAATTATCATAAATGGGAAATATGTGACTCTGCATGCAAAAATGGGCAACGACTTCAGCTACCGTTATATAAATGTCTTGAAATCCCCCTTACACGTGCTTATGGACGAGATTGGTTTAAAAAACTAGAATTATATGCCCATGAAAACTCTAAATAAATATATCATCCTGCTTTTAATTACCGTTTGCTATTCATTTATTGCTACAGCACAATATTATGATTTTGGATTTAAGAGAAGTGATAGCATCATTGTTATGAAACAAAGTGGACTACAATATTCTAATCCATGGATTGGAGGACTGAATAATTGCCAGTTTTTTGAAATTGATTTAGATTTAAATGGAGATAAAGATTTAATTGTTTTTGATAAACATGGCAATAAAATTATTCCTTTTTTAAAATTTAATAATTGTGGTTTTCAAGCTTTTGTTTTTGCTCCAGAATATCGAGATGTATTGCCAAATTTTACGAGTTGGGTAAATAGTGCAGACTATGATTTAGACGACAAAAATGATATTTTTACCTCCACATTGGGTGGAATAAAAGTGTATAAAAACATAAGTGAAGAAACCTTTTTGCTTAAAGAAGTAAAACCAAGATTGACTACAGATTTTGGTTCAGGTGCACCCATAAACTTATTTGCTAATGAAGCAGATTACCCTGGATTTGCAGATATTAATGGAGATGGCGCTCTTGATATTGTGAATTTTTGGGCACTCGGAAAATATGTTGAATACCATGAAAATACAGGCGTGAAGTTGTATTTTTCAAACGATAGTTTAACTTATAGGGTAAACACAAGTTGTTGGGGACACTTTGAGGAAAATGAAAGTTCAAACGTTCTTCAGCTAAATAGTAATTGTAGTAGTAAAGACATTGTTCCTTTAAATCAACGTCATAGTGGATCCACAATGCTTCTTCTTGATTTGAATGGCGATGGCATCAAAGATATTGTTATTGGGGATGTTGATTATCCACATTTAATTAGCTTAATTAATGGTGGTACTGCGGATACTGCAAATATGATTGCCCAAGATACGTTATTTCCAAATCCTACAAATCCGGTTAGATTGTATTCTATGCCTGCAGCAGCTTCTATTGATGTGGATTTTGATAATATTCCAGATTTATTAGTTTCACCTTTTGATCCTTCAAGAGATAAGTCAGAAAATCAAAAAAGTATCTGGTTGTATAAAAATATTGGAACTCGAGCAAATCCATCTTATAGTTTTGTAAAATCAAATTTTTTACAAGATCAAATGATTGATTTGGGAAGTGGTGCTTATCCAACATTCGTTGATGTTGATGGAAACGGCTTACTTGATTTAGTGGTTGGAAATTGGGGTACTTATGATTCTTCAAACTACATTGGTTCGTTTCTTCACTCTTATTATAGTTCCTTTATTACTCTTTTTTTGAACATTGGAACAGCCAGTAATCCTCAATTTCAGCAGGTTGAATCTAATTGGGGACAGCTTAGATTGCTGAACAGAAAAGGCTTTTTCCCCACACTCGGAGATATCGATGGGGATGGTGATATGGATATGATTGTAGGTGATGAAACTGGCAAATTAATTTTTTTAGAAAATCAAGCTGGCGCAAATCTTCTTCCAGTTTTTTCTACACCGATTCTTAATTATCAAAACATTTCTGTAAATTCATTTAGCGCTCCACAACTCTTTGATATCAACAAAGATGGAAAATTAGATTTAATTATTGGGGATAGCCTTGGAAAACTTCACTATTATAGAAACTCAGGAACATCAACAAACCCTTCTTTTACATTGGTAACCGACACATTAGGTGGTGTTAATGTCAGAAACTCCTCCGTTTCATATTATGGATATAGCACCCCTTGCTTCTTTGTCAAAAACGATACAACCTATTTAAGTGTAGGCAGTGAAAGTGGCTTTATATTTACCTACAAAAACATTGATAATAACTTAAATGGATCTTTTCAACTTATTGATGATTCAACTTATTTTGTTCGTAACAATAATCCCGTTTCAATTTATGAAGGTGTTAGAAGTGGAGTTTCAATAGCTGATTTAAATAATGATAACTACCCAGATCTTGTATTAGGAAATTTTTCTGGTGGATTAACCTATTACCAAGGAACTGCTAAACCATCAATAAATATTCATGTTAACGAAATCTCAGCAACACAAGCACCTCAAATTGTTATTGTTCCAAATCCTGCGACGGATTTTATTCGTGTATTATTCAAAAATAATGATTCATCTGAACCCATATATAATGTTTCGGTCTATAATTGTTTTATGAAGTTAGTATTATCCATTCAATCATCACAGGACAACAAAATTAATATTTCAGCATTAGATCCGGGTGTGTATTTTTTGCAAATCACGACAATGAACCAAAGCACTCATTTAGCAAAATTAATCAAATATTAATATTGATAAAAGAACCTTTTATATATCATTGATTTCCTTTTTGTTGAGGTCGATAAATTATTTCTAAGAAAGATATGTCTTAAATTGATGTTAAAAAACTGATTTTCTAATGAAATTAGTTTAATTTTGCACTCATTAATACACCCCCAGTGTAATAATAACCCTAAACGTTCTTTTAACTTGATGTCTATCACCCTATAACCCATTTTCAAATTATAGATAGACATCTTCCCCTAAAAAAGGTTGCAACTCCCGTTGCAACCTTTTTTGGTTTATTATAAAATAAAAAAGACATTGGAGTAATCTTATTATTCGTTATTCCGCAGGGAGGCATTATTTGCTAATTTCAATTCCCAGTTCCAAGCTGATAACACCATTTCATCGAGTGTTTTTTTAGCTTTCCAGCCTAATTCAGTATTAGCCAAAGTGGTTTCAGCCCAAACCTGTTCAATGTCTCCTGCCCGACGAGGTTTAAATATATAGTTTAGTTTAGTTTTCGAAACTCGTTCAAAAGTTTCAATTACTTGTAAAACAGAAATGCCGTTGCCAGTGCCAATATTAAATACTTCAAAGTGGGCTTTCATTTTGTTATTCACAAGTCGTTCTACCGCAATTATGTGAGCCTTAGCCAAATCAACAACATGAATATAATCGCGGATACATGTTCCGTCGGGAGTGTTGTAATCGTTTCCGAAAACGCTCAATCTTTCTCTAATTCCTATACCTGTTTGAGTAATAAATGGAATTAAATTTTGAGGTACTCCAATTGGGAGCTCACCAATTAGTGCAGAATCGTGAGCGCCAATGGGATTAAAGTATCTAAGTGCAATTACATTTGCAGGATGCGATAAAGTGAAATCACGCAAGATCTCTTCGGCAATTTGTTTGGTGTTTCCGTATGGGGATAATGCGGCCATTACTGGTGCATTTTCTTTTACTGGAAGAACTTCTGGCTGACCATAAACAGTGCAAGAAGATGAAAATACAATATTATGAATATCATATTTTTTCATTTCTTGCAGAATGTTAATTAGTGAGAATAGATTGTTGTGATAATATTTGAGAGGATTTTCAACCGATTCTCCTACATATTTATGAGCAGCAAAGTGGATAATTCCATCAAAATCGTGGTTGTTTCTGAAAAAATCGGAAGTAAGATTCTCATTTGCTAAGTCAAATTCTTCAAATTTAGGTCTTACATTCGTGATTTTTTCGATTGCATCTAAAACTGCTATTGTTGAGTTAGACAAATTATCAATAATTACCACGTCATGGCCAGATAGAATTAGTTCAACCACTGTATGAGACCCGATAAAGCCAGTTCCTCCAGTTATGAGTATTTTCATTTAAGTTATATTAATATGAAACCTGTCAGATTCTATGAGCCTGACAGGTTTCAAGTACTTTAAAATAATAGTAATTTCTATTAAAGGCTTAAATAAACTAAATCTTTAATTTTTTTTCTATAAATACCTTTTATATCGAAAATGATGGCATTTGGTTTTGTAATAGATTTAAAATAATCTTCGGTTAATTCCATATATGGTTGATGACTAACTGCTACAATAACAGCATCGTAGTCTTTTCTCACGTTATCGGTAAGTTCAAAACCATATTCATGTTTTAATTCTTTAGAACAAGCAAATGGATCAACAACATCAATATGAACACCATAAGATTTAAGTTCGCTAATAATATCAGAAACACGAGAGTTGCGAATATCGCTTACGTCTTCTTTAAAAGTAGCACCCATAACTAAAATCTTAGTGTCAAGAATGTTTTTATTTTGACCAATAAGTTTCTTTACGGTTTGTTTAGCTACATAAAAGCCCATTGAGTCATTCACAAAACGACCAGCTTTGATTATTTGAGTGTGGTAACGAAATTCTTGAGCTTTAAAATCAAGATAATAAGGATCTACTCCAATACAATGTCCACCAACTAAACCTGGATAGAATTTTAAGAAATTCCATTTAGTTCCAGCTGCTTCAAGTACTTCGTAAGTATTGATTCCCATACGATTGAAGATAATTGAAAGCTCATTCATTAGCGCAATGTTTACATCACGTTGGGTGTTTTCAATAATTTTAGCTGATTCAGCTACTTTAATTGAAGAAGCTCTATGAACGCCAGCATCAATAACTAATTCGTATGTCTTAGCAATATTTTCAAGCGATTCGTCACAACATCCTGACACAACTTTAACAATACTTCTTAAGGTGTGGTTTTTGTCACCTGGGTTAATACGTTCAGGGGAAAATCCCACCATAAAATCTTTTCTAAATGTCAAACCAGATTCACGCTCAAGAACTGGAATACAATCTTCTTCGGTGCAACCAGGATAAACAGTAGATTCGTAAACTACATAATCACCTTTTTTAAGTATTTGTCCCACAGTTTTAGACGCTGCAATTACAGGAGTTAGGTCTGGTAAATTATGGCTATCGATAGGAGTTGGAACAGCAATAATGTGAAAAGTTGCATCTTTTAAATCACTTTGATTTGCAGTAAAAACTATATCACAACCAACAAAGGCTTCGGATGGAAGTTCTTCACTAGGATCGATATTGTTTTTCATCATCTCAACACGATCTGGTTTAATGTCAAATCCGACAACTTTAATAGCACGTGCAAATTCTAATGCAATGGGTAAACCAACGTAGCCCAATCCAATTACAGAAAGTTTTGTTTCTTTGTTGATTAATTTTTCGTAAATGTTCATACCAAATATTTATTAATGATTAAAACTTATTATTTAATAATGGGTGATAATCCCCAATTAGTCCAATAGGAGAGCTGTTTCTAATGGTGTGAACTATTTCAATAGAATTTCTTGCATCTTGAAGACCAAAGCCATTTCCTGCTAATATCTGTTGATAGCTTTGGGTATGAAGATCTGTAAATCCACCACTAAATTCGATTTCGTTATTATTAACGGTTATTGAGCGATATGTTGTTTGCCCTTTTTCACGTACCTCTTTGGGAAGGTAATTAGAATTAATGCTTAAGAACCAACGAACACGAGCTTTCTCTAAAATTAACATTCCAGAAGCTGCATCGTTTGAGGAATAGTTCACTATGTTTTCGCGAACACCACCAAAAATATAGGTTAGCATGTCGTAAAAATGAACACCAATATTTGTTGCAATGCCCCCCGACTTAGATTTATCGCCTTTCCAGGAAATAAAATACCAAGAACCTCTACTCGTGATATAAGTTAAATCTATATCATAAATTATATTTGAAGGTGCTTGTTCAATTTCTTTTTTAAGTTGAATTATTGATGGATGAAGCCTTAGTTGTAAAATGTTATAGATTTTTTTTCCTGTTTCTTTTTCAACATCTGCTAAAAATTCAATATTCCAAGGATTCAACACTAGTGGCTTTTCGCAAATTGCATTTGCTTGATTTCTCAGGGCCACCCTAATGTGCGCATCATGAAGATAGTTTGGTGAACAGATACCTACATATTTCACATGTTTATCTTCCGATTCGCGGTGTAGTTTATATAAATGTCGATCGAAGCGTTCGGATTCAAGGAAAAAATCTGCATTTGGAAAATAACTATCAATTACTCCAACACTATCGTTTTTGTCTAAAGCAGCAACTAGGACATTGTTCGTGTCCTTAATTGCTTTCATGTGACGTGGAGCTATGTAACCAGCTGCTCCAATCAATGCAAAATTTATAGGATTCATAGTTGGTTAGATTTTTTTTGTTATTTGATTATCTTTCAATTCGTACAAATCACCTGTCTCAGGGCAAGTTGCAATATTATCCAAGTTAAACGTTAGTCGATGTCCAAATTCGCTCATCCAGCCTAGTTGTTTTGCAGGATTTCCTACCATTAGAGCGTATGGTTTAACGTTTTTTGTAATTACTGCACCCGCACCAATAAAGGCATATTCGCCTATATCATGACCACAAACAATAGTTGAATTTGCACCAATTGTAGCACCTTTTCCAACGTGAGTTTGTGCATATTCACTTTTGCGATTTACCGCACTTCGTGGATTTGTTACATTGGTAAAGACCATGGATGGACCTAAAAAAACATCATCATCACACGTTACACCAGTGTAAATTGATACATTGTTTTGGACTTTTACATTTTTTCCCAGAACAACTTCTGGAGAGATTACCACATTTTGACCAATGTTACAATTTTCGCCAATAATACAATTTGACATAACATGAGAAAAATGCCAAATTTTTGTTCCATCGCCAATTGAGCAATGGTCGTCAATTATTGCAGAAGGGTGAGCATAAAACTTTTGTTCAATCATCGTTTAATATTTAAAAATGAGAGTAGTGATGTTGTAATATATGATAATTGCTCTTCATCAAGTTCTGTGTGCATTGGCAATGAAATAACATGATCTGATAAATATTCAGAAACTGGAAAATCCCCAGCTTTGTAACGAGGATCGAGATATGCTTTTTGCTTGTGCATGGGCACTGGATAGTAAATCATAACTGGAATTTCTTTTTCATTCATAAATTCAATCAGCTTTGCTCTATCTATATTTTTAGTCACCAATGTGTATTGATGAAAAACATGTGAAGTATAAGATGCAGTTGTAGGAATTATAATACTAGGGTGATTTTCAAAAGCATTATTGTAATACGATGCAGCTTTATTTCTAGCTTTGGCGTATTCGTCGAGACTTTTGAGTTTTACATTCAAAATTGCTGCTTGAATGGAATCTAACCGAGAGTTTACACCAACCAAATCATGATAATAGCGAGTAAACATCCCATGATTTACAATCCCACGAATCTTATAATCAAGCTCATCGCTATTTGTAAAAATTGCACCACCATCACCATAACAACCAAGATTTTTGGAAGGGAAAAAAGAAGTACATCCAATGTCACCCATTGTACCAACCTTTTGAGTAGAGCCATTTGAGAAATAATAATCTGCTCCTATCGCTTGACAGGCATCTTCAATTACAAAAAGATGATGTTTCTTTGCTAATGCAAGAATAGCCTCCATATTGGCTGATTGACCAAATAAATGAACTGGAACAATCGCCTTTGTCTTAGGTGTAATTGCTTTTTCAATTGCTTCTATAGAAATATTCATCGTGTCAATATCCACATCAACACAAACTGGTGTAAGACGTAATAATGCAATTACTTCTGCTGTTGCGATGAACGTAAAAGTAGTTGTAATTACTTCATCCCCAGGTTGTAAATCTAAGGCCATCATCGCAATTTGTAACGCATCTGTACCATTACCGCATGGAATTACGTGTTTAACACCTAAATAGGTTTCTAAATTTTGTTGAAAATTTTTAACAGATGGACCATTTATGTATGCAGTAGTATCAATAACTTCTTGAATTGCAAGATCAATTTCTGGTTTTATTTTTTCATATTGACTTTTTAAGTCAACCATATTTATTTTTTTCATTCAAACAAGGCTTCTGTTGATTTTTGATTATGCAAAGTTAATTAAAAAAAGAAATATTTAATGCTATTTATGTAAGATAATTTATGTGTTAATTAACATTTCTTTTTTTATAACAAATTGTCTGCGATGCATGTGTGTTTAACAAATTGAAAATGTGATTGTTAAAAATAAACAATATTTAAATAAGGAATTTTTACTTACATAAAACCTGCAAATAAAGTTAAAAATAATCATTGTTTGATCCCTAGAAAAGAAAAAATCAGTCAAAAATAGGACTCTGATTTTCTACAACTATTGTTTTTTCGGAAGTTAGTACTTGTGATATTTAAAAAAATTGTATGTTTGTTTCTTGAAACAAAAAAAACGAAATATGAAAAAACGATTATCAACTTTATTTATTTTTTCTGCATTAGTATTGTTGCAACCAACAGCTCATGCATGTACAAATTTTTTGGTTACCAAAGGTGCGTCTAAAACGGGTGCAACTTATATTACTTATTCTGCTGATTCACATCAACTATATGGTGAGTTGTATTACCGACCAGCAGCTTTTTTTGCTCCCGGAACTTGGGCAGATATCCGCGAGTGGGATACTGGAAAACCTCTTGGAAAAATAAAACAAGTAGCTCAAACTTATTCTGTAATTGGTAATATGAATGAGTATCAAGTTACTATTGGTGAAACTACATATACTGGTCGCGAAGAATTAGCAGACTCCACTGGAATTATGGATTATGGTAGTTTAATTTATACAGCTCTTCAACGATCTAAAACCGCTAGAGAAGCGATTAAAGTAATGACTGAATTGGTTGCTGAATATGGATATTATAGTACCGGAGAGTCTTTTTCAATTGGAGATCCTAATGAGGTCTGGATTATGGAAATGATTGGCAAAGGTGCTCCCTCAAAAGTAAAAGACAAAAAAGGGGTAGAAAAAACGGTTTATAGCAAAGGTGCTGTTTGGGTTGCTATTCGAATTCCTGATGGGTATATTTCGGGGCATGCAAACCAAGCTCGTATTACTACTTTTCCTTTAGAAAATGGAAAAACGAGCATCTCTTCAAAAAACATCAAAAATATTTTTAATCCCGAAGTTTCTTGTGTTTATGCTCAAGATGTAATTTCGTTTGCAAAGGAAAAAGGATTTTACAAAGATGCAAAAATTCCATTTAGCTTTGCTGATGCATACGCTCCAGTTGATTTTGGAGGACTAAGAGCTTGTGAAGCACGAGTTTGGGCGGGCTTTAGAAAAGTATGTAAAGATGCGGATAAGTTTTTTCCTTACATCAATGGTGAAGATATGGTAAATCGGTTGCCATTATATATGAAACCTGATCGTATGTTGACTTTAGATGACGTTAAAGGAATGATGCGTGATCATTTTTCTGGAACTCAATATGATATGACTAAAGATGTAGGTGCTGGTCCATATAAATGTCCTTACCGTTGGCGTCCAATGAGTTTTAAAGTAGATGGTAAAGATTATGTTCACGAACGTGCAATTTCTACTCAGCAAACAGGATTTTCGTTTGTAGCAGAAATGCGTGGTTGGTTGCCAAATCATATTGGTGGAATTAATTGGTTTGGTCTCGATGATACCTATTTAACTGTTTACACTCCAATGTATTGTGGAATAACAGCAGTTCCAGAAACCTTTAAAGTAGGCAACGGTTCTATGCTAAAATTTTCTTGGAATTCTGCATTTTGGGTATTTAATTGGGTTTCAAATTGGACTTATTCTCGTTGGAGTGATATCTCAGTTGAGGTTCTAAAACTGCAAAAAGAATTAGAAGAAGGATTCGTCCCAATGGTTAATAATATTGATGCAAAAGCTGCAGAACTTTATAAATCAAATCCAAAAGCTGCAGATGAATTGTTGACAAATTTCTCAAAAAATACCGGTGATAAAGTTACTGCTCGATGGAAAGAATTAGGAGAATATCTTTTCGTAAAGTATATGGATGGAAATGTAAAACCAGAAAAAAACGGAGAATTTATCGACAACGGATATGGACAACCAGCTTCTCCAGGGCATCCTGCATACCCAGAAGATTGGTATAAACGAATTGTTGGCGAACATGGCGATGTTATTTTAGTAAGACCTTTGCCAGGTGCTCAAAAATAATAATTAATACCGTATGCTAATATGATTTAGTCCAATAATTCAAAAAATAAATCAATAGTTCATATTAGCATCGAGCATTAAACCATACTAAATTTCAAAATGTCCATTGGACTATTTTGAAATAAGTATTGGTATAAAAACACACACTTCATGTAACTAAATACGTAATTGTTGAAGTGAAAATTTTAGCCCTGTCAGACGAAAATGACAGGGCTAAATTATTTTATGAAGCTTCAAATCTGGGTAATGGTTTTACCAATTTAAGCCAATGTTATATTTGATAGATAGAATGGGTACAATATTACTTTTTTTATTGCCCGTTGTGTTGAATTTTGGACTAACTAAATTTGGTACTGTGGCAATGAATTCATCCCATTTTCCCCATTTTGCTCCAAGGCCAAATCCAAGATTATGAATAAATTTTATGGTGGAGTTTCCACTAGCCCATGAGTACCCCAAATTTACAGTAATAAATTTATTGTTATAAGAAAAAGTACTTTTCAAGAAAGAAGAGTTGACGATAAAGAAGTTTTGAGCTACGTTTTTATAAGTTATATCTATGTAGGAGGGTGCATTATTTCCCATTGGAAAATAGTATCGAAGTCCAAAAGAGAAAAGATAACCTGAATCGAAAACGGAATTATCTAACATTGTTTTCAGAGCAACTCTTGTGTCACCATAGTCTCTGTAATCGGGGTCGGGATCACCCCAGAGACCAAACCATATTCCGGCAATTGCTTTATTTACAAAATTCCCAGCAACGGGCATACCTATGCCAACTTCTGCAGTTAATCTATTGATTATTCTTTGTTCGTAAAGTATCCTAAATTCGCCCCGTAATATTTCTAATACTGGGATTTTTATTGCATGACAAGGAGAGTCATTTTCGTTATCTGAAATGTTCAAATTTTTTTGAGAGCTTCCAAAAACGGAAGATCTAGGTGGAGTATACTTCTCATCCAAAGGATTTGAGTTTTGAGCTTTAAGAAATTGGATGCTAAAAAAAGCAAAAATCAAGACTAATTTAATTTTCATCAATAATATTTTTATAATGGCTACCAGCCAATTCCCATTTGATAACGTAATATGAAAATTGGATATTTATTTGAGATTGTTTTGTTTGCCTGCTTATCGAAGGAAACAGAATAACCTCGATTATCTCTTATTTCCAGATATTGATCCCAAGAGTAAAATTTCAATCCCAGACCATAGCTTAGTTCGTGAGTAAAACTAATTCTTCCCGAACTATATGTCCAATTATTTCCATAAGCTACACTTAAAACATTAAAATTTGCTTTAAAAAGTGCATCGGAAACAGGAACTCCAGATATTTCAATTAGCGATTTGTAATTTTGTCGAGCATATTTATAGCCAAATTCTACAAAAGAAGTTGATGGATATTCTTCACTAATAATATATTTAAGTGTAGTTGATATAGAATATCCAGATTGATATTTTGAAAAATGCTGTAGTGATGAAAGTTCTTCTCCAGGTTCATTTTGCTTGAAAAGATCAGTCATCAACCCACCTGATGTAGATAAATTTTCTATATAATCAGGACCATAAGACCACCCGAAACCGGCCGTTACAGAAAAAGAAGAACTAAATGACCGTTCATAAACAAGTCGTACTTGTGATCGTGCAAAATCAGTTAACGAGAGTTTAATCATGTTTGCAGAACGAAAAATATCATTATTGAGATTTGATTTTTTAGAACTTTTTTCTGAACCAAATATTGATGATTTTAGTGGTGTATAGCGTTCGTCTAATGGGTTTTTATTTTGAGCCAATCCAAATCTAATTGTGAATGTAAAAAAGATTATCATAAAAATAGCTCTCATAAATGTGTGATTTTAATTTATTGTTTACCAACCAAATCCCAAGCGATATTCCATAAATCCGCATGGACTTAAGGATGTGATTTTAACAGTTGGTACTTTTTTTAAACCGATAACATAGTTGTTTTTGTCCAGAACATCAAGATACTGATCCCATTTAGATAATTTTATACCAAATCCAAAAGACAATTCATGGATAAATTTCTTTTGTGCCAAATTTAAGCACCAAGAGTAACCCCATTGGAAAGCGACATAATGAATATTTGTATTAAAAGAAGTACCGTCTGGATAATTACTCAAATTATAGGTTCCCATATTATCGGGCAATTCATAATTTCGAGAAACAAATTTATACCGAATACAATAAAAATCTGAGCTACTTTCGCCCTCAAAGCTATAAAGTTTTACTGCAGATGAGAATAAAAAGCCAGATTGATATTTTGTATGATAATAGAAGCTATTTAAATGATATCCAGGTTTACCTCCAATGATAATTTCTTCTCCTTCAAGAAATTGTGAAAAGGTAAGTCTCTTTTCAACATAATCGTCACCAAATGTCACGCCCAGCATTAATGAGCCAAAAACCTGTGGGGCTAATCTGAATTGATAATCTATTGATATTTCTTTTCTTGCGAGCGACAGAGTTGGAAAAGATAAGCTTTGTTTATAATTATAATCATTTTTTTTATGAGATAAATTCGAGGATTTTGAGCCAAACACAGAATTAGCTGGTGGTTTATAACGCTCATCCAAAGAGTTGCCAGTTTGAGCCACCAATTTCGATGAAATTGACATTACAATACAAATTAAAAGCAACCAAGTTGACTTTTTCATCTTTATTCTGATATTTTTTTAAATCCAGTTAATTAGAGAACGGGTATCTTTTTAAAAGCGGTTAGTTCAAAAGTTCATACTTGCCAAAATATACATTATGAACAGGCATAAAAGAAGAAAAAAAGTTATAATAAAAGCCTGCTGGCACAATTACTAAAACAGTATAAAAGGGATTTGCCAATGTGAAAGCAGCAATTGCAGTACTTAAAACAAAACCACTGATTGAGGCTATGGCAAAAGCAGACAATCTCTTCTTTAATCCAACAACAAAAAATTGATTATCTACGGCTTTCACAATTTCCTCATTAATCTCTTTTTTGATATATTTTTTTGTAATAAAACCTGTTTTTTCTTCAACAGTAATTATTGTTGCTTCTTTATTAAGTCCACTTATAATAGTATAATATTTGTCATTTTTCTTTATTAGTTTTTCCTTGCAATTGCTTAACCCTGGGTATTGAGCATTTATTTGGGTACTAGAAATCCAATTAATATCTCCCTTACTATCTAATTTCACATAATTTATCCCATAAATATTGGTATAATAAACGCAAGACCGACCAGTGCAATCATTAATTTGAATTTGATTATTTAATGTCATTAACATCCCATTATCGGAGGTTAATAGATAATCTGAAATTACAAGATTTCCTTTCATTAATAAAATTGCAACCTCTTCTTTGGTAGTAAGCTGTTTTCCTTTTTTACTCAATTTGTAATCTGAATAAACCACTTTCTCTTGATCAAACTGATTAAAGTGAATTTCATCAATTATTGCAAAAGATTTTAGATCCACTTTAGTTGAAAAGATTCCATAATTATCCTTTTCTTTTGTGCTAGTTTTTTTTGAAATTAGATTTTGTTTAGATGAATATGTTCCAAAAACAAACAATTGGTTTTCTAAAACTTCATAATTAAAATTATAAATTTGTTTATTTTCAAAAGAAAAAACGTGAAATTTTACCTCAGAATTATCAGAATTTATGTTTCCTATTAGTTGACCCTTAATATCACCCGTTTTCTCATTATTTGTAGCTGTTACACTTACATTAAAAAACAAAAATCCTTGATTACTCATCTTATATTCCGAGGATATGTCGCTAGTTTTTACGGCAATGGAATAGGGAAGCTCAGCTTGAATTGTGTTTTTAACCTCCAATTCAGAGCTATATAGCTTGTATTGAAGCTTAATGTTTTCTCCTTTTAAGGCACTCTCTTCGCCTCCAGCAATTAGCATATTCCCGTCAGGACTCATTAGATAAAATACATGAGAATTGTAAAATGATCTATCCTTATTTGCTAATTGATAAATCACTTTAGGCTTTAATATTTCGGTTAACTCTTTATCGAAAATTTGAAGTATTAATTGGCTTTCTTCCCAGTTTTCAATAGCCCAAACGACATATATTTTTTTGTTTTTTATCAAAATATCTTTCAAAAAAGCGTGTTTAATTATTGGATTATTATCCTTTTTGCCAAAACTTCGCACAGCCACTGTTTTGTTTAATACTGTTGTTTCCTTATTATACATTGAAAGTTTAAGCTGATAATTTTTTTTATTGGTTGTAGTGATATAAACATATTCGTCAATATTACCAATTATTGAGGATTTTACAATTTTATGTTCTTTTACAGGCACACTTGTGCCAACATATTTAACCTCTTGTGCAACCAAAATTCCTGTAATAAAAATAAAGAATGCAGTAATTATTTGTTTTTTCATTCAAAATTTGTTTTATAACATATTATATTAAGTGTGTTGTTATAATTGGATACAAAATTTCCCCATATATACATTGCTAGCTTTTAGACCAGTAAAAACAGGACCAGTAATTACAAAAACTGGAATTAAATATGGAAAAACAAAAGCTGAGGCTATAGCTCCTGTAACACAAATACCAATAGCTGTTTTTGCAAACATTGACAAACGACTATCGGTTAAAGCAATAAAATATTGTTGATTATCAATTACTTCGATTGTTTCTCGAGAATATTTTTTAGGATGTTTTGATTCAGAAATTAATCCTGTTTTTTCATTAATTTTATAGACTATGTTTTCTTTTTCATGTGCCTGAATAAAATAAAAATCATCCTCTTTTTGTATCATTGTGTTATGAAAATCAAGATATTCGGGAATTGTAGTATTCTGGTTTGTGCAAGAAATCCAACGAATCTCTTTTTGCTCATTAAGTTTCACAAAATAAATTTCATTTAATTTTGTTTGTCCAGAACATTCTCTCGTGCCACAGTCTGATAAATAGTATTGGTTGTTTAAAGCTAATAAAAGACCGTTATCTGATGTTTTGTAGCATTGTGAAACCATAAGGTTACGAGAGTTTAAATGAGCTATTGCAAATTCGCCCATACTTAATTTCTTTTTTTGTTTTGTACTCATTTCTAAATCTGAATAGGCAAATTTTTCGTTATTAAGAAGCTCAAACTTAATATCTTCCTTGATTGAAAGTGTCTTTTTGTCTAATTTTAAAGTAAAGAGACCCTGTTCAATTTCTAACTCCCCGTTTAAATACTTTTTGCTGTCAAATTTTGCATTATAAATTCCATAAGTAAATAATTCATCTTCAACTATTTCGATATTGAAATTAGTAATTTGCAATTGATTGTAAGATAAAAGCTTGTAATTTAATTCTGAGTTTTCTGGCCGAATATTTCCAATTAATTGTCCTGTTTTAGTTAAACTACCATCTTTATAATAGATACTTGTATTATAAAAAAGGATTCCTTGGTTGTCCATTAAATATTTTGAAGAAGTAAATCCAGAATTAAAACTAACAGAATAAGGGAGTTCCGATTGGATGGTGTTTTCAACCTCCATATTATCGCAATTAATAATTTTATATTGCATTTTAATGTTTTTTCCCTTTTCGCTAGTTTCCTCCCCTCCAACAATCATTTTATTACCATTGGGACTCATCATAAAAAAGGGATGAGCTAAGGATGTTGAGTTTCGAACATTGATGAATTTATACATTACAATTGGTGGCTGAATTACATTTAAATCTTTGTCTAAAATTTGAAGAATTAATTTGCTTTCCATTTTGTTTTCAACTATCCACGAAACATAAATCTTATTGTTTTTAATTATTGCCTGATTAAATTTTGCAAAAAACAAGTTAGGATTATTCGGTTTGTCCCCATAGTTTTTAACTCCAATGGTTTTAATCAAGGAACAAGAATCTTTATTATACATAGAAATGCGTAAATCATTTGGCAAAACCCATCGTGTTGTTGAAACATATATTACCGAATCAATACTTCCTATTATTTTTGACCTAACAACTGTACCCTCTTTTAATGGCTTTTCTGTGTCTTTACAGATTAGTTTTTGTTGTGCATTGGTGATGAATATTTGCGCACCTAATATAACAACCAATAATAATATGTTTTTTTTAAAGAATTTAAAAGATGAAGCCATTTATGTTTTGATTTAAAGAAAGTTTAATTCAATTTTAGGTCAATAATTTTTCGGTTATTATCGAAAGAACATACAATTTTTATTTAACTTTTATGAGTACTACAAACGTTGATAACACTTTGATTTTCTCTTCCATCGATAATGTTTCCAATTTATTATTGCTTGGCATCGGAGTTTCTGGAAGTAAGTCGAAAAGGGATTTTAAATTATTTAACTTGATGGCATAAGAAACATTATCAGCCGATGAAAATTTAGCATTTAATACACCAACCAACTGCCCCTTATCATTAAATATTGGACCACCACTATTTCCTGGTTGCACAGGAATTGATGTTTGAAATGAGTTTATTGCTCCATTATAGCCAGTTTTTGCACTGACTTTTCCATCTGTATATTTTGCATCTTTACCCATACCACTTAATGCATACGGAAAGCCAATTGTAAAAACACCAGCACCAACATTAAAAGTTCCTGTTTCTGAAAATGCGTATTTAATTTCTCCAATATTAAAAAGAGTGTCTTTAATTTTCAATATTGCCAAATCGTTTTGCTCATCTTTTTGGATTACTGTGGCATCATACGATTTAGTTTCTCCATTAATTACCACATCGACAATGATTTTGTTATTGTTTTCAATCACATGATAATTGGTAGCAATGTATCCATTTTGAGATAAAATTAATCCACTTCCAGTTGATTTCACCGACATATCTGTATTTGAAGTTCCGCCAATAGCAGTTCCATTAAGTTCTTTTATAATTAGGTTGTCCACTTTTATTGTTGAAATTCCGCTAACTACATAACCCAATTGATTCCCTTGCATTTTTAGTTCTGGTATTTTTGTTTGTAAAACACCATTAAAAGTGATAATCAGTTTTTCGTTATTCACAAAAAGTTTGATTGTATTTTTTCCTCTTTTTACAAGTTCTGCAGAGTACATTCCATCAACTTTAGCAAATTGAACTCCTTCGTATACAATACCAGCATCAAAATAGCTTTCAGAAATTGCCAAATAATTGTAGTTTTGCCAATCTTTAAAACCCCAGACAAGGCCAACTTTATTTCCATTAGATTCAAGGTTGTCAATAGTTGTTTCAATAATATAATCATCGCTTATAATTGGAATGCTAATTAGGCGAGAGGTGCCTTCTTTTGTTAATGATTTTAGTTCAAATTGACCATTTGATAATTTGGCCGAACTCGCATTACTAACATACATATCCCAGTCGTTGATATTTGTGTCGAATGATTCTTCAAAAATACTAGCAACGGTGCCTTTTTCAGAATATTCACGATATTTCCCATTTACGATAGAGCCATTTTTATATTCAATCTCTTTCCACAATTTGCCCGACTCATAATAGTAAAAAGTTGAGCCATCTTCCTGTCCACTAGTATTATACTTTTTCTCAACTTTTTTCTTTTCACTCTTGTAGTACCAAGTACAGGTGCCAGAATACTTGTTGTTTGCTTCGTTTTCACTATCGGCTGTTGAAATATTTCCTTCAAAATATAGTTTTCCCGACATATAATATGATTTATATACATTGGGAACGCTTACCAGTACTCGATAATAATATGCTCCTGTCTCTAAGGCTTTTTTACCCGAAACGTCAAAATACACTTTTTCTTCTTGTTGAGCGTGAACAGAAGTTAATGCAAACACAAGTAAAATGATAATCCAGTTAAATTTTTTCATAGATAACATATATGTAAGTCAAAATATTTATAAACCAGTAAAAATACAGTAACAGCCTCATTTTTTATTCAGTGCAGACAATCTACATCTAAAAATAGACTGAGAATAGAGATTTGTTATATTAGCAAAATGCCTAAAAAGCTAATAACGAAATGTTTACATTTACATTAAATAGAAAGTTACCCCATAAGCGAGAGTTCATTCTTTTGGTTAAAAGTGCTTTGTTTTTTACTGGATCAGTTGAAAAATCAGAATTTTCTTCTAACGAAAACAGATCAATTTTTGGCATTAATAAAGGTATTCCAAGTTCTACATTAGAATCTACCAATAATCGATTAAAATAAACCCTAGAAATACCTCTTGAATAGGTAAACACCAGCGACTTACTATATTTTGGGAACACTGGTTTAATTTCATTTGGTATATCTATAGTTGAAAGATCAGGTTTGTATAACAATGCAGATAATTTATAGGCATTATATTTACCAATTGGGGCTGTTTTAGTATCGAAACTTTTGATGTACAAGCCAAAGGTATAAAATTTCATTTTAGCATATACGCTGTTTAGAGAAACATAGTTTGTTGTGTAGTATCCGCCTGGGCTTACAGGGCCAATTTCTTCGTATTCATCACCACTTTTAATTGCTTCAAACTGAGTAAGACCATAGGATGCTTGAATTCCTACAACCATATCTGATTGCGTAACGAGTTCTAATTGTGCTTGATGCTTATAATTAAAAGAGAGTAATTTGTCTACGAGTTCAAGATTTGTACCTTTACCAAACAAACTAGATCCTTCAGAGTTTCTGCTAAACATAGCATACCCAATATTGCCACCATATCCTAATGAGAATCTTTTTCCCTGATAACCAGATAATTGAGCAAATGAAGAGAACTCTCCACAGCCCAAACATATTAATAAAATAGATATTTTAATAAGATGATTTATGTTTATATATTTCATTGGTTTACTTTTTTGGTTGAGATTTATCATGACGTTTCATTTGGTTAAACTCATCATAAAGAATTGAGTTAACGATATCAGTGCTATATTTAAGATCAATAGTGGTAGCACGAGCTTTAACTGTTTTATTTGACTCCAGATTAAATAATATCCCAAAATACTGTGTTTGGTATTGTGGTTTCATGCTCAAATAAAGATAATAGGGAGTTATTGGGAAAAACACAAAAAGTGAGTAACAAGCGGCTAAAAGATATTCGTTGTTGCGGTATTTAAACACGCCCATCCCATTGTAATAAAGATATTTGGTGTTATATTTTAGGCACAAATCCGACAATTCGTTATAATTACTATTTACCATAGAAATTTCTACATTATCATCACTATCATCTTTGTCCATTGCTTCTGTAATCCAATCATGGATAGTTCCCAAATCGTTTAATAAGTCTACATCCGATTCTGAAATCATTTTAGAATCAAGTAGTTTTAGCGAAATTTTTGTTTTTGCAGCATTCTCTTTCATTTGAGAAGTGAGCTTAATTTTTTTACTTTCGGCACCTATAAGAACATCATTTTCTTTTTTTATCAAATTAAACTCAATAAAAAATGGGTCTATAGCAAGTACTGTATCAATGCCCAACGAGTAACCATATTTGTCAATCCGTTTCTCTTTTTGCTTTTTTGCTTTGAGTTCTTCAGGAGTAAAAACTTCTTCGTTGTCGTCGTTAAATTTTTTCTTTTTAAGAGCTTCAAGACCATCATCGAAAGCCATTACTAAATCATTGTTTTTTAGCACTTCTACCAACATAAAAGTTGTGCTTTCTTTCGTTTTCTTTTTCTCTTTTCTAATTCGATCATATTTTTTATTTCCAGAATCCGCCACCACAGTATCTTTTATTGCTTTATCTGCAATTGGAGGTGTTGTAGAAAAATCATCAATCGTAAATTTGTATTTATTCACCAAATCTTTTACAATATCTTGCGATATTTGCTTAAGCATCGGATTGTTAGGATATTGCATCAATAATTTCCAGGAGTAGTTAATCGCTAAAATATTGAGTTCCTCTCCTTTTATTTTTCGTAACATGTGATAAAGTGCTTGCGATTTTCCTTCAATTTTCCCTGGAGATCTTACTGCTTTATTGATGTTTTTTTGGTTTTTATATTTACTAATTCCATATAGAGCATAAGCAATTGTGCTTTTTAAATAACAACTGTTAGGATCTTCACGAAGAAGTAAATAGCTATTGTAGATTGCACTTGCGTAGTTAATATCGAGTAAATATAACTTTGAAAGTTCAAAACGAGCAATTTTTTGAATCGATTTAAATTCAGATTCAGAAACAACATACGCCAATCTGTTTTCTTCAGGAATTTTTTTAATTAACTCATCCATAGCCATTCTTCGACGTTTAATATTTGGGTGAGTACTTTCAATATCATCGTCGTTCTCTTCTTTTAATGCAACTTTTTTTGTTTCACTAACCCAATATTCAGAAGGAATATTCCAATATTTAGTGTTGAAAAAAGTGGTGTCAAATGCTACATCGTCAAATGGCAAATATGAATATTGTAGCACATCAAAAACGGACTCAAGGGCTTTAAGTGAATATTTTGTTTTTGCAAGATAATCGTTTACAGAAGCCTTATCAGCTTCAAATTCATCTTCTTTGGAGTAATAAAGTGAAGCAATAATTTTTTCGTTATAAGAGAAGTCGCCATAAGAAGCTTTCCCTTTTTCCATTTTCGACTCTTCTAAAAATTGATTAATGGCGTGTTTTTTTACATAATGTGTCAATTCATGACCAATAATATATGCTAACTGAGATTCGTTTTCGAGTTGAGCAAGCAAACCAGTGGTAATTAAGATCACTCCATTATCCATGCAATAAGCATTTGCTACGGTTGATTTTAAAGTGTAAAAACGTACTGAATTTAGTAAATTTTTATCATCTTTTAGCAAAACAGCAGCTACTTTATTGATGTATTTTGTCATTGGATCATTAAAAAGCACTCGACCGCTATGTAAAATTACATCGTTGTAAAATCGGCTTTTTAATAAGAATTTCTTTTTTGCTTGATATTCAAAAGAAGATCCTTTTGTTTCTAATTTTCTCAAATCTTCGTAATATTTCTCCGTTGAGGTTTTCCGAAGATCTTCTGGTACAGCCCCACTAGATTTTACGGGGATGTAGTTGTTAAAATCTTGGCTATAAGCACTTATGCTTATGACTAAAGACAATAACAAAAGATAGGCTTTTTTTCTCATGATTATAAATTTGATTTCTAATTTTTATTTTCTGTGCGAATCACAAACTTTGTGAGTTCTTTAATGAATTTTTGTTGCTGAAGTTGGTTGTATTCAAGCACTGTAAGTGCGGCTTTACGACTATCGCCACGATAAAATTGCATTGCTAGTTGCATCCCTGTTATTAATGGGATAAAAACATAACCAGCTACTAAATGACCACCAATAAATAATGCAGTCAATGTTTTAAGCAATAACGCTTGTCCGCCCCCAATATAATCGCGTGCATAAACTTGCCCCAAGCCAGGAACCAGTAGCGACAACCATATCGCTTTTTTTGAGCTTAAAGCATTGGTAATATTGCTATTCCAAAATAAATTTGCTTCAATTAATGGGATTTCATGGTTCATACAATACTGGTTAAAAAGCGTTCTCGTTTCGCTTTTGCTTTTTATTTGAGCAAATATAAGAAGTTTTAAATAAATACTTTGCATTTTATATACTGAATCTTTGCAATTTTCCTCAAAAAACTTATAAGCAATCAATGAGCTCTCGTATTGATGGTTTAAATAAAACAGCAGAGAACGCTCAAAAGACCACTGATTAAATAAGGGTGAATCGTCTTGACAAAGGGTAAATCGTTCAATAGTTTCGAGTGCATTTTGAGTCATACCATGTTCCTTTAAAAATAATGATTTAAAAAAAAGTATAGAGTCATGACCTCGTAATGTGGTTGCATCAAAGGCTTCGCGCTCCATCGATAAGGCGGTTTGCCAGACTAATGAAGTGTCGATGGATTTCGACATAGAAATGCGCTCTACAGATTGACTATAAATGGGTAATCTTCCGAGCATGAATATCGAGAATGTCAAAAACCTGACGGTCGATGTCTTCATAAAAACGTTTTTCTTTATTTTTTACGCTATAAAAACTTCCTAAAATTCCCCCACCATAAAATATTGTAAAAAGGGAGCTGTATATATAGAATTGAGGACTTTTAAATGCTTGTTTTGAATATCCTTCGAGAGCCTGAACAGCCATTATACTACAAATTATAAACAAAGAAGATGCTTCGGTACGAGAACCTCCATACCATTTTCCAAGTCCGGGAATTACTGCAGATAAAACGGCCGCTTTTATGGGTGATTTTGGGTTATGGCTTACAATTTTGTCTGAAATCATCATTAAATTCTTTCGTTGAAAAAAATCAATATTTGTTTTTTTGAGCAACGAATCAAATGTATTTGGATTATGGTTTAACAGCAATGTAGTCGCATTAAGAAATACATTGTTGGCAATATTTTCAATTTTGGAAAGTGATGATGAAGGACTTCCGATATTAGGCTTTCGCAAGATTGAATGATATTGCAAGATTTTAGAAGTGCTCCATATTTCAGCCGAAGATTGATTTGAAACATTCGAAAAGAATACAAAAGCTTGACTGTAATCTTTTTTTTGATATTTGAAAATTCCTTTATAATACCATAGTGAATCTGTAAAATTCACTGAATTTTCCTTTATGGTGTCCAATCTCAAAATTTCGTATTGAGCTTCATTAACTAAGTTGTTATGAAGTAAATGAGCAATAAATTTAAACTCGGTTTGATTACCAATTTTTTGAATTTGCATTGCTGTCGAATCTGGAGAAATAAGTGATTGACCGAAATTAACAGTACTTGCAAACATCAATAAACATATACAGAACAATAGACTCCTCATTTATTTGTAATTTGAAGTGTCGTCGAGTAGTTTGCCTTGATTTTCATTTATCTCCCATTCATAAGCTTTTTCAATTGACTTTGGATTGCAACGTATCAATCGATCAGATGAGAGCAAAAGTCCTTTAATAAAGCCAAATTCAGATATCATATTCTTGCTGAAATTTGAGCAACTTTGCTCGTACACGCAACTTGCAGATAGCTGAGCGGAAATTGCATTTTGATAGACAAACATGGCACCGATAAAAAATAATGAAACAGGATTATAACGCATTACAAAATTGCCGCGAGACGGCTTTATCGTCTTTTTTGTGTTTAGTGTGTCAACTTTTGTAATTGTAGAGTTTAGTGACTGCTCAACCAAAAGTAGGTTTTGTAAAGAGTTTTGCGATAAAGCAGCAAAAGTGGTGAAAAAAAAATATAAAACTAGAATCAAGTATTTCATTATAGTAATAGATGATTTATAATTCAAGTTCCGAAATGTTCTTTTTGCAATATTCTATTCAAGTATTATACAAACCGGGTATAAAAAAACAGAGTGGAAGATGTAAAACTAAACTCAATATATATTGAATTTTAGCAACGACTTCCACTCTGGATGAAATTTATTTAAATTCTATGATTTTAAAAATCAGGTTTAAAGTTTTTTTCTTTTTATCCTCTTTTTTCCTTGCTTTACTCTTCTCATTGTCATCACCCGATTTATTATCATCGTCATTTCCCCATACTAAGTATGTGTTTTCATATAAATGTGTAATACTATTGTTGAATTGAGTTAAATCGGAAAATTTTGATTTGTTTGAAACTTTCTGTTTTTCAGTACCTTCTATAACATCACCTTCCATAGATAACGTTTTGTATGATAACTCATTATCAAAGTGACCAATAAGAGCTATTGTATTGTCTTTGTAAGGACGAGCACAGGTTTTTGCATGATAATATGGACTAACAATATCATATTCAAAGTTTTTCGACCATTCTACATCTCCTTCGTCGTTAAAACACCAAACTATAGTATTTGTATAATAGTACGATTCAAATACATAATAAGTATAGCAAGTTTTTCCGTTGCAATTTGTATGTTCGCTATATATCTTTTGATACTTGTCGAATACCACAAAGTTTTTACCGTTAAAGCGGAAGCAACTACTCATAATATCACCACTTCCTCTAACTAAGTAGTTTGTTCCAAAGAATTTGTTTTTAATCGATACGTTTCTGTCTTTAAATAGTTCGTTAGAAATATCTTTATCTACTTTGTTAATAGTTTGAATATCATCTTTTTCTAAGTTTGTTATATAATATTGATAGAATGTTTTGTCATCTTTTTTTCGAGCGCCAAGTACCTCTTTTTTACTTAAACCTAAGACAAATTTATGAGCAGAATCAGGAATAATTACATTCATATATTCAATTTCGGTATTATCTACCTTCTTAATTGGCGTTTTTTCCATTACAACACCATCTTCAATATTATAAATTGCATCATAAGGAAATTTCTTCTTTGAGCTCTTAACTCTTAAGTAAATATTTTTTCCATCGGAAGTGTGATTTGTAACTGCACCATATTCTGGCATTTGAATTTTGTTCGAAGTCAATGTTAAGGATGAAAAATCAGCTTTCTGAACTTCTGAAATTACGGTTGGCATAGTAATTCCCATTACAATTGGGACTATTAAACAATTTAAGCATGTTCTGGCTAGCGCCGATTGCTTGTATTTTAAAAAATAGGAAATCAAATAGCAATTACCATTGATAAAATGAGCACCTTCAACTCCAATTTTATTTTTTAAATTTATCTCTTTTTTCGAAATTTCACCTTCAGCACTAATTTTCACTAAAGTAATTATTTCTACCTGTGATATAATACCATCATAATAAACAATGTTAATATCACCATTGTAAGAATCCATAGTTAATAATTCCTGAAACTTATCGAGGGTGAGTTTCTTTTCCCATACTACTTCAATGTCTGGGTTGTACAACGTAAATGACCAATCCTTTAATTTTTTAGAATCTTCATTGTTTGTTTTTGTAAATACGACAAATCCTTTTTGACCAAGCTCCATAACCGAAATTTCATCACCTTTATTTATGGTAATTTGTTTTTGATTGACCACTTGCAATTGAGCAAATGAAATGGAGCACATAGCTAAAATGACGAAAATTGCAATAAACTTTTTCATAGAATTTGATTTGTTTATGGTTTCGGGCAAATATTTATTAATTAGATTAAGCAAAATTATGAAATACTATTTAATTAAAAAAACGTTTTAGAAATTAAGTATCTAAAAAGTTATTAGTGTAATTTTTAGATGGAATATTCTTTTAACAGTCTTTCATATGGTATTAGAAAATAAATTTGCAAATTTTTGTTGCAAATAAAAAAGAGTTACACCGTTTGAATGATGTAACTCTTTGAATTTTAAGTATCCCCGGGGGGGCTCGAACCCCCGACCCATTGATTAAGAGTCAATTGCTCTACCAACTGAGCTACAGAGACGACTTATTTGACTGCAAATGTACATTTTTTTCTAGAA
>JBAXTE010000018.1:0-82911 GCA_037130365.1 Bacteroidota bacterium
CAGTTACAAAATGGCAAAGTTCAGTTTCCCCATTTACATCTTGGACGGATATTTCAAATACAGCATTAACATACATATCAGGTGCATTATCTCAAACTACTCAATTTAGAGCAGTAGTTCAGAGTGGAAGTTGTGGAATTACCAACTCTGCTTTAACAACAGTTTCAGTAAGCCCAAATTCTGTGGGAGGGTCTGTTTCTGTTGGTGTTTCTCAATTATTTTTAGGACAGTCAACCGGTTCAATCACTTTATCTGGACAAACTGGAAATATTGTTAAATGGCAAAAACGATTAGGAACTGGAGCTTGGATAGATATTATTAATACAACTCAAACTTATACCGAAATCCCAAACATCATTGGATTTTGGGAATATAGAGCAATTGTTCAAAGTGGAAGTTGTGGTATTGCAACTTCATCAACAATTATCATTGAAGTTTTACCATCAAATGCAGGTGCAGTAACTGGTGGAGCAACACCGATTTGCTTGGGTACTTCAACAGGAATAATGACACTTGCAGGATACACTGGAACTATTTTAAAATGGCAAAAAAGAGTAAATTTAGGGGTTTGGATTGATATTTCCAACACTACAATCACCTATTCAGAAATTCCCACAGGTAGCGGAACATGGGAATATAGAGCTGTTATTAACAATGTAACGGATTTATTTTCTGCTCCAACTGTTATCATTGTAAATCCAATAACTATTGCTGGAGCCGTAACTGGTGGAACATCAATATGCTATGGAAACACAACTGAAATGCTCACTTTGATTGGAAATGTTGGGTCTGTTTTGAAATGGCAAAGTTCTGTCGCTCCATTTACAACTTGGTCAGACATCTCAAATACAGAAACTACTTATACTTCTGGAATACTGACTCAGAATACTCAATTTAGAGCAGTTGTTCAAAGTGGTAGTTGCGCAATGTCTAATTCTACATCTACCACAGTATCAGTTTCACCAACAACTGTTTCAGGAACTGTTACTGGAGGCACATCCATTTGCGCTGGAAGTACTAGTGATTTGTTAACTTTGACAGGCAATGTGGGAACAGTTATTAAATGGCAAAGTTCCGTTTTCCCATTCACCACCTGGACGGATATCATAAATACAGAAATTACATATATTTCTGGAGGATTATCACAGACGACCCAGTTTAGAGCTGTAGTTCAAAGTGGTAGTTGCACACCAACAAATTCTATTTCAGCCACAGTAAATGTATTTCCAACAACTGTTGCTGGAACCGTAACTGGTGGAACACCAACCTGTTCTGGAAGTACAAGCGGATTACTCAATTTAGCTGGAAATGTTGGAAATGTGGTAAAATGGCAAAGTTCCGTCACTCCATATACAACTTGGACAGACATCACAAATACACAAACTACTTATACATCTGGAATATTGACTCAGAATACTCAATTTAGAGCAGTAGTTCAAAGTGGTAGTTGCGCAATGGCTAATTCTTCATCTACCACAGTATCAGTTTCACCGACAACTGTTGCCGGAACTGTTATTGGAGGCACATCCATATGCTCTGGAAGTACAAGTGAATTGCTAACTTTGACAGGTAACGTGGGAACAGTAATTAAATGGCAAAGTTCCGTTTCTCCATATACAACTTGGACAGATATTGCAAACACAGCATTGACATATACTTCAGGTGTGTTAACACAAACCACTCAATTTAGAGCTGTTGTACAAAGTGGTAGTTGCTCTCCAATAAATTCTGTATCAACCACAGTAACCATATTTGCAACAACTGTTGCTGGAACAGTAACTGGCGGAACAACAATTTGTACTGGAAATACAAGCGGATTACTTACATTGTCTGGTAATGTTGGAACAATTTTAAAATGGCAAAGTTCAGTTTCCCCATATACAACTTGGACAGATATTTCAAATACAGCCACAACTTATGCTTCAGGCATATTGACTCAGAATACTCAATATAGAGCAGTAGTTCAAAGTGGAACTTGTGGAATATTAAATTCTCTACCTACAACTGTTGAGGTTGATCCAGTTTCAATTGGTGGTTCAATCTCAGCACCAATTTCTCAAATTTTCTTTGGAGAATCAATCGGAACAATTTCTTTGAATGGATATTCTGGAAATATTATAAAATGGCAAAAAAGATTAGGTGTTGGAGTATGGGTTGATGCAATAAATACAACAGCAATTTACACCGAAACTCCCAGCGCTATTGGACTTTGGGAATATCGTGCGGTAGTTCAAAGTGGAACATGTCCTATTACTTATTCAAGTTCTGTGTTTATTGAAGTATTAGCTGCAAATGCAGGTTCTATTACTGGTGGCAACTCCCCTATTTGCTTGGGTAGTTCAACTGGAGTTTTGACATTATCTGGCTATTCTGGAACAATCATTAAATGGCAAAAGCGACTCAATTCTGGAACTTGGATTGATATTGTTAATACTGCTTCCATATATTCAGAGACACCGCTTTCTTCAGGAACTTGGGATTACCGTGCAGTAATTAACAATGGCACTGACCAATTTTCATTATCAAAAACTATAGTTGTAAGCCCTACATCAGTTGGAGGTAATATAAATGGAAGTGGTTCAGTTTGTACTGGTAACGATAGTGGAACACTTACACTTATTAACCAAACTGGCTCTGTTGTTAAATGGCAAAAATCAATAACCCCATTTAGTTCTTGGTCAGATATTTCTAATACAGCAACAACATATACTTCAGGAGCACTTATTCAACCTACTCAATTCCGTGCTGTAGTTCAAAGCGGAAGTTGTAATATTGAATATTCTACACCTGCAAGTATACAAGTTGATCCAATGCCAACAGCTTTATTTGACTATAATGCTACAAATCTGAATGTTACATTTATCAACCAATCTACAAATGCAACTTCGTATTCATGGCTATTTGGTTCAGCGTCTTCAACTTCTACTGAAATAAATCCAACATTTTTATATCCAGGTGCAGGTCAATATACTGTTATTCTGAATGCTTTTAATGGTCAATGTTCTGCGACTTCATCGTTGTTAATAACAGTGACTGATGTAGCAATTAATGAACAAGTTGATGTTTTGTTTAGTATCTTCCCAGTTCCAACCACTGGTAAAATCACCATTCAATTTGGCAGCAAAATAATGGAAAATGCTCAACTTAGCGTTTTTGATATTACTGGAAAAATGATGGTGAATAAATTAATCACGGGCATAAACTCAAATAATTCGATTGAATTAGATTTATCAGAATTGGTTGCTGGTGTTTACCGCATTCGTGTAGAAGACAACACGAATGTAATAAATAAAGCTATTGTAATCGAACGCTAATGTTTTTGATGGATGAATTCACAAAAAAGGCGACTCTTTCGAGTCGCCTTTTTTGTGAATATTATTTGACTTTAGAAAAAAGTTTCTCCTCTTACGAAAGTTTTTAATAAAGGGGTTGTCTAAACCTTCATAACCAAAAAATAAAAAATATGAAAAACAGATTTTTAACTTCATTAATTTTAATGACATTTACTTTTGCAACAATAAGCTTGCAAGCTCAAACTACCACTCCTGCTGATAATGCAAAACAAACAGATCAAACAACTGTAAAAACTGATGCAACGCCAGCACCACATGCATGTAAATTTGTAGATGCAAACAAAGACGGAATTTGTGATTCTTTTAAAGATGAAAACAAAGATGGCAAATGCGATAATAGTAAAGGTGAATGCAAAGGCACAGGAAAATGTGATGGCAAGCACGAAGAAAAAAGCAAATGCTGCAGTGATAAATCTGCTGATAAAAGCAAATGCTGTGCTGATAAAGCTAAAAGTGGATGTAAAGGCGAAAGCGGAGAAAAAGCTGGTTGCAGCAAACACGACGGTGGCAAAAAAGCTGGTTGCAGTAAACATGAAGGAACAGAAAAAGCTGGTTGTGGAAAAGAAAAAGCAAGTTGTGGAAAAAATGAAGGAGCAGACAAAGCAGGTTGCTCAAAAAATAAAGATAAAAAAGGTGGATGTTGCCCAAAGTAATTTGAGTTAGTTTCTCTAAATTGTTATCTTGTGCTTGAAAACCTTGTATAATGCAAGGTTTTCTTTTATCTTTGTTTCTTTATTAACGCAAAAATGACTCAAGAACAACTTATAGATAAACTTAAAATTGGAGATAATCAAGCTTTTAGGGAATTCGTTAATCAATACCGGAAAGATGTCTTGAATTTATGCTATGGATTTGTTCGAAACCAAGAAGATGCAGAAGATATAGCCCAAGAAGTCTTTATTGAAGTTTATCGTTCAATTTCTAGTTTTAGAGGAGATTCTAAATTGTCAACATGGATATACAGAATTGCAGTTTCTAGATCATTAAATAAAGTAAAAAAAAATAAATTTAAGAATCTTCTTACTTCCTTTGAAAACCTATTTGATCAAAACGCTTTAGTCTCAAATAATGATCCTCATAATCTACTACAGTCTAAAGATCAAGCAAAGCTAGTTCAAAAAACTATTGATAAACTTTCAGAAAATCAACGCATTGCATTTGTGTTACATCATTATGATGGTTACTCATACCTCCAAATTGCTGAAATAATGAACAACTCAATTCCTTCCGTAGAATCGCTTATTCATAGAGCTAAAGTAAGTTTGCAAAAACAATTGATAAATATTAAATAGATGAAAAACAATTGTAAATATGATCATGAAATATGGGATTATGTCTCATTAAAAATGACTGATAAGAATCATGAAAATTTCAAAAATCATCTTGAACATTGCAATGAGTGCAGTCTTTTGGTAAATCAGATATCTTCTTGGAAATCGGATCTGGTTTATGATAATCCATATCTTGCCGAAAAAATTCTAGGTAAAGTTACTACAAATGACATCCATTATTCTGGCAAAAGTAAGTTTGCTGTCCGAATGGCTTTTTCTATTGCTGTGTTTATTGGTATTTCTATTGGATCTTTATATAATCTAGTTAATGGTGGACAGACTCAAAATGTATCAACCGAAAATTCTTATCAAGTAAAGCTTGACGCTTTTTCAAGCGAAACCTATTATAACGAACTAAAAACAGAAGAAACACAATTATTACTTACTGATATAAATTAATACATTAAAAAATAAACGCATGAAATATTTTTCAAAAATTAGAATTGCTTGGTTTTTTGTGATTTTACTCAGTGCTGTTAATATCACGATTTTATCGATTTTTTTCTGCGGAATAAACCATCACGAAGACCATTTCGATCAAAAAAACGAGAAATCTGGATGTCCTGAGAAACAAGAATGTATGCTAAAATCTGAACTTAAACTCGATGAACAGCAAACCATTAAGTACGAACTAATAAAAAAAGATCACCATCTCAAAGCTAAATCAATCGTTGATTCATTAAAAGCAACTCGAACAACATTAATGGTAGAATTAAAAAAAGATTTAATCGCTGATGGATTAATTGAATCTCTTGTTAGTCAGATAAATGGGTATAATAATCGACTTTTCGAATTGTCTATTATTCAATATATTGAGATAAAGAAAATTTTAAAGCCCGAACAACAAGAATCATTATCTAAAGTATACAGCGATATGTTTGGTTGTAAAAGCCATCGCGATCATAACAATAAACGAAAAGGGTGCGATAGTTCAAAACAATGTGAATAATTGAATTCCTAATTGTTTCATCGTTTTTTTAGGCTTTAGAATCAATTTTTCTTACTTTGCCCAAACCTCATCCACAAAAATAAAAGCAGCCTCCCCAGCACTCTCGTGCCAAGTGGGAAGAGCCCCATAGTTTCGGGCTACAAATTTCACAAATCTAGCTTTTACGTCTGTTTTTAGTCGCATGTTTTTAGTCGAAACATTCATATTTTCGACAGGTTCATCTTGCTTAACTAATCCAATGGATTGATAGGCAACCCCATCTTCAGAAATAAACACTTCAAATTCTTTGGGCATCACAATCCATGAACGAGTATCTTGCAAGAAATTTGCGCCTACTTCTGTAAACGATTTTTCTTTATGGTAATCGACAATAGCAATAAAATCACAACTTTGATAACCTTGCCAGCCACCTAATCGCCAGTTTGTAGTTCCAAAAATTCCATCGATTATTCCTTGTGGACCTTCTGCTGTATATTGAGAATTGTAGCTATTCTGCAATGTAACGGTAACATCTTTGGGCACTTTTATAAATTTTGCTTCCGAAAAACTATGATTACCCGAAATTGAATCTAGTGCATACACTTTTATAGTTGTTGTTGTGTTGATTAAAATTGGTTCACGATATTCTAAACTAAGGTTATTTGGCTTAGATTCATCCAATGTGTAATAATATTTAATGTTAGAAGTTTGCTTTTCCACATTCACCCACAAACTATCGGTAAATGTTCTGGTTGCAGCACTAATTATTGGAGACACAACAATAGGAAATTCAGAAATTTGAGAAGATGGAAAATCTCCCGCACTTTTGCCAAATTTTCCTTCAGAAAAATCGCTCATTTCAAGGGTTAATTCTCCTCCGTTTTTAATCTGATCGTTGGTCAGAAAAGTTTTATTAAAGGCTTGTCCATTGAGTGTAGCAGAATTTACAAACGTATTTACTACTGAATTTTTTGGTGCAGATATCACAAATTTCTTCCCATTTTCGAGATGGATAGTCACTTTTGTGAACATCGGCGATCCAAGTACAAATTGGTCTGAACCAGGACAAACGGAATATAAGCCCATTGCGCTCATAACCAACCATGCAGACATTTGCCCACAATCTTCATTTCCGATTAATCCACTGGGTTCATTTTTGTAGAAATCTCGCATAATTTGACGCACCCTTTGTTGCGTTTTTTCTGGCTTGCCAATATAACTATATAAATATGCAATATGATGACTAGGTTCGTTTCCATGTGCATATTGGCCAATTAGGCCTGTAATATCAGATTGATTTCGACCGCTGATATTGTCACTTGTAGTAAATAATTCATCTAATTTTTTCTCAAAATTTGCATTCCCACCATGAAGAGCAATCAATCCAGAAATATCTTGAGGAACATAAAAGGAATATTGCCATGAATTGGCTTCAGTGTAATGATTATTGACTTCTGTAGGATTGAATGGGCTATACCATCCTCCATTGAATCGAGGTCGCATAAATCCAGTTTTACTATCAAAAATATGCTTATATGCTTGAGCACGTTTAATAAAGTATTGATAATCTGACTCTTCACCTAATAATTTAGCAAACTGGGCAATACACCAATCATCATACCCATATTCCAATGTCTTCGATACCGATTCATGTTCAAAATCAGAAGGTACAAATCCATTCACTTTCATATTTGCAATTCCATATCTATTTTGCATTGCACTGGTTTTCATTGCTTGATACGCTTTACGAAGGTCAAATCCCCGAATACCTTTTGTATATGCATCCACAATTACAGGTACCGCATGATACCCAATCATACAGTCAGTTTCGTTGCCCGATAGCTCCCACATTGGCAATAGTCCACCTTGCTCCCACTGGGCAATAAATGTTTGGATAAAGTCTCTAGTTCGGGCAGTATCAATTATTGCAAGTAGCGGATGAAGCGCCCTATAAGTATCCCAAAGCGAAAAAACGGTGTAGTAATTCCATCCATTTGTTTTATGAATTTCACCGTCGCGACCACGATATCGTCCATCAACATCATTATATACATTTGGCGATAAAAAAGTATGATAAAGTGCAGTATAAAAAATAGTTAGTTGATTTCTATTTTTACTTTCAACCTCAATTTTTCTCAACTCAATATTCCAAAAAGCTTTAGTTTGATATCTGATTTGGTCAAAGTTCCAACCTGGAATCTCTTTATCTAAATTTAATCGAGCACCCGTGGTATCAACCCCAGAAATTCCAATTTTAACTATCAATGATTTTCTATCAACATTCGTAAAATCAAAAACAGCTTTTAAATCTTTGGCATTAAAGAACTTACCTTTCTTTTTTTGAAGAGTATCATTAATATAAACTTCAGATTTTAATATTGGTTTTGAAAAGCGAATCACAAAGTAGACTTGCTGATTAGTTGCCCATGCCTTAGAAGAGCGCATTCCTCTAATTTCATTGGCACTAACAATCTCCAAATAGGAACTAATCACCTCATCACGATGTTTTAAATCTATCAACACTCGCGCAGGAGCGCCATAAGGAAATGTGTAGTAATGCATTCCGCATCGAGAAGTTGCAGTAAGTTCAGCTAACACATTATTTTTCATCAACACGCTGTAATAGCCTGGAGAAGCTGTTTCATTAAAATGAGAAAAAGGAGTAGAAAACGCATACTTCGCTGGTGATCCAATATTTGAAGTTGGCATCAACAAAATATCGCCATAATCGCTACACCCTGTCCCGCTTAAATGAGTATGCGAGAAACCATGAATTATAGTATCCGAATAATGATATGCAGAACAACCATCCCAACCAGTGAGTCGAGTATCAGGGCTCAATTGCATAAATCCGAAAGGAGCTTGAGCACCCGGATAGGTATGACCATGACCATCAGTGCCAATAAACGGATTCACAAATTCTGTGGGATTAAACACTCGCTTGTTGACTTTTAGCTTATTTTGAGCAATCACAGAATTTCCTAATAAAATTCCAAACATTAAAATAAGCCACAAGAAATAACCATTTTGGTTTCTTTTCCAATCCCAAACAACACATTTACTCATAATATATTTCTTTATCGTTATATTTCAATTTCTCAACAGCCTAAACCGATTAAGAAAAGAATTTTTTGAACAATTTCTAAATGCAAATATACTTAAAGTTTTGGATTAAAAGCTTTTTTAAACCTAGATATTGTTTATATATAAATGATGAAAAACGTTTAATTATTTAAAAATTGCTTATTATTGCAAAGCATTGTAAAATTTACCTAAGCAGTGTTCCACTGAACCTTGATATTTTATTAACTCACTAATAATTAATTATATGACAACCATTAAAACGAGTAAGTCGGAAATCATGAAAGCACTAAACTTCTTAAAAATAGTTGTGAAAGATACTGTAAAAAAGAATTATAAGATTATGACATTTTGCGAGATTACCGTAACAGATATGAAAGTTGTTTTTTCTGTTCCCGGAAGTCAATATACAATAGCATGTTCTACTATAGGAACTGCTAAATTTTCGAGTAATTTTTTATATTTTTACGATGTTATTCGTAATTATAAAGGGGAAGAATTGCTTATTGAAATTGACCATGAAGTAGTAAACATTGGAAGCCTAAAATTCTTTGTTAAAACATGTTTTTTTGAAGATGATTCGATTTTAAGAACAATTAAGTTACCAGCTGATTATATTGACAAACATATTCTAAACTTAGCCCCACAAGGCTATACTCAACAAGAAATTGAATTTAATAATTTGCAAAATAAATTAACCTTAGCGGAAAAAAAATTACACAAAAGAATTAATCAAGCATTTGATTTATTGAAAGAATATAACGTGACTCTTAAGGATATTGAATTGTTGACAAACCGAAAATTGTTTAAATAAGTGTGAATGATTTTTTTGTAAATTGCAACATAATTACAATAAAATTGCGCTCTTAGTTAAATCCGACCATGATTTTTTGAATTACAAACTACTGAATTATTATTTTAGACAATGAAAATAATATGGCAAAAATCAATGTTAAAGACACAGAAATAACAATAATAACGGTTGCAGAAAGAGATTATATTTCACTAACCGATATGGCTAATGCTAAAGAAAGCGAAAGTCGGGCTGCAGATATAATAAAAAACTGGTTAAGAACACGTTATGCAATAGAATTTCTTAGTGTTTGGGAACAAATTAATAATCCGAATTTTAAAGTGGTGGAATCTGACCACTTTAAAATGCAAGCTGGTTTGCCGAATTTTATACTGAGTGCATCAGAATGGATTGATAAAACGAGTGCCATCGGAATAATTGTAAGAAAAGGGAAATATGGAGGTACTTATGCTCACAAAGACATAGCCTTTGAGTTTGGATCTGCCATAAGTGTGCCTTTTAAAATGTACTTAATTACTGAATTCCAACGACTAAAAGAAGATGAACAGAAGCAACTTGGTTGGAGTGCCAAGCGAGAATTGGCAAAACTTAATTATCATATTCATACAGATGCTATCAAGCACAATCTAATACCCAATGAGCTTTCACAAGATCAAACGGCTATTATTTATGCCAGCGAAGCAGATGTTCTCAATGTTGCATTATTTGGAATAACTGCCAAACAATGGAGAGATTCAAATCCCAATTTAAAAGGGAATATTCGTGATTATGCTACTATTAATGAGTTAATTTGTTTATCTAATTTGGAAAATCTAAACTCATTGTTTATTAACGAAAATATGCAACAATCGGAAAGACTCATTAAATTAAACCAAATAGCAATTCAACAAATCAAAATATTGCATGAAGTAGAATCCCGAAAAATTCTAAAATAGTAGAAATATAAACACTTGATTTACAAAACAGATGATATTATTTGTTCATTAAATGGACTTACAAAAGATGAAACAGAGTATGTAAAAACTACAATCTTGAATTTTAAACATCAAACTATTATATCATATTACCGATTCAATACATCATTCAATGAAATAGTCTTTATGGAACTTGATTTTAAAATTGTGTTTGGTTTTTCGGGGGTACAATCAATTACATAATCTTTCCTTGGAATCATGTCAAACCCATTTTCCGAAAGCTCAAAGCCATCAATGGTAAGCCATAATCCTTTTACGGGCACATCCGAAGAAATTACAAATTTGGTGAATCCATTTGCTTCTTTAATGATATGAAAGGTGAAAAATGGCTTTTTTAGAGTTAATTTTTTCGGCTGATTTACAAAACAAACCTCTTCTGCAATCTCTTTCCCTTGCAAATCTACTAGCACAGCAGCAAAAACAGAATTTGGTTTTATGTGAGAATTCGAAAGAATACTTATCACAGACGAGTTGTTAGAAGTGATAGATACTGGCGTAGTTCCAATTATTTTTTTAACTCCCGATTGCTCAATTTCAATCAGCATCACCGTTCCTCGGAATGATTTGTTCCCAATATTTGAAACCCAAATTTCTGTGGTATCGCCATTTTTCATAAATGTTGGCTTTACTGGCTTGAATAATCGTTTAGAAGCAAAATAAAACGACTTTGGATTTCCAAAATAATCCAATGCCGACCACGAAATTGATGGCCAACAATCTGAAAATTGCCAATATAATGAGCCCATACAATATGGAACACGTTGAGTGTGTGCTTTTATGGCCTCTCCCATCCCATCGGCTTGCATCAACTGACTTATATATACATAATCTTCTACCGACTTTGGTTTAGGATAATCTCGCTGCAAATACTCATCAATGGTCTGATACCCGCGTGAATGCTTTTGATGTGTAGCCAACGAAGGCTGATTTAAACTATCTATAGCCTGATTTGCAGCCTGCTCGAGTGTCATTATCGATGGGTATCCTTGGAATCCATATTCGCTTACAAAACGGCCCACTTTCTTTCGATAACTTGAAAAAGGCTCCATTCCCCACCAAACACCCCAGTAATGAACATCACCAGTTTTGTACGCGGTATCGCGTCCCCAACCATTTGCCGGCGATGAAGGATGATAATTAAAAAAAACATTTCCATACGATTCTTTGAGTGCTTGAGGAATGACTGTTTCAAAAAGTTTACGATTTCCAGACCAAATAGATGTAGAATCTGCAGCCGAATACCCATATTGTTTTTGCCAACCCCAATTTGCCCAACCTTCGTAATTTTCGTTATTGCCACACCATAAAGCTATTGAAGGATGAGAAGAAAGCCGTTTCGATTGAAAATTTATTTCCGCATAAACACTTTTTAAAAAAACATCATCATAAGGATACATTGCACTAGCAAACATGGCATCTTGCCAAACCATAATTCCAAGACTGTCGCATAAATCATAGAAAATATCGTCTTCATAACCACCGCCACCCCAAACACGAAGCATATTGTAACCAGCATTATGAGCCATGGTTAGTAATTTACGATACTTTTGGGGACTATTTTCGTTTTTAAAAATCCCTATTGGCGTCCAATTTGCCCCTTTTGCAAAAACAGGTTGGCCATTAACTTCAAAATAGAAGCTTCTGCCAATGCTGTCGGGAGTTTGAACCAAATTTATATTTCTAAATCCAATTTGCTTATGATACGTTTTAGTGGTTGATTTACTATCAGTTACAGTTAATAGCAAGTGGTAAATATTCGGTTGACCAGAACCAGTTGGATTCCAAATTTTAGGATTATTAATTGAAAAGTTGAATTTCAGTAACGAATCTGAGCTCACTGAAAATTTCTGGGTAAAATATTTCAATCCAGATTTTTGGTTAGAAATATCAACCGTTAATATTGAAGATTTTGAAACAGCAACCTCAACTGGAAGCGAACAATGAACGATTCCTGCATTGTTTTTCAAAGAAGTAACAATAGTGGGTTGTTCTACATCTAAAGAATTCCAAAAAGTGAGAGAAACGGATTTTGAAATCCCCATATTTATTATTTTAGGGGCCCAATCCCAACCAAATTGAAACTGAGGTTTCCGAGCAAAAACACGTTCATTTTCGGGAAGTTTATAGGGTAATTTCTTAGCGCTTTCCCTTAGCAGTGGAAGCATTGGTGGAAAAATCACTTTTAATTCATTTTTTCCAGCTTTGAGCCATTTTCTTACCTCAATTTGGTGAGAAACGAACATATTATGGGCTTCGTGAATCAGAGAATCGTTGAGAAAAATATAGGCATAAGTATCTAATTCTTCAAAAAGAAGGTTTGCTTTGCGATAATTTGCCAAATCTTCAGCGTTAATTAAAAATTTCAACCGATAACACCAACCCGATTCACTTACCCATTGGACTTTCGATTCATTATCGGCAATTAATGGATTCGGAATTCTATTGAGTTTAATTAAATCAGTAAAAATTGATCCGGGTACATTTGCTGGTGCCCAAAAATTGCTATCCACATTATTGAAGCTCCATCCCAAATTAAGCGAGATTATTTTACTCTGACTCAATCCAACCAAAGGAAGAATCAGATATAAAAACATTAAAAAAGATAATCGATTGATTTTCATCTGTACTTATATATTTTGTTTATTGGTTTGAGGTTGATCGGTTGATAGGGAGACCCAACATATCAAAACATAAACCTATAAACTCATAAACTATTCAACTCTTTCTGTTTATTGGTTTGAGGTTGATAGGTTGATAGGGAGACCCAACCCATCAACATATAAACATATCAACCCATCAACTCATCAACCTATAAACTTTTTCACCACTTAGACACTCAAAGCACTAAGAACCACTAAGTATTCGACTTTATGAACTTTTGACTTTATGGACTTTCTACTGTATTCCAATTTCGCTAACAAAAAGCCACGCATTATGACCTTCGCCCGCTTTTCCTTTTTCAATTAAACCTAATCCTTCAACATACACTTTAACATATCTCGCCTTTGTAAGATTATTTTTCACAGAAATCATTCTACCCATCTCATTGATTTCCGACTCATTAAACTCCCCAAATTTCACAAAATGGATTCCATTTTCGGAGACTTCAACTTTCACAATTTTCGGTAGATAAATCCAGCTTGCTTCAGCTTTCAAAGTATGAATAACAACATTACTGATTTCTGAAACTTTACCTAAGTCAATCATTGCTTCTAAAGGTGTATCCACAAAACCCAACCACTCTTTGCCATTCCACGGAATACTTCCCGAAACACCATCTACCAATGTCTGTGGACTTTTATAATTGTATTTATCAGAAGGTGGGTTTGTTAATTTGATTGACGCTCCCGAAGATTTTGTAATGAAAAATTTTTGAGCAACTGAATTTCTAACTACTTGATTATAGTCTCTTGACTCTGCGTAAATACAACAGTTATTCAATACCGGAATTGGGTTAAGATATTTTATGGGCTTACTCACAAAACCTTTTTCATCATCAATCCAGTAATAAATATCCCCAACGGGAAACTCTTGTTTTAGTTCAAGTGAAAGTTTGTAATTGACCGTATCTGCAATCACATTTTTATTAATTTCAAAGATAGACTTCGCATAATTAATTCCCTTTTTGTCAAACAATTCGAAGTGTTTTAATAACCTTCTTCTGAAATCTGAGTAATTTTTCACCTCTTTTGGCGACCATACTACTTCTGATAATGCACATAATCTAGGAAAAATCATATATTCTACTTGCTTACTGGACGATATGTACTCTGTCCACAAATTTCCTTGAGCTCCTAAAATAAATTTTTGTTGATTAGCAGATAGAACTTTTGGAATAGGTTCGTAAGAGTACACTTTCTCAACGGTAGTATAACCGCCAATGGCCAATGGTTCGTTGGTTGGATCTCCCTGATAATGGTCGAAATAACAGTGCGAACCAGGAGTCATTACCACATAGTTTCCTTGTTTGGCAGCCGCAATACCACCCTCTTCACCTTGCCACGACATAATTGAAGCACTTGAAGACAAGCCACCTTGTAGAATTTCGTCCCAGCCAATTAGCTTTTTATTATGTGTATTGAGAAATTTTTCAACTCTTTGAATAAAGAAACTTTGCAGTTCAAATTCATTCTTTAAACCCAACTCTTTCATACGAGCCTGACATGCGGGACATTCTTTCCATTTAACTTTTGGGCATTCATCACCACCAACATGAATATAAGTACCCGGAAAAAGTTCCATTACTTCAGATAGTACATTTTTCATAAAATCAAACACGGTATCTTTCGTGCAAAAAACATCTTCAAACACGCCCCAAGTTTGCTCTACATCAATTTGTTTGCCTGTACACGACAAATATGGATATGCGCTAATTGCGGCCATTGCATGTCCTGGCATTTCAATTTCTGGAACGATAGTAATATGTCGCGCTGAGGCATAAGCTACAATCTCTCGGATATCATCTTGTGAATAAAAACCGCCATAGGCAATAGAATCGGACGCATATTTATCGCTACTGGAATGGCCGATAAGAGTTCCTTTTCTCCAACCTCCTATTTGAGTAAGTTTCGGATATTTTTTAATCTCAATCCGCCAACCCTGATCATCGGTTAAATGCCAATGAAAAGTATTCATTTTGTAAGTAGCCAAATAATCGAGATATTTTTTAATAAACTCCTTCGAAAAAAAGTGACGACTCACATCAAGATGCATTCCACGCCAACCAAATCGGGGTTCATCGGTAATTTTAACGCAAGGAATTTTAATTTGCCCTGCAGTATCGGATTTGACAATTTGAATTAGCGTTTGTAATCCATAAAAAACACCGTTTTGTCCACCAATAATTTCAACAGAATACGGATTAACAGTATGTGAATAAGCATCCGACTTAAGCGATGGATTCAACTTTACCCGAATAAAATTAATCTTCGTAGCTTCGTCATAAACATTAAGTTTAAGTCCATAAACATCATTCAACATCCCAACAAAAATATTTGCATCTGAATTCAATGTCTTTGATGCTGCCACGACTGTTTTCTGATTCAACAAAAAATATCCTTTTGCCTTAACAATAGTTTTTGGCAAAGGAATTATAGCAAGTTCATTTAACTCTTGAGCAGAAACATTAATTCTTGTTCCAAAAAGGAATATTAGAAGAACTAACCCTAATTTTAGAATACGATTCATTTCAAATGAATTATTGTGAATAATATGAAAAGTAAAACTAATTGTTGTTAAATGCCAAAGCGGCTGCACCAAGTAATCCAGTATTTTTATCACAGAGCAGAGAAGGTAGTATTTTAACCTTCCCTTTAAACAAAGTCATTACACAATTATTATAATTTTCAATTAATGGATCGAAGAGAAGTTTCCCTGATTTAACTAAACCACCAGAAATGAAAATTGCTTCTGGACTAGTAATAGAAACCACATTCGCTAATGCAATTGCAAGCATTTTTCCGGTATACTCAAATGCTTTTATAGCAACTGCATCTCCAGCATTTGCAGCATTTGAAATATCCAAGGAAGTTAATTGGTTGGCAGGAATTTCTTTTAATACACTTTTTTCTTGATTATTTGCGAGCAATTCGATGGCAGTAGTAACTATTCCCGTGGAAGAAACATAGGTTTCGAGGCAACCACGACGACCACATCCACATAACCGACCATGATTTGTTTCTACAAGAGTATGACCCAACTCACCAGCAAAGCCATCGTGACCATATATTAATTTGCCATTGCTAAAAATACCACTTCCCAAACCGGTTCCTAGAGTTACAACAATAAAATCATTCATTTGTGTAGCGCCTCCAAAAACATGTTCACCAATGGCTGCTGCATTAGCATCATTTGTAAGAACTACAGGAATGTTAGTTTTTTCTTGAAGCATGCTTGCAAAAGGCAAAATGCCCTTCCACAATAGATTGGGTGCGTACTCAATGTTCCCTGAAAAAAAGTTTGCATTCGGTGCTCCAACTCCAATTTTTTCAATTTTTTGTTCAAAATTATTTCGCTTAATCATATCAGAAACGCCATCACTAATAAGCGAAATATATTCTTCAAAACTCTCGCAGCATCGTGTACTCACATTAAAGCCATCCAGAATTGCCCCATCGTTATCAATAATTGCAACTTCTGTATTTGTTCCCCCAACATCAATCCCAACAACAAATCTCTTCATTATTATATTATTTTTTTAAATCATTAGAAGTTTTAAATCCACTTAGTCCATAGAAAATTAAATATATGTAACAAACCAATGGAATGATAAATGAAAAATGTACAGAAAATGAATCTGCAAAAAATCCTTGAAGTGGAGGTATAAGAGCACCTCCAACAATAGCCATAATTAAGATTGAGGAAGCTTGACCAGCAAATTTTCCTAAACCCGCGATTGCCAAAGTAAAAATATTCGACCACATTATTGAATTAAATAACCCAACTCCAATGATTAGCCACATTGAAATAGCACCTGTCGTTAACATTGCTAACCCAATGAGTGTCATTGCAATAGATGCAAAAATTAATAACGTTTTATTTGGCGATGATTTTGAAAAATAAAAGGCCAATAAATTCAAGATAACAATAAGTAAGAATGGCCATACTTCATTAATTGAAAGTCCGCTTGCAAAATAGATAAACCCAAACGCAGCAAAGGCAATTACCACCATTAACACTGTTTTTTTACTAGTTGAAAATTTATCCGAAAGCGCAATTGAACCTGCAAATCGACCTATCATAAGACCGCCCCAATAAAATGCCAAATAAGATTTTGCCGACATTTCGGGTAAACTCATAGATTCTTTTAAATAGCTTATCATCATACTTCCAATGGCAACTTCAGCTCCAACATACATAAAAATTGCAATAAATCCGAGTACTAAATTACGATGTCGCAATGCTCCAAAGCCAGTTGTTGGTTCGCTTTGATTTGAAACATCAGGCAGTGGAGTGAAATAAACAACAAATGCCAATAAAACAAATATTGCTGCAAATATAAAATATGGAATTTGAACACTATTTGCAGTCAACGGTAATCCTGTATCAGTAAGAATTGGAATTCCGCTATTGTTTAAAATAGGAGCTCCGAATTTATTAAAGTAATGGAAAATTAGATATCCTCCAATAATTGGAGCTATGGTTGTCCCCAGAGAATTGAAGCCTTGAGAAAGATTTAATCTACTTGAAGCAGTTCTCTCGGGGCCTATGATAGCAACATAAGGATTTGCGGCAATCTGTAATAATGTAAAGCCTATGCCTAAAACAAATAATGCCAATAAAAAAAGCGAAAATTGATGATTTGCTGCCGCTGGATAAAACATCATACAAGCAATTGCAGAAACGATTAAGCCAATTATTATTCCTTTTTTATATCCAATAATTGATATCGGATCTCGCCAAAATGATAGTATTAAATAGGCTAGTGAGCCAACAAAATAGGCTCCAAAAAATGAAAATTGAACTAATGTAGCTTCGGTGTAGCTAAGATCAAATATCTTTTTTAAGTATGGAACTAAAATATCATTTAAACAAGTGATAAATCCCCACATAAAAAACAAGGCTGTAAGCACAGTGAGAGCCAATCCGTTACTTTTTGTTTTATTCATATCCTATCAAATATTACATTTTTTTAGCTGTTGAACCTCTAACCATCAATTTAGGTGAAAGAGTAATATTAGAATGAATTGAACCGAATTGAGAATCAATCTCATTGATTAACAAATCTATAGATGTTCTACTTATCTCTTCTATAGGTTGAGATATTGAAGAAATTTGAGGAGAAATAATTCTAAACACTTCTAAATCATCAAAACAAATTATGGCAATATCTTTTGGAATTGAAACTCCCAATTCAATCAGCGATTCAAGGCAGGCTATCGCAACTTTGTTGTTTACCGCAAAAATGGCGTCTATGGGTTCAGGACAATTTAACATTTCGAATATCTTCTTACGAGTATTGTTAGTAATATCCTGATAATCAACCTCTATAAGCAATTCATTTGCATCTTCTTGAGTGTATGTTTTCATCGCACTTATAAATCCATCAATACGTTGGCGAATGGAGGAAACATAGACTGGTGTTACCGCAAATGCGGCAATTTTATTATATCCTTGGTTAATTAAATGCTCAACGGCCTGAAAAGCACCATTATAGTTATCAATACAAACTGAACTTGCATCTACACCATCGAAATATCGGTCAATAAAAACGTAAGGAATCTTTTGCTCTTGCAATATGATAAATTGCTCTGGAGTTGATTGAGATGTTGAAATTATAATACCATCCACTTGCCTATTAATCAACATTCTGATTAGATTTTTCTCTTTTTCAGGATTTTCATCTGTACTGCAAATTAAAAGTGTAAAACCACGTTTTGTGGCTTCATCTTCCATGAAACGAGCAATTTTTGAATAAAAAGAATTTGAAATATCAGAAACCACAAGACCAATTGTAAAACTACGTCCCATTCTAAGTGCTCTTGCCATTAAATTTGGTTTGTAATTCAATTCTTTTGCTTTAGCCCATACACGCTTTTGTGTTTCTTTACTAATTCCATTTTCGTCTCCTTTGTTGTTCAAAACCATTGAAACCAAAGTTTTTGATACACTTAACGATTCTGAAATATGCTTTAAGGATATTTTTTCTGCTCTCATATTTTTTTTCTTTAAATATTAACTTTGCAAAGATACAATTTTTCGCTAAACCGTTTTAGCGTTTAGTAATCATTTATTTGCTAATAATGTAATTTTTAACTCCTGCTTGAATTTTAAATTCTATAAAATTTTCTTTTGGTGGTATTGGACATGAATATTTGTGATTATAAACGCAATATGGGTTGTAAGATTTATTAAAATCTATGATTATAGTATTTCCTTTTGGAATACGCAAATCAAGATAACGACCTCCACTATAGGTAGATTCGCCATTTGTTAAATCGGTAAATGGCAAAAAAAGATAATCTTGAAACTCAAGTTTCGAGGATAAATCTAGATTTTGATACACCGGAATATTGAATACTTTTTCACCAAGTTTGAACATAAGCATTCCGTATTTTCGATATTTTGGTTTTCTTGAAGTAGTCGTTTCCATTCCAAAAGTAGGAGAATTCTCACTAACTGTGATTGAAGCAGTTACCCTTAATGCTACATCGATAGAAAAAAAGTCTAAGCCCTTAAAATTCTTAATATCCTCTTTGTTAAGTGGCGATGTAGCTGTATCCAAAAATTCGATATTTAGTGTTTTCTGATAGCGATCAATATCATTAATTATCAGAGTATCAGACTGTGCTTTAACATTGATAATTGATGTAATTACAACAATAAAAAAACAAATTTTTCCTAATTGATGGTTCATTCCAGTTTATTTGATTTAGCAAACATAGTGATTTTTTATTGGATATTGTTTTTTTTGATAATCATTTTTTTGATTGCAAATAATTTATCAATTCTTTCATAGATTTTAATGAAAATATTATTATACAATTTATTGTCAATTTATTGCTTTATATAACAAAATTATATTATATTTACCAACTAAATCAATTTAAACATCAAAAAATATGAAAAAAATCAACATTTTATTTGTAATTAGTTGTTTTATGATCACCTCTGTGTTCTCTCAACATGTATCAAAAACAATGTTATATGGCGGTTTAACAAGGCAATATTTAGAGTATGTTCCAGCAATGTATACTGGAAGCACTGCGGTTCCTTTAGTTATTTGCTTACACGGATTAGGCGATGATATGACCAATTTTTCTGGAATTGGAATGGGGAATGTTGCAGATACTGCTAATTTTATTATTCTCACTCCGCAAGCAATAAGCTCAATTTTGGGAACAGCATGGAATTCGGGAGCTTCAATGTCAGGTATGCAACTGAACGAAACTGTAGATGATTTAGGATTTATTAATGCACTAATAGACAGCGTATCTGCTCATTACAACATCGATCAACGACGAATATACGCTACAGGATTTTCGATGGGTGCATTTATGTGTTATCGACTTGCTTGCCAATTAGGCAATCGTATAGCGGCTATTGCTCCAGTATCGGGTGCAATGGGAACTTCTCTTATCTGTCAACCTTCCAGACCAGTTCCAGTTTGCCATTTTCATGGTACTGCAGATCAAACTATTTCATATACTGCAAATCAATATGGAACTATCGTTGATTCTACGCTTAAATATTGGGTTAACACTAATCATTGCAGCACTTTACCTCAACTTGAATCAATGCCAGATATGGCTGCAGACGGCTTTACAGTGGAACATTATATCTATGGAAATGGCAATTCTGAATCTGTAGTTGAACATTATAAAGTAATTGGTGGTGGACATCAGTGGATTTATACTCCTGTTAACGATATAGATTACACCACGATTATTTGGGAATTTTTGTCTCGATTTTCATTGTTGCAATTAAATGTAGATCAAAACATTGCGCCTTCTGTTCAAGTATTCCCTAATCCTTCGTCAACATTTATAAATATTGAAAACCCTAGCAACAGTAAATTAATCATTAAACTTTATTCCATTAATGGTAGCTTGGTAAAAGAAATTAGTGCTTCCGATTTAAATATTCAACTTGATGTACGAAATTTAGTAACTGGACTCTACTTTATTGAGCTAATTGGAATAAATTCTAACTATAGAAATATTAGCAAAATCCAAGTTCAAAATTAATTTCAAATAATATTTTCTCTTAAAACAGGTTGTCATATATTCTCTGACAACCTGTTTTGCTTTTTAGCAATTCCCGAATACTCATATTGTTTTTATAGCAATATTTCTCAGAGCATTGAATTTCAAAATATTGATGATTGATATCATACTTTTTTGGGCGTGTCCCTGCGGGTCGGGCTTTTTGCTACAATCTTTTTTTAATGTTTGCGATTAGTGAGCAGATGACTTCGAGTCATCAGATCACTAATTCCCGAAACAAAAAAAGGATTTCCGCTTCAATCCCTCACGCTATGACATGAACGAATATATGTTCATCGAGAATTTAATGTCTTAGTTATCTAGAACATTAATGTCGTTAATGGATAAAAGAAAATAATCAAAAATAAAATTAAAATAATTAATGGCTTACTCAATCTTGTCTTTCTGCAAAACAGCCAAACAATAGCATTTACAACTATTATTAATGGGTAATAAAGAAAATACTGAATAATTGCTTTATCATTCCCATCAATAACAATTATATACCTCAGATACCCAATAAGCATAACATCAATAATTGTAATTAATAATATCCAAGAAATTGTTTTAAGATTCATTTTATAATTATTTCAGTAATACTTTTTTGCGATAGATTTAGAACATTTTTCTTAGTGACTCTCAGTGCACTCGTGACTTAGTGGTAAATAATAAAAAATATGATTTTCCGCTACAATCCCTCACGCAAATTTTAATCAAATAAAATGTAATTATGCGAACTAATATATTTCCATGAATTGTTTATTTTTTTATATAAAATAACTCCACCCGACGAATTAACACGATAAATCAACATTGCTTTTTGGCGATTTATATCAAATAATATCCTACAACATGAAGGATTACTTAATATTACCCAAAAATTAAGATTCCATCGTCTTACGTCAATATACTGTTCAATGAACTGCTTTCTATTCTCCCAATCAACTTTCAATTTTCGATATTTATAGCCCTCATAATCAATAATTGAATCTTTGTCGTTAAAATAATCCTGTATTAATGCCTCATATTCTTTGGTTAATGATAAAACTTCAGTGCCTTTAATATTAATTCGTGGACGAAAACTAAAAATGCTGTCTTCTTTGATCAAAACCATATCATCTTCATAAAATCTGGGAATTGAAATTTCAGCAGTATCTTTCAACAAATATTCCAACCCTAACTTATAATTGGTATCACTCAAATTCTTTCTCTTAAGATTTTTTACTATAAGTTCTTTCTTATCCAATGTTTCATAGATTTTATAATAAACAACGTCACTAATTACAAAACGTTTAGCCACTGCATATGGTTTATCCATAATTATTGCAAATGGCGTTGACATTGTAGCTTGTATTAAATCAACATGCCTTAACTCGTCATTCATTCCATCAACACACTTTAGTTGAGACAGAGTATATAAGTCTTCAAAAATTTCATAAATATCTTTATCTATTTCGGGCAACTGATTAAAACTGCTATCATTGAGACTTTTTGAAGCAACTTCCCAATTTTTAAAAAACCAATCCAACAATTGAGTATCATTGTTTTTATAAGCAATCTCAAGAGAATCAGACATAGATTGGGCATAAGAGAATACTATAAATAAATTTAAAACAATGGTTAATGCTTGTTTCTTCATGATTTAATTTTCCAATTTTTAAGTCAAATATAATGCATTGACTTATTGTGCAAATTTAGTTTATTTTCACATTGATTATAATAACTTTAATTTGAATTTTTATTTTAATAAAATCGAAAATATTTCCGAAATTTGAACTTTATTAAACCCAAATAAAAATGAAAATTCTAAAGCAAGTATTCTTTATTACATTATCATTTATCGGTTTTGCATCTTGCTCTTCCAATGTGCATAAAAAAATTGAGCCAGCCATTGACAAAGGGAAAATCATCGAAAACGTAGTTTGTAAAAAAAATATTGAAACTAATTATGCCCTTTATCTTCCATCAGCGTACGATTCCGCTAATAAATATCCGATAATTATTGCATTTGATGCGCATGGTGATGGACTAAAACCTGTTACGCTTTTTAAAGACCAAGCCGAAAAGTTTGGGTACATTGTGGTTGGTTCTAACAACTCAAAAAATGGCTTATCATGGGAAAGCACCAATGCTATTTACAATTCTATGATTTCAGATATTAAAGAACGATTTTCGATAAATAATTCACGAATTTATACTGCTGGATTTTCAGGAGGCTCGAGAGTGGCAAGTTCAATTGCAATTTTAAATGGTGGAATAGCTGGTGTAGTTGGATTTTCGGCTGGTTTTCCAAATTTAAATCAACCAATAACCAATAAATTTGATTTTTTAGGCGTCGTGGGAAGCTCTGATTTTAATTTCAACGAAATGAGTCAGCTAGATAAAACGCTTCAAACCAATGGCTTCAAACACTATTTAAAAGTCTTTGATGGCAAACACGAATGGCCACAACCCGAGGTTATTCCAGATGTTTTTTATTGGTTGGAGTTTTGCGCTTATCGAAAAAATTTATCTTCAATAAACCAATCTGTAATCAGTGAATTTGAAAAAAATTCCAAATCAGAAATTGAATTGTTCAAATCGAAAAAAGATCTCTTTGGCAAATATTTATGCTATTTAAAATGTATAAATTTTCTCGAAGGAGTTTCAAATACAGATGTTTATAAAGCAAAAGTTGCAGAGCTAGAAAAATCAACTACCATTCAAAATGAGTTAAAACAAATCGAAGCGGATGGTCAAAAAGAGCAAAAACTTCAAGCCTTTTATGCCGATGCAATGGTTAAAAAAGAGATCAAATGGTGGAATTCAGAAGTTGCAAAAATCAATGGGATTATTCAAAAGAACAAAACAAATCGGGAAGGATTTTTACACCAACGAGTTTTGAGTTATTTGAGCATGTGTGGATATTCATACTCAAACAATTCACTAAGATCAGGTCAATTAGATCAAGCTCAACATTTTATCTCCATTTACGCCATAATTGACCCTGAAAATTCCGACCCACCGTATTTTCAAGCTCAGCTTTTTGCACTAAAAAATGATTCGTTAAATGCGATAAAATCTTTAGAAAAAGCCATAACGTTGGGATTTAATGATGTGAACAAGTTGCAAAACGACACTTCATTTTCAAAGCTTCATTCCTTAACTGAGTTTAAAAATTTGGTGAACAAAATGAATATCAAACAATAATCCCGTTTAAAATGAACGAAAAACCATTCTTTTATAACGCTTTTTAATAAGATTGGTCTTAACGCTCACGCAGGTCTTAGATACAAATCTCGCAAAACAAAAGCTTCTTATTCAAAGAATAAAACTTTCTATCAAAGCACAAACCGCCTTGAGTAAAAGAGCGTTAAGAACCGAGACCCGCCTACGCGGGACGAGCTCTATACGACCTTTAAATAAAACAAATATTCCCGTATAAAAAAGGGCCGTTACTGCGTTAAGAAATCGATGGTGTTTGACGACGTTAGACAAAATGCAGATTAAAAAGTTTTTTTTCATACAAGAAATACCATTTTGGCTAAAAGGAGGAGTTCATCGATTTTTAGCAGAAATGGCTCTTTTTTAGCACTTTTGCGATAGCGGCGGCATTTTTTGGTTACTTTTTTTTGCTGGAGAAAAAAAGTAAGTGCCTGTCCGGCATTAGGACATGTAAAAGGATTTTTTTTCTACTCAAGTTTGAAATTATACTTTTGGCATAAAAATAGTTTTGCTTTGCAACAATTTTTTCGCCAAAATAAGTTTTATTATTCATAATTAACCCCGTGCGTTGCACGGGGTTATTGTTATTTGGCACTTTCAGCGCCTTAACCGAAGTATTGAAAAACGGACATTAATAAAAACGAAATCCTTATTTACTCTCTTTCAACACCATATCAATTGTAATCGCACTCGAAAGAATCGCTATTTTGTTGTTTCTATTCGTGTAATTTGGATCAATAGTTACATTATATTTATCAGCAGAAGTAAATAATTCCTTCATTGCTCCCGCCCATTTTTTAGTAATCGCTCCAATTTGAGCATTTGATGAATCTTTAATAATAAAGTTCCAAGCTTTCCAATCTCCGGAAATTACTGCAATTTGCTTTCTGGAATTATCTAAAATCTTAAATGTAGGTTTAAACAGTTTAAACTTTTGCTCAATGGTTCCAATTTGAAATCCTTGAGCATCTTTAATCGTAATTTTTGACAAAAAGAATGTCCAACCGCGAGATATTGAGGCTTCTACCTGATCATTTGAATTTTTAACTTCAAGCAAAAAAGGAAGCATTGCTTTTTTTAACAACAATCTTAAAATCTTATCCCCAGCAGTAAGTTTTTGCTTTATTGCACCAATATTTACACCATGTTCGTTGTAAATTTGATAGCAATTTTCAAATTTAAAGAAATTCACTTTTTCATCTACAAAAAAGCTATTTGAATCAAAAAAATTAGAACTCATACCGTTGTTTTTTTTTAGTTTTCCTACTCTATCAATTTTTATTGAATTGAATTTCGGGTTTACCTTCGTTAATTTATCTGAACGAAACAGATCCGTTTTGTAATGGTCTCTGGTCTCCATTTAAAATGTTCATTATTATCAAATAAAAATAAACAATAACACAAATTAACAACATTTCAAACGAATAATTACTATTTTTGTTAAAAAATTTTTCAATTATAAATTTAAATGACACGTAAAATGAAAAAAAACAAACTAATTGCTTTAATAATAACGTTTTCATTAATAATTAGTCAACATGGATTTTCGCAAATAGATGTTAAGGGTAAAGTAAAAGAGAAGACAACAGAAAGAGCAAATCAACGAACCGATGAAGGTATTGACAAAGGCTTAAATAAAATTGAAGAAGGAATAGGTGGTTTATTCAAGAAAAAAGACAAAAAGAAAAAAGAGGAAAAAACCGAAGAAACTCAAACTACTGGGACTACCGAAACCACAAAAACAGAGCAAGCAAATACGAAGCCTATAGATAACCCAAAGTTTGAAAATTACTCCAAGTATGATTTTATTGCAGGAGAACAAATTCTCTTTTTTGATGATTTTAGTGATACACAAGTTGGCGATTTTCCTGCAAAATGGAATACTGATGCTTCGGGAGAAGTGGTAACCACAAATCTTTATCCCGGAAAATGGCTTAAAATGACTGGATCTGGTAGCTTCCCAATTGATGGCGGTCTAAAATTAACAGATAATTTTACCATTGAATTTGATGCAGTTGTTTTTCCAAAAGATGAAGAAAATTCAAGCTATGAATTTGGTTTTTATTTGTATGATGCAGCAAATCCTAAAGACTTAAGTGAGGGAGGTGCTGTACCAGGCAAGGCAGGAATAAAAATGTCATTTGGATATCGATCATCATATAGCGCATACGATGCATCTGGTTACACCATAAGTGGAGAAAAGGATGAAGCATCTATGGAAAAAGGCAAAAAATATCGTCTTTCTTTTTGGGTTCAAAAATCTAGATTGAGGGTTTATCTTGACCAAGTTAAAGTATTTGATTTGCCTAAAGTGTTTAATTCCAGTTTTATGTGCAATATGATGCGTTTTGAGTTATGGGATAATGGCACTCCTATGATTTCAAATTTTCGAGTAGCAGTAGGTTTACCAGATACCCGAAGCAAGCTAATCACCGAAGGAAAATTGATCTCTTATGGCATCACATTCGACTCTGGGAAGGATGTTCTAAAACCAGAATCCTATGGAGCACTCAACGATATTGCTAAAGTATTGAAAGAAAATCCTACTGTAAAAATCAAAATTGTTGGACATACAGATAGTGATGGTGATGATGCTAAGAATTTAGATCTTTCGAAGAGAAGAGCTGCAAACGTAAAAAATTCTTTGGTAAAAGATTTTGGAATTAACGGCGATCTAATTACAACTGATGGCAAAGGCAAAACTCAAGAAATAGCACCAAATACTACTTCAGAAGGAAAAGCAAAAAATCGCCGCGTTGAATTTCTTAAAATGTAACTAAGAATGAAAAATAAGATTGCATTAATTTGTCTATTACTTAATGCTTTTGGTCTTTTTGGGCAACAAGAAAAAAAGGAAAACCTATTAACTATTGGCGCTGATGAAGTGATAATCACTAGTGAAAGTCGCTTTGTTGTTTCATGCAATACAAAAACAAGTTGTGTGCTTACAAAAGTCAAAGATAAGCAACAGTATTTTGTATACCAAAATGGGGATAAAATTGGTCCGTTTTCTATATTAAGCGAAGCTTATTCAAAATGCCCAATTCCAGTCGCAACAAACGAGGATGGAGGATCAATTTACTCAAAACCTCAAGTATCTAATGTATCTGAATATTTGTTTCTCGAAAATGGTTTAACTACCATTAAGTTCGCTGGTAAAAATTATGGACCATTCAAGCAAATTTTAGGAATGTTTGTTTCTGATGATAAACAAAAATTTTATGCTGTGGTTTGGGCGACTGATATGAGTCATATTTTGATTTCTAATAGCAGCAAAGATGTTAAGATTGAAGGGAATATTTCTTCTATGAAGATAAGCCCCTCGGGAAATTCGTTCATGGTGACAAGTATTTCTGGAGTTGATATGGCCACTGAACTTATGAAATTAAACGACCTGAAATTATCCAGTGAAGAATATCAACAAAGGGTAAATAAGCTCATGGAGGAGGTTCTAAAACAAACTAATCCTCCGTCAATCTCAGTGTATCTCAACAATGGAGCTATGTTTGGACCTTATTTAAAAGAAATTGTTCGATCTGATAATGCAGATTTTTGCAAAACTGGTGGAGATAATTGGATGATTCTCATCGAAAACAAGCTGTTAGTGAATGGCAAAGAGACTATTGATTTTAAGGATAGTTGGGTGTCATTAAACGACATTTGGATTTCGGAAGATGGAAAAAGGTATGTATACAAAACCTACGACAAACTTATTTTTAGTGATGGAAAAAGCTACGATTATCCTCTAGTGCTCGAATTTTGTAAAAAGGAAAACGAATTAGTGTGGATAATTTTAGAACACAATTCAAGCTTTGTAAGGTACAGTCGAAAATTATAATGAAACGGTTTTGCATTGTCCAATTTCTGATTTTTTCTCTAATTACAATCGGAAATAGCCAGTCTGAATTTATTGATTATCGAACCGTTTTTCCTGAAAGTTTTTCGAATGCTACATACTATTTAACTCAAAACAAATGGATGGTCGACACCTTAAAAAAAAGAGGTGTCGACCCATTTATATCGTTATCAGTTGTATTTCCCGAATTAATTCGGTTTAATCAAATGCAAGATAATATTGAAGTAACTGCCCTAAACACATTATACATTCAATATGGGAGTAGCTATTCGAACTTCTCAATTGGTCGTTTTCAAATGAAACCTTCGTTTGCAGAAGATATTGAGGCTGAATGGAATTGTTTAACCCCAAAACCTGAATGTTTTAAGTCCGTTATTTTTGATTCTACCCAAACTAGGAATAATAGAAGAATGCGAATTCAACGACTTGATAACCAAGTGGGACAACTTTTTTATTTATCACTTTTTTATTTCATTGTTGAACGAAAATTTTCAATAAATCTAAAAACGGATTTAGAAAAAGTGCATTTCTATGCTACTGCATATAATTATGGATTTCGCAGGGATTTCGAGAAAATTAAAGCCCATATTTTGATGAAAGAATTTCATACAGATATTTTTAAAACCAAGTTCACTACTTGCTATTCTTACGCTGATATTTCAAGTTTCTTTTATCAATATTTTAAAAAAACAGAAACAATAAAAACACCCTAATACTAAATTCAGAATAATCGTAAAGATCATTTCATTGTCTATATGCATTCCCGCCAGCATTAATATTTAAACATTTCCTTTTTCGTGGCAACTCGGTGCATTTTGGGTCGAAAATAATTACAAAAAATGGGATTTAGAATTATTGTAGTCCGATATAAATTAATAACATTGCTGTATAATGCAGATAAACTGTATATTACAAGATTTTTTTCTGACAAAGGCTTGGTTTATGAAATTGATATTTAGACATGATTTTCAATATTTCCCCTTCAGGGGACAAAGGGGCTGAAAATATTGAAAATTTATCGGACAACAATGATTCAGAATATTATATATCCCAAATCATAAATTTTACATCAAAGACAAATGCCAATTTGACAGAAATTCTTTAAATTTCACTGACAAACATGGAATATTAGGTCTTTTAAACTGTCAAAATTATGACAAATGCCTCATGGCACAGAGGTTGACAAAGAAAGCGCAACAAACAAAAAACTAACAATATAATATTAGATAAAATGGGAAAAATTATTGGAATTGACCTTGGGACTACAAATTCATGTGTAGCCGTAATGGAAGGAAACGAACCGGTAGTAATCGCCAACAGTGAAGGAAGAAGAACAACTCCATCCATCGTTGGGTTTACCGACAATGGAGAGCGTAAAGTAGGAGATCCTGCAAAACGACAAGCAATCACAAACCCTACAAAAACAATTTCCTCAATTAAAAGATTTATGGGAGAAACTTTCGACAGAACATCTGTTGAAACGTCTCGCGTACCTTATAAAGTTGTAAAAGGCGATAACAATACACCACGAGTTAAAATTGACGACCGGATGTACACGCCTCAAGAAATTTCTGCAATTATTTTACAAAAAATGAAGAAAACTGCAGAAGATTATTTAGGTACTGAAGTTACCGAAGCTGTAATTACCGTTCCTGCATATTTCAGCGATTCACAACGTCAAGCGACTAAAGAAGCTGGCGAAATAGCTGGATTAATAGTTCGACGGATTATCAATGAGCCTACTGCTGCTGCATTAGCGTACGGATTAGACAAAAAAATGTCAGATGCAAAAGTTGCTGTTTATGATCTTGGAGGTGGAACTTTTGATATTTCTATCTTAGAATTAGGCGACGGTGTTTTTGAAGTAAAATCAACCAATGGCGACACACACTTAGGTGGTGATGACTTTGACCAACGAATTATTGATTGGTTAGCCGATGAGTTTAAAAAAGATGAAGGTTTGGATTTAAAAAGAGATCCAATGGCTCTTCAACGTTTAAAAGAAGCTGCTGAAAAAGCTAAGATTGAACTATCGAGTTCAAACTCAACTGAAATCAATTTGCCTTATATTATGCCAGTTGATGGTATTCCAAAGCACTTAGTAAAAACATTAACACTTACAAAGTTTGAACAATTAGTTGATGATTTAGTTAAAAAAACAATCGAACCTTGTCGTAAAGCACTTTCAGATGCTGGTTTAAAACCATCTGATGTAAACGAAGTTCTTTTAGTTGGTGGATCAACACGTATTCCAGCTATTCAACGAGTTGTGGAAGAGTTTTTTGGACGCACTCCATCCAAAGGAGTTAATCCTGACGAAGTTGTAGCCGTTGGTGCCGCTATTCAAGGTGGTGTTCTTTCGGGAGAAGTAAAAGATGTTTTATTACTCGATGTTACTCCTTTATCTTTAGGAATTGAAACTTTAGGCGGTGTAATGACCAAACTTATCGAATCAAATACAACAATTCCTACACGTAAATCGGAAACATTCAGTACAGCTGCCGATAACCAAACCAGTGTTGAAATTCACATTATTCAAGGTGAACGTCCAATGGCTGCAAACAACAAAAGTATTGGTCGTTTCCACTTAGATGGAATTCCATCAGCACCTCGGGGAATACCTCAAGTTGAAGTTACTTTTGATATTGATGCAAACGGAATTTTACATGTAACAGCTAAAGATAAAGCAACTGGCAAAGAACAACGCATTCGTATTGAAGCATCATCAGGATTATCTGACGATGAAATCAAAAAAATGAAAGCCGAAGCTGAAGCCAATGCTGATTCAGACCGCAAACAAAAAGAGGAAATTGATAAACTAAACGCTGCTGACTCATTGGTATTTACAACCGAGAAACAGCTTAAAGAGTTTGGCGATAAAGTTCCTGCTGATAAAAAAGCACCAATTGAAGAAGCTGTTGCAAAACTAAAAGCAGCGCACGAAGCAAAAGATTTTGAAGCGATGGAAGTTGCTACTACCGAACTTAATACCGCTTGGAATGCCGCTTCAGAAGAAATGTATAAAGCAACACAAGAAGCTGGCGCGCAACAACCAGGACCAGATGCACAACAACAACCAAATAATGGTGGTGGACAAGCCGATAATGTAACCGATGTGGATTACGAAGAGGTTAAAAACTAATTCGGGCTTTAAAAATTCGATTTTTAAGCGTTGAATTTCGATTTTTAAATCCTCAAATACACGAGTATTATCCGGTTTAAAAATCTCATTCGCCTCAAAAAATCACATTTTAAAAACCCTCAGGTTTATAAACAAAATGAGGTCATCTTAATTGATGGCCTCTTTTTTAATTTAATTGAATAGTATAACAATCAAAAGAAATTGAAATTGTATTCGCTCATTAAATTATTGACTTTTAAGAATATAACTTGTTTATCAAAAAAAATACAGAATTTAAAATTTTGACTGAACCCTTTGTGGCTCTATGATAAAGATTGTTTTAACAATTCAAAGTCTATTAACTTAAATTCCATTTTCAATTTTAAATTCCTGATTTTTTTGAGGGTAATTTATAATTAGTGATTTTTAAAAATCTAGAAATGATTTGCTTCATTTCGTCATCAATTATATCCTTTCCTATTGGGTGATATAAATCAGCTTTCTCTCGAAACTCAATTAACAGTTTTAATAATTTATCTTTTTTCCTAATAAAATAAATAACCTGCATTAAATCTTCTGCTTTTCCAGCTGATTTTGTCTCTATCAACTGATTTGTAAATTTTGCCAAGCAACTATCTTTATAAATAGGTATATATAAGCATAATCTATTACAACAGTGAATTAAATAATCATAGTTTAAAAGACTTTTCTTCAAAGTATCACTTGACTTAAAAACGTCATAAATCCTCTTTTGCTGCTTTTTATCAAGCTTTCCACTCAAATTATAACCATATCCAATAAAATCAATGTTTTTTTCTAAAAGGCCTATTTCCCAGTCATTCAATCTGAAGCGTTGATTTTTTTTATTTTCAATTATTTTCAAATAATCCAAAATTCCTTGTCTCAAAATAGGTTCTGTTTTATCTGCCAACTCAACTATTCCAATTCCACCATCCTTTACACAATAAGTTGAATCAACTCTTACGAGAAACACTATCACTCTGGAATTTAATGTAAAATTCGAACATGGATAAGGGCTACACAAACCATTAAAAGATGGAAGATTAATTTGCTTTTGTGCAATTTCTCCTTTTAAAACTTCTTCAATCTTAATACAAGCTTCACCATCATTTACTTGAACAACTTTTCCTAAAATTATATATGGACTGTTATTTATAAGTTGAACTAACATATGAGAATATGATGTTTTTAACAGCAAAAAGAAAATCAAAAAAAAGTATATTCGTTTCATTATTAAGGATTTAGAAAAATTTAAATTACGATAATTTCCCGCGATTAATAATATTGGACAAAAATCTCAATTTAAGGATTTCAAACTCCAGTATTTTTCCTCTAATGAGATTGGGCAACCTACAAATAGCAGATACACCTATATAATTATGGCATTTAGTAAGATTTACTTTAAATCAACGATATCGTTTTAATAATCAAATCCTACTTTTTATTCACAAGTTCAGTAAAACTTTTTGCTGCATTTGTAAAATCAGATGGTACCAAAACAATGGTCGTGGTGTTGTTATCAATACCTATTTCTGAAAGCATTTGCATTCGTCGTAGTTCGAGGGCAATTGGGCTTCCTTCCATCTCTTTTGCACCTTGTGTAAGTTTAATGGATGCTTCCAATTCTGCTTCCGCTTTTACAATTCTTGCTCTTTTTTCTCTAATGGCTTCTGCTTCTCTTGCCATTGCTCGTTGCATCGCCTCGGGAATTTCAACATCTTTCATTTCTACCATTTCAATTTTAATTCCCCAAGGTTCGGTTGTTGAATCAACAATTTGCTGAAGTGTTCCATTGATTTGCTCTCTTTCTCTCAACACTTCGTCTAAGGTATGCTGACCGATAATGTTTCGTAAAGCAGTTACCGAAAATTGATAAACAGCTTTGTTGTAGTCGGCTACCTTTATAATTGCGCTTTCTGGGTTTGTGATTTTATACCAAAGCACTGCATTCACTTTAACCGTAACGCTGTCCTTAGTTATAGTTTCTTGCTGTTCGAGATCAACGGTTTTAGTTCTGATATCCACCCTTTGTTGGCTATCAATAATTGGAATAATCCAATAAAGTCCAGGTCCTTTAATAGATTGAAAGCGTCCAAGTCGAAACACAACACCTCGTTGATATTCTTGTGCAATACGAAGTCCTGATAATAGGATTACGATGATAATTCCGATGGTAATCCCGATAATTTGAATTTGTGTCATATTCGTTCATTTTAAATTAATGGTTCAATCATAAAATTTTGTGCCCTATAGCTATGGTAATATTTCTTTAATAAAAGCGATAAAATTGTTCAAAACACCCAATCTTAATATTTGTAATCACAAGAGGTATCGCACTAATATCTTACAAATATATTACATTATGAGACAAGAAAATCACTTTTCCAAAATAAAAATATCCGTCAAAAAATATTACTTTAGGGATTTCAAATTCCGGTTTCCAATTAATGATTTCATTTGGGTAATTGCGATGGAGTTCAGTTGAATTAACCGCTGTGTTTGAGACAAAGCCTGATGAATGAGAACAGAATTGATGCTTTCCATATTTGAAAGTACCACCAGTTGTTCAATCGTTGCCATATCTCTAATATTTCCATCTGCATCCGGATTTTCTGCTCTCCATTGCTGGGCGGTTTTCCCAAATAAAGCCATATTAAGCAAGTCAGCTTCATGTGCATACACCCCTCCCACTTGCTGTTTGGTCAACTCAGCTGGAACTAAATTTTCTTTTATTGCATCCGTATGAATTTGATAATTGACTTGTGCTAATGTACGTTGCAAATTCCAGTTTAACTTTAGCCTATCGTTTTCATCGTCTTTAAGTCGTTGAAATTCTTTAATCAAATAAATTAGCACATGGAACGATGCAAAGTTTGCCAATTGAAACTACAATAACGAGCATAAAAGCACCCACTGTGAGCAATATTGCTTTATTTTTCAAACTTTATTGCTTTAGATTTATATATCGCTCTTCCATTGCAGTAAAAAAGAAGATGGAGTTTTAATTTGAACTCACGAATTTCTGCACACAAACTGCGCCCCAATGGGCGCACGCGCGTTTGTAACGCGTGTTTTTCAAAACATTATTTCCAAGTCAATCTGACAACTCTTTAGCATAATAGCCAAGCTACCCCTTGGCTATTATACCTTTATTTAAAAAACTCCTTATTTATGGCGCTTTTGCCTTCACTTTTGCACGCGTTTAAAACGCGCACGTGCAACCTTTTTCAATGCGCGCCAACTTGGGAAAATTCCTATTTATGGGAGTTAATAAATTTTAATGCATCAACTATGTTCGTACTAACTTTATTAAGACTATCATTTTTATATTTCAAGGAGTTTTTCCCTATCTCAAATTTTGCATTGTAATAATATGAATCTGTTTGGAAAGAATCATCTCTAGAATCGGGCATATCCAAATGAATATAAAAATAATTAGACTTAATATTTTTTACATGATATATTGGAAAGTCTGAAAATCTCCAAGAATATTCAATAGTATTTACTTCCTTTATTTGCAGAATTAATTTCCCATTGTAAGGAATTGTGTATTTTACATTATTAACTACTATCATTTTATTAAACCATATCATCACGCTATCCTTTATACCTTCTTGCCAAAAGAATGGACCTGTTTGGACTTGTATGACTTTATATTTCGAACTTATTGAATCACAAAATTCTTCATTTACATTAAAATCTTTTTCATTATTAAGTTGTCGATAACTATTTAAAATCAAATATCCATTTTTCTCTGTCCATGTTCCACTACATGTATCCCTTGGTCCCCAATACGGGTTTGGTGCAGAACTCCAAAACACATGATTTGAATCTAACAAAATAGTATACCGGCAACCCTGATATAATCCAAACTCGTTAAAATGTCTGTTGCATGAAATAAGTACGAATGAAACTAATATTAATAATAAACATCTCTTTTTCATATCAAAATATTTTTTTCGTTTATCTATCAAATAATTAGACAAGACTTTTGCTAAATCGAAACTCACAGAAAGTAAACTTATAAATAATGAAAATTAAAATCTTTGTCAAATTCATTTCCAAGCTAAAGGTCTGAATAATCTTAGATTTATTATTGTTTGCAGTTGAGAAAGTCATAAAAAATGGGATTGCTTTAGTGCAAATTTACATTTATTTATGGAACAATGGTTTGTTAAATCATATTTTTTTAGACATAAAATCAAACCATGGTAGGAAATAATTATCGCTTTAGATATTTCAAAAAGTTGTAACTTTGCATTTATGAACCTAATTGATAAAAAATACATTAAACGCTGTTTTGAATTAGCACTAAAAGGTTTGGGGGCTACTTCCCCTAACCCACTGGTTGGCAGCGTAGTGGTGTATAACGAGCGAATTATCGGGGAAGGTTTTCATCAAAAACAGGGAGAAGCTCATGCTGAAATCAATGCTTTAAATTCGGTAAAAGAGCGAAATCTACTTCCTTTTTCAACGTTATATGTCAATTTAGAACCTTGTTCTCATTACGGAAAAACACCACCCTGTTCGTTACGAATTATCGATGAAAATATTCAACGCGTAGTTATTTCCAACATTGATCCATTCGAAAAAGTGGCTGGAAGTGGGATTCAAATGCTTCTAAAAGCAGGCATTGAAGTTACAAAATCGGTGTTCGAAGAGGAAGGTGCTTGGTTAAATCGTCGTTTTTTCACTTTCCATCAAAAAAAGCGTCCTTACATTATTTTAAAATGGGCTCAAACTCGCGATGGTTTTATTGATATTGATAGATTACATGCCCGAAATGACGCTTCAAATTGGATTACAAACGATGAATTAAAAATATTAGTTCACAAATGGAGATCTGAAGAAGATGCCATTATGGTTGGATCTCACACAGTTGTTAACGATAATCCGCAACTGAATGTTCGCCATTGGTGCGGTAAAGATCCAATTAGAGTAGTGATTGACACCGAGCATCAACTTACAGACGATTCATATGTTTTTGATGGAACCATTCGCACGATTCTTTTTGTAGATAAACCATATCAAACGCTTCATCCATCGATGGAGCAAATTGTAATGCCCATTCAAGATCGATTAAATTTTGTAATGTCGGCGCTATACGTTAGAGAAGTTCAATCCATACTTATTGAAGGAGGTCAATTTCTGCTTCAATCGCTTATCAGAAGCCATTTATGGGATGAGGCTCGGGTGTTAACGGGAAACAAAAACTTTGGAAATGGACTCCCTGCACCACAAATAAACAGTCTTCCAATCTCAACCAAAACCATTGCGGGAGACACTATTACCACATATATAAATAAAAACTAAATTTATGCTTTTGCTCCTTATTGCTATCCTATTTTATGTAGGAATTTTTGTAACATTTAAACTTTTCAGCCGCTATAATATCAGTAATTTCACTGCTATTATGATTAATTATCTGGTCGCTTCGCTCACTGGGTTATTGGCTTTTGGAGGATTTTCTAAACTTGATTTGATTATAAATGCACCATGGATTTGGATTGCGACTGTAATTGGGATTCTATTTGTAGTGGTTTTTTACCTTTTTGCAATCTGTTCGCAAAAACTGAGCGTAACTATGACTGCAATGTCAAGCAAAATGTCGGTAGTAATTCCTGTTTTTGCACTTTTATATCTTTTCAATGATCCCATAGCTCCATTAAAAATTGCTGGGTTAGTGTTGGTTATACTATCGCTGTATTTAATAATGAAACCCGATAAAAAAGCACCAATCGACAAAAAATATTTATTTATTCCAATTTTAATTTTTATTGGAGCTGGCATTTCAGATACCCTTTTTGGATATGCCAAACGAGCTTTTGAAATCAGTTCATCCAACGATTCGGCCCTTTTTGTCTCAACAATTTTTGGAATTTCGTTTATTTTAGGAGTTCTTATCTTTCCATTTACAATTAAACGTGGAAAACCCCTGATTTTAAAAGCAGATTTAATTGGAGGAATTGTATTAGGTGTAATTAATTTTGCTGCAGTATACTTTTTTACTTACGCCCAAGGATCTTTTCAAGCGAGTGTATTTTTCCCAATTTTCAATGTAGGTGTTGTGGCTTTATCAGCACTTACCGGACTTATCTTTTTTAAAGAACGATTAAATATTTATAATTATATTGGCTTAGCTATTTCGCTAGGCGCTATTGCATTGATAAACATTTAAAATCATCACTTTAAGGAAATCATTATCTTTGTTCTTTATATCGATTTTCAAAAATATACGTACTGAAAAGTCATTATTTGTAAAAATTATTTTGGTATATATTTTGCAATAATTGGCGCTTCTTAAAATTTATTTATACTTAAAAACTGAAAAGATTCTTAAAATCTCGAACAAAAACGGTAGAATTATGAAAAAAATGTTTTTACTTTTTATGGCAATAATGTGTGGAAGTTTTGCTTTTGCAATTTTGCCCACTCCTGCGTTGGTCACTCCTGCACAAGCAGCAATAAATCAAGATGTAAATGTCACCCTCGACTGGGGAAATGTTACAGGTGCTACCTATTATGAGTACAAACTCAGCAGCAATCCATTGCTAACAGGTGCTTCAACCATTTCTACAGGAAGTAACTCGTATGCTGTAACTTCAAATTTATTGTTTAACACCACGTATTATTGGGTTGCCAGAGCTCGTAGCACTACTGACAGTAGCAATTGGACGTCCACATTTCAATTTACCACACATGATATTATTTCTCAAGTTACTCCAAGTCACGGAGCTACAGCTCAAGATGTAAATGTAACTTTAGATTGGGCAAATGTAAATGGAATTACAAATTATGATGTAGAATTTGACACCAATGCAACATTTAATAGCTCATTGCATCAATTTCAAACTACCACAAGTACATATTCGTATTATGTCACTTCAAATTTACTTTTTGCAACAAAATATTATTGGAGAGTCAGAGCTAGACATGCTACTGACACCACCAGTTGGAGTTCGGTTTGGAATTTTACCACGCTTAATAATGTTTCACAAGTAACTCCAACCAATGGTTCCACGGCTCAAGATGTAAATGTTACTCTAGATTGGAATTCAGTTAATGGAATTACAAATTATGATGTAGAATTTGACACCAATGCAACATTTAATAGCTCATTACATCAATTTCAAACTACCACAAGTACTTATTCATATTACGTCACTTCAAATTTACTTTTTGCAACTAAATATTATTGGAGAGTAAGAGCCAGACATGCTACAGACACCACCAGTTGGAGTTCGGTTTGGAATTTTACTACACTCAATAATGTTTCACAAGTAACTCCAACCAATGGAGCCACGGCTCAAGATGTAAATGTTACTCTAGATTGGAATTCGGTAAATGGAATTACAAATTATGATGTAGAATTTGACACCAATGCAACATTTAATAGCGCATTACATCAATTTCAAACTACCACAAGTACTTATTCATATTATGTCACTTCAAATTTGCTATTTGCAACCAAATATTATTGGAGAGTCAGAGCCAGACATGCGACTGATACCACAAGTTGGAGTCCGGTTTGGAATTTTACTACGCACAACAATGTTTCACAAGTAACACCAACCAATGGAGCCACGGCTCAAGATGTAAATGTTACTTTGGATTGGAATTCGGTAAATGGAATTACAAATTATGATGTAGAATTTGACACCAATGCAACATTTAATAGCGCATTACATCAATTTCAAACTACCACAAGTACTTATTCATATTATGTCACTTCAAATTTGCTATTTGCAACCAAATATTATTGGAGAGTCAGAGCCAGACATGCAACTGATACCACCAGTTGGAGTACGGTTTGGAATTTTACTACGCTCAATAATGTTTCACTAGTAACACCTACCAATGGCGCCACAGCTCAAGATGTAAATGTTACTTTGGATTGGAATCTTGTCAACGGAATTACAAATTATGATGTAGAATTTGACACCAATGCAACATTTAATAGCTCCTTGCATCAATTTCAAACTACCACAAGTACATATTCTTATTATAATACTTCGAATTTACATTTTGCCACCAAATATTATTGGAGAGTGAGAGCTAGACATTCTGCTGACACCACTAGCTGGAGTACGGTTTGGAATTTTACAACAACCACAGGAATGCCCGTTCATGTTTCCCCATCAAATAGTGCAATCAGTGTTTCGTTAAATCCAACATTAGATTGGAATCTAGTAAACGGTATTACAGCCTATCAATACGAATATTCTATTGATTCAAATTTTATCGGTGCCACACCTGTTGGAACTGGAACAACCTCTCAAGTAGGATTAACAAGTTTAAGTTATGGCGAAACCTATTTCTGGCGAGTTCGCACTTACCATAGTGCAGATACTTCAGATTGGACGACACCTTGGAAATTTACCACACTTTATCAATTAACGAACCCAGTACAACTAAGTAGTCCAGCGAATGCAACTACTGGAATATCAACTGCAACTACTTTGTTGCAATGGCAAACTTTAACTGGAGCTGTATTTTATGAATATATTTATGCAAATAATGCATCTTTCTCCGGATCAGTTAGTGGAACAACCACTGGATTAAGTGTAACATCAGGAAACTTAAGTCAAGGCACAACTTATTACTGGAAAGTAAGAGCCAACAATGGAAGTGGATATTCCCCTTGGTCGGTAGTTTGGACATTTTCAACCACTGGAATAGGAACACCAATTTTATTAAGTCCTTCAAATGGTGCAATAAATCAACCGATTTCAAATTTAATTTTAGATTGGCAAGATGCTTCAGGTGGCACTTTCTACGAATATCAGTATGGAACAGATGTTTTATTTACAAGTCCAGCACCAACATCATCAACAAGTACAGTTTCTACGGTGACTATAAATGGATTATCGAATAACACAACTTATTATTGGAGAGTAAGAACTATCAATGGCACCAATCAATCAAGTTGGTCCACCGTATGGAGTTTTACAACTGCTGGTTTAGAAATTCCTACATTAATAAGTCCCACAAATGGCGCTACAAACCAACTCATAGCTGGATTAATTTTAGATTGGGGAAACACTTTAAATGCGGTATCATACGAATATCAATATTGTACAGATGCGCAGTTTATTTCTCCGGCTCCGATATCTGCTACAAACACAATTTCTACCGCTACAATTAATGGACTATCAAACAACACAACTTATTTTTGGAGAGTTCGTAGTTACAATGGCTCTATTTATTCATCTTGGTCCACAGTATGGAGTTTTACAACTGTTGGAGTTGAAATTCCTACGTTAATAAGTCCAGCAAATGGTGCTACAAACCAAGTTATAAATAGTTTGATTTTAGATTGGGGAAATACTACCAATGCTGTTTTCTATGAATATCAATACGATACAGATGTTCAATTTACAAATCCTGCACCAATATCAGCCACAACAACCGTTTCTACAGCTATAATAAATGGACTTACGAACAACACAACCTATTTCTGGAGAGTTCGAACTAACGATGGAAATAACTTCTCTTCATGGTCAACTATTTGGAGCTTTACGACTGTAACGAATATTGGAATTTCAGAAAATACAAATTCTATTGAATTCTATCCAAACCCTTCAAAAGATTTTATTTTCTTGAACTTCGAAAGCAGTAATCCAAAAACAGTTTGCATTTATGATTTGATGGGCAAACTAGTTTTATCGTCAAACATATCTGATAATCAAGCTCAAATTGATATCCATTTTCTTGCTGCTGGTTCATATATTATCAAAATAATTGGCAAATCTAAAATAGTCACTAGAACTTTAATAAAAGAATAAACTTGAATATATGATTCTGAAAAACGTCGGACTATTTAGTCTGACGTTTTTTTTTGATTTGCTAAAAAAAATATGTAGCTTTACCTAATTAATTTTCGAGAGCATGTTTGACGATTCTTACAATACCATTACAATTAATTCCGAAGGGAAATACACGGAGAAAGGAAGCAAATTCTTATCGTTCTGTTTTCCAGTGAAATCGGAAATTGAAGTAAAAGAGATTCTTGCAAATTTGAGGAAAGAGTACTTTGATGCTCGTCATCATTGCTACGCTTATCGTTTGGGCTGGGATAAATCTGCATTTCGATTTAACGACGATGGAGAACCTTCGGGAACTGCTGGGCGACCAATATACGGACAAATTCTCTCCAATGATTTAACTAATGTTCTGATTGTTGTTATTCGTTATTTTGGAGGAACAAAACTTGGAGTCAGTGGATTAATAAATGCATATAAAATTGCTACTATTGAAGCCTTACATTCAAACAAAATCATCGAAATTGCGATTAAAGATTTATATCATATTGAATTTAATTACGATAAAATGAGTGATGTAATGAAGATTTTAAAACAACCCGGAATTGAGCTTATAGAAACAGATTTTAACACCATTTGCAACATTACACTTAGCGTTACAAAAACGATGACTGTTCAAGCATACGATGCGCTTACAAAGGTAGAAAACACCAAAGTTGAATACATAAAAACAATTTAATAGAATAAATTATGATTATAAAACAAAAGAATATTTTAAAAACCAATATCCTGATTTTATTTTTAGGATTGTTTTTGATAGTAAAAACCACGTTTGGGCAATATACGCCAGTTTCTTCAACATATACTTCGATTATGGTGAATAGTGAAAACGCAAAAGCACCAGATACATTGATTGCAAAATTCATTGAAACATATCGATTAGCAGTTCAAAAAAAGATGAATGTGACGATAGCATCTAGTGAGCAAGCCATTGAGGCCGAAAAACCAGAAGGCACACTCAATAATTTAGTGGCTGATGCTGTATTTCAAATTGGCAAAATTCACTACAAACCAGCCGACGGAAAGAACATCGATTTTTGTCTTCTTAATTATGGTGGACTTCGAAAAAGTTTACCAAAAGGGAATATTATGATTGGGAACGTATTTGAGTTGATGCCTTTCGATAATCAACTTTGCGTAATAACACTCAAAGGGGCGCAGGTTGTTCAACTATTTGATTTTTTGGCAAAGAAAATTGAAGGTCATCCCATTGCCAATTGTAGGTTAATTGTAGATAATAACCAAGCAACTCAAATCACAATTGGAGGAGTAGCATTAGATAGTTCAAAAACGTATAAAGTGGTTACCAATGATTACCTATCAACGGGAAATGATGGAATGTACTTTTTTAAACAAGCTCTTAAAGTAGAAACCATTGATTGTTTAATTAGAGATGCCATTCTTGATTATCTTCGAAAAAATGGAGAAAAACCATTGAACTTAGTAAAAGATGGTAGATATACAGTTAAATATCAATAGTTTGAATTAATAATTTAAAAAATAAAGAGATGAAAAAATCAATCAATAAATATTATTTCCTAGCTATTGTTACCCTTTTAGTTTTCTCTAATTCAGGATGGATATACGGGCAACAAGCCAATACGACAACCATCACCATTCTTCATACAAATGATACACACAGTAGAATTGAATCACTGACTAGCAACGACAAAAGATATCCAGGAAGAGCAGGTTATGTTAATCGAGCTGCAATTATCAATAATACCAGAAAAGAGCAAAAAAACACTTTATTGCTAGATGCAGGGGATTTTTTACAAGGAACACCTTATTTCAATTTTTATAAAGGCACACTCGAAATCGAATTGATGAACCGATTAGGCTATGTTGCCGCAACATTAGGAAATCACGAGTTTGATTTGGGAGTGAATCACCTAGCGAAAATACTAAAAAAGGCAAAATTTTCGATTTTGAATTGTAATTATGATGTTAGTAAATCCCCATTGAAGAAAATAATCAAGCCTTGGATAATAGTTAAACTAGGAGTTTTAAAAATTGGCATCACAGGTGTTGGGGTAAATCCAGAAGGATTAATTACTCCTGAAAATTTTAAAGGAATTATTTATCATGACGCAATAGAATCAGTCAATAAAACAGCCCAAATGTTAAAATTTGATAAAACTTGTGATTATATAATTTGTTTATCTCACTTAGGTTATCAACAACCAAATGGTATTCCCAGCGACATTGAGTTGGCTAAAAATTCATCCTTTATAAATGTCATTATTGGAGGGCACACACACACGTTACTCGAACAACCTGATACAGTGATTAATATCATCGAAAAAACGGTAAGCATTACACAATGTGGCAGTATGGGTATAAATATAGGGCGCATGGATGTGGCATTTCAACGTAGCAAGTAGCTTGTAGAGTATATCACCATAAGTAAAAAAAAGATGAAAGTCAATAGAAAATAAATTTTTTTTTTATCTTTTTTTTGTTGACATTTGTTGAATAATTGTTACAAACAAATATTATAATAATTAACAAAAAACAAACTCTTCAGATAGAAGACTATAACGATATCTATATCAGAACTATAACAGCGAAAAGGGAATTTATGGAAAGCATTATCACTACAAGTTGCACTGAAATTTGGGAAAATTGTCTGAAAATTATCAAGGACAATATTAATTATCGTAGCTTCCAAACTTGGTTTGAACCAATAATTCCTATTAAATTAGAAAATAATATTCTTACTATACAAGTTCCTAGTCAATTTTTTTATGAATATATCGAAGAACATTACATTAGCTTATTAAAAAAGACCATTCGCAAAGAGTTAGGATCTGTTGGAAGATTGGAATATAGTATTGTAATGGACAACTCCCAAAACTCAAATGGTCCATTAACGATTAAATTACCCACAGCTAACAAGAATGCAACAAAAAATCCTTCAGTAGCTATGCCAATAGATATAAACAAAAATTCATCAAAGGAGATTCCAAATCCATTTATTATTCCTGGATTGAAGAAGATTAACATCCAATCACAACTTGTGGACACTCTTAATTTTGATAATTTTGTAGAAGGAGAGTGCAATAGACTAGCTCGTTCAGCAGGATATGCTGTTTCCGAAAACCCTGGTGGAACTGCATTTAGTCCACTTTTTATATACTCAAAAGTTGGCCTTGGCAAAACTCATTTATCCCATGCAATTGGGGTTCAAATTAAAGAAAATTTCCCTGAAAAGATTGTGCTTTATGTTCAAGCAGAGCAATTCTATCAACAATACATCGAGTCTATTAGGAACAATAATCATAATGACTTCATTCATTTTTATCAAATGATTGATGTGTTAATTATTGATGATATTCACGATTTATCAGGAAAAGAGAAGACACAAGATGCTTTCTTTCACATATTTAACCATTTGCACCAAAAAGGCAAACAGCTCATTATTACATCCGACAAATCGCCAGTAGAAATGGTGGGATTTGAACAGCGCTTACTCTCTCGTTTTAAATGGGGATTAGCGGCAGATTTACAAGAGCCAAACCTAGAAACCAGAATTGCAATTCTTCAAAAAAGATTATATAACGATGGAATTGAAATGCCTAACGATGTAATTGAATATATTGCTTATAGCGTTTCTACAAACATTCGAGAGTTATACGGAGCACTTACTTCAATTCTTGCACAATCGTCGCTCAATAAAAAAATCATCACCACTGAGCTTGCTAAACAGATGATTGACAAATATGTAAAAAGCACTGCAAGAGAAATTTCAATAGACTTTATCCAAAAAATCGTCTGTGATTATTTCAACATTCCTGTTGACCAAATGAATTCGAAGACTAGAAAGCGCGAAATTGTTCAAGTTCGTCAACTGTCAATGTATTTTTCAAAAAGGCTCACCAATTACTCACTTTCTACGATTGGAATCCATTGTGGAAAAAAAGATCATGCAACTGTACTTCACGCTTGTAAGGCCATTACAAACCTAATCGAAACCGACAAATCATTTAGAATGCAAGTGGACGATATTGAAAAGAAAATCAAAATCTAATATTGCATGGGGTAAAAAATCCATGCAGATACAACATATTAAAGAGAGGGATCATAAAAATGGTTCCTCTTTTTAATTTAAAGAAGTAGAATCAGAGTATGCTTTATATTGATGGTAGTTAAATTTTGCCTTCTCATGAAATCCCAACTTGTAATTTGCAATTGCCAAATACAAATAATTATCTCTAATTTCGTTCATAGCACGCAAAGGCATTAATATTTCGAGACTATGAAGATAATAATTGATTGCTTTATCTAACACACCTTGAGCCCGAAGATTTTCGCCAATATAAGTAAGACCAATTGCAGTTTGACGCTTATCATCAACTTCTTCGGATATTTTAATGATATTTGTATACATTTGATTGGATAAATCATAGCGTTCTTGTTGTCTATAAATACTTCCAACCACTCCAAGGGTAATCATCATACCTTCTTTATCCTCAAGACGTTCTTTTATCTCTAACGAATAATTTAAATATTCGAGTGCTAAATTATACTCTCCCAAATTTGAGTATGAGAACCCAATATTGTTGTAACATGTACTCATAATTCTCAAATCTCCGAAATAAATTGCCATAAACAAGGCAACTTTATGCAATTTTACCGACAATTCGTGATATCCATTATCGCTGATTACTGCGCTAATACTCACAATTGTGCGATTAAGCAATGAATAATCTCCAATCTTATAAAAAATTATAGCTGCTTTAAGGAATTGAGATAATGCCAATTTTGAATTTCCACGATAATAATAAACTACACCAATATTTTCGTATGTTTGCGCAATGGCAACTTTATCATCGATCCATTCTTCTATTTGAAGTGTTTTTTTGTAATACAAAAGTGCACTATCGAACTTGCTATTCATACTGTAAGACAATGCAATATTATTGCTACAATCGGATACCCCTTTCATAAAATGTTCGATATTAAAAAGCCCAATCGCTTTATGGTATGTTGCAATTGCAAAATCGAAATCGGAGCGAAACATCGAAATCGTAGCAATATTTTTGTAGGAAAAAGCAATCCCTCTATTATACTTTAAACCAATTGATAAAGACAACGCTTTTTGAGAAATTGCCCAAGATTTTTCCATATCATGATCTCTTGATTTTTCTGCTTGAACTATCATTGAATCAACTAGGGCAATTTGTTTATTTTGAGCAATGACACCTGAAATTCCTGCCAGGAAAAATAGATAAAGCAATACTATTAATTCTTTTTTATTGAGCATCATAACCATTAATTTTTCATTTTTTTCACAATAAATCCTTCTTATTCAATAGATAGGTAAGGAAATAATTTCTGATATAATTCATCATAAATCAAGGCGGCATTTTTAATTTGTGCGACTGAAGTGTATTTGCCAATTTTATTGCGATGAACTACGATTGATTTTGCCATATATAAATCAAGATACGGATGTTTAACCAACTCTTTTACATCCGCAGTATTGATATTTATTTTTGTAATTTTTGATTGGTCAACGAACAAATATGGGGTAACTTTAGCATACCGCGCACTATCAATTCCATAAATTTCATTGAGTTGATCCATTTCATAAAAACCACCCAGTTTTAATCGCTGATTATATATTCTACGAGCCAAACTTGGACCAATTCCAGGAATTTTTTGAAGGTCGTTGGTGTCCGCAATATTCAAATCAATTTTTACAGATGCAAATTTCACTTTTTTAGGAGTGTACTTAGGAACTGAATCTTGAGGAATAGTGATAAAGGGTTCAATAATGGAGTATTCTTCGGCAGAAATAGTATACATTTTTTGAAAATCTTCTTTAGTTTTGAACTTCCCTCCTTTTGATTCAAAATTTTTAATCGATTTAATTTGTTTATCAGAGAGTCCAATCTTTTTCCACAACTCTTCGGAAAGGTTGTTTGGATTAAAAGGAAACGGAGTCAAAACATTTTTGATTATTGATTTATCAACCGAAAAGAATGATACTTCATCTTTTTCGATCTTGCCCCACTTCTTGCGATTTTGAGCAATGGAATCGGCTAAAAACTTTTGTCGAGATTCAAACGTAATAATTTCTTTTTGAAAACTGGCAAAATCAGAAGTTTGATTAATTGAAAGCTTAGAAATTACTATGTTTGAAGCAATTAGAATCAATACCAAAACCAGCAAAACCATAATTCCACGAGATTCTGTTTTTGCAAAGTCAAAAAAATCATTGATTTTACGCCTCATTATCCTCGTCTAAACTATTTGATTTAGGCTTCGCAACCAAAACCTTGTAAAAATAATAAACTGTAAAAGCAGTAACTGAAACATGAACAATCACCATCGTAATTAATGCACCTATATTCATAAAAGATTAAAATTGATAGTTTATAAATTCTAAATTGAGCAAAATATTAGTAATTTGTTTGGTATCGATTCTTATAATAAGTCTTTTCATCCTTTGATTTTATGTTTTTTTGCTGCATAAAAGACCAAGAGACAAAATGCCAAAAAAGTTAACAATAAGAGCAATCGAGATAAGTCAATGTATAAAATATTATTTACCACAGACCCTTTAAAAATTGGATCACCAACTTTTACATTTTGCCCTTGATTAACTAGTATTTGATAATCTGAATTAACCTCGTAGGATTTGGAGGAAGCTTTTCCATTAATTGTGTCGTTTATAATCAAGTATTTCTTATCGTTTTTAAGTTCGATATTAGCCACCACTCCATTATTTTCGGTAAAAAAAGTATCAGAAAAATAAGACGAATTTGGACCAATATCTTTATGAATAATTTTACCGATTACCGACTCTTTGTCTAAGCTCCAACCCGAAAAACCTACCTTAGACCAATCATTATCTTTAGGACCAACAAGAGCTCCAAAGAATATGATAATCAACAAGATTGGGGTAACATACTTCATAATAAACTTATAGATATTTGGAATTTTGATATCAGCTGCATGATTTATTTCTTTCCATCCTTTTTTAAGTCCAAAGAACCAAGAGAAGAGAATGGTTTCGAGCATTGCAAACGTAAAAAGGGCAACTGTTCCGCCCCAATAGTCATATTCATCAAACACTCCTTTATCGAAAAACAATACGGTAGGTAATCCAAGAATTAAAATCAAAATTCCAAAAGCAGAAGCAGCTTTTCCTCTCGACCAGCGATATTCGTCTTGGAAGAAGCCCATTACAGGAGTTCCCATAGCCAATGAAGATGTAATACCAGCAAAAAAGAGTAATCCAAAGAATGCCACACCGGCAAAAATTGCCATAACGTCTCCCCATTGTTGGAACAAGAAAGGCATCGTTCTGAAGCCTAAACCTAACCCTCCCATTTGGACAAGATCAACAACTTTATCAATACCTAAATAGCCAATGGCAATGGAAGTAATGATTGTTCCTCCTAAAACAATCTCCACAAATTCGTTCATAAAACCAGCAGACATTGCATTTAGTGCAATATCTTCATCTTTCTTTACATAAGATGCATAACACTGAATGGTGCCCATTCCAACCGATAGAGTAAAAAAGATTTGTCCCGCCGCCGCAAACCAGACCTTCGGATCTGTGAGACTTGAATAATTTGGAGTCCACAAAAAGCTAAGTCCAACCATGCCATCATTAATTGCATTTTGAGCACCTGCTTTAATCATTGTGCCTTTAATTGCCAAAAAGATTCCAAAAACAATTAACAAAGGCATTCCAATTTTAGCAGCTTTTTCTACTCCTCCACTTAATCCACGACTTAATATCCAGACATTCAATGCCAAACAAAGTAAATAAAAGACTATAGCTTCATAAGGAATACCGGTTGTAGAATGAGACACATCTAAATAACTATCAAAAAAGGAAGAGACATCCATTTGAGACATTCCTTCAAATGTACCAATCACAGAATGATAAATGTACGACAACGTCCAACTTTCGAGATAACAATAATATGCCGCGATAGCTAAATTGGAAAAAACACCAAAAACACCAACGTATTTCCACATTTTCTTTTTATCCATTTTATCAAGAATAAAAGGCGTAGAATGATGTCCTAAAGTACCACCAAAACGACCAGTAGCCCATTCAATAAGCAATAAAGGAATTCCAAGCAACAAAAAAGAGACTAAATAAGGAATAATGAACGCACCACCCCCATTATTAATTGCTTGCACTGGAAAACGCAAAAAATTGCCAAAGCCTACAGCATTACCAGCCATAGCTAAAATAAGCCCGATTCGCGAGCCCCAAGCTTCTGTTTGAACAGTTTTTTCCATATTGTAAATTTTTATGCAACTAAATTACATTTTATTCTTCTGTTTTCAAAATATAATTAATCAAACTTTACACATTATCATCAACACACTTGCATTCTGACAAATAAATGATATTAATAAAAAAAGATAATGTTTTTAAAACAATGTGGAAAACCTTCTACTTAAATACTTAGCTGTCATTCTTGCCCGTATGGCGATGCAATGAGCTTGTCGAATTGTCATTTATATCAATAAAAAAATCTGTCGTTATATTCTAAATTTCCCGTAGGGAATTAACCTTATTTATCAAAAAGGGTTAATGCCCTATGGGCAAACAGTCATTTTGGGTAGTATTTTTTTTATTGATATTTAAGCCCTATGGGCTATAAGAGGCCACAATATTCAAAAATACAACCAAAAAAACAATAAATATTATTCGATGAATATCACGAATTGGCAAATATGGATACATATATCAGAAAAAACAAACTCAAATCTAAAAAATGTTTTGAAATGATGAATTATGATTATCTTTGTACTCAAATACAAAAAGAATGTACGATAACTTCGACAGTCCTGACGAAAATGATGAAAAAGCAATAGAGGAGGCTCTAAGCAAATATAAAGAAATGGAAAGTGGAAAAGTTTCTCATTTCTTTGATAGCGAAGAGTTTGAAATAATTATCGATTATTTTATTGCTGAAAACTCATTAATTAAAGCAGAAAAAATCATCAACGATGCCCTCACACAATATCCATCTCAAATGGTTCCGTTTTTGTTGCGTAAAGCAATCTGTTACGCATCTTCTAACCAAGAACTTAAAGCATTAGATATATTAACGGAAATAGAAACAATAGAACCCGGAAATGCCGATATTCTTCTCACCAAAGGAGCCATATATAGTCAGTTGCAACGATATGAAAAAGCAATTGAAGAATTCAAAAAAGCATTAAAAGATTACGATGAGCTCGACGAAGTGTATTATAGCATTGCTCAAGAGTATCAAAATTTAGGTCAAACTGATAAAGCAATTGCATATCTAATAAAATCTTTAGTAGCAAATCCGAATAACGAAGCAGCAATATTTGAACTATCGATGGTTTTTGAGCTCTCTAGCAAAAGCGAAGATGCTGTTACTTTTTTCAGTAAATTCTCTGATGAAAACCCGATGATGCATTTATCGTGGTTTTGCTTGGCAATGGCTTATGCAAATGTTTGTTTATACGAAAAAGCAATCCAAGCATTTGATTATTGTATTGTTCTTGAGGAAAATTTTCTATCCGCATATCTCAACAAATGCAATGCTCTGATGGAACTAGAGCAATATCAAAAAGCGATAGATACATATCACGAAACAATGACAATTGATCCTGATAACAGCTACATATTATATTGTATTGGAGAATGTTATTTAGACATGGATGATCTTGAAAATGCAGAGAAATTCTTTTTAGATTCTATAAAATTCAGTGAGCTTTTTGCCGAAGCATGGGTTGGTTTAGCCTCTGTATATGAGGAACAATGCTTTTTTGATCGATCGATTAATTGTATGGAAAAAGCGCTAGATTTAGACGAAGATAATGTTGACTTTCTTCAATATATTGCTAAATTATATCACATCTCCGACAACTCTGAAAAAGCAATTATTTTTTACAAAAAAGCATTGGTATTGCTTCCCGATAGCACAGATACTTGGTTGGATTTAGCTGAACTTTATTATGCAGATTTTGAAAACTTCAATCTTGCAATTGCCACGCTTAACGAAGCAAATGTTGCTATTGGACATGTTGATAATGAGATAATTACTCGAATAAGTGCGTATTTATTCTTAAATGGTCAAATTGATGAAGCCGAACTATTTCTACTTTCAATTCAAGATACTGATTTCGATTATATAGGAAAAATACTCTTATATGATAGTACGCTCATCAACAACCAACCTTTTTGGGAGATGGCAGAACGATTAAAAAATTAAGAATCATCAAATTATATTAACTATAAAGATTTTTTTCACTTATGGGATTAACACAATGGATTGCTAAAGTTGCAGTTGCTATTATTGCCGCCACCTCTTACCCTGGAATATTTTTTTTAATGATGCTAGAAAGTATGGTGTTTCCTGTTCCCAGTGAAGCCGTTATGCCATTTGCTGGATTTTTAATCGTTGACGGACAACTTTCCTTTTTTGGAGTCATCTTTGCCGCTACTCTTGGAAGCATTGTTGGCTCGTTATTATCCTATGCAATGGGCTATTATGGCGGAAAACCATTCATCCTAAAATTTGGAAAGTACTTATTGCTCGACAGTCACGATTTAGATATTACCGAACGTTTTTTTCAAAAATATGGCTCTTTAACCATTTTTATTGGCCGATTTATTCCTATTATTCGCCATTTGATTAGTATTCCTGCAGGTATTGGAAAAATGAATCTGGTAAAATTTTCATTATATACAATCGTTGGTGCAGCAATTTGGAACTCATTTTTAACTTATGTTGGTTTTAAACTTAAATCGAACTGGGAAGAAGTGATGAAATACAGCCACACCATCGACATTGTAGTAATTATTTTATTTGTAATTGTCGTGGGATATTATGGTTACAAAATCTATTCTTCTCGAAAGAAAAGCAAACGGGATATATAAAAAGTCTTTAAATTATCTTTATTATGAAGCTTTTTGGATTAATTGGTTATCCCCTATCTCACTCATTTTCATCATCTTATTTTGCTAATAAATATAAAAATGAAGGAATTGAAGATTGTGAATATCAATTATTTCCTATTAAGCATATTTCTGAGATTAATGAACTTATTAAAAAAAACGATAATCTAGAAGGCTTTAATATCACCATACCATATAAAAAGGAGATAATTCCATATTTAACCAGCATAAATTCAGTAGCCTCAGAGGTTGGAGCTGTAAACACAGTGAAGATTATCCGTAACAATGGAATTATTGAACTTTGTGGATTTAATACCGATGTTATAGGGTTTGAAAACTCTATAAAACCGTTGTTAAATGGAAGGAATAAAGCCTTAATTCTAGGAACTGGCGGTGCAGCTTTGGCTGTTCAGTATGTTTTAAACAGACTTCATATTTCATCACTCTTTGTATCTCGTAATGCTGACAATGACAAAATTGACAATAATCTACTAAGCAAAAAAATTCTTAATGAATACACAATAATCATCAATACAACTCCTGTTGGAATGTTCCCAAACATTTCTGATGCTCCAGAATTTCCATATTTGGAGCTAAATTCAAACCATTTATTGTATGATTTAATTTATAATCCAACCCTCACACAGTTTTTAAGAAATGGTGTTCAACAAGGATGTTCTATAAAAAATGGGCTAGAAATGTTGCAAATTCAGGCAGAAGAAGCTTGGAAAATCTGGACAATATAAAATTTCCTTTTCAATTAATCTCCAAGTGTTAGAAATAATTAATTAACAAATGAACATAAATTCTTTTATTTCATTATATTTGCATTGTTCTTCAGTTCATTAGTAGTTGATGAAATTAAGAATGAGGTAGAAGTTCATTTAATATTTTAATAATGTTTCAAATTACAATTGGAGATTTCAAAGTTTTATTTAAAAAAATATTTCCAATTCCAGAGGTTAATAAAAAAACTAAGTTCAAACACTTTTAACATGAAACACGCTATAAACATTATCATTTTCTTCAGTTTAGTTGTACTTTCATGTGCTACTAAAGCGCAAGCACCCGACTCCGTAGTTATATTAAAAAGTGAATCGGATACAATCCAAGATTTTACAAAATGGGCGAATAAAGGAGTTATTGGGTTTTTCCCTTTACATTTGCAACCTGGATTTAATGGGCTTTTAAATTATGGTGTTGGGATACAAATTGTATTTGCTCTTCCTAAATGGGTTACTTTTAGAGGCAAAGCAATTTACAACATTTATGAAGGAGACAGAGCTTTGTGGCGAGATAAAGTATACACTAATGCCGACGAAGTTCAAAAAGGATCATGGGCAGAAGGAGGTATTGATCTCAATTTTTTCGACTTTAAAAACAAATCTGCATATACAATTATTGATTCCACCGAAAATTTTGCTGATATAGAATTTATTCAGCGTGAGTATAGGAAAGGCACTTATACTGACCGCTCAATTACTTTATCACAACAAATTTATGGAAATTATTACCATCCATCCTCATTTTTATACCGTCCAGCATTGCGAGCAGGAATGTTACAATATAAATATGTTTATGTTGATGAATCCGCAAATCCAAATAAGTTGGTTGCAAATGTATTTATTAATGGATTTTATGGTGGATTAAGTTTTTCAAAAATTGGATTAGGGAAACCATTTTTTCTTACAATGTATGCGGATATAATTTACAAACTCTCTATAAAAGTCTCTCCCGACCTAGGGGATGTATATAAAAATCAATCAATACCAAACCAAATTGGATATCGAGCTGGTGTAAATGGTGGTTCAAATTGGCTTGGTGGTTTGGTGGAATTTGGAATGGCACCAGGCTTAGAAAAAATGGAAACTTACTTAAAAGTTGGTTTGATTCTAAACTATCATTTGATACCAAAAAGAAAAAAACTTCCAGTAAAAGAAGAACCTATTGAGCCAGAAGTAACTCAATAGAAAAAAAAATTGAGATAATAAATATAATTACCTAAACAAACGTATATTTGAATAATAATATTAAAAAAATACAATGAAAAAAAATATTTTCCTATGCCTATTAATATTTGCAAGCAGCTTTGCTTTTGCTCAACAGACACTAACACGCGAGTATATGCCAAACGTAGACGACACCATCTTTTATAGAAGCATTTCAAATTCAACGGTTGATTTTTCACCTACCGGGGCAGATTTTATGTGGGATTTTCGCAATCTAAATGGTCATACATGGGCTGCCGACACTTTTGTTGCAGTATTGTCTACTCCGTTAACTTATAATGCTGTTTTCAACAATCAGTTTTTGTATCCTGCTCATAAAGCGACAATTGCATCACCACAAGCAGATATTACAATTCCACCGAGTACGTCAATGAAGGATGTTTATTATTACTTTAAAGAAACCGATACTGCTTTTGCTCAAGTTGGGTTAGCTGCAAATGTAAGTGGTGCTCCATTGCCTGTTCGTTTCGATAATATTGATTTTATGTATAAATTCCCAAGCACTATGGGTGATGTAGATTCTTGCTTTTCATCGTATCAAATTCAGATTCCTACTTTAGGTTTTTATTGCAAAAAACAAAATCGTGTGAACGAATATGATGGCTGGGGAACATTATACACCCCAATGGACACATTTGAAGTTTTAAGAATTAAAACAACCATTATTGCGCGTGACAGCATTTTTATCACCCAATATAATGTGCCATTTGCATTTAATACTACAACTATAGAGTACAAATGGTTTTCTCCAGGATATAGAAATCCAATAATGTATGCCACAGAAACTCAAGGACAAGGATCACCACGAAAATCGGTAAAATACCTTGATATCCCTGGCCTTTATACTTCAATAAAGCCAAAAGAAAATTCAACCCGCATTTCGGTTACTCCAAATCCATTTCAAAATTCAATTAAGATTACTAACTCTAATAATATTTCAGCGGAATCAATTCGATTATTTAGCATTACAGGAACTCGTATCGCAATTCAAATTGAATCAATAGATGGGCAATCAATAAATATATCTACCGAAAATATTGCTAAAGGGTGCTACATTATAGAATTCAAAGATAGCATCAGAGTTGAGCGAAAAGTTTTGGTAAAGGACTAATATTGTATTTCGGCCAAAAATGCCGCCGTTGTCGCAAAAGCGCTAAAAAAGAAACAGTTTTGCTAAAATCGAAGAGCTCCTTCTTTTGTAAATTTCATAGCTCAAAATTGTTATTTGAGTTTTAGAAATTATAATGACGATTTAGCAAATGTTTATCTTGAATTTTGGATATTACAGATATTCTGGCGGTATTAGCCAAAATGATATTTCTGTATGACTGTATTCTATCATTCCTAGATAAGAATTTTGGCATAAAACTAGATTTGCTTCGCAACAATTTTTCCGCCAAAATCTCTATTTCGAGCCATTATAACCCCGTGCACTTCGGCAAGCTCAGTGACCGGCACGGGGTTATAAATATTTGATCACGCCAAATCGTGACAGGCTCTTACAGCGCCACAAAAAAACATTTTGAAACTTTATCAGAATAAACACATTCGCTCAGTCTTGTCCTGACAGCAATCGGGATTTTGCATTCTGAAGTTTATCCTGCAAGGGGGTATGCCAAGACAAAAGAATCGAATAAAAATTTAAGAGATATTTGAAATTTTTATTCTAAAAAAGTCGATTTAAAAATATCGAATGTTACACTTCTACCCCTACTTTTCAAGGTTACTAAACATAATTACAGGACAAATAAAAAAGGGCTAAAAGCCCTTTTTTATCATTATATACATTGTTGTTATTCTGCCAAAATAAGTAATTTGTTTTTCACAACTTCAACCACACCACCTTTAATATCGAAAAAATGGGTTTCGTTTTGCAAATCAATAATTTTAATTCTCCCCTTTTTTAGTACTGAGATCAGCGGAGCATGCATGTTGAGAATTTCAAACAATCCATCTACGCCAGGAAGTTGAACTAATGAAGCAGTTCCGCTATAGATAGTCGTATCGGGTGTTACAATTTCGAGATCCATGATTACAATTCGTTAGGTTGATTATTTATTAGCTTCTAGCATTTTCTTTCCTTTTTCGATTGCATCATCGATGGTTCCAACAAGGTTAAAGGCAGCTTCTGGATATTGATCAACTTCTCCATCCATAATCATATTAAACCCTTTGATAGTCTCTTCAATACTCACAAAAACGCCAGGAATACCCGTAAACTGCTCAGCAACATGGAACGGTTGCGATAAAAATCGTTGTACTCGACGTGCACGGTGAACAGCTAATTTATCTTCATCAGAAAGTTCATCAAGACCAAGAATTGCAATAATATCCTGAAGTTCTTTATATCGTTGAAGTAACTCTTTAACTCTTTGTGCTGTTTTGTAGTGGTGTTCACCCACGATATCAGGTGATAAAATTCGAGATGTTGAATCTAATGGATCAACTGCTGGATAAATTCCTAACTCAGAAATTTTTCTATTTAATACCGTAGTTGCATCTAAGTGAGAAAAGGTAGTAGCAGGAGCTGGATCTGTTAAGTCATCAGCAGGAACATAAATTGCTTGTACCGAAGTAATTGATCCTCGTTTTGTCGATGTAATACGTTCTTGTAAAATTCCCATTTCCGAAGCTAAAGTTGGTTGATATCCTACTGCAGAAGGCATACGACCTAATAATGCAGAAACTTCAGAACCAGCTTGAGTAAAACGGAATATATTATCAATAAAAAATAGGATATCTCGGCCACCTGATTTTTCGTCACCATCACGGTAATATTCAGCTAATGTTAATCCAGATAATGCAACACGAGCACGTGCTCCTGGTGGCTCATTCATCTGTCCAAAAACTAAGGTTGCTTGAGATTTTGCTAATTCATCTTTATCAACTAATGATAAATCCCACTCTCCTTTTTCCATACTTTCTTCAAAAGCTTTTCCATAACGGATAACTCCTGATTCAATCATTTCTCGTAAAAGGTCATTTCCTTCACGAGTACGCTCACCCACACCAGCAAAAACTGACATTCCAGCATAACTTTTGGCAATATTGTTTATCATTTCCATGATAAGAACCGTTTTACCAACACCAGCACCACCAAATAAACCAATTTTACCACCCTTCATGTATGGTTCAATTAAATCGATAACTTTAATACCAGTAAATAGAACTTCTTTTGATGTGCTTAAATTTTCAAATGTTGGAGGTTCTCTATGTATAGGGTATTTGCCTTCGGCTTTTACTTGAGGCATTCCATCAATAGTTTTACCAATTACATTAAATAATCTGCCATTGATATCAGGACCAACTGGCATTGATATAGGCTCTCCCATTGCTTCAACGGTCATTCCTCTTTGCAAACCATCCGTAGAATCCATAGCAATTGCCCTTACTGTGTTTTCACCAATGTCTTGTTGACATTCAAACACTAAAATATCTCCATTTTCTTTCTTAAAATGAAGTGCATCATAAATGTTGGGAAGCTTTTCACCTTCATCAAAGGTTACGTCCACAACAGCACCAATTACTTGAGAGATTTTTCCAACGCTTCGAGTTGACATACTTTTATATATTATGTTGTTTATTTCAAAATGTGTTATTTCGCCTCCAAAATAAATCATTTTATTCTGAATAAACAATAGTTCTCGCATTTTTTTTTACTTTTGATAAGAAATTCAGGCCGATTGATTTCCATTTGTAATAAATATTTAGCTTAACTACTTATGATTGAGAATGATAAAAAAAAGGTTGAACTTATGATAGAAACTGGTGATATGGATAAATATTTTCGTACATATCAAAAATATTATTCAATTTCTGGAATTATTGTGGATGGAAATAAAATTGGTAGGACAATTGGTTTTCCAACAGCAAATATTCTTCCCGACCAGAATGTTCAAATACCTTTGATTGGTGTTTATGCCGTTTATGTGAGAATAATGGATCAATTACATAAAGGAATGCTAAATATTGGAGTAAGACCAACATTTAATCTTTCGGAAATAACACTTGAAGTTCATCTTTTTGATTTTGATCAATTGGTTTATAATCAGCAAATTTCGGTATATTTTGTTGCACGTGTTCGCGATGAAATTAAATTCGAATCGAAGGAATTACTCATTCAACAACTTCAATCAGACAAAAATTCAATTATCGAAATTCTCAAAATTTCACAAGCACCGAAGGAATGATTTTTTTTCTTTAGTTTTCTTACGTTTATTATTTAGTCAATCCTTTGGTTATATTTTGTAACACACTAATTATCAGCGCTTTGTCATTCCGAGCCAGTGCGAGGAATCTCGCTGATAATCAATTGGTTACAATTTTTCTAGTTCATGAAATGAAAAATTTATCGAAGTATTAATTAGTATTCATATAATTATTTACTTTTGTATTCGTTTGATCGTCATTCTTTCATCAAAAATAAATTTAGATATCGATGTACCGAAAAAAAATACTTTATTTATTGATTAGTTTTTTTCTAGTTATCCAAACGCTAGAAGGCTATTCACAACCACTAGATTCAATTTCGTTAGCTGCGAAACCTATTTTTACATCGTTGGATGAAGCTTTAAAAACACCAAACGAAGTCTACAGATTGCATTTGCGAAAACAAAAATTAAAGAAACTCCCTATTGAAGTATTCAAATTCAACAATTTACAGGATTTAGATATTAGCAAAAATAAGCTAACAGAACTGCCAGCAGGGATTGAAAACTTACCAAATTTAGTATTTTTTGACGCCTCTTCAAACAATTTGACTACAATTCCAGCGGAAATTGGACAATGTATTTATCTTAAAAAACTAGTATTGAATAGAAATTATATTGAAGAATTACCAGCTTCTATGGCTAATCTAATTCATCTTGAATATCTTGATTTATGGAGTAATTCAATCATAGAATTTCCTCAAGCAATGGATAAACTAGCCGAAACTCTCAAAGAATTAGACTTAAGGGTAATTAACATGAATGATGAGCGGCAAGAAGCAATTCGGACTTTACTCCCAAAAACAACAATTTATTTCTCTCGAAGTTGTAATTGTAATTAAAAACAGTTCATGAATAAGGTTCACTTCTTACTAGAGCAAATAATAAATTTTCAGAATCCAAATTAAATGATTATATTTTTTTTATTCAATCTAAATAAAAATACATTATCTTTGTAGTTCAATTTTACCAACAATGACTCACGTAACAACGGAACAAATATCAGATGCCCTTTCTCATGTCTTAGATCCCGATTTAAAACGAGATTTAATATCGTTACAGATGATTGAGAACATCACAATTTCAAACTCAAATATCACTTTTGATTTAGTATTGACCACACCTGCTTGCCCATTAAAAAGCAAAATGGAATTGGATTGTAAAGAAGCAATTGCCAAATATGTTTCTCCAGATTTAAATGTAGCGGTAAAATTTTCTTCTCGAGTTAGAGATAATCAACAAATGCGTGAAATAAAATTGCCTGGAGTTAAAAATGTAATTGCGGTTGTTTCGGGTAAAGGCGGAGTTGGCAAGTCCACAATTGCGGCAAACTTAGCAGTTGCGTTAGCTCGTTTAGGTGCTAAAGTTGGGTTAATTGATGCAGATATTTATGGACCATCGATACCAATAATGTTTGGATTAGTAGATTATCACCCGCAAGCAGAGCAAGTTGGAGATAAAACAACCATAATTCCTGCAGAAAAATATGGCGTTAAATTAATTTCTACTGGCTTTTTTATTGATCCAGATAAAGCCTTAGCATGGCGCGGCCCGATGGCATCAAATGCATTACGTCAACTTTTTTCTGACACAAAATGGGGCGAACTCGATTATCTAATTTGCGATATGCCTCCCGGAACTGGCGACATTCATCTTACCTTAGTGCAAAGCTTAACTTTGTCGGGCGCAGTAGTAGTTGGAACACCTCAACAAGTGGCTGTTGCCGATGTAAAAAAAGCAGTTTCATTATTTTCGATGGACACGCTTACGGTGCCTATTCTGGGTATTGTAGAAAATATGGCTTACTTCACTCCTGCTGAACTTCCGAATAATAAATATTATATTTTTGGAAAAGATGGCTGTAAAAAACTTGCTGAATCACTAGACATTCCTTTGCTAGGACAAATTCCAATTGTTCAAAGTATTTCAGAATCTGGTGATGCCGGTAGACCTGTTGTCACCGATGATGACTCTTTGGCTGGTAAAGCATTTACGCTTTTGGCTCAAAATGTTGCACAACAATTATCAATTAAAATGAATAACAATTAATATAATTTCAAAAATCAAAATCAATAAAGTAAAATGGAAAATTCATTACAAAACAAAGTAGAAGAGGTAATCAGTCAAATTAGACCATACTTACAAGCCGATGGTGGCGATATTCGTTTAGTGGAAATCACAGAAGAAAATATTGTTAAAGTTGAATTACAAGGTGCTTGCGGTTGCTGTCCTCACAGCGTGATGACTCTTAAAAATGGTGTGGAACAAGCTATGATTAAAGCAATTCCAGAAATTAAAGCAGTTGAGGATATTAATATATCCTGCTAATTTTTTCAAAATTCATCAAAAAACCACATTAAAATTCAACATTTAATGTGGTTTTTTTTAATAGCTTTTGATATTAAATCTAAGTTAATATATCAAAACTGAACTAGGACTTTTTATCACAATAAATCTTGATTATTTCTGTTTTATTCTTTTTAACTAAAAACATTTATAAATGTTTGTTGCATTAAACCATCCATCACAAGCTTCTTTCCATATTTTATCAAATCACCATTTGAGCTAACATATTAAATATCAACAACCAATGAAAATAATTTCTTCAGCTGCTTTGCTAATTTTATTAATGTCGCTTTTTGATGTTAATGCTCAAACTCAAGACACTACTAAAACTGATAGTATTAGAAAAGATGCAATTAATCTGTTCATCGATTGCAACTATTGTGATATTTCATATATTAAAAAACACATCAAATTTGTAAACTATGTTCGCGACACCAAAGAAGCCCATGTACATCTGATGGTTACAGCAAATCAAACCGGTAGCGGAGGAATTGAATATGGTTTGTTTTTTATTGGTCAAAATACATATAAAGGAATTAACGATACGTTGAAGCTAACTATGACTCCAAATTCTACCTCCGATGAAGTTAGGACGGCAATGACAAAGACAATTAAGATCGGATTAATTAGATATGTATCAAAAACCCCACTAATCAATTATATTAACATTGACTATGAGCATCCTGAAAGTGAAAATGCACCTATAAAAGACAAATGGAATTCTTGGGTTTTTAGTTTGAGCTCAAGTGGTAATTATAATAGTCAATCGTCAAGTTCATCTTTTTATTTATCATCATCGGTAAGCGCCAGCCGCACTACTGAGGCATCTAAGGTAAGTTTTAGTGCGGGTAACAATTTCAACGAACAGCGTTTTAAAATGGATAATGAAGAAATTATTGGAATTAACCGCTCCAATTACTTCTCTCATTTATATGCAAAAAGCATTAGCCAACATTGGTCAATAGGAGAATATGCTAATGCAAGCACTTCTACATATTCAAATCTTAATTATGCCTTTAGTATTAAACCAGCCATTGAGTATAATATTTTCCCATATTCTCAGTATAATCGACGAAAATTATGTTTTAATTATTCCATTGGCGTGAATCATCATAATTATATTGATACTACGATATATTTCAAGACAAAAGAGACTTATGGGAGTCAAAACTTATCGGTGTATTATCAAACCATTCAAAAGTGGGGCAACATCTATATATCCCTTGATGGGTCAACTTTTCTAAATGATTTTAAGAAAAACAGCATCAATATTTACTCCTCAATCGAATGGCGAATATTTAAAGGTTTTTCTATAAATTATAGTATGTCTTATGGTTTTGTTCGAGATCAAATTGGACTTCCAAAAGGAGAAGCATCGCGCGATGATGTACTTTTGAGTTTAAAACAACTCCAAACCGACTACACAATGTATGCATATTTTGGCCTCAGCTATACATTTGGCTCAATTTACAATAACGTGGTAAATCCTAGATTTTAAAGGGTGATGATTCAGTGTGAATTAGTTATAAAAAATCTAGTGAACTAGTTTAAATAATGTCAAGAATTATAATTTATCTAAAGGATTTAGTAGTTTAGTAAAATAAAAAAACATTGTTGATAATACCCAAAATAAAAAAAAAGAGTATCAAGCTGAAATTTCAATTAAAGAAGCACACTTTACTTATAAAGTTGTTGGGGTTAATAAAACGAATAATAATTATTGAGATGTAAGTTTAAAAGTAATTTAATTTGTAACGCAAAAACATTATAAGCAAGTTTACAATAAAGCCTCAAATTCACTAATTTTATTTGAAAATCATTTTTATTATCTTTGAAAAAAGTCGGAGTAAATGAATCTAAGCACCACAAAAACCAATCAAAAACACTCGCCCTTCAGGCGATGCAGTGAGTTTTTCGAACTGGTTGGGGCAAATTAAAGCCACCAACCACTTCGTGATACTTTATTAAAGTCAAATTTAACATAGAGATTTAATATTTAAACTGTAATTTTATAAATCAAAACATACATCAATGAATAAATTAAGGATAACCTGTTATAGCAATTTAATATTAGTTTTTGAAGATTTTTTAATTGTTAAAAATAAATTTAATTTAAGTCATTTTAATTATGAAACATTTATTATTTAAAAGCATAATAATCATATTTGTTATATTTATTTTTTCGAGTTGTTGTGCAGTATATTTACAATTGGAAAATAAAGACAGATTTAATGTTGATGTCAATAAACTTCGTGATACAAATCGCAACTATTCATTAAATTTTGGGTTAGGTGACAGTGAAGATTTATATCATTACAGTAGCGATTCGTTAAATACAAGATTCAAGTATGAGTTGAAAATTGTATCACCAAAATTACCATTTATAAAATTAAATTCTTTAATTTTTACTAATAAAAAAGATAGAGATACAATACCATTTATACTTTATTTTAGATCAGATTATAATTCTAAAGCAATACTAATTGATAGTTTGCCATTTTGCAACTCTGATAGTTTGCAGGGAAAACCATCTATTTTCCGAATTATAGCCGAGAGTAGCGAATCATATCACCGTACTAAGAAAATATATATCAGTTTCGATATTGAAGTTGGCAAAGAGAGAATAGCTAGGAAAAACATAGAGTATAAAAGGTATTTAGAGTTTGATTGCCAACCTAAAGTATGGTGAAATTCATTAAACGAAGCTTTATACAATCTAAAAATAAATTGTTGTGTTTTAGTTTAAAAGAAGAAGAAAGTCCAACCCAATGCCCCGAATTCACGAATTATATTTGAATATCATTTTATTATCTTTGAAAAAAGTAGGAGTAAATGAATCTAAGCACCACAAAAAACAATCGAAAACACTCGCCCTTCATGCGATGCAGTGAGTTTATCGAACTGGATGGGGTCAAAGAAAAGCACTGGGTTTTTGTGGTGATAATCATGTGTTTAATATAGTTACCCATATTGCCAAAGTATCGCCTTTATTTTCTTTTGCCTCTGTCCTAAAGGATGGAAAATAAAGGCTTAAAAACATAAAATAATATTTATGAATAAATCAAATAATATTGAATCAATGCATTATGGGGCTGAAGCTTTCAGTTTTAGGAATGCTGAAAGATTTCGTAATCGAATGACTGAGGCAGAAATAATTCTTTGGAATGAATTGAAGAGTAATAAGTTTTTAGGGTTGAAATTTAGGCGACAACACCCTATTGATCGCTTTGTTGTTGATTTTTATTGCCATAAACATCTACTTGTAATTGAAATTGATGGTGGTATTCATTTATCCAAAGATGTTAAAGAAAATGACATTAATCGAGAGTTGGAATTAAAAAACCTTGGACTTAATATAATTAGGTTTACCAACGAAGAAATATTGAATAGTTTATCCAAAGTTTTAGTAAAGCTTGAGAATTGTGTATCAACAAATTATTGATTAATTTTACAATCTTAAGAACAATATAATGAACCCAAGCACCACAAAAATTAACCAAAGACACTCGCCCTTTAGGGATGGGGCAAAAGTGAAGGCTTTGAGTTTTGTGGTGTTTCTCAACTCATAATTATTTCAATTTTTAATAAGTTTTATGGTATAAGAATGTATTTAAAATACACCAAATTACAATAGACCTATTTAAGTCCAGATTGAACACTGAACTCAAAAGCCCCATTTCCTAGTTCAAAATAAAAAACGTATTTTTGCATTCAAATTTAAATGATAGAAGACAATGGGTTTAAAATGTGGAATTATTGGATTAACCAATTCGGGAAAGACGACTCTCTTTAACTGTATTTCGAATACAAAAGCACAAGCAACGAACTTTGCATATAGCACGAATAAATCGAATATGGGTATTTGCAACGTTCCAGACCCACGACTTATTGATATTCATAGATTTATAAAAGCCGAAAAGCTAATTTTTACCACCGTAGATATTGTAGATATTCCAGGATTAGCCAAAGGTGCTAGCGAAGGATTGGGTTTGGGAAATACTTTTTTAGCTGATATTCGACAAGTTGATGCTTTGGTTCAGGTGTTACGTTGTTTCGAAGATGCAAATTTACCTCACGTAGAAGGTTCTATCGATCCAGTTAGAGATATTGATATTGTGGAATTTGAACTTCAGATTAAGGATTTAGAACAAATAGAAAAGAAACTTCAGAAGGTAGAAAAATCTGCAAAAGTTGGAGATAAAGATGCCAAAAAAGCAGCAGAAATATTACTTCGTTGTAAAGCTCATATTGAAAATTTTAATTCAATTCGCACACTAGAAATTAGCGAAGATGAACACAAGCATATTGCTGATTTAATGCTACTTACCGAAAAACCTGTAATGTACGTCTGCAATGTGGATGAAGATTCCGCGGTAGATGGCAACCAATATAGTAATGCTGTTGTGACTGCTATGGCTCAAAGTGGTGCCGAAATAGTGGTTGTTGCAGGAAAACTCGAAGCTGATATTGCAGAATTAGATAGCGAAGAAGATCGTTCTGCATTTCTTCAAGATGTTGGTCTGAGCGAACCAAGTGTCAACAAACTTATTAATACTGCATACCGATTATTGAATTTGATTTCATTTTTCACCGTGGGTGGAAAAGAAAACAGAGCTTGGAGTATTTGCAAAGGAGCAACTGCACCACAAGCAGCAGGCGCAATTCATAGCGATCTAGAACGTGGATTTATTCGTGCTGAAGTGATAAAATATATTGATTTAGTCCAATTTGGATCTGAACAAAAATGTAAAGAATCTGGAAAAATGAGTGTAGAAGGAAAAAACTACATTATTCACGATGGAGATATTTTAAACATTCGATTCAATGTATAACTTGATTTAAAATATTTCTAAAGGTAGGTACAAGTCACCTGATGACTTGTTGGAAAGCTTAAAGTTTTTTCTTGCAATATAGTCATCTGATGACTATTATGATTGGGTTAAAAAAGACAATCCCCAAAAGCTAAATCAGCTTAAAGGGAGTTTGTCTAGGGACCCCGCTAAAGTGTAGCGAGGATTGGAAATAGAGATTTTATCAATCTTATTATTTTTGAGTATATTCAGTATTTAACTGATTCTGAGTATATCTAACAATTAAGTTTATATTTATTCTAAGATTATTATCAACTTTAACAATTCCTAAAAGCTTTGATGGTGGTTCGAGATTAAAATCTGAAAATGAAACCACCTTTTCACCAAAAATCACTAATTTTTCATTTTTAGCAGCAATTATGAAAGGGACTTTATACTTACAAACAACCCCAGCTAATTTGATACTTACTCTCACACTCCCATTCGTTGTCTTCGATTTTAAATTGAAATTTGCAGGAAGTTCTAGGTTTGTCATGGTAATATCTAAAAACGGATAATTATCAACGTTGAGCGTCTTAAAAAAATCAGTTTTCATTAGTTTATTATCGCATTCAAACCGCTTAACTTCAATAGGAAGTGTAATAGGTTTAACTAAATCGTATTTTGGACTATCTGTAAAGGAAATTGAAATTGGATTATTTACCAATACTCCTTTTTGCTCAAACAAAAACGAATTAACATTTGAGGTTCCGTTAATGCTAATGGAACTTTGTGGATCAATATCAATATTAAAACTCTTACAATTCTGTGAGAATGAATTAGTTAATATCATCAATATGATTGAACACATTGCTATAAATACTTTTCCAGTTTTCATTACTATTGATTTTACATTTTTGTCTACGTTGAACTTCAAACCTGATTAAAACCTAATATTTAATTATTTTCAATTTAATTTCAAGAGCAATTACGAAGCGATTTGATTTACATTTATTGCAATACAATCTTTTCAGTATTTGTTTTTCCAGAACAAAATGTTTTCAAAAAATAAACACCTCTGTGATAATTAGTTAAGTCAATTTCGTTTGATCCTGATTGTATTGGATAATTTACCGAAAGCACTTTTTCTCCTAAAATATTATAAATCTCTATTAAATTTATTTTCTCTAAGCTACTTACAATCAATTTGCCCGATGTAGGATTTGGAGAAATAGTCACGATTGGTTGATCACTATTTTCCTCTTTAATTCCAACTGGAAATGTAAAGGAAATATCATCTATAAAGATTTCATTGCCTGGCTTAATAACACCTCCAGGGCCAACATTTCCACCCATAAGTTTTATTTCTAGGGTATCTGGCAATACGGAAAGGGTGTAATTAAATGCAACCGAAACTTCAGTATAAGTAGCAATAGAGTTTGCGAAAAAATACATTGCTTGACCTACTTGATCTCTAGTGTTAGTAATAGAATTCCATTTTCTAAGAGTTGCAATAATGTATGCTTCGCTACCCGAAATAATGGTACCTTTAACAAATGCTTTCATCAATACTGGTCGGTCGGTGTATGCAATGCCTGGATTATTCATATCTGCACCACCTAGAAAGACATAACCAGCTAATGTGTCTAAAACATTTGTTCCTAATGGAGGAGGAATTGTAGCGGTATCGCTAATTAATCTTAAAGCAAATCCGCTATGTGAATCGGCCGTTTTAAATGACATTTCGGGCACACCATAGCTGAAGAAATTATTAAACGATGACCAATTTTCTGGATTTTGAAATGCTCCTACAGAAACCCAGTTTTCGAATCCTGCGTTAGGTGGTTGAATTTGTGCATTTACATTTAATTCAACTAAGCAAACTAAAACAATGGTTAAGATCAGATTTTTTGGCTTCATTGTATTTTGTTTTAAAAAAGGGATACCTTTAACTTAGTACCCCTTTTTGAATTATTAACTTTCTATGAAAAAAAAGTATCTTTATATTTGAGCAAACTTAGAACGAAATAGCTGCTTCAAACATAATACCGTCAAAACCAGCTGCTTTTTTAGTTTTTAGCACATCATATCTTAGGAAATTGTTATAGTCTTGTTTTACATATTCTACTTTGGCAACCATATTTTTAGTTAAATACCAACCTAAAATACCTTGAATTCTATTTACAGATTTATTTTTAGCTAAATCAACGTTACCACCACTTCCATTTAAGTAAGTATCAGTTCCACCTGAATTATCACTAACGGTATTATAGCGGCCACCAACGAAGAATTGTTTTTCTTTTCCAAAATGGAATAATCCTTCAACCGCAATTTGTGAAAATTTAATTTCGCTTTTTGCTTTAGGAATTGCCAAAGATGGTTTTGTATCCGAAGGAGATGTTGTAGTTGCTTGTTCGTAGGTTCCAAATAATTCAAAACCTTTATATTTACCAAATAAGTTAATCATCATAGAATTATCTTTGTCTGTTCCACCAGGATTCCAGTCTTGACCAAATGGGTTAGCAGTAATAGTATAGTCACCAGAAGCATAAGTTGCTTTGTTCATAACCAAATAATAGCGTGAACCTGTTCTGTCTCCAGCGTATAACGAACCAGTGTGATTTTGTGCACAATAATAATATGAAACTGTACCACGTAATCTAAAATCATCGTTAAATTCTTTGTCATAGCCTAATTTTCCGTAAACTGCTAATTCGTCTAATTGGTTAATTGGTTTGTATGTTCTAGGTGTAGTGTTTGCAGGTTGATATTGTCCTAAAGTTGTATTTAAAGAGCCATTGCTAACACCTAATAATCCAATAAATCCACTTTTACGAAATAAGAATTCCATTGCAGGTGAAGTAGTGTAACCTTCCATGATCATATTACCAACAAAGTAATTTTTCAAAGCAGCACCATTGTTTGTCCTACGGAAATGGGCATCACCATAATTGATTTCCATCATACCCACTTTAATTTGTAAGTTTTTCATGACTTTGTCTACAAACTTAAATTTCAAAAATGGTAACTCATCGAATTGCACATAACCACCTTCTACCCATGATTCATTGTGATGACGAGCAGATAGATACGTGTTCAAATATACTTTAACACCTTTTGCTAAGAAGCCAGTAAGAGATAAATTTGCAGTTGGAAGGTTAAAACCAGTTCCTACTTTAATGAGTGTATCAGCAGCATGATGAGATAAACTTTGGAGTTGAAGCGCAAAGTCGCCACCAACGGTCATTTTTACTCCATCAAATTCAGCTGTTGGTTTTAGTTGTTCAAATTGATACAACGGTTGAGCTTTAGTTGAAAAGCTGATTACGCAAATTGCGAATAATAAAATAGTTATTTTCTTCATTTTGTTTGGTTTTTAATTGTTATTATATTTTTTACTTGAAAAATAGTTCAAAGTTGATATTTACAGCGTCTGCTGTTTTAATTGATCCTAAAAACATAACTGGTGGTTTAACTCCAAATTCAGTCATAGTTAAGTAAACTGACAACATAACTTGAAATCTACCATCAGCTAATTTTTTCAAACTTCCTGATATTGCTTTTTTCTTTGGTGTACCGTTAACTGTAATTGTACCATTTGATTTACAAAGCCATACATCAGGTTTTCCTGAAGCTGTCATTGTAACATCCGTAGTTTCAAAAGTAATGTTTGGAAATTTGTCTTTATTTAATGCTTCATAAGCTTTATTATCTAAAGTCGTTTTGTCACTTTTTAAGGTTGCAATTGGAATTCTAATTGATGCACTGTTTATTTTTTTTAAAGTACCACCTTCGTTGGTTACATTTAATGAACCAAAAATTTGTGTTCCTTTCATTTCCCAATCATGAAGCGTTGATGTTCCTTTAATAGAAAAAGAAGCTGGAATTTGAGGTTGCATTATCGTTTGTGCATTGAGCATTAACCCCATATAAAAGAACAAGCCCAAAATTAATAATAACCTTTTCATTGTTTTTTTCATGTTAATTTGTTGTTTTTTATTATTTTAATTTTTATTGTTTAAGTTGTCGTTAATTATTTAACAAAGGTAGCTCATATATGCCTGTATATCAACAAGAAATGGGTATTTCAAAACGACATTATCACGATATTTATCTTGATAATATTAACATAAAAGTATATTTATTACGGTCTAAACAGCATTTTCCTTATCTTTGCATCGTAAAAAATCCGATTAATATCGAATACTTATGGAAAATAAATGCAAAGTTGGCTCTTGTGTAGACTGTTTTGATAAATCACCTCTTTTTAAATTAATGAGTACTGAAGAGCTTCAGCAAATTGAAGAGACAAGATACGAAGTTGTTTTTAAACCAAATGAAATTATATATAAACAAGGTACAAATGCAACACAAATTGTTACAATAACTGAAGGACTAGCTAAAGCTTATATCGAAGGGCCAGAAAAAGACTTTATAATTGATATTTTCAAATCGTATACTATGATTTCAGGTCCTGGAATTTATGTTGATTATAAACATCATTTTTCGCTGAAGGCTATCGAAAAAACACAATGCTGCTTTTTTAGCATGAAAGTGTTTAAAGATATTGTGGACAATAACCCGAAAATATCAAAAATGGTTATTGAAATCATCAGCAAACGGGCAATTACATATTTTGATAAATTTATTTTTCTTACACAAAAACAAGTTATTGGAAAAATTGCGGGTGTATTAATTTATCTAAACAAAAATATTTATACAACAAATCCCATGAATTTGACCATTACTTATCAAGACATTGCAGAAATGACCGGGATGACTAAGGATACAGTTGTAAGAGTTTTAAAAGATTTATCCCATGACAAGGTTATTGAAATTGACAACACTTTTATAAAAATCTTGGATTTCGAAAAACTTAACCTATTTAATGAAATTGGTTAAAAGTTACGCTTAATAAATCAGTGATTTGAGCAATCTGAATTTTTCTTCCTTTTTTAATTAATTCTAATATTGATTATTAAAAATATTTTTTACACTCTTAACGCCGTGTAATTTTGACATTTTATGTTAATAATATGTAATTACAAACGTATTTGATTTTAAATTTGTATTTTTGAAGTTGCTTTATGAATAAAAATAATTTTAAACATATCATAATGAAAACAACTACGATTGTTATTCTGTTGACTTTTTTCTCAATTTCAATTTTTGCTCAAAATCAGAACCCAAAACCAAAAGAAAATCAGTATGATGTAAATGTTTCAACTGCTCAAAAAGACGCATCTTATCAAGGCGGAATAGACTCATTAATGAATTTTATTTGGAAAAATATCAAATATCCCGAAGCCGCTCAAAAAAGCAATGCCAGTGGAGAAGTACAAATTAGCTTTGATGTGAACTTTAATGGCACATTGATAAACTTTGCTCCAATTTCTAATATTGGTTTTGGACTAGAGGAAGAGTTGATTAGAGTGATAAAACTTACACCACAATGGATTCCTGCAGAGGTAAATAATATCAAATTTAGGCAACAATATATTTTATCGTTTCCTATAAGTAGATACAATCAAAAGTAATTATTTTTGAATTGTTGATAATTAACCTATAAATAATCCGACCATTTATTGGTCAACTTTTCCATTTTTTATACCTTTGCACCATAAGGCAATATCTATGTTAATTGAGCATTTTTGATTTTTCTGATAGATCTGGATGATTATTTAGTGTAAATCTATTTGACAATTCTTCTAATTACAGTTGACAAATATTGCATAATTATTTATATTATTAAATATCAATTACTTATAAAATGATACTTTTTTTTAAGTCTAACGATCGAGTTTTTGGTGTTCACACCACACAATCCTTATCCAACGAAAATACTCAACGATTGCAATGGCTCTTCGGAGGTGCAATTCCCCATTCTGGAGCCGCAGTGGATGGTTTTTTTATTGGACCTCGCAAAGAGATGATTACTCCTTGGAGTACCAATGCCGTGGAAATAGCTCAAAATATGGGAGTACTAAACATCTTGCGAATCGAAGAGTTTTTAAAAGCTCAAAGTGCGGATGTGAAGATTGACCCCATGTTGCAAGTACTTTACCATGAGCTTAATCAAGATATTTTCACCATCGAAAAACAACCAGAACCTATTTTATATATCGACGATATAGTTTCGTATAATAAACAAGAAGGATTAGCTCTTAGCAGCGATGAAATTGATTATTTAGAGCAATTGAGTAAGAAATTAGATCGCAAACTTACCGATAGTGAGGTATTTGGATTCTCACAAGTGAACTCCGAACATTGTCGTCATAAAATTTTCAACGGTCAATTTATCATCGATGGTGTCGAAAAACCAACTTCGCTGTTTAAGATGATCAAACGCACCTCTCAAGAACATCCCAACCGTTTGGTGTCTGCTTATAGCGACAATGTAGCGTTTGTTCAAGGTCCTAAGGCGGAACAATTTTGTCCAAAAACTCAAGATAAACCCGATTTCTTTGCTCCTCAAACCATAGATACTGTGATTTCGTTAAAAGCGGAAACACATAATTTTCCAACCACCGTTGAGCCTTTCAATGGTGCTGCTACCGGTGCCGGTGGCGAAATTCGTGATCGTATGGCCGGTGGAACTGGAAGCATTCCGATGGCCGGAACGGCGGTCTATATGACCTCTTCCCCTCGATTGGATGGTGGTCGTTCATGGGAGAATAAAACCCCAGAACGTGCTTGGCTGTACCAAACCCCAGAAGAAATTCTGATTAAGGCCTCCAACGGTGCCAGCGATTTTGGAAACAAATTTGGGCAACCGCTTATCTGTGGTAGCTTATTTACATTCGAACATATTGAAAATCAACGAAATTTAGGATTCGACAAAGTCATTATGCTTGCTGGTGGCATTGGTCATGCACGTGCAGAATATGCACTTAAGAAAAAACCTGTTCCTAATCAGGCCGTTGTGGTGATGGGTGGCGATAACTATCGCATTGGAATGGGTGGTGGCGCAGTTTCATCTGTTGCTACCGGCGAATATGCGAATCAAATTGAATTGAATGCCGTGCAGCGCTCCAATCCGGAAATGCAGAAACGTACCTTTAACGTGGTTCGTGCACTTTCTGAAATGGACAAAAATCCGGTGGTTTCTATTCACGACCATGGTGCTGGCGGACATTTAAACTGTTTATCAGAATTAGTGGAAGCAACAGGTGGCGATTTTAATATTTCCAATTTCCCGGTTGGAGATCCTACACTTTCCTCCAAAGAGATTATCGGCAACGAGTCTCAAGAACGGATGGGGTTGGTTGTTGACAACGAACATCTTGGGTTGATTCAACGGATTGCAGATCGCGAACGCGCTCCAATGTATGTGGTTGGAAAAACAACTGATGACAATAGATTCCATTTCCATAACGATAAAAATGAGCAGGTAATAGATCTTCAAATTGAAGACTTTTTTGGTAATTCGCCAAAAACAGTGATGGTAGATAAAACCGTTATTCAATCATATCCAGAAGTTAGTTACGACGAAAAAAACATTCCTGAATATCTTCAAAACGTTTTACGATTGGAAGGGGTCGCTTGTAAAGATTGGCTTACCAACAAAGTGGATCGTTCGGTAACGGGAAAAATTGCCCAACAACAAACATGTGGTACCGTTCAAGTTCCATTGAGCAATCTGGGAGCCGTGTCCATCGATTTCCGAGGAGAACGTGGTATCGCAACTTCGTTAGGTCATGCCGTTGTTCCAGCGCTGATTAATCCCGAAGCAGGCTCACGCTTGTCTATTGCGGAAGCGCTTACCAACTTGGTTTGGGCACCTCTTGAACAGCAACTTGCCGGTATCTCGTTGAGTGCAAATTGGATGTGGCCATGCAAGAACGAAGGCGAAGATGCTCGTTTATACGATGCAGTTTCTGCTTGCAGCGATTTTGCATGTGATTTGGGAATCAATATTCCAACAGGAAAAGATTCGTTGTCAATGACTCAAAAGTATCCCGATGGAACAAAAGTGGTTTCTCCTGGAACCGTGATTGTCTCTGCTGTGGGAGAAGTTACCGATGTGAAAAAGATTGTGACTCCAAATCTAGTGGATGATGTAGATTCGGAATTATTGTATGTGGATTTTTCAAAATGTCCGTTTGAACTGGGTGGAAGCAGTTTTGCTCAAACCCTTAATGCCATTGGGACAAAAACTCCAGATATCACCGACACGGCTTATTTTGGAAAAGCGTTTAATACCATTCAGCAACTGATTGAAAAACAGCTCATCCTTGCGGGTCATGACATTTCGGATGGTGGATTGATAACTGCACTTTTTGAAATGATGTTTCCCAACAACTATATTGGGTTAAATGTTGATTTATCGGTGTTTGAAGAACAGGATATCGTAAGAATTCTCTTCAGCGAAAAACCGGCTATTCTTATTCAAGTGAAAGATGCAACAGTACTTTCGATACTTAAAGATGCTGGTATTGAAGCATATAGAATCGCTAAAATAACCAAACAGCCAAAATTATTAATCACTAAGGGAACTCAAATTTTCAATTTCGATTTATTCGAATATCGCGATATTTGGTTTGAGTCATCTTATTTACTTGATATTCATCAAAGTGGTGCTGATTTAGCTGCTGCTCGTTACGACAATTATAAGAATCAAGAATTGCGTTATCGTTTTAATTCAGCTTTCGAAGGAACTTTGGCTTCGATGGGTCTTAATAGAGATCGCACCGAAAAGTCCGGAATTAAAGCGGCTATCATCCGCGAAAAAGGTGTTAACTGCGATCGTGAAACTGCATACACCCTCTGGTTAGCTGGTTTTGATGTGATTGATGTTCATATCACCGACCTCATTTCAGGTCGTGCAGATTTGTCGGATGTCAACATGATTGTATTTGTAGGTGGATTTTCAAATTCAGATGTGTTAGGGTCTGCAAAAGGCTGGGCTGGTGCATTTTTATACAATCCAAAAGCAAAAGAGGCACTCGATAATTTCTACAAACGCGAGGATACATTGAGTTTAGGCATTTGCAATGGCTGTCAGCTGATGGTTGAGCTGGGATTGATTTATCCACAACAGCTCAAACGTCCAAAAATGAAGCATAACGATTCTCATAAACATGAGTCGGCTTTTATCAATGTCGATATCTTGGAAAATAATTCGGTAATGCTTTCTTCAATGGCTAATGAGCGATTGGGAGTTTGGATCTCGCATGGCGAAGGAAAATTTAATCTGCCTTATGACGAAAGCGAATACAACATTCCAATGAAATACAGTTATAGCACTTATCCGGGCAATCCAAACGGCTCCGCTTTTAATACAGCGGCAATCTGTTCTCCCGATGGTAGACATTTGGCCATTATGCCGCATCCAGAAAGAGCAATATTTCCATGGCAATGGGCTTATTATGAACCAACTAGAAATAACGATGAAGTTTCACCTTGGCTAGAAGCATTTGTGAATGCCCGCAAATGGATTAAAGAAAAACATTAATCCCGAAGTAGCATTTTTAATAATTAAAACACTCAACATTGACTTTTTCTGAAATATTTTTACTCGTTATTTATCTCATTGCATTAACTTTTGCTTTGCTTAAATGCTCTTGTTTTAAAATTCCAGGTGCTAAACCATCCTTAATCATTACTTTATGGGGTTATAAAATTTTGGCGGGAGTGTTTTTTTATCTTATTTTTTCATTATACATTCCATATTCCCATGGGAGTGATTCTGATGTTTATTTTAATGATGGAATCAACCTTGCCAAAGTAGCCAAAGAGAGCCCTATAGATTATTTTCAATTGTTAACTGGAAGCTATTCTGATGAATCAAAGTTTGAAAAATACACTGGGAAACTAGAATACTGGAATCGTTCTTACCCTTCGATTGTCCCCAATGATAATCGTATCGTGATTCGAGCAAACTCAATGTTTTCGTTTATTAGTTTTGGCTTTTACAGCATACATCTTTTGATTATGGCATTTTTGTCATTTGTAGGATTATTTCTGATTTACAAAGCGATTGCCAAATTTTTCACAAATGTAAAACGGATGTTAGTACTAGCAGTTTTCATTATACCATCTACAGTTTTTTGGTCTGCTGGAAATTTAAAAGAACCAATTTTATTTTTTTTATTAGGGGTTTTTATCTATAGTTTTATACAAATATCGACAGAAAAAAAGTGGAAATTCATTCCGGTTCTTTTGATTTCAAGCTATTTCTTAGTCTATACCAAGCCCTATGTCCTATTTTTGTTATTACCAATAACGATATCTTTTTTTGTAGCAGAACTGTTAAAATCAAAAAAAATTTATTGGATTTATTTTTCAGTATTCGGAGTACTTGGAGCTCTAATTGCATTTATTTCAACACTATTTCCTGAATTTTCTATAGCAAAATTGTTGACTATAAAACAACTTGATTTTATATCGATGGTTTCTGCAAGTCACTCTGGAAGTACATTTGAGATCCCTATTTTACAAAAAACGTATTGGAGTCTTCTGATAAATTCACCGATGGCATTAATAAATTCACTTACCCGTCCATGGATTTGGGAACCAGAAACTTGGACACAATTGGTTGCTGCAATAGAAAATATGGTGATAATAATTATCGCATTTCTACTTTTGAATAGGTTTAGATTTCATAAAATTGCACATTCAAATTTTGCGCTCTTTGCGTTACTTTTTGGGCTTCAATCATTTATTCTTGTAGGATTGATTACGCCAAATATGGGGGCTTTGGTTAGATATAAATCAATTGGATTACCATTTTTATTTATTGCCTTGCTTTCGGGTTGGTCGTTAACAAATTCAAAAGGAAAAGTTTTTTTTTCAAAAGATATCTTTAAACAGTGTAGAAAAAAAATTGGAAATTACTTTTGGGAAGCGGAACAAAAAGTATAGTTTTAAAATCAGTTCGTAATTATCAATAATTAATTACTTTTATTTTTTCAAAATTCTAAAAACTATGGAGGTTACAAGATTATTTGACATCATGTACCATTTTGCTGAAAATTTTCCAAAGAAAGACGCCTTAGCAGGTAAAGAAAATGGAACGTGGAATAAATACAGCACAGAACAATACGTTGAAATTGTCAACAATTTGAGTTATGGGTTTTTGCAATTAGGTATCAAAAAAGGAGATCGAATTGCTACTATTACATTTAACCGCCCTGAATGGAATTTTTTAGATATGGCCATTATGCAAATCGGTGCGGTTCATGTACCAATTTACCCAACCATTAGCGAATCAGATTATCAATATATTTTGCATCATGCTGAAGTAAAAATGGTGTTTGTTGCAGGCTGGGAGCTACTTCGAAAAATTGAACACTTGTTACCATCTATTCCGTCGTTAAATGAAAAAGAGATGGTTTACACTTTTAAAAATCTACGTGGATACAAGCATTTAAATGAAATTATTGAAATAGGAAGAGCAAATCCAAGCGCTATTTATTTAGAACAAATTAAAGCATCTATTTCTACAGATGATATGGCTACCATGATTTATACTTCAGGCACAACTGGCACTCCAAAAGGTGTAATGCTCTCGCACAAAAATATTTTAAGCAATGTATTTGATGCGGCCCCAATACCACCAATTGGACCACAAAGCAAAGCGCTAAGTTACCTTCCATTATGTCATATTTATGAAAGAATGTTAACTTATACTTGGCAATACTTAGGAGTTTCGATATATTATGCAGAGAGTTTGGCTACTATTGCCGATAATATTAGAGAAGTTAAACCTGATATTATTACTACTGTGCCTAGGTTGCTTGAAAAAATTTATGACAAAATCATTTTAAATGGCAAAAAGCTAGGGTTTCCAAAACGTCAAATTTTTTTCTGGGCAAATTCGTTAGCAATTCAGTATAATATTGACACTCCAAATAGTTGGTGGTACCAACAAAAGCTAAAAATTGCTCGCAAACTAGTGCTCAGAAAGTGGAAAGCTGCATTAGGTGGAAACATAAATACTATTGTTTCGGGTGGCGCAGCTATTCAACCTCGATTAATTAGAATTTTTTGGGCTTGCGAAATGCCTGTACTTGAAGGTTATGGACTTACAGAGACGTCACCAGTAATTTCTGTGAACACCTATTTCCCAAATGGTGTCAAAATTGGCACTGTCGGCCATCCTATTAAAAGTGTAGAAGTTAAAATTGCCAGTGATGGTGAAATTTTATGTAAAGGACCAAATGTAATGTTAGGATATTATAAATCTCCAGAATTAACTACCGAAGTAATCGATTCCGATGGTTGGTTTCATACTGGAGACCTTGGATTAATTGAACCAGAGGGTCATCTTAAAATAACTGGTCGAAAAAAAGAGATGTTTAAAACTGCTTTTGGAAAATATATTGTCCCAACCATTATCGAAAACAAATTTGTGGAATCCTCATTTATTGATGCAATTATGGTTGTTGGAGAAAATGAAAAATATGCTGCAGCTTTAATTGTTCCTGATTTTATTGAGCTTAGAAGTTGGTGTGGCAGAAAGAATATTGAGTATTCTACCAACGAAGAGATGGTGAAAAATACGGATGTTATTAAAAAATACAAAAAAGTGGTTGCTCAATTCAATAAATTATTTGGTGAAACCGAGCAAATTAGAAATTTCGACTTAATTGGGTATGAATGGACGGTTCAAACTGGAGAGCTAACTCCTACTCTAAAGCTGCGTAGAAAATATATTATGGAGCATCATGCAAAACGAATTGAAGCACTATTTGTTGTTGGTGGTACAGATTGATTTTTAAATTATTGTAATCAAAAGCCCCACGATTGGAATAAATCGTGGGGCTTTTGATTACGACTTAATTATTAATTATTCAATTGAACTCAAAAATCTTTCTGCATCAATAGCAGCCATACAGCCAGATCCAGCAGCAGTAATTGCCTGACGATAATGCTTATCTTGAACATCCCCGGCAGCAAAAACTCCTTCAACATTGGTTTTTGAAGTTCCAGGAATCGTTTTGATATATCTTTGTTCGTCTAGTTCTATTTGACCGTCAAAAATCATAGTATTTGGAGTGTGCCCAATTGCAACAAAAAACCCATCAATATTAATCGTTTTTAGCTCATTTGTTTGAGCATTTTTAACAACAACACCAGTTACGGCTTTACTAAATCCTTTTGTTTCACCAACAATTTCTATTGGTATGCTATTCCAAACCATTTCAATATTTGGAGTTCTAAACACTTTTTCTTGCATTGCTTTTGAAGCTCTGAGTTCATCACGACGATGAATGAGATATACTTTTTCACAAATATTTGAAAGGTAAGTGGCTTCTTCAGCAGCAGTATCTCCTCCACCTGTAACAGCAACAACTTTTCCTTTATAGAAAAATCCATCGCAAGTAGCACAAGCAGAAACGCCATAACCGTTATAAACTTCTTCGGATGGAAGACCTAACCAACGGGCTGTAGCTCCAGTAGAAATAATTACTGTTTCGGCAAGAATTTCTTTACCTTCATCAGAAACGCACAAAAATGGTCGTTTAGAAAAATCAACTTTTTCTATGGTTCCAAAACGAATATCAGTTCCAAAGCGTTCGGCTTGTTTTCTAACATCATCCATTATTTCAGGACCAGTTTTTCCTTCAGGATAACCAGGAAAATTCTCAACTTCGGTAGTAATTGTCAATTGACCTCCAGGTTGCATTCCTTCATACAATACGGGACTTAAGCTAGCTCTTGAAGCATAAATTGCTGCAGTATATCCAGCTGGGCCAGAACCAATAATCAAACATTTTACATTTTCAGCCATAATCTATTCACGTTTTATTTAAGTGTAAAGTTAAACATAATACAATTATTTTATGAACATTGATAAAAAAATAAAGTTCATTTTTGAGATTCAATATGAAAATTATTTTTTGAGTGGGTTCGCAATTATAATTGTGTCATAAAACACGCCATATCCCCCCCAAATGCCTAACGCATTGGGGATATTCGAGTTAATTGGAGAAGGAGTTGTAAATGGATTTCCTCCTGAATTCATCTCCATTTCTGCTGAATACCAAAATTTATAGGTATAATAATCTATACTACTCATTTTTACTACAACGGTATCTCCAATGCCAAAAAAGCGAGAAAGTCTAGGATCACCATGAGTGTTTTCCTGCATTAAATTTGATTTATCGCCTCGGTAAATATCAGCAAAATATGAAATTCCATCTATAAGTTTATCATCAAAAGTAGCTCCTCCCCAAACTGGAGTATACGAGGAATCTTTTCCTAATACCTTAGAAAACAATCGATAATAATTTCTAGCACCCAGTGGATCAGTAAATTTCATTCTAATAATTCCTTTGTGTTCATCCATATTTTGTTCTACAAAAAACAATGAATCTATCGTAACAGCAGGCAAAATTGAAGTGCTAGTTGTATAAGTCTTATTATCAACTTGTACTTTCAAAGTATAAATACCTCCTTCTTGACCAATTATTGTAGAACCTTTATAGACAAATGGCAATGGTTGAGTTATATCGAAAGCAAAAGTGAGGGTATCAATACTTCCAAATTGATTGGAAACAGTGACTAGGGCATTTCTAACAAACATATTTGCGATGGTAGCGGAGTCATATACTTGAAAATAATCGGTACTTTTTGTTATTGTAACAACAGCGAATTCTCCAGTTTCAATTGAACCTTCAATTACAACTTTGGTTTCATATTGGGGTAAATCAATACTAATTTCTTTTTCACACGAAGTTAATAGTATAAAAATGCCCAAAATTAAATTTACTTTTCGCAAGACACTCATCATATTACTTGATTTTGAGAGCATTATATTTTTTATATTTTTCATATTATCAACCATTAAAAATTAAAGTTCCATGACAACGAAGGTAAAATTGGAAAAAGAGACATCTGTTTTGCCTTCGTTTGAATATCAAAATTAGCTATATTCCCAGTAGTTTCTAAGAAAATATAAAATGGATTCATTCGATTGTAAGCATTATAAACAGAGAAATTCAGAATCGATTCAAACTTATTTGTCTTAGAAATTGTGTACGAAACGGAGAGATCTAATCGATGATATGGAGGAAGTCTAAATGCGTTTTTATCACTATATTCCGTAACAAAATTTCCATTTACAAAATACCTTCCAATTGGAATCGTCATTGTATTTCCAGTAGAGTAAACCCAAACAGCACTAAATACAAATCGTTTATTTAATTTATAACTTCCTGTAATTGAGATATCATGACGGCGATCGTACTTAGCATAAAACTCCTTACCTTGGTTCAAGTCTGGGAACTGTCGTTTAGTCCACGACAAAGTATATCCAATCCACCCAGTAAATTTTCCTTTGGCTTTTTTAATAAAGACTTCACCACCATAAGACCAGCCTTTTCCAAACGTATAATTGTTATCTGGATTATTATTTACATCATCTCCTGGTGTTGCACCTTCTTTATATTCCACAAGGTTTTCCATCTGTTTATAATACAATTCAAGAGAAGTTTCAACTAAATTATCTTTAAAATTCCGATAAAAGCCTAATGAATATTGAGTTCCAAACTGAGGTTTTATTATTGAAGTACTTGGCACCCATAAATCTGTTGGTAACGAGATTGAGCTAATAGAAACTTGATGAATATATTGGTAATTCTGAGCAAAAGAAGCTTTTAACGAAGATTGCTTTCCTAAAACATATCGAACTGACAGTCTTGGTTCTAATCGTTTATAGGTTGCAATAGGTTCACCAGAGCCATAGAGAATCGTATCAACAACTCTATTTTGATTATCAAGAATATACCGATCAAAAGGTCCAATTTGCTGAAATAGTGAATATCTAAGACCTGCATTTACTCTTAACCGTTGATTAATATCGAACTCATCATTTACATAAAAAGCTAAATCGTGAGCATAGAATTTTTTGGGAGTAGCAATATTTAGCGAAACATCATTAGAATTAACAGTTAATGTGCTTGGAGTAAAAATATGATAGGCATAATTGATTCCAAAACGAATGGTCTGCTCAGGAGATTGTAAGTATGAAAAATCAATTTTTCCGTTCCAATCCCTTACCCCAGAATTTAAAGTAATATTAAATATATCTTGCTTCATCCCAAAACTAAAATGATAATCAGAGAAAATAGCAGAGGTGTTCATAAATATTTTTTTATTGAACAGATGCGTCCAACGTGCAGAACCAGAGGAATTTCCCCATTCGAATTTATTTTCTAAATTGCTTTTTTTGCTATTAAAACCATAAACATCATTCCCAAAATAACCACTTAAATAAAGCTTATTTTTTTCGGACAGTGAGTAATTTACTTTAGCATTTAAATCGTAAAAGTAAAAAGAGGAGTTTTTTAGCGGGGAAGTGCTACTTAAAAATGGTTGAGCCAAAACATCAATATACGTTCTTCGAGCAGAAACAATAAACGAACTTGTATCCTTTTTGATAGGTCCTTGAATTGTTAGTCTAGAAAAAATCAACCCAATTCCTCCATCTACTTCGAATTTTCGCTGATTTCCCTCTTTCATGTAAATATCAAGAACAGAAGCCAGTCGACCACCATAATATGCTGGCATTCCTGCTTTTGTAAGTTCTACAGTCTTGATGGCATCAGCATTAAATACAGAAAAAAAGCCAAAAAGGTGACCAGCATTATAAATTGTAGCCTCATCTAAAAGCACCAAATTTTGATCTGGACCGCCACCACGGACATAAAAGCCAGTATTTCCTTCGCCAGATGCCGTGACACCTGGCAATAATTGAATTGCTTTGAGCACATCAGCTTCTCCCATAAATGAAGGCAATGATTTAATAGTTTCTACTGAAACATCAACCTTCCCTACATCAGTGCTTTGAATGTTTTTATCAGCTCGAGTAGAGCTTACTACAAATTCTTCAGTAGTTATTATAATGGGGTCAAGTTCAAAATTAATAGTCATATTATTAGTAAGATTTGTAGGTTTTACAATCACTTTGTAACCCACAAAAGAGACTACCAATGTAAACGGACCGGAAGGCACAGTTAATGAGTAAAACCCATAATGATTGGTAGTTACACCTTTCATCGTCTCTTTAACATAAACATTAGTTCCAATTAACAATTCTCCACTTGATGCATCTTTAACAGTTCCACTAATTGTAAACTTTTTCTGAGCAAATGAATTAACTGAGATAAATAATAGAAGAAGGAGTAATATTCGATAACTAATTTTCATATTTCAAAGATATTTTTAAAGTGCGAATTTATTGATAATTAGTTTAACAATCATTGTTTTTAGGTAAAACATTAGATTCTTTCGGTAAAAAAACCAATATGGTTAATAACAAAAAAATCTGATATAAGTTTACACACTAATAAAACCTCAGTATCGTTTGTGAAGTAAAAAAATAATTGTAGTTTTGCACTCTGATAAATTTAGTTGCATTTTATCATAAAAATCGGGGTGTGGCGCAGTTGGCTAGCGTACTTGCATGGGGTGCAAGGGGTCGGAAGTTCGAGT
>JBAXTE010000019.1:0-79235 GCA_037130365.1 Bacteroidota bacterium
CCACAACATGTGCAACCACAACGGTTACTGTGAATTCTCTATCCACTGCTCCAACATCCATATCTATTACTAATAATAACACCTGCAGTATCACCAGCAAAACCCTTTCTGTTAACGGAGGAAGCATTGGAACTGGTGCAACTTGGAAATGGTATTCAGGTTCGTGTGGAGGAACATTTGAAGGAACGGGCAGTTCAATTATTGTTACACCTTCAACGTCAACCACTTATTATGTTAGAGCTGAAGGTACTTGTAATACCACTTCTTGCTCTAATGCAACAGTTACGGTTATTGCAAATCCTGCTAATGATTTATGCATTAATGCAATCTCAATTGGATCACTGCCTTATTCTAGTGGTGTGCAAACAAACAATTGCGCTACCAACGACGCACCACCTGCTGGTGCAAGCACTTGCGGTGTTCACGATTACAATGTTTGGTATAAATTTACAGGAAATGGGAACCAAATTAACATTACCACGTGCGATGCCGCTACTACATTCGACACTGAAATTCATGTTTATACAGGTACATGTGGCTCAATGACCGAAATAATCTGCAACGATGACGGAATTGATGCTGGGTGTGGTGCAGGTAGATCAAGTCTCACAATGTGTACAACCAACGGAACCACCTATTATATTTCTATTGGAAGTTATATCATGTCGGCAACAACTGGTAATTACTTCTTAACAATTACAGATAAAGCTGTTGGCGCAGCCACTATTACCCCCAATTCAATCTGCGGGAATGGTGTTGTAACCCTAACTGCAGTTGTGGGAGCCAATGCAGATGCTGTAGATTTCTCTATTAACGGGGGAAGTTCTATTGCATCCACAGATGCAACTGCTCCATTCCAATATACCACGGCATCTCTCACCGCGCCTCAAACTGTTACAGTTCATGTTCGTTCAAAGAATAGTAGCACAGGATGTGTTGGTCTATGGACAAACTTTAATGTTGCAAATGCATACGCTTTACCTTCAATTACCGTACAGCCTCTATGTAATACTGCATCAGGGAAAAAAATCGAATTATTGCCAATTGGAGGTTCTGGTTCGTATCCTACTTATGATCAACAATCACCAGCGGTTTCTCATGGATCAAATATTTTCACAGTACCATTTAGTTCTACATACAACTTTAGGGTGAATGATAGTCATGGCTGTATATCTACGTGGGCTTCCTATTCTGCAACAACTGGACCTATGCAAATTGCTAGTGTCTCTTCTGGAAACTGTATTGTGCGAGGGCAAAATGATTGGTGGCATGTTACTGATGTTTCAAATCAAGTGATTCTTTCTCTTCAAGATAACTCCAACAACTTAGGAACAGTCAATGCATGGAGTTACATTGAGCCATCTACATCTTTCTATAATCAGACTTATTACTTAAAACGTCATTTCAAAATCACGTCACAAAATACACCATCATCGAATGTAACTTTAAGACTCTATTTTAACGATGCCGAACTCAACGAACTGATTGTAAACTCAAAGTTAAACGCTAATCACGGGGATGATGTTAATGGATTATCAGATTTAAAAGTAACCAGATATTCAGGAGTAAACGAAGATAACCTATATGCCAATAATAATTTCGGTTGTGGATCTTGCTTTACTGTTTATTCGCCTAGCACAGGTATTGCTTCAGGGTTTGGCCCAGATGTGAAATATGTTGAACTTTCAGTTCCAGGATTTAGCGAAGAGTGGATTCACGGTGGAATAAATACAACTTCAATTTTACCAATCGAATTACTATCATTCAAACCACAATGTTTAGGAAATGATGCCTTTATCCGATGGATTACTGCAAGCGAATCAAACAATAGCTATTTTAATATTGAACGCAGTGTAAATGGAATCGATTTTGTTTCAATAGCTCAAATTCAAGGAGCTGGAAACAGTTCTGGGATGATTGAGTATTCGTATCTTGATATTCAAAAACCAGATGGTTTAGTCTATTATCGATTAAAACAGGTTAGTTTTGATGATGTCTCGTATGATTTTGAACCAGTTTCTTTGAATTGTAATACTGAGACATCCACAATTAAGGTAATTCCAAATCCATTTAAAGGAAAAATATCAATTATTGGTTCGTTGCCTAATGTAACACAAATAGATATTTTTAATGGAAATGGGGCATTGGTTTATAATGATACACGTAATATTACAAATAGTACCGAACTTGATTTGAATTTCTTAGTACCTGGTATCTATTTGCTAAGATTAACGGAATCTGATGGAAAAGTATACCAATTTAAGTTGATTAGAAACTAATGATCTGTTGATGGGCTGAATGGTTTATAAGTTGATGGGTTTATAAGTTGATAGGTTGATGGGTTGATCTGTTTAATATTACGGGTCTCCCTATCAACCAATAAACCTCAAACCTATAAACAATTAGAGTTTATAAGTTGATTGGTTAAAAAAATTGGGTCTCCTTATCAACCTATCAACCTCAAACCAATAAACAATTTGAGACGATGGGTTTCTCTCTTAAATCGGAATATTCCACATAAATATTCCCATTGCCACCACTGCAACACTACATGCAATAATAAGTAGTCCATTAAGCTTGGTTACTATTATCGGATTTTCGGTTTCACCATCGGTAAACGCTTCTCTTAATACAAAGAAATAGTAGTAAATTCCAACAATTGCCATGATAATAGCAAAAATTGAAATGGCTAAGTAACCCTTACTAATCGACAATACAAACACCTGATATTTTGCCATAAACCCTGCGGTAAGTGGAATTCCGGCTAATGACATCAGCAAAATAGTCATCATAACTGCAATCCAAGGTTTTTGCTTGTATAATCCTCTAAATATTTTGAGTTTTTCTAAGCCATTAGAAGCGCGTTTAGACAAAATAAAGATAATGAAAAGCGGAACTGTAGCCAAAGAATAAACAAACGTATAATAGAGAATCACACGGGCAGAACCAACCTGTTGAGAAAGCATTGCAAGCATGATAAAACCACTGTGAGCGATAGATGAGTATGCAAGTAATCGTTTAACGTTGGTTTGCTTTAATGCTGCTAAATTTCCAATCAGTAAAGTGAGACCAGTCATTACCCAAAGTGCTTTTTCGAGCGATGCTGGCAAAGGCAGTAAACCCATTCCTAATAAACGGTAAAAAGCAGCAAACCCAGCAGTTTTAACTACGGTAGCCATAAAAGCTGTGACAATTGTTGGGGAACCTTCATAAACATCGGGACTCCAAAAGTGAAATGGAGCAACAGCTACTTTAAAGGCAACTCCAATTAATATAAACAACAAACCAACAAGAACCATAGGTGGTAATGTACCATTGAATTGTGCAATGTACGTTTTGATTTCGGGTAGATAAAACGTAGCGGATGCACCATAAACAAGGGCAATTCCAAATAGGAAAATAGTGGTGGCAAACGAGCCCAAAATGAAATATTTAAACGATGCTTCATTAGAGCGATATGACATTTTCTTTCCTCCAGCTAAAACATAGAGTGGAATCGATAAAATCTCAATTCCTAAAAACAACATAATTAAATTGGAATAGGATGTCATTAAAAAAGCTCCAATCAAAGCAAATATCATCAATGCATACTGCTCTGCAACATGAAGTTTCATCCGTTTATAATAATCTATTCCAAATAGAAATATAAGGATGGTAATGATTATCATTGAACAATTGAAAGCAATCGAAAAGTTATCAATCACAATCATATCGTGAAAATATTTTGAGCCTAATCCCCAATCTTTAAACGATAAATATAGCGATCCTAGTAATCCAATAATAGCCACAGGAGCTAAAATTGTTTTATATTTGGTTAAACCCAAGTACAAAACGATGATTCCAAGAATTGTTGTAAAAATTAATGCACTCATTTGTTGTCTTTTATCAATTTGTTTCTAAAAATAACTAGTGTACCAATGCTGAAACTCCATCAGCAAGGGGTTGTAATAATTTAACGGAAGTTCCTATAATATCTAAAACAGGCTGTGGATAAATTCCAAGCGCTAATATAATGGCAATCAATGGAATCAGATAAAAATAGTCGAAAGTACGAATGTCGGTGATGTTTTGAAAAGCTGAATTTTTATCGCCTAACATAATTCGTTGGTATGCATACAACATATAAATTGCACTCAATATCATTGCTGTACCCCCAAAGATTGCAAACCAAATGGAGACATGGAAAAGTCCAGTAATCATCAAAAATTCCCCAACAAAGCCGCCTGTTAGTGGTAATGCAATAGAACCTAAAAACACAATTAACATCACAATGGAGAGGTTGGGTGTTAACAACTTTAATCCTCCCATTTTCGATAACTCAAGGGTTGAAGTTCTATCTTCGACAATTGTAACCAAATAGAAGAGTGCAACTACAATTACTCCATGAGTAATTACTTGAAATATAAGTCCTTGTGTAGCATAGAAATTCACTGCAAAAAGTGCGGCAGCCATTAACGAGATGTGAGCCATCGACGAAAAAGCAATTAATTTTTTTAAATTTTTCTGGCGAAATGCTATTGTTGAAGCATAAATTACCCCAATTAAACAGAGAATTATCACCGTGTTTTGCCAAAAAAGTAGGCCTGCAGGAACAATTGGAAACAAAAAACGTAAAGCTCCGTAAATTCCCATTTTAGTCATTACCCCAGCTAAAATCATCACTCCTTGCGTGGAAGCCATGGTGTATGTTTTAGGTTGCCAAGTATGAAACGGGAAAATGGGCATCTTTATGGCAAATGCTATAAATAAAATCCAGAAAAGCCAAATTTGAGTTTGCTCTGGAATCACCAGTTGGTTAAATACGGCGAAATCTGTGGTGTGAATTCCTGGAGTTAATTGATATAAAAAGATGATTCCAAAAAGCAAGAATAAACTTCCAGTTAAGGTGTAAATAAAGAACTTTAAGGTAATGGTTCTTCGCTCCTCTCCGCCCCAGAGTAACAAAATGAAATACACTGGAATTAGCGCTAACTCCCAAAAGATATAAAATAAAAATCCATTTTGAGCCAGAAAAACGCCATTCAGTGCCAATTGGGTAAACAAAATCAGAAAGTAAAGTAACGAAACCTGATTCTGATTACGATTTAATCCCGCAAGGATAATAAATGGGAAGAGTAGATTGGTGAGCAAAATCATAATCAAGCTAATTCCATCGTAACTCAACGAAAAGGTTATCCCCATGGAGTTAATCCAAAGTACTGAATAACTTTCGGTGGAAGTGCCGAAAACGAGAAAAAGAGTGATTAAAAAATTGGCAATTGAAGCAACAAAAGCAATCGTTCTCACGGTTTTTGCATTTTTTACAGGAAGTAAACACAAACCTGTAACTAATGGAATTAAAAGCAATAGTAATAATATCATAATGTTCAGATTATCAAAATAAAACCAATAAATAACAGAATTCCTAGCACCATAGCAAAAAGATAAAAGCTTATGTTCCCTTGCTGAAGTGTTCGCGTAATATTTCCTAATTTCAAGGAGATAGTTCCAACGCTATCTACAATTGGATCTATAACTTTGTTTTCAATCTTATTGAAGAAGAAATCGGAGAGAAAGCCAAATGGTTTTTCGAAAACAAAAGCATACACCTCATCAAAATAGAATTTATGGTAAACAATATTTCCAATAAACGACCTAGATTCTTCATCTCCCGAAGGAATTTTTGCTTTTCTAACATAGGAGTTATAAGCAAAAATGATGACTAAACTCAACAAAATCAAAGCGCCAACCATCAACCCAATTTCTGTTGTTGAACTCAGCTCTTCCATCGATTTTGAGAAAATTGCAGTTTGCAAATAGGTTAAAAAGTTTGAATCTCCACCAAAAAGTGCAGGAATATTTATAAAACCTCCAAAAACGGAAAGAACGGCTAAAATCATCAGTGGGATGGTCATCACTTTTGGCGATTCATGAGGATTTGCACCCGCAAGTCGTTGTTGTCCGAAGAAAACCAAATAGAGCAATCGGAACATATAAAAACAGGTAATCAAGGCTCCTAAAAGAGCCAATGCATAAACAATTAAATTGCTTTCAAATGCTTTGTTGAGAATTAAATCTTTACTGAAAAATCCAGAAAATGGCGGAATTCCGCTAATGGCTAGTGTTGCAAGCAAAAAAGTGATGTATGTTATAGGCATCTTTTTTCTTAATCCACCCATTTTACGAATATCTTGTTCCCCATCCATCGCATGAATTATGCTTCCTGCACCAAGAAATAAAAGTGCTTTAAAAAATGCATGTGTCGTTACATGAAAGACCGCTGTAGAGTATGCTCCTAATCCTAAAGCAATAAACATATAACCCAATTGCGAGACGGTAGAATAGGCCAAAACTTTCTTTATATCATTTTGTTTGAGTCCAACAATTGCTGCAAATAATGCTGTTGTCAAACCCAAAACCACAATTACATTGAGTGTAATGGGAGCTAAATTGTATAAAATACTCGAACGGGCAATCATGTAAATTCCAGCAGTAACCATTGTTGCAGCATGAATAAGTGCCGAAACAGGTGTTGGACCCGCCATTGCATCGGGTAACCACGTAAAGAGTGGAATTTGAGCACTTTTTCCAACAGCACCAACAAGTAAAAGCAACGTAATCACAGTAATCACTGGAGTTCCTACTTGAAGTGCGTTTGCTTGTGAAAATACATCTGCAAAAGAGACTGATTTAAAGGTAAAAAAGAGCAAAATAATTCCAATTATAAAGCCCAAATCGCCAATTCTATTCATCACAAAGGCTTTACGTGCAGCGTAATTAAATGCAGGATTTTTAAACCAAAATCCAATCAACAGATATGAACATAGCCCCACTCCTTCCCAACCGATGAAAAGAACAATATAATTAGCTCCCATTACCAAAAGCAACATACTAAAAGTAAACAGATTCATTTGCGCAAAAAAGGAATTTACCCGCTCGTCGCTATGCATATACCCAATGGAGTAAATATGAATTAATGTTCCTACACCTGTGATAATGAGCATCATCGTTAATGAAAGATGATCGATAAGGAATGCAAATGGAATTTTCATCTCTCCGATAGAGAGCCAATCAAAAAGATTTATTGTAACCGCATTCTGTCCAGATGATTTTAGCAAAAAGTACAAGCCAACAGAAGTCAAAAAGGAAAATAACACCATCAAACTGGCGATAATTCCAGCCTGATTATGTTTTAATCGCTTGTAAAAGAGTCCCGTAACCAAAAATCCCAATAGTGGAAATGCAGGAACGAGCCAAGCAAAGTTGAAAATTGTTATCGATTCTACCATTTTAGTCGGTTCAAAAGGTTAATATCTATGGAATCCACATTTCGTTTCATCATTACAATAATTGAAAGGCCTATGGCCACTTCGGCAGCGGCTACAATCATGATAAAGAAAACGAAAACTTGTCCAGAAGGATCGGAATGATACGCCGAAAAAGCAGTAAGAAGTAAGTTTACTGAGTTAAACATCAACTCAATACACATTAAAATAATAATGGTATTCCGTCGGAAAAGAACCCCCAATAAGCCGATACAAAAAAGGGTAACGCTTAACATGATGTAGTGTTCTATCGGGATAAGTTGAATGGCTGATGTAATTTCTTTCATAAGAATTGTATGTTTATGAATTATCTGATATTTCGTCTTTCTTCCCAAACATTATCGCTCCAATCATTGCTGAAATAAACAAAACTGAAGATATTTCGAATGGAAGTAAGAACTCATGAAAAAGTGTTTTGCCAACCTCAGCAACCAACCCAATAGTGCTATCAAAAGTATATCGAGGTTGAATTTGAATGGATTGACGAGTTGCAGCTAATAAAACTAAGAACAATAATCCACCTGTAACTACAGCTAATATCCGAGTTAATGAGGTCTTTTGTGGAATAATTGCTTTATTTAAATTGAGTAACATAATCACAAATAAGAAAAGCACCATAATTGCCCCTGTATAAACAATGATGTGAACCACCGCCAGAAACTGTGCATTGAGCAAGATATAATGCCCTGCCATGGCGATAAAACAGATAATTAAAAAGATGACACTGTTGATTGGACTTTTAGAAAAAACTACAAACAATGCACTTATAATCATGATTGCAGACAGAAAATAAAATAAAAATACCATTATTAATTTGTTTAAATTATTGAATCTTATTTATTGTGAGAATATCGTTTATCTTGCTTAAATTCAAGCACTTTCTTCGTTTGTCTTTTTGATACATCAATCCGTTTGTCGAGTTCGATGGGTTCCACCAACAGCTCTTTTCCATATACAAATGGCTTCCGATGATAATCGGCTTCTACAATGCGATCGGTAAGGAAAATAGCCTCTTTTGGGCAAGCCTCTTCGCAATCGCCACAAAAAATACAACGGAGCATGTTGATTTCGTAAACTGCTGCATATTTCTCCTCGCGGTAAAGATGCTCTTCCCCAGGTTTTCGTTCAGCGGCAATCATGGTGATGGCTTCTGCAGGACAAGAGACTGCGCACAATCCACAAGCGGTACATCGTTCACGTCCTAACTCATCGCGTTTTAGCACATGTTTTCCTCGGTAAACAGGACTAAATTCACGCGTTTGTTCTGGATAATTTATCGTAGTTTTCTTTCTAAAAAAATGAGTGATGGTGATAAACATTCCTTTTAAAATTGCAGGAAAATAGATCTTTTCAAGAAAAGTCATCTTTTTATTCGAAACTACTTTCGATCGATTGGTTAATGCTTCCATAGTGCTTCGAATTAGGTTAGTTCAAAAAAGTAATAATATAAGCCTGTGGCAACAATATTAAACATGGCCAATGGAATTAATCCTTTCCATCCAAGGTTCATCAATTGGTCGTATCTAAAACGTGGCAACGTCCATCTAATCCACATAAAGAGGAAGATTAATCCAAATATTTTGATAAACAAAAAAGCCATTCCTAAAAGGGTAAGGACATTTGGAGACAACCCCAAACGACCGATAAATGGCATGTTGTAACCTCCAAAATAAAGCGTAGCAATTACGGCTGAGGAGATAAACATGTTTACATATTCCGAAAAGAGATAAAAACCAAGTTTCATGGAGCTATATTCGGTATGATAACCTCCTATAAGTTCAGTTTCGCATTCGGGAAGGTCGAAGGGAGCACGATTTGTTTCGGCAAAAGCACAAATTATAAAAATCAAGAACCCAAGTGGTTGATAAAAAACATTCCAATGGGCGCCTTGTTGCTGCGCTACAATATCGTGTAAACTCAATGTCCCAGTAGTTAATATTAATGCAATGATCGACATTCCCATAGCCAACTCGTAGCTAATCATTTGCGATGCAGCTCTTATGGAGCCAAGCAAAGCATATTTGTTGTTTGAAGCCCATCCTCCAATCATAATACCATAAACGCCAATAGAAACCATTGCAAAAACATAAAGAATTCCAATATTTAAATCGGCAATTTGCAACGAAAACTCCCGTCCACCAATGGTTATTGTTCCACCCCAAGGAATTACAGCACCCGTAAGCAAAGCAATCGACATTGCAATGGCAGGACCTAAAATAAATAGCGTTTTATTGGCGGTAAGCGGAATTATATCTTCCTTCATAAACATTTTTAATCCATCGGCTAACGGTTGTAAAAGTCCAAATGGACCTGCACGGTTAGGACCACGACGATCTTGCATAAATGCAGCTACTTTTCGCTCACCATAGGTTGAATACATGGCTATTACCAATGTAATCAGCAAGATGATGATTAAAAAAATGGTTTTAAAAATTAATACTGTCCAATCCATTTCCTTGTTTATTTATACTATTTTTTAATCTTTATTTTCTTCTTTGCCTTCGCTACTCTTACTCATCATGGTTTCGTAATGATTTTGAGAGATGACCGAATGGCGTTCAATTTTTCTTGGACCTTCAATCGTCCAATCGCTTAGTTCTTTATGTTCAAATCGGCAATCGTTGCATATAAACTCTTCCAATTCGCCATATTTATCTTTTCGTCCGGTTACCCGAATAACTTCATCTCCTTTCATCCAAAGTACCGTTTTTCCGCTACAAGTAGGACAATCGCGATGTGCATCGATTGGCTTTGTAAACCAAACTCTACTTTTAAATCGTGATGTTTTATCGGTAAGAGCACCCACAGGACAAACATCAATCATGTTTCCTGAAAAATCATTATCAATGGCTTGATGAATGTAAGTACCAATTTCGGAGTGATCGCCACGGTTTAACACTCCATGAACTCGTTGATTTGTAAGCTGATTGGCCACCATCACACATCGATAACAAAGAATACAACGATTCATGTTTAGTTTGATGTAATCTCCAATATCAATAGGTTCAAAGGTACGACGTTCTTCGGATGTGTGCGTCTCTTCGAGTCCATGCTCATACGAAAGATCTTGAAGATGACACTCCCCAGCCTGATCGCAAACAGGGCAATCGAGCGGATGATTTAGCAATAAAAATTCCGTAATTGCACGTCTATTTTCGAGCACTTCGGGAGAAGTTATATTTTGAACCACCATTCCATCTTGAACTGCAGTTCTGCAAGAAGCCACCAGTTTGGGCATTGGACGTGAATCGGTAGCCGACGATTGAGCCACTTTAACCAAACACGAACGACACTTTCCGCCACTTCCTTCCAATTTGGAATAGTAGCACATGGTTGGTGGAACTACATTGCCGCCAATCTTTCGAGCAGCATTCAAAATTGTGGTTCCGGGTTCTACTTCAACCTCAATATTATCGATAGTTACTTTGTATAGGGACATTTTTGACGTTTTATATGTTCTTCAAATTCTTCGCGGAAATGACGAATTGTACTTGCAACAGGCCATGCAGCTGCATCCCCAAGCGGACAAATGGTATTTCCATCAATATGTTTAGCAATATTGGCAAGTAAATCAATGTCTTTCATCGATCCAGAGCCATTTTCGATGCGTTGCAAAATCTTCTCCATCCAACCTGTTCCTTCACGGCATGGACTACATTGTCCACACGATTCATGATGATAAAAACGAGCAAAAGTGAGTAGGTTTTTCACCACACAAGTAGTGTTATCCATTACAATAAATCCACCAGAACCCAACATTGTTCCAGTTTGAAATCCGCCTTCAGAAAGCGATTCGTAACTCATTAAACGAGGTTCTCCAGCAGCAGTTTTTAAAATTAAATCTGCTGGAAGAATTGGAACCGATGAACCACCAGCAACCACTGCTTTTAATGAATTTCCATTTCTAATACCACCACAATACTCATCGCTGTAAATAAATTCTTCAACGGGTAAACCAAGTTCAATTTCGTAAACACCCGGTTTATTAATATGTCCCGATGCCGAAATAAGTTTTGTTCCCTTACTATTTCCAATTCCTAGCGCAGCATAAGCGTCTGCTCCATTGTTGATAATCCAAGGAAGATTTGCAATGGTTTCCACATTATTAACCACAGTTGGAGATTCGTATAACCCAACCACGGCTGGAAATGGAGGTTTTAATCGAGGATTTCCCCGTTTTCCTTCCAATGATTCAATTAAAGCAGTCTCTTCACCACAAATATAGGCACCACCGCCTGGTTGGCAATATAGGTTTAGTGAATAGCCACTTCCTAAAATATTTTCTCCTAAAAATCCATTTTGATAAGCCTCTTCAATGGCTTTTTCGATTATTCGTAAAACATAAAACAACTCTCCACGAATATAGATATACGAAGTCGTTGCCCCCAGCGCATATGAGCCTAGAATCATGCCTTCGATAAGTTGATGTGGATTGAACGTTCCGAGGTGTCTGTCTTTAAACGTACCGGGTTCACTCTCATCAAAGTTACAGATGAAATAGTGCGGTTTATCCGAAGTTTTATCAATAAAACTCCACTTTAATCCTGTAGGGAAACCTGCACCGCCACGACCACGAAGTCCAGATTTTTTCACTTCATCGGTTACCTGATCGGGAGTTAAATTTTTTAATGCTTTTTCAACCGCAGCATAACCACCCACTTTCCGATAAACCTCGAAATTAGCAAGACCTGGCAGGTCGATATTATTTAAAAGAATCTTTGTTGCCATGGCTATAGATAAGGATTAGTGTGTGATTTCTTATTTTCGGAACTCCATTTATCGAGCAGTTCATCCGCTTTTTGATGGGTCATATTTTCGTGATACTCGGTTCCAACCTGAATTACAGGAGCATTTCCACAAGCAGCTAAACATTCCACTGTTTTCAAAGTAAATTTTCCATCAGCAGTAGTTTCTCCAGATTTTATTCCAAGTCGATGTTCGTAATGAGCCAATAACTCTTCGGCACCATTTAACCAGCAAGGTCCCGTTCTGCAAACTTCAATCACGCAATTACCAACAGGTTGAAGGTTAAACATACTATAAAAAGAGGCCACTTCAAAAACTTCGATGGGTTGAATTCCCAACAAAGTAGCCACATATTCCATCACTTCGGCACTTAACCATCCATTGTATTCGGATTGAGCAATATGAAGAATGGGCAATAGTGCCGACTTTTGCCTTCCTTCGGGATATCGTTTGATAATTCGATTCACCAACTCAAGAGTTTCGGTGTTGAATTCTATTTTATTTTGATTGTTTTGCATTTTTCTTTTTCCGTTGACTGATTAATAAAAAAATCACGCATCAAGCTCACCAGCAATTACATTCATGGAACTCATCGTTAAAATGGCATCCGAAAGCATACTTCCTCTTACCATTTCGGGATATGCTTGGTAGTAGATAAAACAGGGACGACGAAAATGTAATCTCGAAGGAGTACGTCCGCCATCGCTAACCAAGTAAAAACCAAGTTCTCCATTTGCCGCTTCAATGCTATGATAGACTTCACCTACAGGAATTTCTGTTTCGCCCATTACAATCTTAAAATGCCAAATTAGTGCTTCCATGTTGTTATACACTTTTTCTTTTGCCGGAAGAACATAACGAGCATCGGGAGCGTAATAGGTCTCTTTATCTTCCATTTTATCGAGCTTTTCCAATGCTTGCTCAATAATTAATATGCTTTGACGCATTTCGACCTGACGAACCATAAATCGGTCGTAAGTATCTCCACTTTGACCAATTGGAACGATAAAATCGAAATCTTCGTACGAACAGTAAGGATTCATCACCCGAACATCGTAATCGACCCCACAAGCACGTAAATTAGGACCAGTAAATCCATACGCTAATGCATGTTCGGCAGAAATTGCTCCTACATTAATTGCTCGATCCATAAAAATTCGATTTCGGGCCAATAATCTTTCAAATTCATCGAGTTTAGATGGATACGTCTTTGCGAAATATCGAATTTTCTCCCATGCTTTATCGCTAAAATTGCGTTCAAAACCGCCAATTCTGCCCATGTTTGTAGTAAGTCGTGAGCCACAAATCTCTTCGTAAATTTCGTAGATAAATTCACGTTCTTGAAAAATATAAGTAAAGCCAGTAAGTGCGCCACTATCTACTCCAATTACACTATTGCAAATCAAATGATCGGCAATACGAGCCAATTCCATTACAATTACGCGAAGATAATCAACCCGTTTTGGTGTTTTAATTCCAAGTAATTTTTCAACGGTCATGTGCCAACCCATATTATTGAGTGGTGCAGAACAGTAATTTAAGCGATCGGTAAGTGGAGTTATTTGGTAAAAAGGTCGATGTTCGGCAATTTTTTCAAATGCCCGATGAATATATCCAATGGTCTGTTCGGTATTTACAATAAACTCCCCATCCATCAACATAATATTCTGAAACACCCCATGTGTTGCGGGATGTGTGGGACCAACATTTAATGTATTGTATTCTTTATGTTCATCTGAACTTACAATATCTTCGCCCCAATAATCTGTATTTATGTCTGTTACCATTTTCTGTTGATGTTTTCTCTATTAACTATTTCACTATGTATTCCAATACATTTTCAATATTTTCTGCCCCTTAAACCCCTAAAGGGAAATATTGAAAATGCTGATATTCAATGTTTCACCCTTGAGGGACGGGGCAAAAAAACGTTGAATATCAATATTATGTGCTTTTCGGAGTGAATTATACCTTAATTTCATTGAATTACATTATTAATTTAAGTTCATTAACATTATTTTTATCGTCCAAACATGCTATCATTTTTATCATCCCGAGTTTGATCTTCGAGTGGAAAGTCCTTTCTAAGTGGAAAGTCGGTCATTTCATCGACATTTAAAATTCGTTTTAAATTGGGATGTCCTTGAAAACGAATTCCATAAAAATCATACGTTTCTCGCTCTTGCCAATTTGCTGCAGGCCATATATCCGAAATGGTTGGAATCACTGGATTAGCAAGTTCGGTGGTTGTTTTAACTCTAATTCGATGATTGTTTACGAAGCTATGTAAATGATAAACAACGCCCAAAGTATCGTTTTCGGGGAAGTGCATCCCACATATGGTAGTTAAAAAGTTATAATCCAGCTGTTTATCACTTTTTAAAAACGACAATACCTCGTGAATTGCACTTTTATTGATGGTGATATTTAGCATATCGGTACTTATTTCGTGCGATGCAATAGCTTCGCCGAAGTGTTGATTAAGGCTGTTAATCACTTGTTGGTCTCTATCAGAATCTATTTTATACACGTTATAAATTTTATTCCATATTATATTGTTTCATCAAATCTTCGTAAGCTTGTGAGCTTCTTCGTCGTAACGACTCGTTGCCAACTAAATCTTGAATCTTCATAATTCCATTGATTATTTGCTCTGGACGAGGTGGACAGCCTGGTACATAAACATCTACAGGGATAATACGATCGATGCCTTGCAAAACGCTATAGGTATCAAAAACTCCACCACTCGATGCACAAGCGCCAACAGCAATAACCCATTTAGGTTCAGCCATTTGAATATACACTTCGCGAAGTACAGGTCCCATTTTCTTAGCAATAGTTCCCATCACCATCAACAAATCACTTTGGCGTGGCGAAAAACTCAATCGTTCAGAACCAAATCGAGCCAAATCGTAATGAGCACCCATGGTTGCCATAAATTCAATTCCACAACATGAGGTAGCAAATGGCAAAGGCCACATTGAATTTTTTCGTGCTAAACCAACCGCTTTTTCAAACGAAGTGGCAAAAAAACCTTTCCCAATCAGCCCATCTGGCATTTCGGCAATGGTTGGGTTTATTATATCTATCTGTTTTTCCGACATACTTTTAATTTTTAGCAATTAGCGTTTATCCCACTTTAAAGCCCCTTTTAAAATGATGTAAACAAAACCAGTCAATACCAAAGCAATGAATAATATCATCTCCAAAAATCCATCTTTACCAAGCGCTTTAAAGTTTACAGCCCAAGGGTACATAAAAATTACCTCAACATCAAAAAGGACAAAAAGGATTGCAATCAGGAAATACTTTACAGAAAAAGGGCTACGCGCATTTCCCATTCCTTCAATTCCACACTCAAAACTTTCGAGTTTTGATTTTGAAGAACGTCTAGGTCCTAAAAAATGAGAGATTAATATCGTACTAAACACAAAACCAAGTACAACTAGCGATTGAATTAAAATTGGAATATAATCTTGTGGCATATTCATTAGTTTTATTGTGAAAATATAAACGATAAATCTTAAATTTTGTTCAATGAACTTAGAATCAATCTACTTAGTGTTTGCAAGAAAACGCCAACTTTTTCGTTATTCTTGCAACGAATTTATATTATTTACACCAGCAAACGCCATAAATTCGTTGTTGCGAAAGCCTCAAATTTGACTTTTTCTTATCAATCACTGAGTTTTCATGCAGATACTACTTAGTGTTTTAAGATTTATTTTCATGATTACTCTTAAAATAGATTTTTGCAATTCAAAGTTGAATGTAAATGTAATACATATTATCCCTTCTTCAAATCAAAAATGACTAAAATGAATTGTAAATTGAATATTTTATGGAAAAGATGCCAATTATTATTTATTTTTACCGTTAATAATAAAAAAATACGCATGAAATTAAAACTTATCATCCTGTTTTTTGTCTATTTTCCTATTGAGTTAATGTCGCAAAAAATATATTCAGATACCATTATTGATAAAAATATTACTGCACTTCAGTTTTACCGCACTGGTTTTAATCTGTCAGATCCTGTAATTGCGTTAAATAGTGGGGAGAAGTTGACGCTTTCGTATGATGAATTTGGATCTCAAAGTCAATATTATAATTACACCTTTATTCATTGTAATGCAGATTGGACTCCAAGTGATTTGATTAAAAATGAATATATGTCGCCTTTTGCTAGTGATCAAATTAGCAATGTGACTTATTCTAATAACACCCTTCAAGAGTATGTACATTACGAACTCACGTTTCCGAATGACAATGTAAGTATTAAAAAATCAGGTAATTACATTCTTCTGATTTATACTGAAAACGAAGATTTGCCGATAATTACAAAACGTTTTTATGTGGTTGATCAAAAAGTGCCTATTTCCGTAGTTTGCAAACAAGCCACAGATTTAACTGATAAATTTAAGAAGCAGGAGATAGATATTTCAATCACAAGTGGTTCATTGCCAATTACGAATAGTGCAAAAATAAAACTGTTCATCAAACAAAATGGTCGCACCGATAATATGATTTCTTTAAAGCCATCTGCCACCACTTCTGAAAATATTATTTACGATTACGACCGCGAAAATGTGTTTGATGGAGGTTCGGAATTTAGAGGTTTTGATATTAAAAGTATTAAATATAAGTTAGACCACGTTCAAGCACTAGAAAACAAAGACAACTCCTACCACGCTTACTTGTGGGCAGATAAGCAACGGTCGTATCAGGCATATGAGTCGTTAACCGATTTGAATGGACGTCAGTATTTTAAAACCGAAGATTTCGACAATCAACTTGCTGCGGAGTATGTGTGGGTTCACTTTTTTATCCCCATGCAACCACTTTTAGAGACCGGAACACTCTATGTTTTTGGGGAGTTAACCCAATGGAAATATATTCCCGAAGCGGTGATGAGTTACAATCCAAAACTGCAAGGATATCAAGGTGCATTGTTGTTAAAACAGGGGTATTACAATTATCAGTATATGTTTGTCGCCAAAGGCAAAACCGTTGGCAGTGTAGAGGTAATGGAAGGAAACCATTGGGAAACCGAAAACGATTATACCATTTTTGTCTATTATCGTCCCGATGGAGCCATTGCCGACCAATTAGTAGGAGTGAAGCTTGCAAATTCGAATAAAGCGAAGTAATTAGTGATTGTAAGAAAACGCCAACTTTTTCGTTACTCTTGCAACGAATTCTGGTTATTTACACCAGTAAACGCCCAAAATTCGTTGCTGCGAAAGCCTCGAACTTGACGTTTTCTTATCAATCACTAGTTCTCTTACTAGCACTAAATAGTTTTTGAAACTTACATTGTTAATAAAGCCGTTCATCCAGCAAACAACATTATTAACTGTATTTATTTCGTAATATGGGAAAGTTAGTAAAATAAGTTCAGATTTTGACTTAATATATAATGCTGAAAATCAAGTTTATAAGCAACAAAAAATTCTAAAAATATTAGAATAATTCGAAAAAAGCACACAATAGGACACTTTCAATTATTTATATTATCGCAATATCTAAATATGGTATCTTGATGAAAGCCATGATTCATTTTTTTATACTTTTCATATAATCGACAGCCCATATTTTTGTTGTAATATTTTGCAAAAATAATGGCCTTTAAATGATAAGCCTCTGCAAAAGTTGAATCTAACTCTATTACTTTTTCACAATCTTTTAAAGCTGATTTTGGAAACCCTGAAGCTAGCAATGTATATGCTCTTTGTTGGTAGAAATCAGCGACATTGGGTTTCAATAATATCGCAAAAGAAAAAGAACGATATGCTTCATAAAAATCATCAAGAGCATAATAAACTAATCCCTTTGATAAATAAGCCCATGCTTCATATGGAGAGTATTTTAAACCTTTATTAATTGATGTCAATGCCTTATCATACAAGCTTTCATTATAATAAATTGATCCTTGTAAAAAGTATGAATGAGCATCTGAGGAGTCTATAGTTAATGACTTATTCACATAAGTCATTGCACTCTTATAATCCTCCATATGATAATTCTTTTCTGCTAAAGTTTTAATGTATTTTAGATTTGTTGAATCATTATAATATGCAATATAAAACATTCCTTTAGCACAATCATCACTTTTTTTCAAATCAAAGCTAACACCTAATTCATAATAAATTTCAGCATCTACTTTTCTTCTTTTTTTAAGATCTGAATTTGCAAAAACCAAGTTTAAAATTGCCAAATCTGGCATGCTTAGTTTATTGTATATCACACCTTTATATTTATAATACAGGTAATTTAACGAATCGTATTCAATGTATTTATCAAGTACTAAAATAGCATTCTTATAATTGCAACTATCCAAAAATTGAGGTGAGTGCATTTCGGTTTTATTTGCACATTGAACCATACAAAATAAAGTAATTACAGAAAACAACTTTTTCATTGTCATATATTAAATTTGTATCTTTCCTAGCTTGTTCTATTTTCAAATTGGTAATTCAAAGTTAGTAAAATAGTTTTAGGTTTTTGTCTTGATTTATAATGGTGAAAACCATGTTTTTAAGCGATTTTAAATTCTAAAAATATTAGAAAATATATAAAGTACATTATGGGACACTACCTTACCACCAGCCATCAACATGAAAAACTTTAGTTGGTCCACATTTAGTATGAGAATCATCAGCATATAATTTGCCAAATGCTTTTGGATAAATATCATTTATAAACTTCACCTGAAAACATGATGTCTTAAATAAATTATCTCTATATAAAACCATAAACTTTTTAGTAGAATCGTTTTTTACCCATAATTCACAATATTGCCACTTTAAAGAATATTTTTTCTTTGATCGAACATATATATAACAACCACTTTTGTTGAAAGATTCAGGAAATGAAGAATAAAAGACGCCACCATCTCTCCCATATTTCGATATTTTAAATTCATAACACTTCGTATTAATAAGAAATTGATATGTTGTGTTGCTCTCAAAACCAAGTATGTGAACTTTTACAGTATCAAGATTTTTCGTTATTGTATCTTGTGAAAACAAGTCCAAGCAATAATTAGACAACAACATTATTATAACTAATTTAAAATTATTCATGATTATTTTTCATTTTGCTATTTTTAATCATTTCTTTTTACATACAATAATTTATCAAATCTGCCAGAATAAAAATCATTTGGAAATTCGAAATAGATTATATTATCACGAATTTCACCTAAGATCGTTTTACTCTGCAATGTGAATTGAATTTTAGCATTTATTTCATAATTCTCAGATCCAATTGATTTTTTACTAGATATTTCTTGAATTTTCCATGAACCTAATAAATTACCTTCTTTTCCTGAATAGTGTTTTAATTCAAAGGTTTTATCTCGCTTAATTGATAATATTTCATAAACATCTACAACTATTGAAGTATCTCTAACAACTCTTTTGTCAATTTCATATTCCCCATAAATAGGACTTTCATCTATGTTTGTACATGATGTGATAGCAAACACAAATTGCAAAACAAATAGGAATAAGAGATTTTTAATTCTCATTGGTTAAGGCATTTAAGTTGTAAAAATAATGAATAATAACATAACAATCAATTATTCAAAAATCTAAATTGATTTTTTTACAATTTCAATCATTAAAAAACCGAACCTGCTTTATACCAAATCTTGGTATAAAATAGCCCAAAGATATTTTATTTTTTAGATTGGCTTGCTTGCCACGCCTTAGTGTGTTGCCCAGCTTTATCGGGGTTTAATGTTCGATGCTAATATGAATTATTGATTATCTCTTTTAGTAATTGGACTAATTTATATTAGCATACGGTATTATTTTGCAATGGTCTCCTGTTCATTATTCCTCTTTTAAGCAACCTGATTAAGGAACCATATTGTTTTCCATATTTGGCGCTGCTTGCTTCCTTGGGGCAAAGGCAAAATCAACCGATGTGATATAATAGGTAATTGCCACCAACGTCAAAGCCATAAAAACCCAAAAGATCCATGAATGATGGATACGTCTCCATTTCCATTCCCCTTTATTCAAATGGTGGCCTGTGAAATGATCTTGCCAGTCCTGGCGTGGTTGTTCCCGTTCAAGTTTGTTCATGATTTTCCTTTCATTAATTTGTTATTAAAACTGGAGACTCTGTTTTATTGGTCGTAAAATCAACCACATAGTCTTGAACAAAGATGCGACATATTCTCCTTCATTTATTTACATAATTCAGAAAAGAAATTGCATGATTCACATATTAAGGATTTGAAAACTGATTGGATTTTGGATTTGGCTATACCTTAGAATATAACAATGTAAACACTTAATAGAAACATGCTTTTGGTGAAGCAATTATCAATTACACCTGAAATATCAGATCGCAAACGGAAAAATCATCCGTATCAATTTCAAAGTCGGAAAATAGTTAACTCCAACACTGTTTGCCACGTATTCCGAAGAATCACCCGAAGTGTGTGTTATACCAAATCTTGGTATAAAATAGCCCAAAGATATTTTATTTTTTAGATTGGTTTAATGCCGCTCGTAGATATAAATAGTACGCTGAGCGTAAGAGAAGTGGACTATATTATAACTAGAAGCGGTATTACATAAACCGTAGCGGTAATACATAAACAGAACCGATCTTTACCCATTCTAGTTAGTATTACATTCAAAAAATGTTTTTTAAACTAGAATGGGTATAAGATTCTGTTAACTTAAGTGCTTATCAATCAATTTCTAACAAGTCTAAACTGATGAACAACCCCGTTTAATTCGGTTAATCGAAGCAGATAGATTCCTGGTGCTAGAAAATTCAAGTCTAATTCGGTGCTGTTTACAATATTCTTTGATTCTGAATAAACTCGTCCACCTTTTCCGTTGAATAGTTCGATTTGTGTTTCGTTTGGCAAAGAGCCAATTATCGAAATCTTTTCCTTAAATGGATTAGGGACTACTCTTAGAGCCATTGATTCATTTTTGCAACTCAGTGGCACTGGATTATAAGTGTGAATTACTCCATTAAAATCTACTTGTTTTAATCGATAATAAACAAGTCCCTCTGGTTTTTGAGTATCTAAATACGAATATTCTAGAATCTCTGAACTATTCCCAGCACCTTGAATTTGAGCTATCGATTGATAATCAACACCATTTTCACTTCGTTCAAGAACAAAGAAGTTATTATTGATTTCACTTGCCGTGATCCATCGAATAAACGCATTTTTGCCCAAACATTCTGGTTTAAAAGTCATCAATTCAATGGGTAATATTGAGGTGTTATTGGTTCCGCCATGAATCCATTCTTCACTAAATCCAGGGACTGTAATCTGAACATAATTTGCGCCCATGTCTACTCCCGTTGAGGGGGTGTAAACCGTAAAACAAGCTCCACAGGTTGTGTCGTTATTCGAATAATCGTTATCTTCATTTACACCAGAATAACGAGTAACTTTTAAATTACTTAAATCGTTAACATCATCTTCCACATTTACATTTAACTTCGAATTGGTAATTAACTCATTAAGCTCTTCGTCGGTAAAATATAACCTCAAGGTTACTGGTGAAGTAGGCGTATTTTGGGATGTAATCTTAAAATGTCGCTTCAAATAATAAGTTTGGTGATAAACATTTGTAGTTGCTTCCACATAAGAAGTTGCAGTAATTTCTCCCAAGTTGCTTGTATTATCATCAATAGACAAAATTACATGATTTGTAGCATCTGTAACATGCCACCAACTGTTAATTCCTTTTACAATGCAAGTTCCCGAAGATGCACCACCAGTTATTTCTGTTGGAGCTATTTGAGTTGAGTAAGAACTATCTGGCGACCAACAACCATTATTATCGCGCAATCTAAAGATTTTGGTTTGTCCAAAGGATACTTCAAAGACATTAGAATCTTGAGAAATTAATGGCAATTGTTGCTCAAATAAATTATAAACTCCCGACCCACTTCCACCAATCAATTCAACACTACGACCAGTGTTTATACAGCGAGCTTTTATTGTAATTGACGGATTATTATTCACAGTGATAGTTCCACTAATTTCAGCAGTAGGGCAAAGTCCAGAAGTGGTTATGGTGTAAGGAAAACTTCCAGCAACACTTGGCGAGCCTGTGATAGTATAATTACCTCCACTGTATGATCCTGTTACTCCAGATGGAAAACTTCCTATTGTAATTGACGCTCCTGTACTAGAGCCTCCCACTGCTAATACAATATTTGGAATCGCAATGCCATTACATACTGTTGGACTTTGAGTACCAGAACTCAAAGAAATAGATTGTTGTTGTGTAGCAACCGTTACCGATGCTTCCACCGCAGTTCCACAATCGCCAGTAACTCGAGCATAATATGTTCCCGGGCCAAAGGTTTTGGTTGTTCCAGTTCCTAAATTTGTTCCAGTTCCACCAGTTGCCGACCACCAAGTTACCACAGCGTTTGTTCCAGTAACACCATTTGCAGTGACTGTTGTTGTAGAAGCCGCACATATTGGACTTTCAGTTGCAGTTGCTGAGGTTATTCCGACATTTATTTTTGATACAACCGTTACCGATGCTTCCACCGCAGTTCCACAATCGCCAGTAACTCGAGCATAATATGTTCCCGGACCAAAGGTTTTAGTTGTTCCTGTTCCTAAATTTGTTCCAGTTCCACCCGTTGCCGACCACCAAGTTACCACAGCGTTTGTTCCAGTAACACCATTTGCAGTTACCGTTGTTGTAGAAGCAGCGCAAATTGGACTTGCATCAGCAGTTGCAGATGTTATTCCGACATTTATTTTTGATACAACCGTTACCGATGTTTCAACTGCAGAACCGCAATCTCCCGTTACTCGAGCATAATATGTTCCCGGACCAAAGGTTTTGGTAGTTCCAGTTCCTAAATTAGTTCCAGTTCCACCCGTTGCCGACCACCAAGTTACCACAGCATTTGTTCCAACAACTCCATTTGCAGTTACCGTTGTAGTGGAAGCAGCGCAAATTGGACTTGCATCAGCAGTTGCAGATGTTATTCCAACATTTATTTTTGATGCAACCGTTACCGATGCTTCCACCGCAGTTCCACAATCGCCCGTTACTTGAGCATAATATGTTCCCGGACCAACGGTTTTGGTTGTTCCAGATCCTAAATTTATTCCAGTTCCACCTGATCCGGTATACCAAGTTACCACAGCATTTGTTCCAACAACTCCATTTGCAGTTACCGTTGTAGTGGAAGCAGTACAAATTGGGCTTGCATCAGCAGTTGCAGATGTTATCCCAACATTTATTTTTGATACAACCGTTACCGATGCTTCCACCGCAGTTCCACAATCGCCAGTAACTCGAGCATAATATGTTCCCGGACCAAAGGTTTTAGTTGTTCCTGTTCCTAAATTTGTTCCAGTTCCACCCGTTGCCGACCACCAAGTTACCACAGCGTTTGTTCCAGTAACACCATTTGCAGTTACCGTTGTTGTAGAAGCAGCGCAAATTGGACTTGCATCAGCAGTTGCAGATGTTATTCCGACATTTATTTTTGATACAACCGTTACCGATGTTTCAACTGCAGAACCGCAATCTCCCGTTACTCGAGCATAATATGTTCCCGGACCAAAGGTTTTGGTAGTTCCAGTTCCTAAATTAGTTCCAGTTCCACCCGTTGCCGACCACCAAGTTACCACAGCGTTTGTTCCAGTAACACCATTTGCAGTTACCGTTGTTGTAGAAGCAGCGCAAATTGGACTTGCATCAGCAGTTGCAGATGTTATTCCAACATTTATTTTTGATGCAACCGTTACCGATGCTTCCACCGCAGTTCCACAATCGCCCGTTACTTGAGCATAATATGTTCCCGGACCAACGGTTTTGGTTGTTCCAGATCCTAAATTTATTCCAGTTCCACCTGATCCGGTATACCAAGTTACCACAGCATTTGTTCCAACAACTCCATTTGCAGTTACCGTTGTAGTGGAAGCAGCACAAATTGGGCTTGTTGTAGCAGTTGCAGAGGTTATTCCAACATCATTTTTTACAGTTACTAATGTTGAAGCAGAGCTGACTAGCGAGCCACATGTGTATGAAAACGTTATTGTTGAAGTGCCAGATGAAATACCAGTAACTATACCAGTTGAAGGATCTACTGTAGCAACATCCGTGTTACTACTCGACCAACTTCCAGCAGTGACATCAGGGTATCTAACAATTACAATACCTGAACCACCATTTCCACCTGTGCCACTACCACCGCCGCAACCGCCGCCGCCGCCGCCGCCCGAATTTGCAGTTCCTGCTATGCCGTTTGGATAGGCTCCAGAGCCACCGCCTCCAATGCCACCAATGCCATGGGTTCCATTACTCCATGTACCACCGCCACCACCGCCAGCATAATATATATTGCTTCCAGTAAAATTATATGGAAATCCTACACCACCATTTCCAGAAATACTTGAAGATATTGGAGGATTTCCATAAGAACCCGCACCACCACCACCAGCACTTGCATAAGGAGATGATTTTGTAGAAGATACTGTACCACCAGCATATCCTTGATTAACTGTGCCTAAACCTCCATTTGTATTTACGGTACTAGTAGATCCACCACCACCACCAGATCCGCCGGAGTTTGCGCTAGTTAGGGCATCATTTGTGCCACCAGCACCACCACCAATCGCTGTCAATGCAGAAAACTGGCTATTTTCGCCGTTTGTTCGAATAGCACCACCAAGCAAGGCACTACCACCTGTGCCACCATTTCCAATTATTACAGATGCGCTTCCAGCGGATAATGCATAATTTGAGTTATAAAGTATTCCGCCAGATCCACCGCCACCAGAAGCACCGCCACCGCCGCCAGCAACAACTAATACTTCATAATTATTTAGTACTGGTGTGATGAAACTCCCAGAAGAAGTATAGGAATGAATACGATAGCTATTAGAAGAAGTTATTGTGCCACCAGTTGGAAATGAAGTACTTAATGTCGTTGTTCCGTTTTTACATATAGAAGTTGTTCCAGTAATAGGAGCCATGGTATAGGAAGATTTAACAGTGATAGCTCTAGAGACAGAAGTTGGACACCCGTTCACAGTTATGGTATAAATGATATTAGCTGTACCTCCAGCAACACCTGAAACAACACCTGAAGAAGGATCAACAGTTGCAACGGATGTGTTACTACTTGACCAAGTACCAGGAGTAATATTTGGGTATCTAATAACAACAATACCAGAACCTCCACTACCACCACCTGTTCCAGATTGGTAATAACCGCCACCGCCACCGCCACCACCAGTATTTGGCGTGCCAGATTGAGCTAAATTTGGAGCTCCTGAACCCCCATTGCCACCACCACCAAGACCACCAAGGCTAGCAGGATTAGCATCGCAAACGCCACCGCCGCCACCACCGCCATAATAGGTGTTAACACCACTTATGCTATATTGTAATCCAATTCCTCCGTATCTTGTTTCTAAAGTTGTATTGGAGCCAGCTGCACCGCCTGCGCCGCCGCCGCCTGCACCACCCCAACAAGAAGTGTTAACAATTGTACCACCGCTATAACCCTGATTTGCAGTTCCTGAACCTGGACTATTTATTGTGATGTCATTACCACTATAATAACCAGCTCCTCCACCAGAACCTCCGCTATTTGCAATTCTACTTCCAGTTGGTTTTCCACTAAAACCATAACCACCACCTATAGCAGTGTAAGTTCCAAAAGAAGAATTGTCTCCATTTGTGTTATTCACAGACCCATCATCACTTTTTCTGCCACCTATTCCGCCAGTGCCAACAGTTACTGAATATGAAGCACCTGAACTTATTGCGTAGGTTGAATAAATGACACCACCGCCACCGCCGCCACCAGCAGTAGAACCACCGCCGCCGCCACCACCAGCAACAACTAATAATTCTACCTTATCATAACTAAATCCAGTAGGAACTTCAAACGTAGAACTTCCAATGCCAGTATATGTATGTGTCCTATAACCACCTAATGTACCTATACTTCCGCCGGTAGGCATCGGAATGTTGCTACTAAATGTTGTAGTTGTGCCAACACAGATTGAGCTTTCACCAGCAATTACTGGAGTTGTTGTTAAAGTGTTTATTGTAACCGTAGTTCCAGCGCACGCAGTTGTTGAACAAGTTCCAGTTCTTCTTACAAAATATGAAGTGGTAGATGTTAATCCGCTAATATCCAGTGTGCTAGATGTGCTTAAAACACTTCCTAAGCCACATCCGTCAGCATACCACTGATATGAGGCTCCAGATCCATTAGATCCGCCCACAGAAGTTAATGTAGTTGAACCCCCAGAGCATATTGTAGTTGTTCCAGAGATACTTGTTGGAGATACAGATGATGTGTTAACTGTAATTTCCTTAGACGTTTGGGTTGCACATCCATTAACTGTAATTGTATATATAATACTTGCAGTTCCTCCTGCTACTCCAGTAACAACACCAGTAGAAGGCTCAACTGTTGCAACTAAATTATTACTACTCGACCATGAACCAGCGGGAACATCTGGATATCTGACAATGACTATTCCTGAACCTCCATTACCACCTGAATTACTTGGAAGACCTCCACCGCCTCCACCGCCTCCAGTGTTTGCTGTGGCATTATTGCTATTTCCATTGGCACCACCACCAAGTCCACCTCGACCCCAATTTATACCATTATCATCTGATGATCCACCACCACCAGCATAGTATGTTGGTGTTCCACTAATACTAAATTGTAATCCATTTCCACCGTATCCATATGTGGTTGAGTTGGAGCTCCAACCACTACTTGTTCCATTTCCTCCAGCTTGACCAGCTCCACCGCCACCAGAGGCCCCACTATATAAATTTATATTAGAAGTATTATTTGCTGAAGCTCCACCAGCAAACCCTTGCCCAATAGTTGCAGTTCCGCCACCGCCAGATACATTTGACGTAGCACCGCCACCAGAGCCACCAGAACCACCAACGCCAGTCGACCAATTTCCACCGCCGCCACCGCCAATAGCGGTTAAACTTCCGAAGATAGAATTTCCACCACTTAGAGCTGTTCCACCTCCACCAGAAGTAGAGCCTAAACCACCAGCACCTACAGATACTGGAATTGAACTTGGAGAAACAGTGAGGGTGTTATAAATTAAGCCGCCACCGCCGCCACCGCCACCAACGTCCCAACCACCGCCACCGCCGCCTGCAACAACTAATACCTCTACTTTGTTAAAACTAAATCCAGTTGGAATCTCAAAACTTGAACTTCCTACACCAGTATAAGTATGTATTCTATATCCACCAGAAGTTGCGATACTGCCACCTGTAGGTTGAGGTGTACTAACAGTTAACGGGATACTAGACCCAACACAAACAGAACTTAACCCTGAAACAGAAGGTGCATTTGACAATGAATTAACAGTTACAGTAGTTCCAGCACATGCCGTTGTTGCACATGTACCTGTTCTTCTTACAAAATACGAAGTTGTTGAGGCTAAATTGTTAATAGTTAGTGAATTAGAAGTACTAAGTGCACTTCCTGACCCACATGCATCCGCATACCACTGATATGATGCGCCTGTTCCGTCAGTACCACCTACTGCTGTTAAAACAGTTGATCCACCAGAACAAATAGAAGTTGTACCAGAAATACTAACTGGTGGAGTTGATGAAGTTGAAGTTGAAGCATTACCACTTGAAGACCAAGCGCTTACATTTCCAACATTATCTTTTGAACGGACTCTAATAAATACACTTTTATCGCAAACCCATGTTCCACTGTTTGATGTACTTCCTGTAAACCAAGTGTTCCAGACAGAATTATCATAGCTCCATTCCCATTCATAACCACTTCCATTAACGCCAGATTCACCATCAGATGAGCCACTGGTAGTCCAAGTTTGAGAGTTTAAACCCCCATTTCCTGTTGTAGGAGTTCCAGGTGTTGAAGGTAAAGTATTATCTAACCACAGATCAAGTCCACTATCAGTATATCCTACTCCTTGACCCATTTGATCATACATATATACAGTTATATGATATCTGGTACTTGCTCCTGACCCAGCAACTATTTGCCATTTTCCATTTACATCTACATTACAATTGCCCGTAGAAACACATTGAGAATTTTGAATATCTAATAGGGAATTATCTACAAGTCCATCAACAAAACTTGTAAAATATCCATTTTGAGCCACACCATTTGGATTTGCGTAAGATTTTATATTTGGCAATGACCAACTACCGAATAAATTATTTGGTTGTTGCGTTAATTCAAGGTATTGAGTACTTGATGAACAATTGTCTGAATGTTGAATGTTAATGTAAGAAGTACCCCCGTTTTTTACAAAGTAATTGGTTCCACTCACATAATTTGCATTGCTAACAGATGTGCCAATATATGTAGGACTTGTAGGATCAATATCAATATATGAAGTAATATCTGCTCCCACACAACTTCCATTTGCTGGAGCACAAGTAATATTTCCCCTTGTGGATCCAAATGTAACTGAAATACTTGTCGTTCCTTGACCTGAATTTATTGAAGCTCCAGATGGTACAGTCCAAGTGTAACCTGTAGCATTTGAGACTCCACTAACAGTATAAGTATTGGTGGAATATGGGCAAGGAGTTGAATTTCCTGAAATGCTTCCGCCAGAAGGATATGGTGTGACATAAGTTGACACTGGAGATGAATAAGAAGTGCAATTACCGATACTAACTACTCCTCTTACATAAAGAGTGTTTCCAGGATTTCCTGATGTCCATACATAAGGATTTGTTCCACCCCAATCAGTCCAACCTCCACTCGTACTATTCCATTGATATTGAAATCTGATAAAAGTGCCATTATAACCAGAAAGTGTATAAGTTACGTTTGATCCATTGCAAATTGAAGCTGGAACTCCTGTTATTGTACCAGCATTACTTCCAGTTGCTGACGAAAAATTTGTCTCCCAATTTGTCCATCCATAGGCATTCCCACAAGCGTCGGTGGTGTACATTGAGACATCGTTTTCTGCTAGTTGTGGGAAATTTGTGTTGGGGCGAATTGTAAATACAACGGTCCTTTGAATGCCACTCAATGAAGTACTGCAATTTATTAATGTTGAGGTGTTCTGACCATAACCTCCATCGTATTTTGATGCATATCCTCCACCAGATGCTACAACATGATCTCCTGCATAAACATAGCTACTTGGATGCCATGAAAAATATCCTCCATGTTGACCAGCATTTGCACCTTGATAATTAATCAGTGCCATAATTCCATACGCCCCTCCAAAGCCACTTGGATCACTAGAAACCATGGTAATCGTATAATCATGAGAACCATCTGTTGTCCAACAATTGCTATTTACAGTTACATTGTCATGAGAAGGAGGGGTAGCGTCAATTATTGATATTTGGGTATTGATGTTTCCAGTGTAACTACTAAATCCCTCAGAAACAACATAATATGTTCCAGCTGCTAGCGATGTAGAAATAAAAGATTCATTATTCGCACAATTTGAATTATCATCATCATTAATTGTTATTACATTACCGGCATTGTCTAGTAACGATAAGTATGTATCAAAACCACTTCCACATGTTTTAATCTGAACTGTTTGTGTAGAACTTAATGTGAATTTATAAAAAATATCTCCAGAAGCTTGACCATAATCATTTGCAAAACTTCCATTATTTTGTGTGTTTGAATACGGACTGGTACATGCTAAAGTGCCCGCATCTATTGGACAATTAATGTTTTCTCCGACAGTGGGTGGTGTTGCTGTTGGTCCTACAACATTTGACCATACGGTGCACCCATTGCCGACAATTCTAGCATGTACATATAACCCAGCAGATCCACCAGGACCCCAATTTACAGTATTTACGCTACCTTGCCCCCAATTTGTCCATGGACCAGAAGCTGATGCCCAACTATATTCCCAGTCTTCTACAGTTCCACTATTTCCAGATAGCGAAAACACATACGTGCTCCCACAAGTTGGATTTGTAAGGCTCATTGTACCAGCTGATGGTGGAGAAATAACGTTAACAGTTACTAGCTGTGCGGGTCCACAAGATCTGCCAGCATCCCAGCAATAACCATCGGCATCAGAATTTCTGACATGAAATAAGTAAGAACCAGGAGTGTTAAGAGTATACGTATAGCTTGATTGGTTGCAATATGAGCCTGCAAATAAATCCCAAGAACTTCCTCCGTTTGAAGATCCCCAATAACACATATTGCCGGAACTACCTCCACTGGAAGAAATTGTAAAAGCAACACCTGGGCATACATTTATTGAACCTGTTGCTCCATTGGCATAAATGGTATTATCAATGATTGTAGGATTAAAGCAAGAAATACCCAAATCAAATCCTGCACCAACGACTGACCCATCAGAAGTAAACATAACTGTAAGTGCACCTGAGGCATCTGTTGAATAAATTGCAGGCACAGTTTGAGTTCCAGAATTTCGATATAATTCAGTTCCCCCAGTACCAACTCCATTATAAATAGTTAAATAATCCCAATTTGCTTCACTCACAAGTGATCCAGAAACCTTAATTTTATTCCCTGCAACAGCTGGATATAATACAGTATATCCATTTGCACTACTAGCATAATCTCCACTTCCACCACCATGGTCATAAATATTCCCAGAACAAGTTGTATAAGTATTGTTTCCAGAAAATGGGACCATAATTGGAGCTACACAAGAACCACTATAAGTAACACTTGCATTTAATCCAGAATATTCCACACTGCCATCAGATGTAAAACCAACAGTAAGGGTCTCGCCTGCTGATCCAGTATATGTAAATGTGCTATTTCCATTATAAGTGGCTAATAAAGATCCTCCAGTACCACTACCAGAGTATATTCTAATATAATCATAACCAGATTCGGTATCATATGATCCAGAAATTGTTATCACAGCATTATCTGCAGAATTTAAAACTGTATAACCACTTGCACTTGAAGAATACGTACCTCCACATCCAGCATGAGTGCATAATGTTGTGTTGGTTCCACAATCTATAGAATTACTGCCAGAAAATGGGATTAATGTTTGTGAAAACAATTGCAACGTAGTTGCAAAAATGAAAATAAATATTAAGATTAAAGTTCGAAAAATTTGAGAAAATCCAATTTTTACTTTGGGTGCTAAGTTGGTATTACTCTTCATCAGTATTTTGTTTTTTGTTTTGATAATTTTCTAAATAAAATTTAGAGTGAAATGAATATCTTTATTTTTTAATATAATTCTGTAAATTGAAATTTTTTGAGAACATGGACTAAAAAATCCAATAATTTCTTTAGCCCATAATGCTCTGTTAAAAAAAATAATTATTGATAATTTACTTTTAATGGACTGTTTCAAAAAATAAAAATCATGATTTGATATAACTCTAGGCTGTTTAATATAGCTTAAAGCAAAATTGTTGGATATAAAGGTCGGAATATGTGTATGTATTCTAATACTTACACACATATATATACTTAAAACAAATATCAATACACCCATTTCTATTACTTAATTTCCCCCAATATTCTGTGCAAATATAATTAATTATATTAACAAATTTAATTAATTATATTTTTATTTTAAATTTTACAACGGATTAATAATTAAGACTATAGATGTTTTTTTAATGATATTTTATTACGAGAAATTTAATATTAAATTGGTAAAAAATAACAGCATATCTAATATTATGTAAATTGCTAATTCTGAAAAGTATTCAAATTAACAATGAAATCATATGTCAATATTTCCAAAGCCAAATTCTCATTGGTTTTGGAAATATTGACATATCAATCAATTTCTAACAAGTTTAAACTGATGAACAATCCCATTTAATTCGGTTAATCGAAGTAGATAGATTCCTGGTGCTAAAAAGTTCAAATCTAATTCGGTGCTGTTTACAATATTCTTTGATTCTGAATAAACTCGTGCACCTTTTCCGTTGAATAGTTCGATTTGTGTTTCGTTTGGCAAAGAGCCAATTATCGAAATCTTTTCCTTAAATGGATTAGGGACTACTCTTAGAGCCATTGATTCATTTTTGCAACTCAGTGGCACTGGATTATAAGTGTGAATTACTCCATTAAAATCTACTTGTTTTAATCGATAATAAACAAGTCCCTCTGGTTTTTGAGTATCTAAATACGAATATTCTAGAATCTCTGAACTATTCCCAGCACCTTGAATTTGAGCTATCGATTGATAATCAACACCATTTTCACTTCGTTCAAGAACAAAGAAGTTATTATTGATTTCACTTGCCGTGATCCATCGAATAAACGCATTTTTGCCCAAACATTCTGGTTTAAAAGTCATCAATTCAATGGGTAATATTGAGGTGTTATTGGTTCCGCCATGAATCCATTCTTCACTAAATCCAGGGACTGTAATCTGAACATAATTTGCACCCATGTCTACTCCTGTTGAAGGAGTGTAAACCGTAAAACAAGCTCCACAGGTTGTGTCGTTATTTGAATAAATGTTATCTTCATTTACACCAGAATAACGAGTGACTTTTAAATTACTTAAATCGTTTACATCATCTGCTACATTTTGATTTAGCTTCGAATTAGTAATTAACTCATTAAGTTCTTCGTCGGTAAAATATAGCCTTAAAGTTACTGGTGAAGTAGGCGTATTTTGCGATGTAATCTTAAAATGTCGTTTCAAATAATAAGTTTGCTTATAAACACTTGTAGTTGGTTCTACATATGAATTTGCAGTAATTTCTCCTAAGTTGCTTGTATTATCATCAATAGACAATATTACATGATTTGAAGCATCAGTAACATGCCACCAACTCCCTACTCCTCTCACTATACAAGATCCTGAAGTGGCAGTAGTTGCAATATCTGAAGGCGTAGAAGGTGCTACATACGAAGCCCAACTCGAGGTGCAACCTCTGTTATCGATTACTCTAAAGTCTCTAGTGTTATTAAATGGCACTGCAAAAACATTAGAAGCTTGAGAAACAGATGGCGATTGTTGTTCGAATGTTGAATAAGTCAAAGATCCTCCAGCACCAACAACCTCAATTTTTCTTCCCAAATTATCGTTGCAAAGCGCTTGTATTGTTGATGTTGGCAAAGAATATGCATTTGCTAAACCTGAGTTAACCCAATTCCCAACACACGATGATTCCGAATTCCGTGAACGAACATATACAGAAACTGTTTGAGGAGCCGTTAACGATGCGGTAGTGTATTGATATGGAACTGAAGCATCGGTAGCTGATACAGACGTTCCGCCATCTATTGAAAACTCAACTGCATCAGCATTATTACCAACATTAGCTGTTAAGGTAACTGTGCCATTCCCACAAACAGAATTTGGAAGTATTGTAGCTGCAGTAATTGCTTTATCAATCACATTCAACACATAGTTTCCAGTTGCTCCACCAAGTTGATAACTTCCTACAGAAATATAATATACGGTTCCATTTACGGTACACATGGTAAGACTAGATTTGCCTAAGCTACAAGCAGCATCTAATCCTTCATCGTTCGAGATTTGTTCAGTCATGGATCCACAGCTTCCAGTGTAAACGTGAAGCTCGGTATCAAAGTTTGTTAAATCATCGCAAGTATTTATTGCCACTTGATTTCCATTACCTGTAAACTTATACCACACATTATAATCATGAGCACCACTTGAACTTGCTCCAACTGGCGGTGTATCATTTAATGCACAATTTGTTGATTTTACACCACTGGAGTATGGGAATGAGCTAATTACTGTTGCATCTGCACATAAATCATTTTCAGGTGCTGGAATCACAGTTACAATTATAGAAGCACAACTGGTGGTATTACAGGTACCAGCAGCTCTAGCATAATAAGTAGTTGTTGACGCTGGATTAACACTAATACTCAAACCTGTTCCTGCAGGAGCTCCTCCACACGAAGCGGTAAACCAATTCCAAGTTGCCCCAGCTCCCAAGCTACCACCAACTATGGATAACACTTTTGATGTTGCACCACAAGTGCTATTGTTTGTTGCCGAAATTGATGTTGGTGCGGTTGATTCTGTATTTAATACCACCGTTACCGATGCTTCTGCCGCAGTGCCGCAATCGCCAGTTACTCGAGCATAATATGTGCCCGGACCAACTAGTTTTGAAGTTCCAGTTCCATAATTTGTTCCTGTTCCACCAGTTGCCGACCACCAAGTTACCACAGCGTTTGTTCCAGTAACACCATTTGCAGTTACCGTTGTAGTGGAAGCAGCGCAAATTGGACTTGCATCAGCAGTTGCAGATGTTATTCCGACATTTATTTTAGAAGCAACCGTTACCGATGCTTCCACCGCAGAACCGCAATCGCCTGTTACTCGAGCATAATATGTGCCCGGTCCAAAGGTTTTGGTTGTTCCAGTTCCTAAATTTGTTCCAGTTCCACCAGTTGCCGACCACCAAGTTACAATAGCATTTGTTCCAGTAACACCATTTGCAGTGACTGTTGTTGTAGATGCAGCACAAATTGGACTTGTTGCAGCAGTTGCAGATGTTATTCCGACATTTATTTTAGATGCAACCGTTACCGATGCTTCAACTGCAGAACCGCAATCGCCCGTTACTCGAGCATAATATGTTCCCGGACCAAAGGTTTTGGTTGATCCAGTTCCTAAATTTGTTCCAGTTCCACCCGTTGCCGACCACCAAGTTACCACAGCGTTTGTTCCAGAAACCCCATTTGCGGTGACTGTTGTTGTAGAAGCAGCGCAAATTGGACTTGCATCAGCAGTTGCAGATGTTATTCCGACATTTATTTTAGAAGCAACCGTTACCGATGCTTCCACCGCAGTTCCGCAATCGCCCGTTACTCGTGCATAATATGTGCCTGGGCCAACTGTTTTGGTTGTTCCTGTACCAAGATTAGTTCCAGTACCACCTGTTCCGGTATACCAAGTTGTGACTGCATTTGTTCCAACAACTCCATTTGCAGTGACCGTTGTAGTAGAAGCAGCACAAATTGGACTTGTAGCAGCAGTTGCTGATGTTATTCCAACATTTATTTTAGATGCAACCGTTACCGATGCTTCCACCGCAGTGCCGCAATCGCCAGTTACTCGAGCATAATATGTGCCCGGTCCAAAGGTTTTGGTTGATCCAGTTCCTAAATTTGTTCCAGTTCCACCCGTTGCCGACCACCAAGTTACCACAGCGTTTGTTCCAGAAACCCCATTTGCGGTGACTGTTGTTGTAGAAGCAGCGCAAATTGGACTTGCATCAGCAGTTGCAGATGTTATTCCGACATTTATTTTAGAAGCAACCGTTACCGATGCTTCCACCGCAGAACCGCAATCGCCTGTTACTCGAGCATAATATGTGCCCGGTCCAACGGTTTTGGTTGTTCCAGTTCCTAAATTTGTTCCAGTTCCACCTGTTCCGGTGTACCAAGTTACAACAGCGCTTGTTCCAACAACTCCATTTGCGGTGACAGTTGTTGTAGAAGTAGCACAAATTGGACTTGCTGCAAATGTGGCAGATGTAATTCCAACATTGATTTTTGATGCAACCGTTACCGATGATTCCACTGCAGAACCACAATCGCCCGTTACTCGTGCATAATATGTCCCTGGACCAACGGTTTTAGTTGTTCCTGTCCCTAAATTTGTTCCAGTTCCACCCGTTGCCGACCACCAAGTTACCACAGCGTTTGTTCCAGAAACCCCATTTGCAGTGACTGTTGTTGTAGATGCAGCACAAATTGGACTTGTTGCAGCAGTTGCTGAGGTTATTCCGACATTTATTTTTGATGCAACCGTTACTGATGCTTCTACCGCAGAACCGCAATCGCCCGTTACTCGAGCATAATATGTGCCTGGGCCAACAGTTAATGGATTACTCGTGCCTAAGTTTGTTCCTGTTCCACCTGTTCCAGTGTACCAAGTTACAACAGCGCTTGTTCCAACAACTCCATTTGCGGTGACAGTTGTTGTAGAAGTAGCACAAATTGGACTTGCTGCAAATGTGGCAGATGTAATTCCAACATTTATTTTAGATGCAACCGTTACCGATGCTTCCACTGCAGAGCCACAATCGCCAGTTACTCTTGCATAATATGTGCCTGGGCCAACAGTTTTGGTTGTTCCCGTTCCTAAATTTGTTCCAGTTCCACCAGCTCCGGTGTACCAAGTTACAACAGCGCCTGTTCCAGTAACTCCATTTGCGGTGACTGTAGTTGTAGAAGTAGCACAAATTGGACTTGCTGCAAATGTGGCAGATGTAATTCCAACATTGATTTTAGAAGCAACCGTTACCGATGATTCCACCGCAGAACCACAATCGCCCGTTACTCGAGCATAATATGTGCCTGGACCAACTGTTTTGGTTGTTCCAGTTCCTAAATTTGTTCCAGTTCCACCCGTTGCTGACCACCAAGTAACCACAGCGTTTGTTCCAACAACTCCATTTGCAGTTACCGTTGTAGTGGAAGCAGCACAAATTGGGCTTGTTGCAGCAGTTGCTGAGGTTATTCCAACATTTGTTTTTAAAGAAATTGTGACAGTATTCGTTGATGTGCATCCATTTGGAGAACTTGCAGTAACGGTATAAGTTGTAGTTGAAGATGGTGATGCGGTAACAATTGCGGCCGCAGTAGTATTCAATCCCGTAGAAGGAGACCATGAAAAAGCCGTTTGTATTGGAGCTGCTGATGCAACCCAAGAAGGTGAACCAACAATTGAACAAGATGCAGTTAAACTCCCCATAGAACTTGTGGCAGTTCCTGAACTTTCATCAAAACGCCAGTAACCCTTCAATCCTGAAGTACCAGGTGCAACAGTCGTGTTCATTGTTGCTTGAATTTCGGGTTGTGTACGTGCAACGTTCCAAACTCTAACTTCATCAATTAAACCATTATACCCTTGTGTACTAGCGTAACCTTTCCCAATAGTTACATCATTTGCACCAGCAACTGCAGCTGGATATGAAGCGGCAACCGATGTAGAAAGGACTCCATTGATATACCATCGAAGTTGCATTGAGGATAAATCTCTGACTATTGCAACATGTGTCCATTGGTTTAAGGGAATTACTCCACTTCCATGTCCTTGATAGGTAGCCCCATTATTGCCATCTGTTCCATAAAAATAGGTTATCGAACCATTAGTCTCTTGAGTAATTGTACCTTCTCCAGCATAAGCTTTATTATATGGATTGTATCGATATGAAAAGTCAAAAGGCTTAAGCCACATTTCAATTGTTTGGTTTCCAGTAATTTTTAAATCTGAAGGATTTCCAACATTTACATATTGACCAGTGGCGTTAAAACTTAATGCATTTCCAGATACATTATCAGATGCTGTTAAATTCACCGAACTTCCCGGACAAATTGTAGTGGATCCACTTGGTGTTATGGTTGGAACTGCTGGGGATTCAATTGAAATTCTCACACTTGAACATGCAGTGGTGTTACAGGTTCCCTCAGCACGAACAAAATAAGATGTACTTGACGAAGGGCTAACTGATATTGTAGGTCCTGTACCAACTACACTACCACCACAGCTTCCAGAATACCATTTCCATGATGCTCCAGTTCCCAAACCATCATTAGAGTCGAAACCTTTTAAGAGTTGTGCAATTGTCGGTTCTGTTCCATCGCACATATCAATTCTAGGATATGCAAACTGTAATCGGGTAGTTGCATCTGAACAATAAAAATGATATGCTCTTTGTCGAAGTTGGGTTGTAGTAGCCGCAAATTTTACATCTGGACCTACATTACAGCCATTATTCTCATGTACCTTTCCTGAACTTACAGTATAGTATCCACTTTCGGCGTGTGACGTTGCTCCTGCATAGGTGTTGGAAAAAACGTGACCCACAACTAGGTACCACTCATTCTGACCCAATGCACCTGTAGACGCACAATCCCAATATGGGTTTCCTGCTTCAGTACCATCAGAAACTTTTCTAACTTCTGAAGGAGAGCCATTCGTGCCAAGATAGAAGGTGCCCCCAGAAGTTGCGCTTGTACGTCTTACCCATACAGAAACCCTATAAAGTTTCGTATTGTCGATGTTTTTAAAATCACTATTCCAACCACCATCAGCGTTTCCATCTCCAGATGGTCTGGTTTCCCATATAACAGTAGTATTTCCCCAAGGATCCGTACCATTTATTCTTTGATTATCAGCAGTTTCACCATTTTGAGAAAATCCTGTTGCACTACCGGAGCCAACAGTCCATGTGTTATAGTCAAGTAATCCTCCATTTAATGTATTTGGAAGTCCAACATTTAATGTGCTTGTGCCACCAGTACAAAGGGATGTAGGTGTTGCTGTTGCACCAGTTGGTGTATATGAAAGGCTGTTAACTGAAACAACAGTGCTTGCGCAGGATGTATTGTTACAGGTTCCAGATCGGCGGACAAAATAAGTGGTTGTAAATGCTGGTGTTACACTTATGCTAGAACCAGTACCTGCCGATGTGCCACCACATGATGTTGAAAACCATTGATATGAAGCTCCAGTTCCATCGGTTCCTCCATTTACTGATAATGTAGTTGATCCACCTGCGCAAATTGTGGTAGTTCCAGAAATTGATGTGGGTGCTGTCGATAATGAGTTAACTGTAACTGTTGTATTTGCACAAGTTGTGGTGTTACACGCTCCTCTATTTGCAGTATAATAAGTTGTATTCGTAGTTGGTGATACAGTGATTGATGAACCTTCATTTATGACTGGCACATCAGACAAACTAATGTAATCAATATCCATGGTAACACCTGATGCTGTGGCCCAGTCGAAGCGCCACCCAAGAATATTTCCACCTGTGGTATAATCTGGATCTGCAGACATGTCAACATTTACTACATGCCATGCCCCATCACTAATTAAAGATCCATATCCAGTTTCACCTCCAACAGCATAATTATGAAGTGTATTATAGAAAAATATTTCAACACCCGAAGTTGAACCTGCCGTAACCCGATACCGAACATTAATATACTTATACACACTTGGATTAAAAGAACCTAATCCACTCATATCAATTATAGGGTCGCTTGTTGTGGAAGTAACATTCAAAATTCCTCCAGAAACGGAGTTCACAATTGTGCTCCCAGTTCCAAATGGTTGATTTGTCCATGGTTGATTATAAATATCAGTTCCACAAGAACCAGTATACCAAACAGTTGTTGCATCTGTTCCAAGAGTACCACCAGAGGAGGTTAGTGTTGTTGAACTACCATTACAAATCGTTGAACTACCAGTAATGCTAGTGGGAGCAGTTGATTGTGTTCCAGAAACCGACAATGCAATAGTGCTTGAAGTTGCAGTACAACTTCCATAAGAGGTTACACAATAAATATTTACTGGACTAAAACTTCCTGCAAAAGTGCTCAAATTTAAGGTTTGAGATGTACCTCCCGAATAGCTAGAATAATTTGGCGCACTTCCTCCACCTGATGTTGCAAGGGCAATACCATTACAATACCATTGATATGATGGTGTGCCACAAAACCCTGAAGCTGAAGCTGTATATGAAATGTTTGTAGATGAACAGGCTATTGATGGTCCTGTTATTGAACAGGTAGCATTACAAATTACTGAGATATTTGCGGTCCAACCAGTAGATGTTCCTGAGCCCTCAGATGTATAAACAAAAGTTAATGCACCTGAGACATCTGTAGAGGTTATAGTTCCTGGACTACCTGTTCCACGCCATGACCCAGCAGGACAAGTTGTTGCGTTTGACCCTACAGCTAAACCTGATGAAATTAGAGGGGATGAAGTATTTGGCCCATTATAAATCATCAGACCATCATAATTGTTTTCTGTACTAAAAGAGGTAAAGTTCATCACAACTTTATTCCCAGGAATAGACGGATTAAAAGTTGTGGTATATGATTCATTATTATTATATTGACAATTTCCACCAGCATCATAAAAAGTTCCTTCACAAACATTATATGAGCCGTTTGTCATAAGATAATATGTCCCACTTGGTGCACAGGACGCCCATGTCCAATTAAGGGTAGAATTTGAGGTGATATTTACGCTAACATATAAGTCTGAACTTGATGCGGCAATACTTCCTGATCCAGTGTAACCAGTACAAATATATCCAGGTCTTGTTCCTGGAGTTGCATAAAAACTAGCACCAGATACATATGTGGTTGAACCATCTACAGGACTTCCAGTGTAAGAATTGCTAATTGAAACAGAATAAGTTACAGGAGTTGTTAACGACCAATTAAGTGTAAAATTACCCGTTGCAGATAATCCATCTTGAACATACCAAACTGTTTGTGCAGAACCCGTATTATTATACCACACGTTATGGCTTAATGCATCATTATCCCAACAAGTAATGGTCGTTGAACCAGGACAACTCCCACCATAGCCCATATATTCATACTCATCATAATCGTTTGAAGATTCCCAAATATCAATTTGAGAGCCATTTGGAACATTAATATAAAACACTCGATCACCATATCCTGTCTTACAAATTGAAACATCATCTGTATAGCCAACAGTGGAGGCTGAATAAGGACTTGAGAGGGTTGTTAAATCCTGAGCATTAGAACAATTATCTCCAACAAAAACGCAAGAAGATCCAGAAGTAACTGCGCCTGGTGCTGTCCAGTTTGAAGTAGCTCCTGTTAATGCAAAGTTGGTAAGTGTGCCGTTGTATAAAGAGGAATATGCGTTATTAAGGGTGGTTACACTTGAATTTGTTGCACCTGAGTATCCTTGATTAAAATGATAATTAGCTACCAAGCCAGTCATTGTAGCTCCTATTTCACAATTCATAAATGCTGAAATTTGGGCTTGAGAGCGTGCTGTACTCCAAATTCTGACTTCGTCTATGTTTCCGTTAAAGCATTCTCCGCCCGTAGAACTATATGCCCCTAATGTTAATTTGTTTGTAGAATTATACAAAAGAGGAGTGCCACTAAAAGTACCAGTTGCTCGTTGAGCTCCATTTACATATATGGTATAACCGCTTGGTGTAACCACATAAGCAATATGATACCATGTTCCAGGCGTATATGTAAAGCTGGCATCTGCAGAAGTAGTAAGCCACGTTGAACCATTGCCAATATCCCCATGTATTAAAGAACCACCAGAAAATTTCATATCAAAAGAGGAATTACTACCTCCTGCACGACTTCCCATAATTGATAATGTACCCGTGTTAGATGGTTTTGCCCAGCATTCTACAGTAAATGTTCCAGATAATGTGGTTGAATTATTATTTAATATTACAATATCATTTGCTCCATCAAAATTGAGAGATGCAGCTGGAAGTGGTGTGATACCACCTAGAATTACGTTGGCATAAGAAGTTCCTAAAGTTCCTGTTGGAGGTGCTGCGGGATCTGGATTAGTGCCATCATTATAATAATAAAGACTTCTTCCTGCTGTTGAAGCAGTCGAATAAAAAAAATCACTTGAAGTATTATAACCAGCAACGTTTTCGTCAACTGCAATTACAAGGTTGCTAGTCCCATTATATGCAAAGTCAGAAATGTCTATTGTAATCCAGCCAGACGTAGAGGGACTCGCGAATGTTCCACTGTAGACTTGAGTCATAGAACTAGTTGGTATCCAATCTGTTGTTGATGAGAAAGCCGTTTTGGCGGTATGTCCTAAATAAATAGTCCAGTTATTTGAAACATTTAAAGAGGTGCCACTAAAATAAAAGGATAAAGTTGTAATATTTCCCGAATTACTAATCTCTGACTGAAGATATAAGGTTTGGCTATAAGTGTACCCGTAATATGGATATATAGGGATAAAGGCATTGGAAGTACCTGAACCAATAGTTATTTGCCCAAAAGCAGCAAAATTTGAAAAAAAAGCAAGTACAAATAAGAATTTAAGCAGTTTTTTAGATAAACTTTGATTTATTAAATTTCTAAAATGTTTTTTTTGTTCTGTCATTTGGGTGGTTTTTTAATATGGCTTTATGGTGTTTAGTCGCAGTTAATTAACTGGTATTCAATTGTTAAATAAAAATATTTGAAATTTTGGGTAGGATTTATTGAGATAAAATTTTGAATTGGATTCACTTTATCTCTTAAATTAAAAATATAGTTTAATGATCCAATAAAATATTGACTAAATATCAATTGAAAGCAATATCCAATTGACAGTAACAAACTAATAATCAAAAAATAAATAATAAAAAGATTTTCCCTAATTCTTTTCATGATAATATAACTACCCCTATTTCGGTTGCAAATATAACTAAATTATTTAACAAACCTAATTAATAAATTTGTTTTTTAAAATTGTTGTAATTGGCTATTAATAAAGGTTTTTGCGAATATCTAATTATCGTAAAAAAAAATATTTGAGGGAAGAATGTTGTTAAAATAATAAATAAATAACATAAATACTAAAAATAACATCTGAAATTATCAGTATAAGATATTATGCAGTTTTTGTTAATTTTAGCTCAAGCATAAATTTTAAACTAAAGACACCCGATGTTGAATTTTAAAAAAACCAATGCAAATAACTTCAATGGTTTGTTAATACACTTGGATTTAAACTATGCTTACTTTCTCCGCTTTACTTTTTGATGTATAACGGATGGAATATTGTTTTTGGTACAATACTCTACAATTGCTTTTAAAATAAGGTGACCATATTTCTCAATTTTGTAGCTTCCAAAACCCGAAATTTCACTCAATTCATTTGGAGTTTGTGGGTAAAAAGTACATAACTCTATTAGGGTGCTGTCCGAAAATACTACAAAAGGAGGAACACCCTGACTATTCGCAATCTGTAAACGCAATAGACGCAAATTGGTGAATAATTGTTTGTCGTAATTTTCCTGACCACTTTGAGTCTTGCTCACTTCGGGACTTTTAACTCTTACAAAGGTAGCTTTTAAATTTCCTTGTAAAATAAGCATACTCTTTTCGGAAATTTTCAACTTTGGAAACTGCTCTTCCGTTTGAATGATCATCCCTTGTTGAATCATTTGGCGAATAATCTCTTTCCAGTAAAAATCTGGTTTATCTGAACCTACACCATATGTTTTTATACTTCGCATTTGATCCGAAATTTTCTGAACATTAGCGCCTCTTACAAAATCGGCAATCATGCCAATTCCATATCGCTCCTCTAACCGAAGAATTGCCGATAGTACTTTTTGAGCATCCACTGTACCATCATATTCAGATAACGAGGAGAGGCAAATATCACAGGAATTACAATTGCCATTGTGTTTTTCGTTAAAGTAATTCATCAGAAATTGCCTTCTGCATGATGAACTTTCAGCAAATGTAGCCATCTTGCTTAGCTTTCGATGTAATATCGCGTTAACTTCAAGGTCTTCACCACTATCAATCATCATCCGCCACTTCATCACATCGCCTTTTGAGAAAAACAAATATGCTTCTGCTTTGGCTCCATCCCGCCCAGCTCGTCCAGTTTCTTGATAATAACCTTCAATATTTTTTGGTAAATCGATATGAATAACATAACGCACATTCGACTTATCTATTCCCATTCCAAAAGCAATGGTAGCAACCACAATTTTAATATTGTCTTTCGAAAATTCAGTTTGGACATGATTTCGTAAATCTGCATCCATTCCAGCATGATAATAGGCCGCTAGATAACCTAATGAGCTTATGTAAGCAGCCATTTTCTCAGTAGATTTTCGCGAAAGACAATAGATAATTCCAGAATTTTGTTCTTGTTTTCGTAAAAATTCAGGAAGAAAGTTTTTCATTTCTGCCTTAGGTTTTACAAAATAATGGATGTTTTCCCGATCGAATGAAGATCTAAATAATTTAAAATCTCGAAGTTTGAGTAATTGAGCAATGTCTTGCTGTGTAGTATTATCGGCGCTGGCTGTTAAAGCCATTACTGGGACTTTTGAAAAATGTATTCTCAACGAACTCAAATTGAGGTAATCTGGTCTAAAATCATGACCCCAATGCGAAATACAATGTGCTTCGTCGATGGCAAAAAGTGAGACTGTAATCCGTTTTAAAAACTCAAATAAATAACCAGATTCTTGCAATCGCTCTGGCGAAACGTATAATAATTTTGTTTGATTGTAATAAAGTTGATTGAGGATTGCTTTCTGTTCTTCAAAAGATTGTGAAGAATTTAAACTTACCGCATTTATTCCATTAGCATTTAAAGCATCCACTTGATCTTTCATCAATGAAATTAATGGAGAAACCACCACCGTTAATCCTTCAAAAATTAATGCGGGAATTTGAAAACACAACGATTTGCCTCCACCAGTAGGCATAAGCACTAGCGCATCTTGACCAGCAAGAATTGTGTCTATTACTTCTTCTTGTCGAACCCGAAAATCATGATATCCAAAATATTTTTTTAATAGCTCTCTCGGGGTGTATTGCATTGATTTGGAAAGGTTTTCCATCAGTGTTTTTTGATAATTAATTCTGGGGAGGTAATTTTGTTGCTTAAATGTAATGCCCGATCACAAATTTGACAATCAAATTTTATGGTATCATACGTAGATGCAAAATTATTGATGGGCACTTGAATAGAAATAGTTCCTTTTAATGGCTGTTCTCCATTCGATGTATTTAATATTGGAATACGAGCGTTAAAGGTCTCAAAAAGAGTGGGTTTTACAAATATGCCATGTTGTTTTTCGTAATAATTGATAAAAAAATTATAATAATAAATAGAGGTTGTGTCAAATGGCGGATTTACGTCTGTTTCGCTTAATCCAATATCTCCATCACCATCGGTGAAGTTGAGAATTAACATTCCATAATTGTCAACATTGGTTCCGCTAGATATTTTGTAGATGTTGTTAAATGAAATATTTGGCTCAATTGGATATTCTTCCGTCTTTTTGCACGATGAAATAATCAACATTATGCCTGCCAAAACGAAAAAAAATGTAAAAAATTGAGCTCGCATAACTTAACCCCTTATCTTTGTTGAAAATTATATTTACTAGACAAAAGTAATTTAAAATGACCAATTTTGTCTCAACTTTTTCAAAAAATATTTTCAATATAAATTCAAACGATGAATTTGAAGAGAAAGCATTGTCGCTTTTTTGGTTTCAATATAATCAATGTGCTGTATATCATAAGTTTGTAGACTGCTTGTCTGTTGATGTCGACAATATTAACTCAATTGAAAAAATTCCATTTTTGCCGATTCAGTTTTTCAAACAACATTTGGTGATTTCATCAAATAAAAATCCAAAATTATGTTTTGAAAGCAGTGCTACCACTGGAAGCATTGTGTCCAAACATTATGTGTGTAACCCAGATGTTTATATTGAAAGCTTTAGCCGAAGTTTTGAATTGAGTTTTGGATTGCCTTCAGAATTTGTGATTTTAGCCTTACTTCCATCATATTTAGAGCGCAAAGGATCTTCGTTAGTTTATATGGTTGATTGTTTAATTAAGGATTCAAAAAGAGAAGAATCCGGATTTTTTCTGCATAATTTCGAGGAACTTTATCATACGTTATCGTTGCTATCTGCTCGCAAACAGAAAACAATTTTGTTTGGAGTTACCTATGCTCTGCTCGATTTTATTGAAAACTTCAAACTTGATTTTCCAGAACTTACAGTAATTGAAACTGGAGGAATGAAAGGGCGCAAAGAAGAAATTACTCGCCAGCAACTTCATAAAATATTATGCAGTGGTTTTGGTGTGAAGAACGTATATTCGGAATATGGTATGACAGAACTTCTTTCTCAAGCATATACACTTGGGAATATGAACTTTATTTGTCCACCATGGATGAAAGTTTTGCTTAGAGAACCCAATGATCCGTTGTCTATCCATGCCAATGGAAAAAATGGGGGATTAAACATTATCGACCTTGCAAATATCGAAAGTTGTGCTTTTATTGCAACTCAAGATTTAGGAACAGTTCACCCGGATGGCTCATTCGAAGTCTTAGGAAGATTTGATTATAGCGATATCAGAGGTTGTAATTTGATGGCAATTTAAAGGTCGCCTTAAAAAATTGGGGGAGAAGAACCTTTAATAAATCAAACAACTTTTCCCAAACTCAAAAATTTTGATGAGGTACTTTCCAAGTCTACCGGGGTGATTTTAAAAAATCCGAGAATTGCCTTGTCAGAATTGAGGAATGATATTCTTTGCAAGTCTATTCTTGTGAGGGCTGAACCGCCTTGAGTAAAAAAGCGTGAAGAAAAGTTATTATGAAAAATGTTTAGAATGGAAAAGATATTTCTATTTGTAATTATTTTATGCTTTTTGGACCGACGGAGCGTAGTTATAAAAAGCAATAAGGATTACAAAATATTAGCAATACAGCAGGGGCATTTATGTCCAAATTTAAAGCATTACACAAAGCAATCATTCCATCATCAAAGAAATAAGCTTTCAATTTGCCTACGCTGCTAAAGTATTGCTTTTATTTTGAAATCTTTGAAAAAAGTTTTACATACGCTCCATCTTGATTTTTGCATACTTTTTATCAAGAAAAAGTATGAATGAGAAGTCTTAAATTCATGAGCATTTCAGGAAGAATTCATCGAATTTAAAATCGATTATATTTTGCTTTCTTTTGATTGAATTTATAATTTAACCCAATATTAATTCCATAAAAAGTGTAAGGATTTGTTGGATCGAACATAAAATGATACTTAAACATAGCCGTTAACGCAGCCGATTGATCAATTTTAAAGTAAAATCCAGCAGAAGGGGCAAAGCCGACATTTGTAATCGTTTTTGAAACATCCAAAACTACTTTGTCTGATATCTTCTTTTCGAAATAACTAAAGTTGTAAAACCCAAAATCTAATGCAATTGCAGGAGCAAATGCAGAAAACCCAAATCGTTTTTCAAGCAATCCAGTTATTGGAATCATAGAGTAATGTTTGTGGATATTATCTGTGCTAAATTGATTAAAACCAGTGGTTAACCCGATGTCGAAATTTTTGTCTATTGCAAATTTTAATGAAATATTTGCTCCATAATCATTCCCTAAGTTGTGATCGGTAACTAAAGTTCCTATAGGAAATTGTGCCCCAATAGATGGGTGAATACTAACTTGACCGAATATGCAAAAACTACTTGATGCAAATAGAAGTGCTATTATTATTGATTTTTTCATTTTGATAATTATTAGTTGATGTTCTTTAAAATACTAATAACTATTGATTTTAAGTGGTTTAATTCACGTTTTTGGAATATTTAAATTAAATATTTTAGTTCTTAAAGTTGTGAGTTATAAATTATATATATGTGTGTTTGTCGCTATAAAATCAATGTTATTACATCTCTAACAACAATAAATTTGAATAAAAGTTTGATTGATATACAAAAAGCGCAGAAAGGAACCCTTTCTGCGCTTTTTGAAATTTTTTTCCTTTGGATTCAGGCCATAAATTTTAATCCAATTATTGTGATAAAAACTTACTCTACCGTCACTCTCACCCCTTCCGAATGTGAGGTAAACTCAGGAGCATACATACATTGAATGGTGGTGATGCCATTGGAGAAATCTCCTTTTTGAGTGGCAAACATCGTGTATTCAAATACGTACGTTCCTTTGCGAAGATAATCGAAGAAGAAGTTGGTGGCTGCATCGCGCGTGCTTTCGTAATAACCTAATCCATCTTGATATTTGTAATTTGAGAGCACGTTGATTGGTTCAAAAGTCGATGCGCGCATATCTTTCATATGAACATATTCCATATCGCGGTCGGAGCGAAGTACAATTCTTACCTTGATTTTATCGCCAATTTTAATTTTATCTCCCGCCTTTATTGGTTCTATTACTTCTCCTGTGGGAGTTATCCGAACTACAAACAACTCTTTCTTCATACTCAATGGCGTTTGTGCAGGTGTAATTTTGTCTAAATTTTCGAAATATTGCCAGTAAACAGAACCCCAAGCCACGCCCGCAGTTGATTTGGTAACGGTAATATTGCCCATGTTTGGCGTAATTTCGGTGCCATTCCACGCAGTTTTAAAGTAACCAGTACCAGCTTCCACTTTTACATTATCCATTTTCTTTGGATCGATGACTTTATCGCCAATTTTAATTTCAACTAATTGGTCGTCGGCGAGTTGGTTGGTGCCTTTTAAAAGTAATGCATAACAAGCTTCTGCAGTCGATTTGGTGGTTCCCCAATTTTGAGTTTGCTTTTGTTTAAGCAACCAAATTTTCATCTTTTCTACCGATTCCAAATCATTGTTTACCACATCAAAAGCCTCAATTAGCAAGGCTTGACGTTCTATCGGAGCTTCATACCAATAATATCCACCACCTTCATTTCGCCAATACATACCCATCTCTTCACTGTAAAGTGCATTATTTTTGATTGATGAGATAATTTTTTTGGCAGTCACTGGGTCACCAGTTTTTAAATTGGCAATGGCAATCATTCCTTGCATATAAACACCTTTAGTTAACCAATATTTTTTCGATTGATTGAGGTAATAGTTCACGGCTTCTTTGTTTTTGGAAGCAATTTCAACATCTTTCCAGAAAAAACTTCGAGCATATAAATACTGAATTTCCGACCAACCAATGTGGTCTTTGCTCATATCAACTTTCCACTTTTTTAGTTCTTCATAATTTTCACGAATTCGGTCATCGGTGTATTTTACTGCTTTGGTAATCATAACCAATGATTTTGGATCTGAACTTAAATTAGTAATTCCTAAGTTCTTCAAATGTCCGAAACCAGTAACAATGTACTGCGTAATATATTCGTTGTCGCGCATACCTGGAAACCAAGCCCAACCGCCATTTGGAGTCTGCATTTTGATGAGCTTGTTTTGAGCAGCTTCTAACTGGCTCGACATGGTGATAATATCGAACAATAAACCAATACGTTTCTTTTGCTCCGATTCGCTTTTTGCATCCAACACCCAAGGAGTTTCTTCGAGCATTAGAGATTTTAACTCTTGATTTTTCTCCAAATTCGACATTAACGCTTCGGGTGAGTTGATTTTCCAACTTTCAAATACTGCTTTAATCTTCGGACTTGAGTTCGCAATATGCGTTGCAATGCTGTTGGCATAAAAACGACTGAATGTCTGTTCAGAACATTCGTAAGGATATTCCATTAAATAAGGAAGTGCTTGAATGGCATACCATGCTGGATTTGATGTAAACTCCAACGTGTATTTAAAGTTTGTGAGCGTAGTTGAAGTATTGTTTTTCAACTTATCAAAAGAGAAATTTTTAGTTTGATTTCCATTAATTGGCAATGGCAACGATTCGGTAACCAACATTCGATTGGTAAGCACAGGTAAGGTCATCTCTTCACCATCGGAGAAATTGCCAGCTTGTGCCGTAACCCGATAGGTAATTGCCATAATTCCTTGTGGAATTGCAATTTTCCAAGCTACCGAAGTACTTTGTCCTTTAAGTGCAGAAAATGGAATTTCTAAGGTTGTTAATCCAAGTTCTGTGTTAATGGATTTCATGGTAATTGCATCCAAAAACTCGATTTTTGCCACGCCAGTTAAATCTTTATCGGAGATGTTTGAAATCTTCGCAGTAAACTCCATTTTGTCGTTTTCGCGGAAGAAACGAGGTTGATTTGGAACCACCATCAAATCTTTTTGAGTCACTAATTCTTTATTGAATTGACCAATTCGTAAATCTTTCGTATGTGCCAATCCCATTATTTTCCAACGAGTTAACGATTCAGGAACTTTAAATTTCAATACAATATTTCCTTCAGCATCGGTAGCCATTTGAGGCATAAAAAAAGCTGTTTCGTTGAAGTTAGAACGAACTTGAATTGGTTGTCCATTTCCAGCTTCGCCACCTCTTGAGTCATCATTATCCTGCTCAATATCTGAAGTTGTCAGACCAAAAGTAGGACCTTTTTTCTTGCCAGCTTCCCCTTTCCCGTCTTTGCCAGATGGAGATTTGGTAGTTGTTGCCTCAGCCTTATCTCCAGCTTTTTCTTCCATAACTGCCCCCGTAACAGACATTGGTGCTGCTGAGTCCATGATAGATTCATCTTCTGAAAAGCCCTCTTGTTGTTTAGAACCTTTTCTATACGATTTGTAATATCCACCATATGCATAGTTTGAGAAGTAGAATCCATGCCAATCTAACGATTTATAAGTAATGTTTTTAATGTAATTTGTGTATGGATTTTTGAAGTATGGATTTGCATTTTCATAGCTATTTGTCGGTGCGATATTCCAGTATGGATTGTTATCGTATCCATTGTGAAGATAAAACGACCAATAATGTTGTACAAAAGCATCCAACGAGGCATCGTACATAGAAGCAAGCAATTCTGAAGCTACTTTTTCGCCATCACTTCCTTTTATTGTGATATTCCACTCTTCTTCTTGTCCGGGTTGAAGTTTGTCGCGGAAAGTTGCAAATTTTATATCTAAGGTTTCATTTTTACGAGCAACTCTTACCGAAAGATATTTTGAATATGAGCGATTGTTGATGGTCAACACGGCATTAATTCTTAACGAACCATACATGCTTTCAGTAATCGGAAGATTGATGTTTTGAGCATTTTTGTCTAATGTAATCCATTGTTTTTGAATAGTGATTCCATCTTTGATAATTTCAAAAAATACTTTAGCATTTGTATGACGACTTTCTAACGTTAATTTTAAAGTTTTTCCAGGTTCAGTTGAGTATTCATTTGTTCTTAATAAAAGTGGTTCATAACTTGAATTTTCTAGTAGAGTAGTGTTCATCACCGCGAAAAATTGACTTTTTTCAAATGGTACTCCAAAATTATCCTTACCATTAATTTCAATAATATAATCTCCAGTTTTCCAAGTGCTAATGTTCGAAAATTTCAAAACTGTGTCTGTAGCAGTATTATGGATTTTGTCATAAGCAACTTCAAGTTTTTTCCATGTGTTTGGGTTCAGTTCATCGTCATAGTCTTCGAATGGAAATAGCTTTTTGAAATCTTCTTTTGAATACGCAAATGATTTTGGTTTTTGCCAATATCTAGTGTTTAACATCACCGAAGGTTGTTCCAAACGATAGACTTTCACATTAATTGAGGTCGGTTCCAGTTGTCCGTTCAGATTTGTTGTTCGAATGTCATATTTTCGCGTAGAGTCTGATTGGTCAATCTCTGAAGGAAGTCCAACCTGAGCATACATCGAAATAAAACCAACAGCAATGTTTGTGGTTGCAGGATGTGTTTCTCCATTAATATCTGTAACATCTACAGAAACTGTGTAATTAAAAATTGGCATGTAATCCTTATTCGCATTGAAATCTGGAATTGCATCAAAAGTAATAGTGTATTCACCTTTTTCATTGGTGGTAACTTCACCATTTAATATTTCCATCGATGTAGATGATGGTTGATATCCCCACCACCAACGCCACCATGGGTAAGAAGCTCTTCGAGTAACTCGATATTTAACATTTGCACCATCGATTGCATTGCCAGCATAAGCTTTCGAAACACCAACTACAGTTACTTTGTCGTTGAGGCGATAACTGCCTTTAACAGGATTAAAAGTGGTTTCAAACTTTGGACGTTTATACTCTTCAACTCTAAAAGAAGTAGATCCGTTTGGGCTACTGATTTGCATTTGTCCTGTTAATCCACCCATTGGTGCTATAAATGTGCCTTGGAATGATCCAAAATCGTTTGTTACTAAATCTAACGTGCCTTTTTCTTGCCAATTAGCATCTAATAATCGAACATGTGTGGCTGTTCCAGTTAGTATTTTTGATGATTTTCCTTTGTATTGTACCGTAATTCCCTTAAAATAAACCGTTTGTCCAGGCCTATAAATGGCTCTGTCTGTAAAAAAATAAGTTTGAACGGAAGTCCGTTCAATGGTATCTCTATAATATTGATATAGATTGTTTTTTGAATTTAGTTCATCATTTTTATATTTAATTGTAAATTCAACATTTCTGCCGTTTTCATCTACTTTAACAGCCGGAATTGTATAATGTCCATCTTGGTCGGTGACTCCTTTAGCCAACAAAACTGATTCATATTTGCGATAAGTATAATTATACGATAAAAATCGTGCTTCTACCGTTGCATTTGCTATTGGATCTCCAGTTTTGCGGTTGGTTACGGCAATTTCGGAAGAACCAGATGGTAATACTCGTTCAATATATGATAAGTCGGTTACGCAAATATCTAAATAAGACAATGCGTCATGGGTGAAATCAAAACGTTCACTTGATGAGGTTAAAATTAAATATTGACCTTTTCTTACTCCAGGTGCTTTAACTTCAGCACTTTGTCGTTGATAATCTGGTTGAGAAGGAAGCTCTTCCGAAAATTGAGTGATATATTTCAATGAAGTAAGTTTCTTCATCAATTCCTCTCCCCACAATTTATTGGTATATCCTTTCATCTCCTCTGAAGTGATAGGAATAATTCTGAAGAATATTTTTTTGGTGCTTTTAAAGTTCACTAAAACTCTAAAAGGAATGTCCGAAATAATATAGTTTTCGGCGCTTATGCTCAATTCAGGGGAAGTTATTAAATGCTTATAATATTTGCAATTATTAGCACCTCGGCTTAAAGGATAGCGTTCTATTGCAACTTCGATGAATTCTAATGCCTTGACGTTATTCAATCGAACATTAGGGTTTGATAAGGAATCGTATTTCTGTGCTGAAGTATAATACTCAAGGGCAATTTCGTAACAAATATTTGCAAGCTCTGGACTCTTTTGATATTTATTATAAAGCACCATTAATGAGGCTAAATATAAACTGTCGGTTTTTTCGAAGATGCTATTCTTTTTTACAAATTCTAATCGTTTTAAATCCACATCAATAAGTGCTGAAGGATCCACATCGTTGAGGTGAAATTGAATTGCATCTTGTAGAAAACTCAAAGCATAATACTTCATTGAGAGTGAATCTGGTGTGGTGATTTTTATGTTTGCAAACTCATTAACAGAACCTAAATATTTGGATTTATTGATGTAAAAAGTGTTTGCTGGTTTTACAATTTGAGGTTCTTCGCCCATAAAAAAATCGATGGCTCGTTGCACTAAAAAATCGTACAATGTTGGTCTGTAATTTCCATCGTCACTAGTGCTTGTAATCTGATCGTACTTAGAAATGCTGGTTTGTTTTAATATCTGTGAATTTTTTAATGAAAGCATATATTCATTAAAAACAGCTTGTACAAGACTACGTAAATCCCATGTGTCGATATCCTCTTTTGCATATTTAGTGGTGGTCGAGCGATTCATAAAAACATATCGATTGTTTTGGTAGTAACCCCAAAGAATATCTGCTTTGGCAGAATGAAGTATCTGCGTTTGCGGTTCTGTTGTGGTTTTCATCTCTTTATCAATCCGCTCGATTGCTTTTTCGGTGCTTTTTTCTTCATACGAAGCCACAAGTCCTATTTGATACATAACGGCTCTTAGAAAATGACCATGTTGCTGTTCCGTTTTTGCATGTTGGTAAATTTCATCCACCAGTTTTAACGCCTCTTTTGGTTGGCCGTTATCACGCTGTTTATCAACCTTTTTCCATTGTTCGGTGTAGCTGAACGGCTTAGTTTGACTTATTCCAGTCAATCCAATAAAAACAACCAATGCCAGTGTACTCAACATTTGTTTCATAATCACAAATTTTAATTCTTAATAAACCCAATAATTAAAGAGAACGTAAATATACCTTATTTCGCATATCAATTTGCAAAAAAGCGGTATTTACATGAAAAAATCAAGCCAATTTAATGCTTTTATTCATTGTTTGGTGTTAATTATGTTGATAATCGGTTTTTTATATATTTTGAAGTAGATGATTTTGGTTTATAAATATTGAAGTAACAAAAAATTAAACTGTAACAATTCATCCGAGTTTTCGTAAAACAAAACGTTTTTTGCAATTTTTCTACTTTATAATCAATTATTACTGAACTATTTATATGATGAGAATTAAATTATTATTATTTGTGATGAGCATATTTGGTTTTTACTGTCGCTTAAATGCTCAAACCCAACCAACTACGGTAACTGACATTGATGGAAATGTATACAAAACAGTGCAAATTGGGAATCAGCTGTGGATGGCGGAAAACTTAAAAACAACGAAATTCAACAATGGCAAACCAATTCCAAAAGATACCGATCCAAAAAATTGGAAAAGTCTGATGAGTGGAGGGTATTGTTTTTATGAAAACACAAAAAGCAATGCCACAATTTATGGCGCATTATATAACTGGTTTGCAGTTAGATCTCAAAAAATTTGTCCGCTAGGTTGGCATGTTCCCAGAGATGGAGAGTGGGATACTTTAGTCATAAATTTAGGTGGAATAAAGAGAGGTTTTATGAAAAGAGAAGAGGTGGAAACATTAGAAATTGGTGCAAAATTGAAAGATACTGTGCAATGGTTAAGTCCAAATATTGGCGCTACAAATGAAACAATGTTTTCAGCACTTCCAGGTGGTTATATTAATAGTGCTGGTGCTTTTGATTTGATAAAGACCGATGGATATTGGTGGAGTTCCACTATTAGTGTTACCTATGGTGCGTATTGCAGATTCTTAAAAAATATCACCTCCTCGTTTTCTAGAACAAATCTCAGTAAAACTTATGGAATGTCGGTACGCTGTATTAAAAATTAATCAGACAATAATTTTTCTAAAAAGATATGTGTTCATTAAAGCTTATAAACTTGGGCTAATTTGAAATTAGAATCAATTTTTTAATGAAAAATATTTTCTAAAACAATAGATTATTCCCAAATCTGTTATATATTTGTTGAAAACTAAGATATGAAATTTTATAAAAAATTTGTATTCTTATTGATTTTATTCATTATTTCGGGCTCAGCATTTGCTCAGAAATTTGCAATTGGTGGTTCCGTAATGTATAATCTTCAGAGTGAGAGTTTTGGAGCAGGTTTAAGAGGAATTTTTTTTCCGAATAACACCCTTAGCATTGTTCCGCAAATTTCTTACTATCCCTCTTTTAACAAGGTAAATGAATACACCCTTGGTTTAGGACTTGAGTATAAAATTATTCGAAAGCGTAAATTTTTCTTTTACTTACTTGCTCATGGAGGATATAATTCGTGGATAAATTACCAAGAATCGCCCATGAAAGGAGCTGAGCCAAATAATTGGAACTTTGAGGGAGGAGCTGGCATTTCAATGTGGAGGTGTCTGAGACCATTTCTAGAATATAGGTATAATGCAAAGTTTGGAGAAACTCATCTCCAATTAGGGCTGATTTATGTGTTTAAATGCAAATCAAATTCAAACCCAGGAAGAGGTTCATGGTTTAAAATATTTAGAAAAAAAGGGAATTGTCCTGCTTATGGCTCATTATTTAATACCCAAAAAAGTATATGAAAAGAATCAGTATTCAACTAATATTGTCGATAATAATAATATCTGTGACTAGTTTTTCGTGTAGAAAAGACCGAATTGAAAAGACCTTGAATGAATACAGTAGTGTAAATGATTATTTGAACACTAAAAAACAGCAAGAACAAGTCTTTATAATCGATTCAAATGGAACTGGCCCAATCGTTGGAAATCAGGGAACAAAAATTTGGATTCATAAAAGCTGTTTGCAAAAGCCAAATGGAGATACTATAACATGGCCTTACACTGTTAGATTAGTAGAATTATATACCCCAAAAGATATTATCTATTATCAAATGCCAACAGTTTCTTCATTAGGGATTTTAGAAAATGATGGTGAAATTCGCTTGAGAGCTTTTAAAGATAATATTGAATTAATTATGAAGCCTTATCCTTGCAAATGCATCGTAAAAATGCCACATGTTGCTCCAAAAAATTATATGCGCGTATTCTATGGCTTCGAAACTAATCAAAAACCAGATTGGTCCTCTAATCTTAGCCAATTTGGAATTAGTACATTAGCAAATCCATATTTTGCAAATACTGATAGTGGATATGTGGGGGATGTTGCACGGCTTGGTTGGGTTGGATGTGACTCTTTAGCAGGTTCTCAAACAGGTAGAAAACTTACCTTTGAATCTAGTTCTGATAACCTCGATAATATTGGTGTATTTGTATATATGCCAAGCACTCGAACAGTCATGCAGGTTTATAATATGCTTTCAACCCCAATTCCTATTGGAACTGCTGTGAAAATAATCTGTATTGGTGTGAGAAGCGACGGGATCTTATGTTCTTATTATCAAACAGCAACAGTAAATGGAGACATTACAATAGAAGTTACCATGGGTGAGATAACGGATATTGATTTAACTACATTGTTGAATAATTTGTAACAACTATTTTTGGACTGAATGAGTCAGAATTAACTCATAAATTTATTCCTCAGTTGCTTCTTCAGTTGCGCCATCTTTTTTCTTTGTGGCTCTAGTATGGCACATAAAACTTCGTTTTAATTTTTCTTTTGGCTTTCTGGGAAAACGTGCTCGGATGTTTGCAAATCGATCATCGGGGAGGACACGCTCGAAAAACTTTCCAAAAATTGGAGTTGCTGTTTTACATCCTTCACCCAATTCCATTGTCCGGAAGTGAATAAATCGATCGTCGCTACCCACCCATACTCCAGCAATTAAATTTGGCGTAACTCCAATAAACCAACCATCAGATTGTTGCGAAGATGTACCCGTTTTTCCTCCAAAATCAGTTTCCCAATCAAAAATTTTATGTTCCCATAATGCGGCTGTTGTTCCACCTGGTTCTGAGAGACCACCTAATAGCAGTTGAGTCATTAAAAATGAGGTTTCATAACTTAATACACGTTCCTTTTTTGACTTGTGTTCGTATATCACTTTCCCCTTTCGATCAGTTATTTTAGTAACGAGCACTGGATCCATTTTGTAGCCCTCATTAATAAAAGGACAATATGCAGCGATAAGCTCGTATAATGAAACGTCGCTTGATCCGAGACAAATAGATGGAACATCAGCTAAAGGTGAAGTTATCCCCATTTTATGAGCAAATTCAATCACTTTTCTCCAACCGAGTTCTTGAGTCAATTGAACAGATACCGTATTAATTGACCGTGCAAAAGCATTTTTTAAAGTAACAGTTTTGCCAGAAAATTCACATTCCGCATTTTGAGGTGTCCAGCTCTTTTTCACTCCTTTTTCTACATAATCAACCGTTGATTTTTTGTCGGTAATCATATCGCAAGGGCCCCAATTGTTTAATTCCATTGCAGCAGCATATACAAAGGCTTTAAATGTAGAGCCTGGCTGACGTTTAAACTGACGGACATGGTCGTATTTAAAATATTTAAAATTAGATCCACCAACCCATGCTTTAACAAAACCCGTATTTGGATCCATTGCCATAAATCCCGCTTGTAAAAGATGTTTATAGTATCTCATTGAATCCATGGTGCTAAAAGTGGTATCCTTATCACCTCTCCATGTAAATATCGTCATCCTCTTTTTTAGATTGAGGTATAAATCGATGGAATCTTTATTTGATTTAAATTTTTTATCAAGAGAGGCATAATATTTCCCCTTTTTAATTTCGTTTTCTAAGAAGTTGGGAATCTCTTCTCCAGCATTATTTCTCCATGGATTTTCTCCTTCCCAATGTTGGAAAAATCTTTTTTGTAAGCTTTTCATGTGCTCTTTGGTTGCCTCTTCTGCGTACATCTGCATTCTGCTATCCAAAGTGGTGTATATTTTAATTCCGTCTCCGTATAAATCTATCTTGTTTTCTTTAAGCCAAGATTTTAGATAACTAGCAACCGATTGGCGAAAATAAACAGCATCACCATCATAATTATCTTCTGTGTTATAATCTAAATCAATAGGGAGCTTCGAAAGTGAGTCAGCTTCTTTTTTTGAAAGAACATCATATTTTGTTAATTGTTGAAAGACTGTGTTTCGTCGCTTGATAGAATTCTTTCTATTTTGAAGTGGGTTGTAGTATGTTGGTGCTTTCAACAAGCCTACCAAAACTGCACTTTCTTGGATATTTAAATCTGAAGGTTTTTTGCTGAAATAGGTTTTAGCGGCGGTTTTAATGCCAAATGTGTTGTTCCCAAAATCAACTGTATTTAAATACATAAGCAATATTTCATCTTTGCTATATGTAAACTCAATTTTAACCGATGTGATAATTTCTTTAACTTTTGCAATAAATGTTTTTACAAAAGGAATGTATCCCAATAAGCCATGAGAGTCTTTGGCTCTTGTCTTATACATGTTTTTTACTAACTGCTGAGTTAGCGTACTTCCACCACGTTTTTCTCCTTTAAACATTGACCAAAAGATGGCAAATGTAGCTTTTAAATCAACGCCGTTATGTTCGTAGAAACGTACATCTTCGGTATTTATCAATACTTTTATAAAAGTAGGGGAGACTTCATTCAGTTTTACTGGAACTCGATTTTCGTTAAAAAATTTCCCTAATAATTTGCCATCAGCAGAATATAATTCTGAGGCTATATTTTGATCTGGATTATAAACCTCACTAACACTGGGAGTTCTGCCAAATAGCCACAAAAAATTGATATTTACCAAAAATGCGAAAAGCATTAATAGTAATAAAAAATTCATGATTCCTTTGGGAATTTTCCAATACCATCGGAGCCCTTTTAATGAAAATGGTTTAATTAGGATCTTAAAAATTGCCCAAATTTTTGAAAGAATTAATTTCGCTTTTAATTTCAATGCCTTTTTATTCACTGTTTATCCCTTTTTTAATGTTGCAAATTTAAGTTTTTTTATTCGTTTATTTTACCTCTAAATCATGTTGTATTGACAATTATTATTTTTATTGAACTTTTTGAATTTTTTAGTGTTCTAAAATTATCTAAATAATATTAAATATGAAAAAGATTCTCTTATTTTTAATAACTATAATTAACATCAATGTAATAAATGCACAAGAAATTCACAAGGTTAATAAATCGGAACAAATTATGAAAACATTAAAAACACAAATAGGCTCGTTGAATTTTGGGGATCTATCTTATAAATATGATGCCTTAGAACCATATATTGACAAAATGACCATGGAAATTCATTACAGCAAACATTATAAAGCGTATTATGACAATATGATAAATATTGTCAAAGACAATTTAGATTGGAGTGGTATTTCATTATCTGAATTATTTTCAAACGTGAGTAAATATCCAACAATGCTACGTAATAATGCAGGTGGTTATTTTAATCATTTATTGTTTTGGAGCATAATGACTCCAAATTCAATTCCATTAGCTGATGGATTGCTGAAAACTGCAATAAACCGTGACTTTGGATCTTTTGATGCCTTTAAATCAAAATTTGAAGATTCAGCAAAGTCTAGATTCGGAAGTGGTTGGGTCTGGTTGGTTGTAAACTCTGAGGGCAAATTAGTCATTACATCTACTCCAAATCAAGATAATCCATTCATGGATTTATCTGACGTGAAAGGAACACCTGTATTGACTTTAGATGTATGGGAACATGCTTATTATTTGAAGTTTCAAAATAAGCGTGCAGATTATATTTCTGCATTCTGGAATGTTATCGATTGGGAGGAAGTGGAGTCAAATTTTTTAAATGCAAAGTAACTAATTATATTCAATAAAAAAGGGTTTCAAAAAATTGAAACCCTTTTTTATTGAATATAAAATTCTATTTTAAAAAGCCTTTTTCAAATGCTTCAGTCATGCATTTAAGAACACCTTTTTTGTCAATTGAGCGAATAGCTTTTGCTGACACTTTTAAATAAACAAATTCGTTTAACTCGGAAACCCAAAATTTCTTGAAATGTAAATTAGGTTGAAAAGTCCTTTTTGTTTTGATATTTGAGTGAGAAACATGGTTCCCAACTATTGTTTTTTTTCCGGTTAATTGACAAACTCGTGACATTTTAAGCGTTTTTTTATGATTATACTTCTTATTCTCTTTCTATTAGGAGTGCAAATTTCTGCAAAATTATTGAATTAACCAAACTTTGTTGAAAAAATATTTTAATTCTAACCTTCCTAATTTAATTTCTTCATTAATCCCCCAGTTTGCTAATTAAAAGCGACCTGTTTAGAAGTGCCTAAACGGGTCGCTTTTAATGTATTATTGATGATTTTTATTCTACAATTAGTTTTCTAGTAATCATCATGTTGTTTAACTTGATTTTTACCAAATAAATTCCAGCAGAATTAAATTGTGAGCGCTTTAATGTGAATTGATGGTCACCTTGTTCTAGTTTCTGATTTGTTAAGACTAGCACGTCTCTTCCCAATACGTCTACCAGTGTAATATTGGTATTTGTTTGTTCGGTTAAATTAAATTGAATTTGCGTAGTCTCTTTTATTGGATTTGGGTAAATCGATAAATTAATGTTTTCTGCAAGTTGGTTTGATATCCCAACGGTACCACAAGCACCGGTACAAATTCTATCAATGTATAGATTGTTCCCACCCTTATTCGTAAAAGTAAATTTAAAACGAAGATTGCTCTTATCAGTTACTCCTGTGATAAATACTGAATCTTGTCTCCAAAATTGAGTACTATCAGCAATAAATGAAGTGGTTTTACATCCCCAAGTAGTTAATGATTCACCAGAATATGTTTTTTTAACACTCCAAGTTTTTCCACAATCTTGAGAAATGCTCACAGTAAGCTTATCATAAATCGTGTCTGCAGTACTTGTTCCATATAATAGTTCTGCTAATGCGTTTGAAGCAATTTCTTTTCCAACATAAGCTCTATTAAACTTAAATTTTATTACTCCTGTAATGTGTGACAAATCGAAGGTTGGAGAAACCAACTCATCTATGCTTCCGCTTGGGTTGTTTGCAAAATTCGAAATACGAAGGGAATGTGTTCCGGTATAAGATGCCGAATCTGTAACTTCAAAAGGATTTCCGCCTTGATTTACAACGTTCCAATTATTTAAACCGTTTTCAAAATCTTCCATAATATCACCCGTTTGAGTCGCTTGTGTAGTAATTACATTGATGGTATTAATTTTTATTATACTATCTGCGCCTTGAGCATTTGCTACTACAAGTTTAACTGTATACGTTCCGGGAGTAGCATAGGTAATTTCTGGGTTAACGTCGGTTGAGGTTGATGGAGTGCCACCAGTAAATGTCCATGTTCTATTGCTTACAGCTCCGTTAAATGACAAATCATAGAAAATAACAGATGAACCAGCACAAACGGTGGTACTATTACTTCTAAAATCAGCTATTGGACTGCAAGTAGAAATGTAATTAGGATCCCAAACGCCTGTTTCAACAAGATTTTCATACGACCATAATTGGCGACGATCGCTCATCATGGTTGCTTGAATTCTGTCGTTTTGTCCATTTGTAAATATGTTTGTACAATAACCTAATTGATAATCCATATAATTTTCTACCATATCTGGTTTATCGTTAGTTTCGGTGCAAGTGTTTCTAACTCCAGGTTCAAAACAAGCTATCGAAGTGCTTTGAGATGCAGTTTGAATTGGAGGTGTATCAGCTACTTCATCGTTATTTAAGGTAACTAAACCAAAGGGACCTCCGCTTGTCGAGCATCCATCGGTTCCCATAATTGGAAGTCCAGCGAGTAATTTTAAATTCTGAAAAGGATGATATAAATTAAAATAATGACCCAATTCGTGTGTAAATGTTCTATTTAAAGCATTGATTGGTTGTCCCATTAATGTGGTTGCAGTTCCAATGGATCCAATTCCGTCATGACGAATTAGTACACCATCTGCCAATGTATCACCGTTTGTAAAAAGTGGCGTTAAGGGATTTGATGGTGGAAATACTGACATTCCGCCGATTGCTGCTCCATCTGGTAAACTAATTCCCGAAGGATAAATAAAAGCAACTGAGTATATGTTTAAATACTTTTTTGGGTTCCATGCATAATCATGAAGGAGGTCGTAATATGCATAATTTGTTCGCTCATCATATACTCGATCAATTCCTTCAGTGCAATTTCCATTTGGGTCAATTTTCGCTAATCTAAATTCAAAATTGCAATTTGCCCTTAAACTATTAAACCCCGACCAAGTATTTGTTCCAGAAACTGTATCAGAATTTAATTTTTGATAATCGATATTTAATTTTGCAATTGCATCCTCAATTTGGGCTTTGGATATATTCTCGTTGCCATATCCATGAACGATGTGGAAAACTACAGGAATGATTTTTCTTCCATTTTGAGTGGTATCTGTTGTTAACACTTTTGTTACGTTATTTGATTTCATATTCGAAATCATTTGAGCCATCTCTTTTTCATAAATCAGGTATTTATCAATAACCTTGGGGTTTTCAAGGATTTTTTTCGATAATAACTGATGATCAGCTATGTTGTAATTGTAATAAACAGGTTTGTTTTCTTGTGAAAACAGTGGGTAAATCCCCCAGATTACCCAAAAAAGCAATAAAAAGCTAGTTTTTTTCATAATATTAATAATTAATTTTTGATAATTTCTCCCATAAAGCAAAAATAGGAAAAAAATAATAACAAATATCAATAAAATGAATCTAATTTGTTTAATTCGGTAAACAATAATTAAAACTTGTTGAACAAGCATCCTAAGAGGATAATTGAAGAATAATAAATCTTGACTTTGATAGCTTAGGAAATAAATTATTGCGTCAATTTAATAAGCTACCTATCCACTTTAATCAAGTAAATAATGAAAGTCTATTTTTATTAATTGTAACGATATAACCACATAGGCCCATAGGGAACCAAATCACAAAGGTGCATAGGAGTCTATGTGTTCTATGTGTTGTATTTAATCTATGCGATCTATGTGTTTATAAAAGTAGAGCAAATTATACTAAAACAACGAAAAGACTAGCTTGCAATTATCGTTTAAACTGTGGCTTGACCGAAAGGGATAGGCAGTTTTAATAATTGTAAACACCATTTGGAGATTGAATAGTCACTCCTTTGTTACCTTCGACGCAATATCCAATAATTTGTGCATCCACATTAAATGACTTTGAAATAGCAATAATCTCATCTGCAACTTTTTCGTTGGTATATATTTCCAAACGATGTCCCATATTAAAGACTTTATACATTTCTGCCCAATCAGTGTTTGATTCTGCATGGATTAGATTAAAAAGCGGAGGTATAGGGAAAAGATTGTTTTTAATTACATGAACATCATTGTTTATAAAATGGAGTACTTTGGTTTGGGCTCCACCACTACAATGAACAATGCCATTAATGTGAGCATGAAAGTTCTCTAAAACTGTTTTCACTATTGGTGCGTATGTTCGAGTAGGAGAGAGGACTAGCTTTCCGATAGTGACACCTGCAACTTCACTTGCTTCAGTCAGCATTCGTGATCCACTATAAGAATATTCTTCGGGAATTGTATGATCGTACGTTTCGGGATATTTTTTAGCAATATCTTTATTAAATACATCGTGTCTGGCTGAAGTTAGTCCATTACTTCCCATCCCACCATTGTATTCAGTTTCATAAATTGCTTTACCAAAGGAGGCTAACCCAACAATTACATTGCCTGGTTGAATTCGATCATTGCTAATAACCTGTTTTCGTTCCATTCTACAAGTTACGGTAGAGTCAACAATTATTGTTTTTACCAAATCACCTACGTCAGCAGTTTCGCCACCTGTGGTATGAATATTTATTCCATATTGACGCATGCTTTCTACAAACTCTTCTGTGCCTGAAATTATGGAGGAAATTACCTCTCCTGGAATAAGATTTTTATTGCGACCAATAGTTGAGGATAAAAGAATATTATTGTATGCCCCAACACAAATTAAATCATCCAGATTCATTACAATTGCATCTTGCGCTATTCCTTTCCAAACAGAGATATCGCCAGTCTCTTTCCAATAGGCATAAGCTAACGAGGATTTGGTACCAGCTCCATCAGCATGCATTACCACACAATGGTCGGGACTATTTGTAAGGTAATCGGGCGTGATTTTGCAAAAAGCTTTAGGGAATAATCCTTTGTCGAGGTTTTTTATTGCCTGATGAACATCTTCCTTTGATGCGGATACTCCACGTTGACTATAGCGTGATTGATTGGCCATTTTTTTTATGCAAAGTTAAAAAAAAACATCCGCAAATTTTGCGGATGTTTTTTAAATTATTTAGATTTAAAAGTAAGTGTCTTTTTGTCTTTGTCGATAGTGTATTCGCCAAATTCTTCAGCTAATCGTTTATCTCCAAAAACGATGGCCGTTTTCTGACCTTTCACAACCACAACTTCTACGTTTTCAATCGTTTCTTCACCAATTTTTAAATCAGTTAAGAAAAGCACGGAATTATCAATGATACTTCCATCTTCGTTGATTGCTTTTTCTTTATTTGCAAAATTGGTTACGGTGATTTTATGTTCTTTAAGGAAGTTGAATGCTTCGTCCATTGAAATTGCAATTTTTATCGAGCCATTTTCTATTGCAAAAGTCATTTGTTTGTTGTTGACAATACAAGTAGATTTCACCACATTACCTTCAATTGTAACAGGTATAGTATTCATGTTTGGTGCTACCATAAAAGTGACCGTTCCTTTATTGCTTGTATCGTTTTTAATTGTAGATGGTACAAAGTCATCACGCAAAATTCTAAATTCAGTTCTACGATTAAGGTTGTGTGCTGATTCTTGCTCTGGTTTTGAAGGTAATTCTTTAATGTATTCAGGTGTTAAAGTAACTCCTTTGTTAAATACAAATTCTTTTCCTTCATAACTTGAACGAGTATCTTTAGCAAGCGTACGAGGAACTTTTTCTCCGTACCCTTTAGCCACAAGTCTTGCAGGGTCAATTCCAAGAGAAATCAAATACGTAACGCAAGATTGAGCACGGTATTGAGATAAAGTATCATTGGTCATAGGAATAGGTCTAACATCAGTATGAGCACGTAACTCAATAACGAAAGTTGGATTGTCAACCATGATTTTGTGCAAACCTTTTAGTGAATCTTCATATTGTGGTTTTAAATCCCATTTAGCTAAATCATATAATATGTCTGGAAGTAAAATTGGTTCTTTTGGAATAGGATTCAATAAGAAATTATGTTTTAAATCTTTATTTTCTTTAAGACCAACTGTTGTTTCTTTTCCTTTGGTGTTTTCATTATCATAGTATCCCTTTTTAGAAACAGCCATTGTATATGTTACATCCAACATGATTTTGGTTTTATCGAACATGTAATACCCTTTATTGTCGGTTACAGTTTTGTAAGTAGTACTATTTGAACCAGTAATAATCACATCAGCACCAGCAATTGGCTGAAGAGAAACGCTGTCTTTTACTATACCAGAAAGTGTAAATACTAATGGTCGTAATTTGAATGTCCAAATATCATAACCTAAATCTGCTTTGCCTTCTTTACGATTTGATGCAAAGTATCCTTTTTCTACATATGGAGAATTAGACAATGGATCATTATAAACAGTCTCATCAAATAAGATTGTAATATCATCAGCCTCAGAGTTAATTGGTACTTGAAGATTGACTGGTTCGCTCCAAGTCTCTCCTTTTTTTGTCGTTTTAAAAATATCAAATCCACCAACTCCAGGAAGTCCTTTTGTTGAGTAATATAATGTACTATCATTTCTCAATGTTGGGAACATGTCAGAAGTCCATGTGTTAATTTGAGGTCCTAAATTTACAGGAGTATCAAATGGTTTTGATTTTTTAGAACGTTTTGCAACCCAAATATCAAATCCACCTTCGCCACCAGGCATATTAGAAGAAAAATAAATGGTTAACTCATTTGAGCTAATAGCAGGATGCACAAAGTCAAAGGTGTCTAATCCGAGTTTAACTTCTTCAGCTTCACCCCAACTTTTTCCTTTTTTTTGAGCTTGATATATTTTACAAGAAATTACTTTTTTCTTTTCAATTCCACAACGCGAAAAATAGATTGTTGACCCTTTAGCATTGGCTACAGCTTCTCCTTCATTGGAGTTGGTATTTACAAAACCATCTTCTGCATCAATAGAGGCTGGTTCTGTCCATTCGCCAGGCCATTCCGTGTTTTTGCTTTTTGGCTTATCACACATGTAAATATCAGAAAAAGATTGACCAGTCCACACATCAGTGCCTTTGCCATTACTGCCTTCTCTTGAAGAAGTTATAAATAATTGATTCTTTTTTGTTGGATTTCCCCATGTTGGTGCCCAATCATTTTCACGGGAATTAATTTTTTTGAAGTTTGTTATTTCGTGTCTTGTTGGTGCTTTAACCCATGCGGCTCCTAAATCACATGATTTAATTCTGACATCGATATGTGCGTCATCAGGCACACGCTCTTTGTATTTTTTATAATAACTTTGAGCACTAGCAAAATCTTTATACAAAGCTCGTTTAATATCTCCTAAATGAAGAAGGATTATCGCGTTATCCTTTTGATAATTAATTTTTTCTAGTTTTTGGTAATTTTGTTCTGCCTTTTTCAAATTACCAGTTAATCGATAACATTCAGCTAAACGAAAAAGCACAAAATTCTTTAATATTTTGTTGGTTTTAATTTTCGGATATGCTTTTTTGTATAAATCAGCAGCAATATTATACTGGAAAGTAGAAAATGCTTTATCTGCTTCTTGAGTATAATTTTTCTTTTGAGCTATGCTTATGTTGCTGATTAACAACAGCGTAAGAATAGCAATCCCGAATGTAAAAATTCGCTTCATAATTTTTGTGTTAGTTTATCCCAAATACGTCGCTAAAATAATCATATTTTTTTTAATCTTCAAATATAATGTAAAATATTTTTTTAGTTTATTAAACGGAGGTTCCTTTTTTTTGTTTCATTAAAGTTGCAAATCGAAAAAAAAAGCCTCAAAGATATTGAGGCTTTTTTAAGATGTTTACAAAAAGTCAAACTATTTAAGTTCTTTTTCTTTCTTTTTTCTATTTGCTAACATAATCATATCATAAGCAATTGGAGTTGCATTAAAGATTGAAGAATATGTTCCAACAAGAATTCCAATAAGTAAAGCAAATACAAATCCTTGAATAACCTCACCACCAAAGAAGAAGATTGCAAATAACACTACTAAAGTTGTCCCTGCCGTATTTACGGTTCTTCCTAAAGTGCTATTTATTGCTTCGTTCATATTTTCTTTTAAATCTCGTTTAGCATGTAAAGTGTTGTATTCACGAATACGGTCAAAGATAATAACGGTGTCGTTAATAGAGTACCCAATAATGGTAAGTATTGCTGCAATAAATGCTTGATCAACTTCCATAGTAAATGGTAAGATGCCATAAAAAATTGAATACATAGAGATTGTAATCATAGCATCATGTCCAAGGGAAATTAAGCCACCCAATCCATATTGCCATTTTTTGAATCGTATTGCAACATAAATAAAAATTGATAGGAGTGAGAATAGTACTGCCCATATCGCATTGATAACAATGTCTTTTGCAATGGTCGGTCCTACTTTTTGAGAACTTAATAATCCAATTTCTTGATTTTTAGTACTAAAATCATCAAAACCAATTGCTTTAGTAAAGTAAGGTTTTAATCCATTATATAGTTTTGCCTCAACAATTGAATCAACGGTTGAGTTGTCTTCTTTAATTCTATATTTAGTAGTTACCTTTACTTGATTCGATGAACCAAAGGTTTTTACTTCTGGGGATTCTCCAAATTCTTTATTTAGTGATTGACGGATATCATTTGTTTGTACTTCTTTATCGAAACGAATTACAAAACTACGACCTCCAGAAAAGTCAACTCCATAATTTAGTCCTCTTGTTGAAAGCGAAATTACACCAGCTAAGATAACAAGTCCTGAAACAACATACAAGGTTTTGCGAATTCCAATAAAATTTATTTTCGTATTTTGGAGGAAGTTTCGTGTGTATTTATTATCAAAAGAAATGGTCATATCTTTAGTAAGCATCCATTCAAAAATCATTCTTGAAATAAAGATTGCAGTGAATAGTGAACTTATAATCCCAATGATTAATGTAGTTGCAAATCCTTGAACTGGTCCTGAACCAAAAATATATAAAACCACAGCGGTAAGTAAAGTCGTCACATTACCATCTATAATAGCAGAATAGGCATGTTTGTATCCTTCTGATATTGCAAGTCGAAGACCTTTTCCAGCGCGTAATTCTTCACGAATACGTTCGTAAATGATAACGTTTGCATCCACAGCCATCCCTAAAGTTAACACAATACCAGCAATACCAGGCATTGTTAGAACTGCACCAAGAGATGCTAGTACTCCAAAGATAAAGAAGATATTTGCAATAAGCGCAATATTTGCAACCAATCCACTTTTGTTGTAATACAACCACATATATAGAAGTACTAATATAAATGCAAATAAAAATGATAATAAGCCTGAGTTGATTGCTTCAAGACCTAAAGTTGGTCCAACAATTTCTTCTTGAACGATACGAGCTGGAGCTGGTAGTTTTCCAGCTTTAAGAATGTTTGCTAAATCCTTTGCTTCTTCAAGTGAAAATCTTCCTGTAATAGATGAACGACCATTAGGAATTTCGTTTTGAACAGTTGGGAAAGAATAAACATATCCATCAAGAACAATGGCGATTGAACGGCCAATGTTTTCTCCAGTGATTTTTTTCCATGTTTTAGCACCAACAGTGTTCATAGACATAGAGATTTCGTTACCACCCTTGTCGCTATAATCTTGACGGGCATCGGTAATTGCATCTCCAGTTAATACGGCTCCTTTTTCACCTACCGCTTTTAAAGCGATTAATTGAACAACCCCAGATTTTTCATCTACAGTTTTGTATTCCCATGCAAGTCTCAAATCACGAGGAAGAGAGCTTTTTGCAATTTCAAACATGCGATTAATTTTCGCAGTATCTTTGGTTAGGGCAAATCCAATAACTGCACCTTTGGCGAGTTGCTTTGTTTTATCGTCAACACTTAATTGTAAAATTGAGAACAATGGGTTTTCCTTTTCCTTCTGTGCTTGACTGATTGCAGCTTTTGAAGTTCCAGTGTCTTTTTTTGTAGTTGCAGTGGTCGTATCAGGTTTTGCTATAGCAACCGCATTCGTATCCATCGTTTTTGTAGAGTCTAATAATGAAGTTCCATTTACATAGGAAGCGATTTTTTTATTTACCTCTTCTAATGCAGGATAAATTGGAGGATCGGTGAGCTCGTATGTTTTCCAAAATTCTAAGTTTGCAGTTCCTTGTAAAAGTTTTCTTACACGTTGAGGCTCTTTAATACCAGGTAATTCAACCAAAATACGTCCAGATTGACTTAATTTTTGGATATTAGGTTGGGCAACGCCAAAACGGTCAATACGAGTACGGATAATTTGAAAAGTACGATCTACAGCAGCATCGGTTTCAGCTTTTAGGACTTTCAAAACTTCTTCGTTCGTCGAATTTGTTTTAACGGCTTCTAGGTTAAACGAGAAGAAAGATGCTAAACGACCATTTGGAGCGACTTCTTTAAATGCTTGTCCGAAAAGTGTGACAAAATCAGTTTGAGTCGTTTTTTGTTTGTCCAAAGCCTTGGTCATAGCTTGTTGGAACATAGGATCGGTAGAGTTCTTACCTGCTAAAGTAGTTAATATCTCTGGTATAGATATTTCTAATGTAACATTCATCCCGCCTTTTAAGTCTAATCCTAAGTTTATTTCACGATTTTTACAATCGCGATACGTGTATTTTCTTACCAAAACGTTAAAAACTACTTCGTTAGACATTGAGTCTAAGAAATAAGTTTCACGTACTTTTGACAATGAATCTACATAAAAATTTTCTTTTGAAGCATCTCCTTTAGCAAGTTTTTTTGCTTCAGCTTTTACTTGATCGTTGAGCGAAAATTCTTTGGCGTTTTTTTCTACTTGTCGAGTACATAATGTAAACGATAAAGAATAGGCGCAAACGAGGGCGAACGCAATACCGAAGAATTTGATAGTTCCCTTATTCTGCATGTTTTTAACCTTTTATTATTATTGTTAAATTATTAGTTTTGATTGTATTAATTTTCAATTAGCCTGCAAATTTATAAATAAGTATCCGAAAATACCAATTATTTGATTAAAAAATGAGAATTAAATTTTTTGTTTTCAATATTTAGGGTGAAAACTATTTCCTTAATTCAAATTTTGAACCAAGATATACCTTACGTACGTGTTCATCTTGAGCTAATTCCTCAGCTGTTCCTTGACGCAAAACACTGCCTTCAAATAATAAATATGCACGGTCGGTAATAGTTAATGTTTCATGAACATTATGGTCAGTAATTAATATTCCTATGTTTTTCTTCTTCAATTTGCCAATTATGGATTGAATATCTTCAACAGCGATAGGGTCAACTCCAGCAAATGGTTCGTCTAACAAAATAAACTTAGGATTTACAGCCAAACATCTTGCAATTTCAGTTCTGCGTCGCTCACCTCCAGATAGCTGAATTCCTTTGCTTTTACGGATGTGCTGTAAACTAAATTCATCTAAAAGTTCTTCCAGTTTTTCGTTTTGCTCATGTTTTGTGAGTTTTGTAAATTGAAGAACTGCCAAAATATTATCTTCGATACTTAATTGTCTGAAAACAGATGCTTCCTGAGCCAAATATCCAATGCCCATTTGTGAGCGTTTGTACATTGGAAGGGAGGTGATGTCCGTATTGTCGAGCATTACTCTGCCAGAAAGTGGTTTTATTAAACCCACAATCATATAAAATGAAGTGGTTTTGCCAGCACCATTTGGGCCTAAAAGACCTACGATTTCGCCTTGTTCAACGCTAACAGATACATCGTTGACGACGACTCGTTTTTTATATTGTTTTATTAAATGTTCAGTGTAAAGTGTTGACATATTTTTATTAATTATTCGTTTAATGCTTCCCAATATTCAAGTGCTCGCCGAGTGTGTGGAATCACAATTGTACCTCCAACTATATTAGCGACTGCAAATATCTCAAATAATTCTTCGGTTGTTGTTTTTAATTCAAAACATTTTTCTAAATGATATTTAACGCAATCGTCGCAACGCAATACCATTGAAGAAACTAAGCCAAGCATCTCTTTTGTTTTTGCTGGTAATGCTCCATCGGAGTAAGTATTGGTGTCTAAATTGTATAACCGCTTAATTACCAAGTTGTTGCTTCCCAGAATTTTCTCATTCATTTTCGCACGATAAATATTGAATTCTTCCACAGTTTTGCTCATAGGTATCTTTGAATTAAATTATTCCTTCTTTCAGGATATCATGAAGATGTACAACTCCAAAATATTGACCTTCTTTAGTTACTAAAAGACTAGTAATATTGTGCGTTCTCATAATTTCTAGCGCGATAACTGCTTTTTCGGACTCTTCGATGAGTTTTGGAGTTGCGTTCATTATATCTTTAGCCTTTAAATTATTTGCAGATTGTTCGTTTTGCAACATTCTACGAAGATCACCATCTGTTACTATTCCAAGTATTTTCTTATTTTCATCAAGCACAGCTGTTACTCCAAGTCGTTTTGAACTGATTTCGATAATAAGAGTTTTTATAGAATCATTGGGGAGTACTTTTGGAACTTCATTGTTTTTGCATAAATCGCCAACAGTTAAATACAGCATTTTTCCAAGAGCACCACCAGGATGATATTTTGCAAAGTCGGATGCCGTAAATCCTCGCATTTCTAAAAGGGCAACTGCAAGTGCATCACCCATAACTAATTGCGCTGTAGTGCTAGATGTAGGCGCTAAGTTGTTAGGACAAGCTTCGCCGGCAACGGTAGTATTTAATACGTAATTGGCTTGTAGTGCTAAAAAAGAATCGATATTACCCACAATTGCAATTAATGGATTTTTCATCATTTTAATCAATGGGGCAAGTACTTTAATTTCTGGAGTATTTCCGCTTTTTGAGATACAAATCACAACATCATCAGGCTGAACATTGCCTAAATCACCATGAATAGCATCGGCGGCATGCATAAAAATTGCGGGTGTTCCGGTGGAATTTAATGTGGCAACAATTTTACCTGCAATATTTGCACTTTTCCCAATTCCTGTGATGATAACTCGTCCTTTTGAATTTAAAATCAACTGAACACAAGCCTCAAATTGAGTATCTAAAAGAGAAATTAATCCATTAATAGCTTCTGCTTCTTGAGAAAATGTGCGTTTTGCAATTTCTAGTATTATGTTTTTAGATTCCATTTTTGATTTTAATTGTCACTTACAAAGATAGTATTTTGTTTTACATTACCATAAAAATGACTTAATCTTGTGATAGATTTAGTGCGAATCAATATGGTGAACCATCATAATCAAGTGATTTAGATGTTGAGTGATTTCATTTAAATATTCGGTTACTGCTCTTGCACTACCGGGTAAAGCAAAGATTAACGTTTGACCCTTTAATCCAGCTACACTGCGACTTATTAATGCTTGTAGTCTTTCTGCGCCATATTTCATTCTAATTGCGTCCATAATTCCAGGAATTTCTTTATCGAATAACGTCAATAATACTTCGGGTGTAATATCTCTAGGTCCGATTCCAGTTCCACCAGTCGTAAATATAATATCATATTCAGCAGCACACAATGATTTTATTTGGTCGCGTAGCATCACTTCATTGTCTGGAATAATGGTTGATGTAATTTCAATTAATTTATTTTGAGAAGCATAAAACTCTGAAAGTTTATTTTCGATTATTGGGCCACTCCGGTCAACATAAATATTTTCACTTGCACGATCGCTTAAGGTTATTACTCCAATTTTGTATACTTTTGGAATGTAGGTGAGTTTTTTATTTTTGTCAAGTTTCCCTCCAGTATGAACCCTGCAGAATATTCCCTCTTTAGGCATCATGCAATTGCCCACTTGTTTAAAAATTTCACACCCATCTCCGTGACATTTTTTGCCAATTTGAGTTACTTCAAGTTCAAGGTCGTCGCATACAAACCGATCCAGTGGGTTGCATTTATAGAGCAACATCCCTTTGGTAGTAATGTTCTCTCCAAATTCACCGCAGTTAATTGCTCTACCTAATTCTCCCTCAAAACTATCGATGCTTTCGGATGCTAACATGCTAATCTGGCGATGCCAAACACCAGCATGCGCATCATTTTTTATTCCTAAATTATTTATTTCAATTGAATTAACTGGAGTTTTTATTGTTCCTTTTAATTCGCTTAAATTTACTGAAACGATTTCAATTTCTTTAAAATCTACCATTATTCAATCTCCTTTTTAGTTTTATTTATGAGGGCAATATTTTCGATTATCATCTTTTTATCTACAGCTTTACACATATCGTATATGGTTAATAGTGCAACACTAGTTCCTGTGAGCGCTTCCATTTCAATTCCGGTTTGTCCGTTACAAGAACATTTTGTATCTACCGTAATTCCATTGGGATTAATCGTACATTTTACATCAACTTTTGTAATTTGAAGAGGGTGACAAAGAGGAATCAAGTCTGATGTCCGTTTTGCAGCTTGGATGCCAGCAATTTCAGCAACAGTAAGCACATCTCCTTTTTTAAGCTCGTTTTCGGAAATCAATTGAATTGTTTCACGATTGAGAAGTATCGTTCCTTGTGCATGAGCAAAGCGACTTACAGTTGGTTTTTGGCCTACATCTACCATGTTAGCTTTACCTTTATTGTCGGTATGAGAAAGTTCCGTCATAATTATCCTCCGATATTATTAAATTCGTTTTTTGAATTTTTGCTCCCACATTTGGGTTTTTGAACTATTGCTTTTTGAAAAGCACGCTTTATTCCGAATTGTCGAACGTTGAATTCTAAATCATTGAATAAGCATGGTTTTAGATTGCCATTTGCTGTAAGTCGAAGACGGTTACAAGTATAACAATGCCCGCCATCACCACCTTCAACAATTGAAAAAGAGCCTTTATGTAAATCCATTTCACGAATATAACGAATCTCTAAATTTTCTAATTTGCAAAAATGTGAAACAGCTAGAGCATCCTTTTCGGCAGAATTATCTTTTATCACACAATTTATTTTAATTGGAGAAAAACCTGCTTCCTGAGCTGCTTTTATTCCAGCAAAAACTTCGTTGATATCACCTCCACGAGTAATTATTTTATATTTATTCGAATCCATGGTGTCTAAGCTAATATTAACACGTTGTAGTCCAGCATCTTTAAGTAAAAGAGCAAATTTTTCGAGTAAAATCCCATTCGTGGTCATACTTAAATCAGTAATTCCATGAATGTTAGAGATCATTTTTACCAACGAAACGATGTCTTTTCTAATTAATGGTTCGCCACCAGTTATTCGCACTTTGTCAATTCCGAATTTTACTCCAACTTTTACCACCTCTACAATCTCTTCAAAAGAAAGTATGTCTTTATGACTCATTAATTTCACTCCTTCTTCTGGGATGCAATAAATGCATCGAAGATTGCAGCGATCGGTTACAGAAATCCTTAAATAATTGATGTTCCTATGATAAGAGTCTAACATTTACTTGTTCTCCTTTATTTATTGCTAACGTGCCAATAGGTATTTCCATAATGGCGTTTGCTTCAACAAATGCATTAATATGTGCTGAACCGTTGTATTGTATTTGTAAAACTTGTTTTTCGGTATCATAAACTACAGGAATCCACGCTTTTCTACTTGAATTTTTGCGTTGATATGGTGTCGATAATTTTCCGTTTACCATTAAATTATCGACTTTTTCTCCTTGGAGCAATTTTATTAATGGTGCTACTAATAATTCGAATTGGATAAACGATGAAACCGGATTTCCAGGTAATCCAAAGCAAAAAGAATTGTTGTTATGAGCGAAAACGGTTGGTTTTCCTGGTTGAACAGCGATTGATTTAAAGAGAATTTCAAAGTTCAAATCGGTTAAAACTTTTGGAACAAAGTCAAAATCACCCATTGATACACCGCCCGAAAGTATGATTATCTGATTTTCGGAAGCAGCTTTTGAAATAATCTGAGACAATGATTTTTCTTCGTCTAAAGCAATGCCATAGTACGAAGGAATTGCATTTGCATTGGCTGATTGAGCATATAATTGATAGGCATTACTATTTCGGATTTTCCCCCGAGTTAGATTTTCGTTTGGTTCTACTAATTCATTTCCAGTTGATATTATTCCAACAGTGGTTTTAGCAATAACTTCAATTTCAAATTTTCCTGCTGATGCTAAAACTGCAATATGCTGAGGTTTGAGTTTTGTTCCCGCTTTAAGGAGTAATGTGTTTATTTTAATATCCTCACCAATATAGCAAATGTTTCGTGCTGGAGAAGACACGTTGCTTTGTATCACGTTTGAGGATAATTCTCGGGTGTCTTCAACTTTAATAACATAATCTGCTCCATCAGGGATTATGGCTCCAGTCATTATCTTCGAACATTCGTTCTTGTTGATTTTTTTGGTTGGAATTGCCCCAGCTGGAATAACTTCTAATACTGTTAAAGGTTGATTCTTGTCTTCAAAACGACAGGCATACCCATCCATCGCAGATTTATCAAAGGGTGGCATATTTATATCACTCGAAACATCAATAGCTAAAATTCTATTTAAACTATCAAAAATTGAAATCTTTTCAATTCTGTTTTTTTGATTGGCAGAATTAATAATTAGTTCGATTGCCTCTTCATGTGAAATCATGATAATGATAAAATTTAGTGTAGAAAAGCCTCGTTAATTCCATATGTCATACTATAGGCCAAGTCAATTTCGGGTGATTTAATATTTATTGAGTTGTAGATAGATTCAAAGTATTTTGCTTGATGAATTAATACATGAGAAATCGCAAAATTTATATCAAAAACCCAACTCAATTGCAATAATTTAAAATCATTTATTGACTTTAAGTCTTGATAACTCCCAATTTCTGCATTCATAATAGTCTTAATCATGGAGGTGTTGTAGGTGAGACTATCGGGCAGATTTAGGGTTAGTGTGTTATTTGTTGTTTTTGATTCATAATGTTTTGAAAGTATATGTAAAATGTCAATTTTGTCGGCATCACGAATTACATTACATAGGGTTGCTGTTGATGAGATAATGCCTTGATTTATTTGCTTTTTATTATGATTTTCGATAATCGTAAAAATTATTTCTTGTTCATCATTGTCAAGACCGTCGAATAAATTATTATTTTTAATAACATTGATTCCCAATAATGCATGGTCTTCCGATTCCCAATCATTAAATGTTTTATACCTTAATAGCTGTTCAAATCTGCCAATATCATGGTATAAGGCAGCAATTTCAGTTGTTAGTTGTTGAGCTGTTGAAGGAACTACAAATTCGCAAATTTGACGAGCAATAACCGAGACATTTAAACTATGTGTTTTTTTTTGAATCAGTTCTTCAGATTGCTCAAAAGAATCAACATATTTAATATATTTATTTTTTAAAAGTTCAAATAAATCAAGATTCATTTTGAGTATTATTGTTTTTTGCAAAAGTACAAAAAATGAACAGAGTTAATCTTTTTATTAAAGAAATATTTTAGAACAATCCCATGAGTTATTGTAGTTTAAACAATTGAAGAATTAATGGATTCTCTTTTATTCTCATAAAATAAAAATAGTTATAAAAAAAATAAAAAAATAGCTACTATTATTTTCGTAAAAGAAAAAAAATGCTTATTATTGCTGAATAATTTTCATTACTAAACAATATTTATATGAGAAAAATTACTTTTTTAGTATTACTAACTGTTTTATTTACAAGTAGTTTGTTTGCTCAGCAACAGCTTTGGGATACCACTTTTGTAGCTAGTTTAAGAAATAATAAGGATTATGCTAAAGGTTTTAATGCTAAGGAATATAATCCCAAAATTTTAAAAGCATGTATCCTTGATGCAATCAATGTTGCACGCAAGCAATACAAAGAAATGAGAGGTGATGCTCTGACGATTAATGATATTTTAGAGTCTGCAGCTATGAATCAAGCTGAAACAATGGCTCGTGATGAAGTTAAGTCAACCGAAGGTATTGGAGCCATGAAAACAACGGCTCGAAGAGTGAAATCTTTTGGTGGAACACAGTTTGTTGACGAGGTTGTTAATAAAGTAAAAACGTCTAGAGGAAATGATAATTATTCTTATTTGGATGTTGTAACCGATTTTATGTTACCAATTTTAAACCATCAAAAAAAATCGTTGGTATTATTACAACGTAAATGGGCAATAGCAGGAATAGGGTTTGCTTCTGATGAAAACATGAAAAACATTTATATTTCGGTAGTTTTTGGAAATGCAAAATCGCTAAACCCTACAGCCAAAAGGGCAAATGATTTAGCAGTGCCTTTTACTACAAAGAAATTTGGATTAAAAGGGTATGATATTAAAAAGTGTAAAAAATGCGACCAAGCGAAAAATCTAGAGGATCTTCAAAAGGGTTTAATTGTAAAAGATGGTTATATCTATTTTGAATATAAAGATTATAAACAACTTAGACGATTAATTGGAAAAAGTACTGACGGATTAGCTGTTGATATCGTTTTTAGAGATCAATTTAAGTGTGAGGATGAAAATATCATGGATAATAATCTAGTAAACAGAGGTTTTATGACCAAAAGAATTTTCATCAAAAAGATTATCAAATATAATGAAAATACCGATAAGAAATCAAAAAGGCTATATGTTGAATTGGCTGAATTTCCTAAAGAAATTACCGGAAATGATTATGAGCTCAACTTATTAATCATTAAAGATAAAAGCGTTTGTAGAGCGATTCAAAAAGTTTATATTGAAAAAAATCCTAATCAATATGTCGAAAAATTAATGTTTCATCCAGATACAAACTCTATCAAAAGTCCTGTTTATGTGCCAATTCCTGAAAGTGGACAGTTGACTTTTTCAATTCCTTTTGCTCAAAATAAATCTACATATAACCAAGAAGATATTGAGCCATTTATTAAGGCACTAAAAGAACCACAGTTCCTAATTAATCAATTAACAATTACTGCATTTACCTCTTTAGAAGGTGGAGATAAAGAGAATTTGGAGCTTCAAAAGAAACGTGCTGAAAGTATTTTAAATGCAATAAAACGTCGCCAAATTGCAAATATCACGAACAAAATTATTACTTCGGATAGTTGGGAAATGTTTAAAAAAGATATTGTTGCTAGTAAATACAGTGATATGGCATCACAATCTCAAGAAGAGGTAAAAGCAAGATTAAAAGGGAAGACCTTGAAAGATTTAGAACCAATTTTAGCAAAGCATCGGTTTGCATCTATATTAATGGATATCACTTATGATATTTCTGGCTCATACGAACAACCATTTGTGATTAATAAGTTTAATAAGCTTATTGAAAAGGGTGACTTTGTGAATGCTTTTTCAGTACAAAAATATATTGTTCAGGCAGTTCAGGCAGGAAAATACAATTCAAGGGTAGCTTCAGAAATGAAAATTACCGGAAAGGATAAAAGATATTTGCCCTTCTGGATTAATTACTATTTTATCCAAAATTATTTCAGAGATATTACCGACGAAATGTGCGAAGGTGTTGCTCCTCTTCCTGCATTGGATCCTTTGAATGAATATGCTTATTTTGACAAAATGATTTGTAATGTTATGAATGCTGAAATAACTAACGAAACAATAATGGCTGATCTTCAAGCGAATGTTGATAAAGCGTACTCTTCAAAAAATATTGACAAAAAACATATTGATAACTTAAACTTAGAACTTCAGTTTAAAATTTTAGAATTTGCTGATTCGTCAGTTTCGCAAACAATGCTTGCTGCTGCTGAGCAATCATACGAAAGAATAAAACAAATAGCAATGGGATTAGATAAAGTTACTTGGCAAAATTCGTATAAGTTGGCTGATATTTTTATCAATCACGGCGATTATCAATATGCAATTCGTTTAATGGATCCTTATATTGATAATACAAACATTACTACAGACTTTATGTTTACCTATTTTTCGCTTTTAAGTCATCGTCAAGAATATTATCTTACTCCATCCTTCTCAATTATGGCAAAACGTTGTTTAGAAGCTGATAAAGCTAGATTCTGTTCTGTTATGAAGAAATTCTCATTCCAAGTGTTAGAGAATCTTGAAGTGAAGAAGATATTCTGTAAAGAGTGTAAATAATGGTCATTGTTGCATCATAAAAAAAGAGGAACTTCAAAAAGTTCCTCTTTTTTTATGGATTAAAGTTTTGTTCGGAATACTATTTACTTTTCTTAACGTGCTTTATTTTCTCCCACAAACATACAAAATTAATCATTAAATAACTCGTTATTTCATTTCATCGGATGCCGAATTTTTCAAATCTTCGATTTGCGAAATTTCGTGTTACAAAAACTGGAATCAGTGTTTTGATGTAATGAAATAAAAAAAAGCCCTCAAATTGAGAGCTTTTTGCGGTCCGGACGGGACTCGAACCCGCGACCCCGTGCGTGACAGGCACGTATTCTAACCAACTGAACTACCGAACCA